>CAMDFD010000004.1 GCA_945897365.1 Bordetella parapertussis | reverse complement strand
TTGCCAGCAGACAAAGAAATGGTGCTGCCAGGTGACAACGTTGGGATGACAGTAAAGCTGCTCGCACCGATTGCGATGGAAGAAGGTCTGCGTTTTGCAATCCGCGAAGGTGGCCGCACAGTCGGCGCCGGAGTCGTTGCTAAAATCCTGAAGTAAATTGTTTCGCTGCGAGCTTAATCGCTCGCAGCATATCGCTCTTTGAGAATCGCCATGAAAAATCAAAAAATCCGTATCCGTCTGAAAGCGTTTGATTACAAACTTATTGATCAGTCGGCTGCAGAGATCGTTGATACGGCCAAGCGTACCGGTGCAGTGGTACGAGGACCGGTTCCTCTTCCAACACGTATCCGTCGTTACGACGTGCTGCGTTCACCACACGTTAACAAAACATCTCGCGATCAGTTCGAGATTCGTACACATCAGCGCCTGATGGACATTGTTGACCCAACTGATAAAACAGTTGATGCACTAATGCGCCTCGATTTGCCAGCCGGTGTTGACGTAGAAATCGCACTTCAGTAAATATTTAAAGATTTAGTTCCGCATGATTGTTATGTGGCAAGTCGATTTGGCTTGCAATGCAGCCATCTTTGGTGCTAGAATATAAGACTTGCTGAAATTTAGTGAGAAATAAGCACTTAAAGTGCTAAAAAAGCGCCCGAAATATTCGGGTTTTATCAGTCCCGACCAATCGAAGTCGGGTATCGGGTTTTTACCCCGGAGAAAACGATGTCGAAATCGACACCCACGCCTGCCGCACATCGGCTTGGGCTGGTGGGCCGCAAGGTCGGCATGACCCGTATTTTTACGGAAGATGGCGAGTCCATCCCCGTGACAGTACTGGACGTGTCGAACAACCGCGTCACCCAGGTAAAGTCACTTGAGTCTGACGGCTACGCCGCCATTCAAGTCGCTTACGGCGCTCGTCGCGCTTCCCGTGTAGCCAAGCCACAAACAGGTCATTACGCCAAAGCTGGTGTAGAGGCCGGTAGCATCCTCAAAGAATTCCGTCTCGATCCTGCTCGCGCAGCCGAATTCACGCCTGGTAGCGTGGTCGCTGTTGAGAGCGTGTTCGAAGCCGGCCAGCAAGTCGACGTCACTGGCACCACGATTGGTAAAGGTTTCGCCGGCACAATCAAACGTCACCACTTCAAATCACAGCGCGCATCTCACGGTAACAGCCGTTCGCATCGCGTGCCTGGTTCGATTGGTCAAGCGCAAGATCCTGGTCGTATTTTCCCCGGTAAGCGCATGTCAGGTCACCTCGGTGACGACACCCGCACCGTGCAAAACCTTGACGTCGTCCGTGTTGACGCTGAGCGTGGTCTGCTGATGGTTAAGGGCGCAGTCCCTGGCTATGCTGGCGGAGACATTCTCGTGCGTCCGGCAGTCAAAGCACCTGCTAAAAAGGGAGCCTAATCCATGGATATCAAGCTCCTAAATGACCAAGGTCAATCTTCTGCAACATTTGCAGCGCCTGACACTGTGTTTGGTCGTGATTTCAACGAAGCACTCGTTCACCAGATCGTTATTGCCTTCCAGGCGAATGCGCGCTCAGGTAACCGTGCTCAAAAAGGTCGCGATGCAGTTCGTCACTCGACTAAAAAGCCATTTAATCAAAAAGGCACAGGCCGCGCCCGTGCTGGTATGACATCCTCGCCCTTGTGGCGTGGTGGTGGTCGAGCATTCCCAAATTCGCCTGAAGAAAACTTCACTCAAAAAGTGAACAAGAAAATGTATCGTGCGGGTATCCGTTCGATTCTTTCCCAGTTAGCTCGCGAAGACCGTATTTCAATCGTTGATTCATTCACACTTGAGTCGCCAAAGACCAAGCTGGCAGCTGAAAAGCTCAAAAGTTTGGGAATGGAGTCTGTGTTGATCATCACCGATTCAGTCGATGAAAACCTTTACCTCGCGACGCGCAATTTGCCGCATGTTGCTGTCGTCGAGCCGCGCAATGCCGATCCGCTCTCGTTGATCCACTACAAAAAAGTGCTGATCACTAAGCCGGCCATCGCTCAACTCGAGGAGATGCTGGCATGAACGATCATCGTCTAATGCAAATCATCTTGGCACCAATCGTGACAGAAAAAGCCACGTTTGTTGCAGAGAAGAATAATCAGGTCGCTTTTCGTGTGATTGCTGATGCGACTAAACCTGAAATCAAAGCTGCTGTTGAGTTGCTCTTCAAAGTGCAAGTCGACGCAGTTCAGGTTTTAAACCGCAAAGGTAAAGCAAAGCGTTTCGGTCGTTTCGTCGGTCGCCGTCGCAACGAGCGTAAGGCCTATGTTTCGCTCAAAGAAGGTCAAGAAATCAACCTGGCGGAGGTCAACTAAATGGCTCTCTTAAAAGTTAAGCCAACCTCGCCCGGTCGTCGCGGCATGCTAAAGGTGGTCACACCGACGCTGCACAAAGGCAAACCGGTTGCTTCGTTGCTTGAAAAACAGATTCGTGGTTCTGGTCGTAATAACAACGGCCACATCACAATTCGTCATCGTGGCGGTGGTCATAAGCAGCACTACCGACTTGTGGATTTCCGTCGCAACAAAGACGGCATTCCTGCAAAAGTCGAACGCTTAGAATACGACCCTAACCGCACAGCACACATCGCTTTGCTTTGTTATGCAGATGGTGAGCGTCGTTACATTATTGCTCCTCGTGGTCTTGAGGTAGGTGCTACGCTGTTGTCGGGCATCGAAGCCCCCATCCGCGCAGGCAATACACTGCCTATTCGCAATATCCCGGTGGGTACAACGATTCACTGTATCGAAATGTTGCCTGGTAAAGGTGCCCAAATGGCACGTTCAGCTGGCGCCTCGGCAGTTCTGTTGGCTCGCGAAGGTACTTACGCTCAGGTTCGCCTGCGCTCAGGTGAGGTCCGTCGCGTGCACATCGAATGCCGAGCAACGATCGGTGAAGTTGGCAACGAAGAGCACAGCTTGCGCCAAATTGGCAAAGCCGGTGCAGTTCGTTGGCGCGGTATTCGTCCCACGGTACGTGGTGTCGCAATGAACCCGGTTGACCACCCACACGGTGGTGGTGAAGGTCGTACCGGCGAAGGCGGCGAGCCACGCAGTCCATGGGGTACCCCAGCTAAGGGTTACAAGACTCGTAGCAACAAGCGGACGGACAATATGATCGTCCAGCGCCGCAAGCGTAAATAAGAGGGCGAATCATGTCACGTTCAGTCAAGAAAGGCCCATTCGTCGATGCACATTTGATCAAAAAGGTCGAGGTAGCAATCGCCGAAAAGGGCAAAAAGCCGATCAAAACTTGGTCACGTCGTTCAACGATCTTGCCAGACTTTATTGGTCTGACGATTGCTGTTCATAACGGTCGCCAACACGTTCCCGTTTATATCAACGAGAACATGGTTGGACATAAACTCGGTGAGTTTGCGCTGACTCGTACCTTCAAAGGTCACGCAGCAGACAAAAAGGCAAAGAGGTAATCCATGGAAACTCAAGCCATTATCCGTGGGGTGCATATCTCTGCCCAGAAAACACGACTCGTTGCGGATCTTATCCGTGGCAAGTCTGTTGCTCAGGCATTGAACATCCTGACCTTCACAAATAAGAAGGCCGCAGGCATCTTGAAGAAAGCTGTTGAATCAGCAATCGCCAATGCCGAGCACAACGACGGTGCAGATATCGACGAACTTAAGGTCACCACGATTTTTGTGGATAAGGCCGAGTCGATGAAGCGCTTTTCCGCACGAGCCAAAGGGCGCGGTAACCAGATTGAAAAGCAGACCTGCCACATTACTGTGAAGGTCGGAGCCTAAGGAGTCACGATGGGTCAGAAAATTCACCCGATTGGGTTCCGCCTTGCGGTTACACGTAATTGGGGCTCGAAGTGGTACGCAGACGATAAAGATTTCGGTGGCATGCTTGCCTCTGATATCCGCGTTCGCGAATACCTCAAAAAGAAACTTAAAAGCGCATCTGTTGGCCGTGTGGTCATCGAGCGTCCTGCTAAAAACGCGCGTATTACGGTTTACTCGGCTCGCCCGGGCGTCGTGATTGGAAAGCGTGGCGAGGACATCGAAGGCCTCAAGGCTGATTTGCAGCGTTTGATGGGCGTTCCCGTTCACGTCAACATCGAAGAAATTCGCAAACCGGAAACCGATGCTCAGCTGATTGCGGATTCTATTTCGCAACAGCTAGAAAAGCGGATCATGTTCCGTCGTGCCATGAAGCGCGCCATGCAAAATGCAATGCGTCTGGGTGCTCTGGGCATCAAGATCATGAGCGCAGGCCGCTTGAATGGTATCGAGATCGCACGTACAGAATGGTATCGTGAAGGTCGCGTGCCACTCCATACATTGCGTGCAAATATTGACTATGGTACTTCTGAGGCCCACACCACCTATGGTGTGATTGGCATCAAAGTCTGGGTCTATAAAGGCGACATGTTACCTAACGGCGAAATGCCTGTTGAAACCGTTGCGCCCCGCGAAGAAGAGCGCCGTCCGCGTCGTGCCCCTCGTGCTGACAAGCCCGAAGGTGGTCGTCCGGCAGCTCGTCCCGCTGGACGTGGTCGTGCACCGCGCAAGGCTGATGCCGCTGCGCCTGCGCCCGAAGGAGAATAAGCATGCTGCAACCAGCACGCAGGAAATATCGCAAAGAGCAAAAAGGCCGTAATACGGGTCTTGCTACGCGCGGCGCTGACGTTTCGTTTGGCGAGTTCGGTTTAAAGGCCACTGGTCGTGGTCGTTTAACTGCCCGTCAAATCGAATCCGCACGTCGTGCGATTAACCGTCACATTAAACGTGGTGGACGTATTTGGATCCGTATCTTTCCTGACAAGCCTATTTCACAGAAACCGGCTGAAGTGCGGATGGGTAACGGTAAAGGTAATCCAGAGTACTGGGTTGCTGAAATCCAACCAGGTAAAGTGTTGTACGAAATGGAAGGTGTGAGTGAAGAAATTGCACGTGAGGCGTTTCGCCTGGCGGCTGCTAAGCTTCCAATCTCCACAACGTTCGTCGCGCGTCACCTCGGATCTTAAGGAATCGATATGAAAGCAAGCGAACTTCGTGCAAAAACAACCGCCGAGCTCGGACAAGAGCTCGAAAGCCTGCTGAAGGCCCAGTTCGGTCTGCGTATGCAGCGGGCTACACAGCAGCTCACCAATCACACTCAAATCAGCAAAGTACGTCGCGATATTGCTCGCGTACGTACATTGATGACTGAGAAGGCGGGATCATAATATGACCACAGCTCAAGCTACAAAACCCAAGCGTCAGCGTACGTTGGTTGGTAAGGTCGTTAGCAACAAGATGGATAAAACCATCGTGGTGCTGGTCGAGCGTCGTGTTAAGCATCCAATGCTTGGCAAGATCATCATGCGCTCTGCAAAATACAAGGCACATGACGAAACCAATCAGTACAACGAAGGCGATACAGTTGAAATCGCAGAAGGCCGACCCATTTCGCGCTCCAAATCTTGGACTGCAATGAAATTGATCGAAGCAGCTCGCGAAATCTAAAGTCCAATCTGTAAGAAAAAAAGCGACGAGTTAATCGTCGCTTTTTTTTTGTGCGCTCACAAAGAGCGCACGGCAAAGTCATCAAATGTGTGTAACAAATTTGGTGACGAGGTACCCATCAAATGTTTCTGAACCACCTTCACTTCCAATGCCGCTATCCTTGATTCCACCAAAGGGTGTTTCTGGCAAGGCACTACCGAAATGATTAATGTTGACCATACCTGCTTCAATAGAATTTGAAATCTTTGTTGCAATCTGTAAAGAGTTGGTAAAGATGTAAGAAGACAGCCCAAATGGCAAGCTGTTAGCACGGATAATGACCTCGTCGATATTGTCAAAAGGCACGACAGGTGCAATCGGACCAAATGGCTCTTCGGTCATCAACAAAGCGTCATCTTTCAGGCCAGTAATAACTGTGGGTGGAAAGAAGAAACCTTTACCACTTATCGCATCACCACCAAGTTCGATTGTTGCACCTCTTTTGCGCGCATCTTCGACAAATCTACTGATCGCGGGGACACGACGCTCATGGGCGAGTGGACCCATCTCAACGCCTTCATCCAAGCCATTACCTACCTTGACGGTTTTGAGAACATCGAGAAACTTGGCAAGAAACTTATCGTAGGCCTTTTTCTGAACATAAAAGCGCGTTGGTGATACACAAACTTGGCCAGCATTTCTGATTTTGAATTTCGCAAGCATGGTGGCAGCGCGATCAATATCTGCATCATCAAAAACGATGACGGGCGAATGACCACCAAGTTCCATGGTCACACGCTTCATATGAGCACCAGCAAGGGCTGCAAGCTGTTTGCCAACAGGGACTGAGCCAGTAAATGAAACCTTGCGACTAATAGGCGAGCGAATCAAATAGTCTGAAACCTTGGCAGGCTCACCCCAAACAAGATTCAACACACCAGGAGGAAGGCCAGCATCATGGAACATTTGAGCAATCGCCATGACAGCGCTGGGTGAGTCCTCAGGGCCTTTGAGAATAACGGTACAACCCGCACCGACAGCGGCACAAATTTTGCGAATAGCCTGGTTATAGGGGAAGTTCCAAGGAGTGAAAGCGACACAAACTCCAATTGGTTCTTTCAAGACGAGCTGACGAACGTCAGAATTTCTAGGCAAAACGACACGTCCATAAATACGTCGACATTCTTCAGCATGCCAATCGCAGTGATCCGCGCAGCCAACAACCTCTCCAAGAGCCTCCGCGAGGGGTTTGCCTTGATCGAGGGTCATATTGCGGGCAATTTCTTGCGCACGTTCGCGAGTAAATTGACCAACCTTACGTAAAATAGCTGAACGTTCCATGGGAGAGGATTTTTTCCAGCTAGCAAAAGCCAACTCGGCAGACTGAAGTGCCATGTCAAGATCGGCCTGGTTAGCATGTGGGAGATGACCAAGAACTTCCTGAGTAGCAGGATTGATGATGGTCTGGGTCTTTCGGCCTTCGCCGGAGATAAACTCACCATTGATATACAAAGACTGTTTTGGGTACATAAGGATTCCAATACGACAATAAAAAAGGCATGAACGGTAGGTAGATAATATGACATATCTTAAACAGACTTGCACAAAAAAAAATAATAGGATATACTGCACAGCTGTCCCGTAATTCGCATCGAGTGATTAAAGCCAAAAAGCTGAAATACACAGTGTGAACGAAGGAATAATAAGCAGATTTCAACCCAGGGTGCTCTGTGGCACCTAACGGGACCAAAACTGACTGATTAAACTGCAAGCCTGAGGCGAGTAGTTTTTTTGGTTAAGTTGGAACAGGAAAAATCATGATCCAAATGCAGACCACGTTAGACGTGGCCGATAACACTGGCGCACGTTCAGTCATGTGTATCAAGGTACTAGGTGGCTCAAAGCGCCGCTATGCCGCTATCGGCGATGTTATCAAGGTTACCGTCAAGGATGCGGCCCCACGCGGCCGTGTCAAGAAAGGTGAAATTTATAACGCTGTTGTCGTTCGTACGGCACATGGTGTTCGTCGTAAAGACGGTTCACGTATTCGCTTCGGTGGCAATGCTGCCGTTTTGCTCAACGCCAAACTCGAGCCCATTGGCACGCGTATCTTTGGACCCGTTACGCGCGAATTGCGTGGCGAAAAGTTCATGAAGATCGTGTCCTTGGCGCCCGAAGTGCTGTAAGGAGCCGTAAATGAACAAAATCCGCAAAGGCGACGAAGTCGTCGTTCTGACAGGTCGTGACAAAAAGCGTCGTGGTACTGTGTTGGCCCGTCTTGATGAAGACCATGTATTGGTTGAAGGCATCAACATGGTCAAAAAACACGTCAAGCCTAATCCGATGCAAGGCACAACAGGCGGCATTATCGAAAAGACAATGCCGATTCATATTTCGAACATTGCGCTCTTCAATCCCGCCACCGGCAAAGGTGATCGCGTTGGGTTTAAAGAAGTAGACGGTCGCAACGTGCGTATTTTTCGTTCCAGCGGCGAGACCGTTGGCGCGAAAGCTTAAGGGGCGAATAAAATGTCTCGTTTCCAAGATCTCTATTTGCAGAAAATTGCTCCCGCACTGAGCGAGCAGTTTGGCTACAAGAGCGTGATGCAGGTTCCTCGCGTGATGAAAGTCACCTTGAACATGGGTGTCTCTGAAGCCGTTGCTGATAAAAAAGTCATTGATCATGCTGTGTCTGATCTGACAAAAATTGCCGGTCAAAAACCAGTGATTACCAAAACTAAAAAGGCGATCGCAGGCTTCAAAATCCGCGAAGATTATCCAATTGGTTGTATGGTGACATTGCGCGGTCAGCGTATGTATGAATTCCTAGATCGTCTGGTCTCCGTGGCACTGCCTCGCGTCCGTGACTTCCGTGGTATTTCAGGTCGTGCGTTTGACGGTCGCGGCAACTACAACATCGGGGTGAAAGAGCAAATCATTTTCCCTGAAATTGAATACGACAAAATCGACGTGTTGCGTGGGATGAATATCAGCATCACCACAACCGCTAAGACAGACGAAGAAGCCAAGGCGCTGTTAACAGCCTTTAGCTTCCCGTTCCGCAACTAAGGAGCGCAGACGTGGCTAAACTTTCAATGATTAATCGTGATATCAAGCGCAAAATGACTGCAGAGAAATTTGCTGCCAAGCGCGCTGCTCTCAAGGCGATTATCGATGATTCATCCAAGACCGACGAAGAGCGCTACGAAGCGCGGCTGAAATTTCAGCAACTACCACGTAATGCGAGTCCAAGTCGTCAGCGTAATCGCTGTGCGATTACAGGCCGCGCACGTGGTGTGTTTAGCAAGTTCGGACTTGGCCGTATGAAACTACGTGAATTGGCTATGAAGGGTGAAATTCCCGGCATGACCAAAGCTAGCTGGTAGGAGAATAAAATATGAGCATGAGCGACCCTATCGCCGATATGCTGACACGCATTCGTAATGCGCAGCAGGTAGATAAAACATCGGTGACCATGCCCTCCTCCAAGCTCAAGGTGGCCATTGCTGCCGTGCTTCAGGACGAAGGTTATGTAGACGGATTTACGATTAAAGGTACGGCCCAAAAGCCTGAACTTGAAATCACGCTTAAGTATTACGCTGGTCGTCCAGTCATCGAGCGCATCGAACGTGTTTCGCGCCCTGGCTTGCGTATTTACAAAGGCAATGGAAGCATTCCTCAGGTGATGAATGGCTTGGGTGTGGCAATTGTCTCCACTTCACGTGGTGTGATGACTGATCGTAAAGCACGCGCCAATGGCGTGGGCGGCGAAGTCCTCTGCTACGTGGCTTAAGGAGAAAACCAAATGTCACGTATTGCTAAATATCCAGTTGAGTTGCCAAAAGGTGTAGAGGCGACAATCACTGCCAATCAAATTTCCGTAAAAGGACCTTTGGGCACATTGAGCCAGACTCTAATTGGTAATGTCATTGTCAACGAAGATGGCGGAAAGCTTTCATTTATCGTTGCGAATGACTCCCGCGAAGCAAAAGCAATGTCAGGTACTTTACGCGCACTCGTTGCGAACATGGTTACTGGTGTTAGCAAAGGCTTCGAGCGTAAGTTGACTCTGGTTGGTGTGGGTTACCGCGCCGCTATCCAGGGTAACGCGATCAAATTGCAACTTGGGTTTTCACATGATGTTGTCCATCCCATGCCTGAAGGCGTAAAAGCCGAATGCCCTACCCAGACAGAAATTGTTCTGAAGGGTTCGGACAAGCAGGTAGTTGGTCAGGTGGCTGCTGAAATCCGCGCATATCGTCCACCAGAGCCTTACAAGGGCAAGGGTGTACGTTACGTCGATGAGCATGTCATCATCAAAGAAACCAAGAAGAAATAATCGCGCAAACAAGGAAAGATCATGGACAAAAAAATTTCCCGTTTGCGTCGTGCTGTTCCGACGCGTAAGAAAATCGCTGAGTTGCGAGTTAATCGCCTTCAAGTTTTTCGCTCGAATCTGCACATTTATGCAAACATTATTTCACCCGAAGGCGACCGCGTTTTGGTATCGGCATCGACTGTTGAGCCAGAAGTGCGTCAGCAACTCGCAGGTCAGTCAGGTGTTGGTGGCAATGTCGCCGCTGCCACATTGATTGGTAAGCGTGTGGCAGAGAAAGCAAAAGCTGCTGGTATTGAGCTTGTCGCTTTCGATCGTTCAGGTTTCCGTTACCACGGCCGTGTAAAAGCCTTGGCCGATGCCGCGCGTGAAGCCGGCCTGAAGTTTTAAGCGAGGAACAAGTCAAATGGCTAAAGAACAACGCAAGAACGCCCCTGAAGAGCGTGATGACGGCCTTCGCGAAAAGATGATCGCGGTTAACCGCGTCAGTAAAGTCGTTAAAGGTGGTCGTACTATGAGCTTTGCCGCACTGACCGTGGTCGGTGATGGCGATGGTCGAGTCGGTATGGGTAAGGGTAAGGCGCGTGAAGTGCCCGTGGCGGTTCAAAAGGCAATGGAACAGGCGCGTCGCGAACTGTTCAAGGTTGCACTCAAGAACGGCACGCTTCACCATACAGTCGTTGGCAAGCACGGTGCGTCGACAGTACTGATTTCGCCTGCTGCTGAAGGTACTGGCGTGATTGCCGGTGGCCCAATGCGCGCTATTTTTGATGTGATGGGTGTGCGTAACGTCGTGGCAAAAAGCCTCGGTTCGAGCAACCCTTACAACATGGTTCGTGCCACGCTTAACGGCCTGCGCAATTCGCTCACACCGTCGGATGTTGCTGCCAAGCGCGGCAAGACCGTCGAAGAGATTTTGGGGTAAGTCATGGCTGAAAAACAAGTCAAAGTCACCCTGGTCCGTTCGACCATCGGTACCAAGCAAGACCATCGCGACACCGTTCGTGGCCTTGGTTTGCGTCGTGTCAACAGCAGCAAAGTGCTCAAAGACACTCCTGAAGTTCGCGGAATGATCAACAAAGTTGATTATCTCGTGACTGCTTCGGACGTCTGAAAGGAATCACGATGTCGATTACTCAATTAAACACAATCAAGCCAGCCGAAGGCTCAACACACGCAAAACGTCGTGTCGGTCGCGGTATCGGTTCAGGCTTAGGTAAAACATCCGGTCGCGGCCACAAAGGTCAAAAGTCACGTACGGGTGGTTTTCATAAAGTCGGTTTTGAAGGCGGTCAAATGCCTTTGCAGCGTCGCTTGCCTAAACGTGGCTTCTCTACATTAGACGGTCATCTGTATGCACAGATTCGTTTGTCTGACTTACAGTCATTGCCTGTCGAAGAAGTCGACGTGCAAGTGCTTAAGCAGGCAGGCGTAGTGGGTACGCAAGTGCGTTACGTCAAGGTTTTTAAATCTGGCGAACTGTCACGTAAAGTGTCCCTCAAGGGTATTGGTGCTTCAGCTGGTGCGCGTGCTTCAATTGAAGCCGCCGGTGGCTCGATCGCTTAAGACGGATTAAAGAATGGCAACAGCACAGTCCGCAGGAAAATCAGGTTCACGTTACGGCGATTTAAAGCGTCGTCTAGTGTTCCTGGTTCTCGCACTGGTGGTTTTCCGCCTGGGTACGCATATACCTGTTCCAGGCATCAACCCAGATTCCTTGGCAGACTTGTTTCGTGAAAATCAGGGCGGAATCCTCGGCCTGTTCAATATGTTTTCAGGTGGTGCGCTTGAGCGTTTCTCGATTTTTGCTTTAGGAATCATGCCTTACATTTCTGCATCGATCATTATGCAGTTGATGTCTGTGGTGGTACCAACACTCGAAGCGATTAAAAAGGACGGTGAAGCTGGCCGTCGAAAGATTACACAATACACACGTTATGGAACGGTTGTACTGGCTTTGATTCAGGCAGTTGGTATTTCTGTTGCCTTGGAGTCTCAACCAGGCTTGGTCATTGAGCCGGGTGTAATGTTCCGCCTGACAACCATCGTGACTCTTGTAACAGGTACGATGTTTGTGATGTGGCTGGGTGAGCAAATCACTGAGCGTGGTTTGGGTAATGGTATTTCGATTCTAATTTTTGCAGGTATTGTGTCTGGTTTACCGAGCGCATTAGCAGGGCTGCTTGATTTGGTTCGAACAAATGCAATGTCGGGTTTTTCCGCCCTATTTATTATCACTTTAGCTGTGCTAGTAACAGCGTTTGTTGTGCTGGTTGAACGTGGACAGCGTAAAATCACTGTGAACTACGCCAAGCGGCAAGTGGGCAATAAGGTATACGGCGGTCAGACTTCACATCTACCATTGAAGTTGAATATGGCGGGTGTGATTCCACCGATCTTTGCTTCATCGATTATTTTATTTCCAGCGACGATCGCAAGCTGGTTTTCCAGTGCGGAGAGTATGCGATGGCTCGGTGATTTGGCGGCTGCTTTGGCCCCACGTCAACCGCTCTATCTTACGCTTTACGCAACGGCAATTATTTTCTTCTGCTTTTTCTACACCGCGCTTGTTTTTAATAGCCGAGAGACCGCAGATAACTTGAAGAAAAGTGGCGCTTTCGTTCCAGGGATTCGTCCTGGTGAGCAAACAGCACGATTTATCGACAAGATTTTGATGCGGTTGACGCTCGCTGGTGCTTTGTACATCACAGTGGTGTGTTTGGTTCCAGAGTTTTTAGTCATGCGTTGGAATGTACCGTTTTACTTTGGCGGAACCTCTTTGCTGATTATTGTTGTAGTTACGATGGACTTCATGGCACAGGTTCAGGCCTACATGATGTCTCACCAGTACGATTCATTGCTCAAGAAGGCTAACTTCAAGGGCGCGAATATACCAATGAGATAAGCGAGAGCAATGTCAAAGGACGACGTCATTCAGATGCAAGGTGAGATTCTTGAGAATCTCCCTAACGCAACATTCCGTGTCAAGTTAGAAAATGGCCATGTTGTATTAGGTCATATTTCCGGCAAGATGCGTATGCATTACATCCGGATTTTGCCGGGCGATAAAGTCACAGTGGAACTCACACCCTATGACCTAACGCGCGCCAGAATCGTATTCCGCTCAAAATGAGCGGCCGGGTCTCGAAAGATAACAGGAGTCAACCATGAAAGTAATGGCATCGGTTAAGCGGATTTGCCGCAACTGCAAAATTATTAAACGTCACGGAGTGGTGCGAGTCATTTGCACCGATCCGCGTCACAAGCAGCGTCAAGGTTAATACATCAAGGAACAGTCATGGCCCGTATTGCTGGCATCAACATTCCGCCACATCAGCACGCCGAGATCGGCCTGACCGCCATTTTTGGCATCGGTCGCACTCGCTCTCGCAAAATTTGTGAAGCTGCTGGTGTGCCCTTTACCAAAAAGGTCAAGGATCTTACCGACGTAGAACTCGAGCGTATCCGTGAACACGTAGGTGTGTTCTCGGTCGAAGGAGATCTGCGACGTGAAGTTCAGCTCTCGATCAAGCGATTGATCGATCTGGGAACCTATCGTGGCATGCGTCATAAGCGCGGTTTGCCCGTACGTGGTCAACGCACTCGCACCAACGCCCGCACCCGCAAGGGACCGCGTCGCGCTGCTGCTAGCCTGAAGAAATAAAGAGGATTAGAAGATGGCTAAAGCTTCTGCCGGCGTCGCGAATCGCGTACGCAAAAAGGTCAAAAAGAATGTTTCGGACGGTATTGCGCACGTTCATGCATCTTTTAACAATACGATCATCACCATTACGGACCGTCAGGGCAATGCCTTGTCATGGGCAACGTCTGGTGGTGCAGGCTTCAAAGGCTCACGTAAATCCACGCCGTTCGCAGCACAGGTTGCCGCAGAAACAGCTGGAAAAGTGGCAATTGAATACGGCATTAAGACACTTGAAGTTCGCATCAAGGGCCCCGGTCCAGGTCGCGAATCTTCAGTGCGTGCGTTGAACGCGTTGGGTATTAAGATTTCGAGCATTGCCGATATCACACCCGTCCCGCACAACGGTTGCCGTCCACCTAAGCGTCGTCGTATCTAAGGGGAACCCACATGGCACGTTATACCGGTCCCAAATGTAAACTCTCGCGTCGCGAGGGCATTGATCTCTTTCTAAAAAGTGCACGTCGCTCGCTTGAGTCAAAGTGTAAGCTTGACTCAAAGCCAGGTCAGCATGGTCGCACCTCGGGTGCACGTACTTCTGACTATGGCTTGCAGCTGCGCGAAAAGCAAAAGCTCAAGCGTATGTACGGCATTATGGAAAAGCAGTTCCGTAAATATTTCGCAGAAGCCGAGCGTCGTAAGGGCAACACAGGCGAGCAATTGATCCAATTGCTTGAGTCACGTCTTGACAACGTTGTCTATCGTATGGGTTTTGGTTCGACTCGTGCAGAAGCACGCCAGCTCGTCACACATCGTGCGATTGAGTTGAATGGTCATAAAGCAGATATTCCTTCGATGTTGATCAAGTCTGGTGATGTGATCGCAATTCGTGAAAAGTCAAAATCTCAGTCTCGCATTCGCGAATCGATGGACTTGGCTTCAGGCAATGGCATTCCCCAATGGTGTGAAGTTGATACCGCTAAGTTGGTGGGTACGTTCAAGCAAGTGCCTGATCGCGCGGATGTAGCTCGCGACATCAATGAATCGATGGTTGTGGAATTGTATTCACGCTAATCAAAAATCTAAATGGCGTATGCCGCATTTGCCGCATACGCCATATGTATTTTTAGTCAGACATATTTTTCAGTCTTCTCCATCAGCCTTATCGGTGTAACGAGCCGAGGGTATTGAAAAAGGACCTTCGCGATGTCACAAAGTTTCCTCAAGCCACGCTCGATCGAAGTCGAAATCGTCGGCCCCAATCACGCCAAAGTCATTATGGAACCCTTCGAGCGCGGCTACGGCCACACGCTTGGAAACGCGCTGCGCCGCATTCTGTTGTCTTCGATGTCAGGTTACGCGCCGACTGAAGTTCAGATTACCGGCGTTGTTCATGAGTATTCGACAATTCCTGGTGTGCGCGAAGATATCGTTGATATCTTGTTGAATTTGAAAGGCGTGGTATTTAAACTACATAGCCGTGATGAAGTGACGCTGACTCTTCGCAAGCAAGGCGCAGGGTTAGTCTTGGCCTCAGATATCGAACTGCCGCATGATGTTGAAATCGTGAATCCCTCACAAGTGATCGCGACCCTGACAGACTCAGGCAAACTGGAAATGCAAATCAAGGTTGAAAAAGGCCGTGGTTACGTTCCAGGTAACGTTCGTGCGCTGATCGATGATCGCGCCCACACCATTGGCCGCATCGTTTTGGATGCTTCGTTTAGCCCCGTGCGTCGCGTCAGCTACTCTGTAGAAAACGCACGTGTCGAACAGCGCACCGACCTCGACAAGCTCGTGCTAGATGTTGAAACAAATGGTGTGATCAGTCCAGAAGAAGCAGTGCGTCAATCGGCACGCATTTTGATGGATCAGATCTCTGTGTTTGCAGCACTCGAAGGTGCTGGTGATTCTTATGAAGCGCCAAGCCGTGGTGCGCCACAGATCGATCCAGTGTTGCTGCGTCCAGTCGATGATCTTGAGTTGACCGTGCGTTCCGCTAACTGCCTCAAGGCTGAAAACATTTACTATATCGGTGACTTGATTCAGCGTACTGAGAATGAGCTTCTTAAGACACCTAACTTGGGTCGTAAGTCACTCAATGAGATTAAAGAAGTGCTTGCCGCACGTGGTTTGACTCTGGGTATGAAATTGGAAAACTGGCCACCTATGGGCCTCGAGCGTCCATAAAGACATATGACTCAGAGGACTGTAAGTCTTCTGAGTCTTAATGAAGTCAAGTAGCAGTGTAGTGTTGTAGAGCTGTCTTAGTACAAATCGGCCCGCAGCATCTTTTTGCTGATCGAAGAGCTGAATACATTGAGCGAATTTGCTCTTAATAGATTCAATAAGGAAAGTATCATGCGTCACGGTAATGGATTACGTAAACTTAACCGCACCAGCAGCCACCGTCTTGCGATGTTTCGCAACATGGCTGTTGCGCTGTTGACCCACGAAGCGATCAAGACAACGTTGCCAAAAGCAAAAGAATTGCGTCGCATCGTTGAGCCTTTAATCACGATGGGCAAGAGCCCAACCTTAGCAAACAAGCGCCTGGCATTTGCGCGTTTGCGTGATCGTGAGCTCGTGGTTAAGTTGTTTGCTGAGATTGGCCCACGTTATGTAGGTCGTAACGGTGGTTACACACGCGTGTTGAAGATGGGACATCGCCAGGGCGACAACGCACCAATGGCCTTTATGGAATTGGTTGACCGTCCTATCGTTGATGAAGCGGCAGGTTCAGAAGCAGCAGAATAAATACTGCATAAATATTCTGTTCTAAGCGCTCATGTTGGTGCTTAAACTTAAAAGCCTCGGTATCACCGAGGCTTTTTTGTGTCTGTAGTAATCTGTATGTCGATACAATTGTAGCTGTAGTCATTTGAGACGGATCAACATGCCTGAGCAAGATGTAGTAATGGTGATGACCAATGCGCCAGATCTTTTGTTGGCGAAACGCATTGCGCATTTGCTCATCGAAGAACAGCTCGCAGCGTGTGTCAATATTGGTACGTCTATGCTTTCCGTTTATAGCTGGAAGGGCGAGATCGAGGGTGCCGAAGAAATCCCAATGATTATTAAAACAACCGCAAATAAGCAACATACCCTGATCGAGCGCCTGGTTGAGCTCCATCCCCATGACATTCCAGAGGCCATTGTTTTACCCGCTGTTGGTGGATATGGCCCTTATCTAGATTGGGTGCGAAGTTTGACGGCAGGAGCGCCACCATGAGCACAGCAATAAACATATGTAAGCGTTCAAAAACATATTCAATGCTGGCGATGTTGTTTGTATTGTCGAGTATTTTTTTTACTTCAATGGTGCGGGCTCAGCAACAAGACTTTTTAGATCCGGAAAAGGCTTTTATCCTCCGCGTTCAAATGGCAGGACCCGGCGTCATTCAGCTCCAATTTAAGATCGCCAATGGCTACTACATGTACCGTGAACAGTTTGCGTTCAAGCTCGACACGCAGAAGGTGAAGCTCGGTGAGGGCAAATTTCCAGTCGGTCAGGTTAAACACGATCCGACGTTTGATCGAAAGATGGAGTTGTATTTCAAAGAAGCCGTCATCACGTTGCCGATCGCATCTTGGCCAAAAGACCTCCCAACAAATCCTTTCGTGTTGACGGTGACGGGGCAAGGTTGTGCTGAAGCAGGTATTTGCTATCCGCCGATGGACTTTATTGTCCCTATGCAGGCAACATCAGAAGTCATTGGATACTTGTTGCAGTCACCCGCCAATAGGCTTGGACTTTTTGATCGCATTCAGCAAGGGCCGTGGTCCGAGCTTTTTTTTGGGAGTAATGACGTCGGTCTCGCAGATATTTTGTCTTCGACAGGGACTGTCGAGGTTGTTTTATTGTTTTTTGTGTTGGGATTATTGCTTGCCCTGACGCCTTGTGTGTTGCCGATGCTGCCGATTCTCTCCGTACTATTGGTTGGTGAGCAACAGCATGTTTCTAAAGCGCGAGGATTCGCCTTGGCACTTGGCTATGTGGCTGGCATGTCAGTGATCTATACGGCTCTTGGTATTGCAGCGGGTTTGAGTGGTGCAGGACTGGCCGCCTGGTTACAAACCCCCTGGGTGTTGGGATTGTTTGCCCTACTACTTGCATTGTTGGCGCTTGCGATGTTCGATGTATATACACTTCAAATGCCTTCGTTCATTCAGACACGGTTAATGGCTAAAAACTCGCATATCCTTGGCGGAAAGATGAGTGCGTCCATCTTGATGGGCGCTCTATCCGCGCTGATTGTAGGACCGTGTGTCGCCGCACCTTTGGCGGGCGCATTGTTATACATTTCCCAATCAGGGGATGTCTTTCTGGGAGGTGCGGCATTGTTTGCGATGGCCTGGGGTATGGGGGTGCCATTACTCTTAATGGGCGCATCAGCTGGAAAACTCATGCCGCGCGCTGGCTCCTGGATGGAAGGCGTTAAACAGTTTTTTGGTTTGTTGTTATTGGCAACGGCATGGTGGATGGTGACGCCATTAATGCCCACCTGGGTACAGATTTTGGGCTGGGCTGTTCTGGCAATGTTTGCAGCCGTATTGCTGCGACCTTTCGAACCCATCACGAGTGAGTCTGGTCTAAGTGGAGCATGCCGTAAAACCTTGGGTTTGTTGCTGATCGTGTTGAGCACGCTCTGGATTCTAGGTGTTGCGAGCGGTGGACGTTCGTTACTTCAGCCTTTAAATCATTTGTCATTGTCGTTGTCGATGAATAATCCGGTGATGACGGGTATCCCCACGGCGACTCCCGTGGCGGCGCAAGGACCGATACTCGGCGGCACGAACTTAACAGGCAAGCAGCAACTTCTCGGGATACCCAGCGTCAATAGCAGCGGAACAACGGCGCAACGTCCTGGAGCTTTAAATGCGGGGCCTCCAAGTTTTCAACTTGTCAGAACCGTCGCGGAGCTTGAGCAATTACTTGTACAGTCGACGCGCCCCGTGATGTTAGATTTTTATGCGGACTGGTGTATTTCCTGCAAAGAAATGGAAGCCTTTACGTTTGTTGATCCGCGCGTTATGCAACGCATGAATCAGATGCTGTTGTTAAAGGTCGATGTCACCGCAAACAATGCAGATGATCGTGCCTTGATGAAAAAATTTCGTCTGTTTGGACCTCCGGGTATTATTTTCTTTAACCCCGGGGGTTACGAAAGAAAAGATGTGAGGGTGGTAGGTTTTCAGGACGCCACACGGTTTACCGCGACCTTGGATCGTGCACTAAAGTAAAAATAACAAATAAAAGACTTAAACCAGAGACTACATGACGCAAGCACGGGACCACGACTTGGACAATACGGATCAACCAAAGAACGAAAACCCAAAGTCGACAACATCGGTCATTATTTTGTTTGCTTTAGCAGCCTGTGCGGCAACCACCTCTTTTCGAATTTGTGATCCGTTATTGCCTGTTTTCGCAGAAGAGTTTGGTGTTCGAACGGCGCAGACATCTGGCACAGTGACTTGGTTTGCGATTGCTTATGGAGTCATGCAATTTTTTTACGGACCGCTTGGCGATCGTTATGGCAAGTTTCGTGTGGTGTCTTGGGCAACGCTTGGTTGCGCGATTGGCGCTTTGATTGTTGTATTCGCACCCAGTTTGGAGGTGATTGAACTTGGTCGGTTAATTTCAGGTGCAATCGCCGCGGCAATTGTGCCTCTCTCGATGGCCTGGATTGGCGACCATGTGCCCTATGAGCAGAGGCAGGCAACGCTTGCACGATTTTTGCTCGGCTCGATTTCTGGTCTTGCGCTCGGCCAATTGCTCGGGGGAGTTTTCGCTGATACGATTGGCTGGCGTTGGGCCTTTGTCTGGATGGCTGCCGTGTATTTTATTGTGGGCGGCTTGTTGATTTCACGACGTAACAGTGTGCCTGAAAAGTCTCATGTACCGTCTCAAAGCTCGAGTATTCTCGGTCCCCTGAAACAAGTGGTGTCTACGCGCTGGGCCGTCATGGTCTTGGTGATCGTATGTATCGAAGGTATTTTTGTCTTTGGCCCTCTTGCTTTTGTGCCCGCCTTTTTGCATGAGCGTCATGGTATCCCAGTTTCGTGGGCTGGCATGATTAGTGGTTTTTTCGCGCTTGGCGCTTTTATTTATGCGATTCGTGCGAACCAGTTTGTGACGTGGTTGGGTGAGCGCAGATTGGCGCTGATAGGTGGGATCACCATGGCAGTTGCCTATGGCGTCTTTATGCTTTCAACAGTTTGGTATTGGGGTGTGTTGGCGAGCGTCTTGTCTGGTTTAGGTTATTACTTTTTGCACGCAGTGTTACAAACGCATGCGACGCAAATGGCACCGTCTGCCCGTGGTTCAGCGGTGTCGTTATTTGCGTCTTGTTTGTTTTTAGGCCAGTCGCTCGGGGTGGCGGCCTGTGCCTGGTTGGGTGACAGCTTTGGTTTGTCTGCGGTGTTTCCTGTAGGGATTATTGGTTTGCCATTGCTTGCTTGGTTTTTTGCCGGGCGCTTGCGATTGCGCCAGGCTGAGCAAGCTAGGTTGAGCCCTTGAGGAGTTTGGCGGCAGCAGGTGCAAAGTAAGTCAAAATTCCATCTGCCCCTGCGCGTTTAAAGCCCAGTAACGACTCCATCATGACCTTGTCGTGATCAAGCCACCCATTGGCGGCTGCCGCTTTGAGCATCGCGTATTCACCACTGACTTGATAGGCAAAGGTCGGCACGTGAAAGGCGTCTTTAACACGGCGCAGCACATCCAGATAAGGCATACCTGGCTTGACCATCACCATGTCGGCGCCCTCGCGAAGGTCGGCCGCGACTTCGCGTAGCGCTTCATCGATGTTGCCTGGATCCATTTGATAGACCAGTTTATTGGACTTACCCAAATTGGCGGCGGAACCAACAGCATCTCTAAACGGACCATAAAACGCACTGGCGAATTTGGCTGAATAAGCCATGATACGGGTGTGGATGAAGTTGTTGGCTTCAAGCGCTGTGCGAATGGCACCAATGCGACCGTCCATCATGTCGCTAGGTGCCACGATATCCACGCCTGCCTCGGCTTGGACTAAAGCCTGTTGCGTCAAGATTTTGACGGTAATGTCATTCATGACATAGCCGTTTTCATCAATCACGCCATCTTGGCCATGACTAGTGTAGGGATCGAGCGCCACGTCTGTCAGCAGGCCGAGCTCTGGAAAGTGCTTTTTAAGGCTTGCGACCACACGTGGAATGAGGCCTTTGGGGTTGATTGCTTCGGCGCCATCCAGCGCTTTGAGTGAGGGATCAACGACCGGGAACAGCGCCATCACGGGAATGCCGAGCTCGACGCATTCGCGCGCAACCTCCAGAATCGTGTCTGGAGAGTAGCGCAACACGCCAGGCATAGAGGCGATAGGTTGACGCACTCCCGTACCCTCAACGACAAATACAGGATAAATAAGATCATCAACCGATAGTGAGTGCTCGCGAACAAGGCGCCGAGAAAAGTCATCGCGGCGAAGACGACGCGGACGATTGGCAGGAAAGTCGGCAAGGATGAGATGTGGAGTTGTCATGGTACGACCTTGGGTGAAATCCAGTTTTCGATTTGAAGGGTGGCTTCTTCGAGCCCAATGCGGGCGGTGGCGGAGAATGGGACCGCATTGAGCGCTCCGATGTCTTCGAGTTCTTTTTTAACGGCAAAGACAGCTTTGATGCGCTGCCCATACGGAAACTTGTCTGCTTTGGTGAGCAAGGCCATCACGGGTCGTCGGGTTGGGGCGATCCAGTTGGCGAGACGCCGGTCGAGTTCGGTCACACCGCGACGAATGTCAATCAGCAGCACGATGCCGGCGAGAGACTCACGGCTCTGGAGGTAGCCACCCAAAATATCAGCCCATTCCTCTTTGGCGCGTTGCGCGACCGAGGCATAGCCGTAGCCAGGCAAATCAACCAGAAAGCCCAGTTGTCCTTCGGGATCGAGCGGATCAGGCAAACCAAACATGTTGATGAGCCTTGTTCTGCCAGGCGTTTTACTTGAAAACGCCAATCTTCTCTGGTTGGTCAGGACGTTAATCGCCGTGGATTTGCCCGAATTGGAGCGACCCACGAAGCAGACTTCAGGGGCTCCGGGAAAAGGTAGTTGATCCAGCCGAGCGGCTGAAGTGAAAAACGAAGCACGATGCAGGATTGACACAAGGAGGGCCATTAAGAATAAGCTCAAACGCTATTGTATAATCTTGGGTTTAGAAGTTGTTGATTTATAGAAAGATTACAAGCGTCGAGGTCTTCAATGAAGTGTGTGCTGTTCAAGGTAGTGTCCAAGATAGTGCTTGTGAGCGGGTTACTGCTTGGGGTGTCTGCCGTATCAACCAGTATGGCCGCAGGCCCTGTCAAGGGTCCAGCAAAACCTGACGCCACAAAGGGTGCTCAACTCTATGAGCAGGGTGATGCAGCGCGTGGCATCGTGGCCTGTGTCTCCTGTCACGGCGCGGCTGGCAACAGTACGATCCCTGCTAATCCCAATCTTTCTGCCCAATCACACGAGTATTTATACAAACAGCTCGTTGAGTTCCGTATCAAAGCAGGCGCTAAGACCGCGTTGCGCAAGGGCGCTGAGGGCGCGCCTTCTGTGATGCAAGCGCTGGCGACGCCGCTGAACGACGTGGATATGCATAATCTTGCCTATTTCCTGTCCTTGCAAACCTTAGCGCAGCCTGCGACCGCAACCAACGAAAAGTTGGTGGGGCGAGGCCAAAAAATCTGGCGAGCAGGGATTCCTGAGCGTAATGTCCCTGCGTGTGCTGCGTGTCACTCCGCCAATGGTGCTGGTATTCCGGCGCAATACCCACGTCTCAGTGGGCAATACCCCTCATACATCGAAGATCAGCTCAAGTTCTTTCGCTCTGGACACCGAGGTAATTCGCCCATGATGAACCAAATCGCTGACCGCATGTCAGATTCAGACATTAAGGCAGTTTCTGACTATGCAGCTGGTTTGCGCTAAAAAAAACGAATAATAGTTGTAATGTTTTAGCTCGTTTGGCGCAAAAGGTATAGTAAAAAGGGGATCTTAAAGACCCCCTTTTTTTCGCACCTCGCACCTTGTCTGTCGCTTTAGTATCACTGGGCAATCACGCAATCATGACAAAGACCGCATCTAGACCGCTGGCTAATTTTCTCGAGCTCCTGAGCTCGATGCGCTTTGCGATCAGTTTGTTGGTGTTTATTTGCTTGGCCAGCATCATCGGTACCGTGATCCCGCAGGGGCGTTCGGCCAATGCTTACATCGATCAATTTGGACCGTTCTGGTTTGATGTGTTCAATCGGTTTTCCATTTGGCACATCTATAACAACTGGTGGTTCTTGGTCACGATGGCTTTTCTCGTGACCTCGACGAGTTTATGTTTGATCCGCAATGCACCTAAGATGCTCAAGGAGGCGCGCTCTTTCCGTGAGAATATACGCACCTCAAGTCTGCAGTCATTTCACCATCGCGTTGCGTTGGATACGGGGCGAGGTGTCCCTGCCGCGACCGCCTCGGTTCAAGGTTGGCTCAAGCGTGAGGGTTATGCGGTCAAGCAGCGCGACGAGGGCGACTCGGTCTTACTGGCGGCAAAGCGTGGCAGTGGTAATCGGCTTGGTTATATTTTTGCGCATGCCTCCATTGTGATTATTTGCGTGGGGGGGTTGCTTGATAGTGAGTTGCCCGTGCGGATGCAGCTATGGCTCATGGGCAAGACCCCCATTGTTGAAAATATGCTGATCGCAGACGTGCCTGAGCGTGGACGTTTGTCGGTCAATAATCCGAGCTTTCGTGCGAATGTGTTGATTCCAGAGGGTAGTACGCGCGATTCGGCCGTGGTCAATATTGACGATGGCGCCTTGGTGCAACCTCTGCCCTTTAGTATCGAGTTGAAAAAATTCATCGTTGATTATTATTCAACGGGCATGCCAAGTCGCTTTGCCAGCTTGGTCACAGTCACCGATCCCGACACGGGTAAAAAGTTTGATGCAACGATCGAGGTCAATGAGCCTTTGCATTTCAAGGGTGTGACGGTGTATCAGTCCAGCTTTGACGATGGGGGCAGTTTAGTCGAGTTGGTGGGCTATCCTCTTGCAGGTCCCAGTGACAAATCCTTTGAGATCAAGTCGCGTGTCGGCCAATCCAATGATGTCACGATGAGATCCGCGGGCGCGGAGCTCAAGGTCGAGGTGACAAAGCTGCGTCCGATTAATGTCGAGGACTTGTCTGGTGGTGATCCTACTTCTGTTTCAAAGCCTTTCGGTGAGCATGTCGCAGCCGTTACGGGCAGTGCCGCGGGCAAAACAAATAAAAACTTGCGCAATATTGGCCCGAGTGTTGAATACCGCGTGATCGATGCGAGTGGTCAAGCGACCTTGTTTCACAACTATATGTTGCCTGTCGAGCTTGATGGCGCCCGTGTGATGCTGGCCGGTGTTCAAGAAACGGGCAAGTCCGGTTTTCGCTACTTGCGCCTTCCTGTCGACGACGATAGTTCTATGGGCGATTTTGTGCGTTTGAGAGCGGTGTTGGCCGATCCGGCAGCAAGAAAATTGGCGACTGAACGCTTAGTCAGCAATTATGGAGGAGGTTTCGAAGAACGCAGGGCGCTTCAAATATCGACTGAGCGAGCGCTTGATACCTTTGCGAATGGAGGCTTGGTCGCGATTTCAAACTTCTTGGAAAAAAATGTTCCAGAGGCCGAGCAGCGTCGTGCGGCTGATGTCATTATCCGTTTGCTAGGATCCTCGATTGCCGAGTTGCGCGGCATTGGTCGCGAGCGTGCTGGCCTTGCGCCCATGCCCAATGCCCCAGACAACATGGAGGCCGCCGCTGAGTGGTCCAGGCTCGCGGTCGCGGCGTTGTCGGATCTTGCACTTTACCCCTCGCCGATCATGATGACGCTCAAGACGTTTGATCATGTTCAGGCGAGTGTTTTCCAAGTCAGCCGTACGCCAGGAAAGATCACGGTTTATATTGGTTGTTTGCTTTTAATCATCGGTATTTTTACGATGTTTTATGTCAAAGATCGTCGAATTTGGGTTTGGCTTCGCCCTGCCGAAGCTGGGGGTGCGAAGGTTATGGCAGCCATGACTTCGCAAAAGCGGACACTCGATTTCAATCGGGAGTTCGATCGTTTCAAGCAGGCGTTGCTACGCCTGAATCAAGGCGAGCCGACCGGCAAGCCCTAACACTGACCATTGAGATATTGCTATGAATGAGCCAGTTGCTGCTATTGCGAATGATTGGGATGATTTGAGAGAGTCGGGTGACGGACGCATCGAGCGTGGTCGTCCCGATTGGACCGATTTATTGTTTTTTGTATTGCTAGCGCTTGGAGCGACTTTTGCTCTCAAGCAATACAGCCAGGCCATGGATGTCTATGAGAAGATCATCCTAGTTCTCACGGTTCCTTCATTGGTGTGGTTGGGCTGGTTGTGGCGTCCCTTGCGTACCCTGATGGTGGCAATGGGGGCGGCCTCATTGTTTGCGATTTGGTTGTATCAAGGTGATTTGGCGCGTGCTGAGCAAGTATTCTTTTTGAAATATTTATTTTCTTCACAGTCGGCCATTCTCTGGATGTCGGTGTTGTTTGTGATCGCGACATTTTGTTATTGGGCCGGCTTTGTGAGCACAACGGCAGCCTGGCTTGGCACGGCGTTGACCTGGGGCGCTGTTTTTGCAGGCTCGACGGGTATGCTGGTGCGATGGCGTGAAGGGCATTTGATGGGTCCCGACTTGGGCCATATTCCTGTCAGCAATTTGTACGAAGTGTTTGTGCTATTCGCGCTCGTCACATCCCTCTTTTATCTCTATTACGAGCGGCGCTACGGGACACGCGCGCTTGGCGGCTTTGTAATGTTGGTCGTGACCTCGTCGGTCATATTTTTGCTTTGGTATTCGTTCACGCGCGAGGCTTATCAAATCCAGCCCCTAGTACCCGCACTCAAAAGCTGGTGGATGAAAATCCATGTGCCTGCAAACTTCATTGGTTATGGCACGTTTTCGCTTGCGGCCATGGTGGGCTTTGCTTATCTGGTCAAGCAGCACGCTCAAACCAAATCCTGGTTCAAGCTTGCGCCGCTGTTTATTTTGGGTGTCTTATTGGCTGCTGAGCCGATGGTCTTTCGTACAGAAGGTTTGTCCGCAACTTGGATGATTTATTTCGGAATCGGTGCCTTGATTGTGGGGTCGATTTTGTTGTTTCGTGCTCAGATCGGCGCGCGCTTGCCCTCCTTTGAAGTGCTCGATGACATCATGTATCGGGCCATCGCTATCGGCTTTGCCTTTTTTACCGTGGCAACGATTCTCGGCGCCTTGTGGGCCGCGGATGCTTGGGGGGCCTACTGGCAGTGGGATCCGAAGGAAACGTGGGCACTGATCGTCTGGTTGAACTACGCCGCATGGTTGCATTTGCGCCTGATGAAGGGCTTGCGTGGAACGATGGCGGCATATTGGGCACTTGTGGGTCTGTTGGTGACTTGTTTCGCCTTTTTGGGCGTTAACATGTTCCTTTCCGGTCTGCATTCTTATGGTGCGCTTTGACGCCTGCTAAACCCTGGGTCGTGTTGCTCGCGACCCTGACAGTACAGTCTCTTGTCGCGATGGCTATGTTAAACCTGCCGGTGGTTGCGCCGGCAGTGGCTAAAGATGTCGGAATTTCCACAAACTATTTGGGAGCCTATGTCGCGCTGGCTTATTTTGGTGCGATGGTGGCCACCTTATTGGGCGGTGCCGCGGTCAAACGCTGGGGTGCGATACGTTTGAGCCAGACTGGCCTGGTGTTGGCCGCGATTGGTCTCTTTCTCTGTGCGATGCCCTATGTTGAAACGATCGCTTTGGGCGCGCTGTTTATTGGTGCTGGCTATGGACCGATCACTCCTGCAAGCTCACATTTGTTGATCAAGTCAACACCCCCTGAAAAACTATCTTTTGTTTTCTCTGTTAAACAGACAGGCGTGCCGCTCGGGGGCATGATTGCGGGCGCGACCGTGCCTTCTCTGGATATTTTTATTGGATGGCAGTGGGCTTTTATCTGCGCAGGCATCGCGTGCCTCATTTGCTCCTGGGCTGTGCAGCCTTTGCGCGAGGGCTTGGATGATGATCGGGATCCCACGGTCAGGCCGTCTTTGGCGACAAGTTTTGTTTTGCCCCTCACGTTGATTTTCAGCCACCGCACCCTGCGTCAACTGTCTTATATGTCCTTTATGTTCTCGATCGCGCAAATGGCTCTCATGGGTTATTTGGTGACATTTTTGTATGAGGACTTGGGGTGGAGTCTTGTGGCGGCGGGTGGCGCGCTGACCGTGGCCCAAGCCGCTGGAGTCTCCGGCCGGATGTTATGGGGTTATGTGTCTGATCGCTGGCTAGGTGCGACCATGATGTTGATCGTGATCGCGGTGCTCTTGGTGATTGGTGCGCTGGGAACTGTCATGCTTGGGCCTGAGTCTTCGCCGTGGTTCTTATTTCCCGTCTTGGTGATTTTTGGCGCATCGGCGATTGGTTGGAACGGGGTGTTTTTGGCGGAGATTGCGCGACAGGCACCCAAGGGACAGGCGGGTGTCGCAACAGGCGGCACGCTTTGCATTACCTTTTTGGGCGTTATGGTCGGCCCCCCCTTGTTTGGTGTGTTAGCGAGCGTTCTGGGTAGTTATGGTTTAAGTTATGTCGCAATAGCGGTACTTGGCGTGTTGATTTTGATGTTGCTGATACCGCTCTACCGTCATCCTACAGCGAGCTCAACCTGATTCGCCGCGCTGTTTTGGAAACCTCTTCAGAACCGACTGCGTTGTCTCAACAGCGACAATGGTTGGTGGGCTGCGGCATTTTTTTATGCGCTCTGACATGCTTTTCTCTCTTGGACGCACTAGCTAAAGACCTCGTGCATCGCTACTCAGCGCCGCTTGTCAACATGGCGCGCTACTCTGTGATTGTCGTGCTTGCTTTTGCAGTGATGCGCGCCAAAGGAGTGTCTATTCATGCGCGTAAAGACAAGCGCCTTTTGCTGGTGTTACGTGGCGCGATGCTTGGCATCGTCGGTATCTGTTTTATTCCTGCGCTTCAATACTTACCGCTCGCCGAAGGTACTGCGATCTATTTTGTCGCACCGCTGTTAGTGATCATCTTTGCGCCCCTTGTATTGGGCGAACGCGTGGGCTGGAAACAATACGCCGTGGTGCTTGTGGGCATGGCGGGGATGCTGCTCATCGTCAATCCTGGTGGCGATCTCTCCTTGATGGGTAGCGCGTTGATGTTCACCTCTGCATGTGCTTATGCGGTCGTTCAACTGTTGACACGCAAGCTGGCCAATCACGTTGAGAGCGAACAAATGTTCGTCTATGCAGCCAGTACGTGTTGGTTTATGGGGCTAGCGGTGATGATGGTGTTTTGGCCGCAAGTCTGGCCAACGGGTCGTGATCTGTTTGAGATGCTCGTGATGGGCGCATGCGGTGGTACAGGTCAGTATTTACTGATTCTCGCCTTTAAGCGGGTGCCTGCATCGACGCTCGCCCCGCTCAATTATTTTCAGCTGGCGCTTGCCGTCATTTGGGGCGAACTTCTTTTTGGTCAAATGCCTAATCTACAATCTTTTGCAGGAATCGCACTGATCGTCGCCGCAGGCTTGGCATTGACCTTGCCCCTGTTGATTGCATCCTTGAAGGCTAGCTCACTTCGGCGCGCACGTTAACTCAGGAGATTTGATGAAGAGCTTTTTTCACTCTAAGCAAAAACTGCATCATCCACAAACCTATCTGTCTCGCGGCAAGATGCGTGTGCCTCAAGAGATCCCAGAGCGTGCCGAACAGATTTTGAAGGGGCTTGCGGCACTCAACCTCCCTGTGACCGAGCCAAACGATCACGGCATGGAACCATTGTTACGCGTCCACGATGCGGCCTACCTGTCGTTTTTACAAACTGCGCATGCTGAATGGAAGCAAGTCGGACCGGACTGGGGCGACGAGGTGATTTCTAACGTCTTCGTGCGTGAACCCAATGCGTTGCGTGGCATTTTGGCCAAAGCGGGTAAGTACCTTGCTGATGGGAGTTGTCCCGTTGGCGAGCACACATGGACGACGGTCTACTGGGGTGCCCAGTCTGCGATCTCAGGCGCTAAAGCCCTCTTGGCGGGCGATGACAAGGCTTATGCTTTGTGTCGTCCCCCAGGTCATCACACCCGTAAAGACGCGGCAGGAGGATTTTGTTACCTCAATAATGCGGCGATTGCGGCTGAGTTGTTACGTGAAAAATACCCACGCGTGGTGATCCTAGATACCGACGTGCATCACGGTCAGGGTGTTCAGGAAATTTTCTATGACCGTGACGATGTGCTGTACGTATCTGTGCATGGCGACCCGACGAATTTTTATCCGGTGACCGCAGGCTTTGAAGACGAAACAGGCGTAGACACAGGCTCGGGCTATAACTTAAACCTGCCCATGCCGCATGGCTCAAGCGAAGAGGTCTTTTTTGAACATGTGCGCCAGGCATTCAAGGCGATCGAAGCATTCAAGCCCGATGCGGTGGTGTTGTGTTTAGGCTTTGATGTGTACAAGGATGATCCGCAGACCAAGGTAGCGGTCACCACGGAGGGCTTTAATCGTCTGGGTAAACAGGTGGCCGCACTGGGTTTACCCACGCTGGTGGTGCAAGAGGGTGGTTATCACCTTGAAACGCTTGCCACCAACACCGTGAGTTTTTTTAATGGCTTTCTGTCGCGAGAAAATTAATTCGGTCGCTCAATCCGGCAGGCAGCTCTCACCGCGAATCAGGTCGGCAAAGGTTTCGCGTTGGCGGACGACATAAACATGTTCGCCATCCACCATGACTTCGGCGGGGCGTGGCCGACTGTTGTAGTTGCCTGCCATGACAAAGCCATAGGCGCCCGCTGATTCAATCGCCAACACATCACCTTGCTCGAGCGCGAGTTGCCGCGCACGGGCGAGCCAATCGGCGCTTTCGCAAACAGGACCCACTACGTCATAGAGCGTTTGAGCGCTTGTGCGCGGCTTGACCGGTAAAACGCCGTGCCAGGCCTCGTACAACGCGGGACGCATCAGGTCGTTCATCGCCGCATCCACAATCGCAAAATTACGTGCTTCGGTGTGCTTGAGGTATTGCACGGAGGTCAACAGCACGCCGGCGTTTCCGACCAGCGATCGACCAGGCTCGAGTACGAGCTCAAGGTGGTCAAAACCTCGCGCATGGAGCTCAGCGAATACCTTGTCGAGCAGAATTTTGGGGGCGAGCGGCGTCTCATCGTCGTAGCGAATACCCAGACCGCCGCCCAAGTCCAAATGCTTGAGGGTAATGCCTAGGCTGACCAGCTGTTCAATCAGTTTGAGGAGTTTGTCGAGGGCGTCCAGATAAGGACTGACTTCGGTGATTTGTGAACCGATATGGCAGTCAACGCCGACCACCTGAAGGCCGGGTAGCGTCATGGCCAGTTGATAGGCTGCGGGCGCTTCTTCGATCGCGATACCGAACTTGTTTTCTTTGAGGCCGGTCGAAATATAGGGGTGTGTCTGCGCATCGACATCAGGATTGACGCGCAAAGACACAGAGGCCACCTTGCCGAGCCGCGTCGCGATCCCCGAAAGGAGCTTGAGCTCAGGCAGAGACTCGACGTTAAAACACTTTACGCCTGCCTCAAGCGCAGCTTGCATTTCCCATTCTTGCTTTCCCACGCCGGAAAACACAACTTTAGCGGGATTGACGCCGGCGGCTAAAACACGCGCGAGCTCACCGCCCGAGACGATATCAAAACCGCTGCCCAAACGGGCAAATTCTTTGAGTACGGCGAGGTTTGAGTTGGCTTTCATACCAAAACAGACCAGGACGCGGTGGGTGCCGATCGCTTCTTGGTAAGAGGCCCACGCCGTCGCCAAGGCTGCGCGTGAATACACATACAAAGGTGTTCCGAGCTGCTTGGCAAGGGTGGAGAGCGCGACACCTTCGGCGAACAGCTCACCGTTGCGGTAGTGAAAATGTGGCGATCCTGCGGGTGTGGTAGTGGTTGTCATAGGGTTTGAAGCAGTCATGTTCGGGCTGTGGGTATTGGGTGGTTTGCGAGCAAGCTCAAGCACAATAACAAGTCAACGGAGAATGCTGTTTTGGGCGCTGGCAGGTTGAGTGGGCCTTTGAAGCCACACCCAGCAAGCCAGCTTGTCAGGGCGAGCATCGCTACAATGCGAGCAAAACGGCGATGATGGATTTTGCGGGTCACTGCATACTCCCTCAACATTGAGGATAAGGATGATGAACGATACTGAATTTTATACACGGGCAACCGCTATTCTAGATGCAATAGAGGCCCAGGCCGACCATTGGTTTGAACAATTAGACCTTGATGTCGAAACCAAGCGCAACGGCAATGTACTCAACCTTATTTTTGAAAGCGGACATCAAGTGGTGATAAATAGCCAAGCGCCGCTCCACGAGATGTGGTTGGCCGCTCGCTCGGGAGGTTTTCACTACAAGTACGACGGACAACACTGGAAGGACACGCGAGGCGGCAGCGACCTACATGACCTGCTATCTAAAATCTGTTCTGACGAGACTGGACAAACGCTCACCGTCAAACTTTGACGGTGTGGTACGTCTTTAGTTGCCGATCGGTTCACGGCGGTTGTTTCTACCCCCTTCGCTACCTCCAAGACTATCGAGCAAATCGCCAAGCGAGTCTTGTTTCGGATCACCCAGGCTCTTTACCGCCTCTTTGGGTGGGAATTCCTTGAAATACATATTGCCACCCTCGATGATGAGTCCTTCGGGTGGTGGGCTACGCTTTTGCTCTGGAAATTCTTTGAGGGCATTTGTCATATAACCCAACCAGACGGGCAAAGATGCGCCGCCACCGGTTTCGCGCGAGCCAAGCGATTTAGGCTGATCGAAACCTAGCCACGCTACCCCGACGAGCTGAGGGGTGTAGCCAGCAAACCAAGCATCAACAGAGTCATTGGTCGTGCCTGTCTTGCCGGCAAGGTCGTTACGTTTGAGTACCTGCCTGGATCGAGCGGCCGTACCGGACGTTGCCACACCCCGCAACATATCATCCATCACATAGGCGGTACGAGCATCAATCGCGCGCGCAGCGGAGTCGCCCGCAATAATGGGTTTGGCGCGCATGAGTACTTGACCGTTTGCATCGGTGACGTGATCGATCAGATAAGGCGTGACGCGAAAGCCACCGTTGGCAAACACCGAAAAGCCCGTGGCCAGTTGCATGGGTGTGACGGCGCCCGAGCCAAGAGCCATGGGCAAGAATGCGGGATGCTTTGCCTTGTCAAAGCCAAAGCGGGTCACGAAGTCCTGTGCATATTGCGGGCCAATCGACTGAAGAATACGAATCGAGACCATATTTTTGGAGCGGGCAATCGCTTCGCGCATGGACATCATTTCGCCGTACTCGTCACCATAATTTTTGGGTGCCCAGGCTTTGCCCGAACCGGTTTGCTCTGCACTTAGCTCAAAGGGCTGATCGGAAATCATCGTCCCTGGCGTCAGGCCGCGCTCAAGAGAGGCCGCATAGATAAACGGCTTGAAGGCGGAACCAGGCTGGCGCCACGCTTGCGTGACCCGGTTGAAATTACCATGAAAAAAGTCGAAGCCACCGACCATGGCGCGCAGCGAACCGTCTTGTGGAATCATAGCCACAAAGGCAGCCTGCACAGTGGGCATGTTCAAGATTTCCCAATAAGCCGGTGTCTTGTGCAGGTACACCACTGAGCCGCGCTGTATGCGCAGGGCTGCGGGGGCTTTGGGGTTGAGTGCGCGCGCGATAATGGCTAACGCTTTTTTATCGTTAATCACCACAATATCCGTCGAGCTGCGGGCAACGCGAATTTCGTTGGGTTTGACCGAGAGCACCACACCCGTCGGCATGTCTGTCCGATCTGGGTGTTTGTCGAAGACCCCATCTAGAAACTCATCGAATTTAGCGGGGTCGGTTTCAAGCCCGGCAGGCAGGGCCACCTGAGCTTCGGGACCTGGATAGGCCGCCCGACGGGTGTAATCCAACACACCCTCACGCAGCGAGTCATAGGCCCATTTTTGATCCTTGGAATGAATGGTCGTGTAAACATTCAGTCCGCGTGTGTAGACGTTTTCCGGGTAGATGCTGATCATCAGTTGTCGGGCGAGTTCGGCTGCGTATTCGCCGTTCACAGCGTAGCCACCCGCAGGGGTGCCTTGAGAGGGCTTGATGATAACGGGTTGAGCGAGTGCTGCTTTGTATTCGGCGTCGGTCAGGTAGCCCAGCGAATGCATGCGTCCGAGCACATAGCGCTGACGCAAGACGGCGCGAGGCTTGTTGGCGATCGGGTTAAATCGAGAAGGCGCTTTGGGGATGCCAGCTAAGAGTGCGGCATCAGCCGGTGTGATTTCCGATAGTTCTTTACCTAAATAAACCCGCGAGGCCGCAGCAAAGCCGTAAGACCTGTGACCTAAATAAATCTGATTGAGATAGAGCTCGAGAATCTGGTCTTTGGAGAGGCTGGCCTCGATTTTGAAGGTAAGCAACAGCTCATAAAACTTGCGTGACCAGGTTTTTTCAGAGGAAAGATAAAAGTTTCGCGCAACTTGCATGGTGATCGTGCTGGCGCCCTGACTTTTTTGCATCGAAATCAAGTTGGTCAGACCTGCGCGCACGACGCCAATCCAGTCAATCCCCCCATGTTGATAAAAGCGATCATCCTCAGCTGAGAGAACAGCCGATTTCATCACATCCGGAATCTCGTCAAAGCGGAGAACATTGCGACGCTCCTCGCCAAACTCACCGATCAATACTTTGTCTGAGGTAAAGACGCGCAGCGGCACACGCGGCCGATAATCGGTCATTGCGTTGAGGTCTGGCAGGTTGGGCCATGCCAGCGCAAGCGCCATCCCAAGCAGCAGGGCGCCACACAGCGCGAGACCCGCTGAGAGAATCGAGAGTTTCAGTAAAAACCGGACAATAAACGAGCCTTTGGGCTTGTCTGGGGTCTGATCTTCGTTGTCATGGGGGTGGTTATATTTGCTCATTGCCAGATATTTTAAAGGTTTTATGAGGGTTTGCCCCGATCAGTTTGAGACTATTGGCGGTCAATGGGATAATGAAGGCATGAATAATGAAGCGCTTGGGCCCGAGCCAACCTCCTCCGGCGACACGAATCCCTCTGCTGAGGTGCAGGATCTGCCCCAAAGCGCAGGTCCGTTGACCCATGACAGCCCGATTTTTCTGGTCGGAATGATGGGCGCGGGCAAGACGACTATCGGTCGGGCCTTGGCCAGGGCGTTGGTCAGAGAATTTATCGATCTTGATCATGAGCTTGAGGCGCGTTGCGGCGTTCGAATTCCTGTGATCTTTGAGATCGAAGGTGAGCAAGGGTTCCGTAAACGTGAATGCCAAGTTCTTGATGACTGCACGGTGCAGCCTAATTTGGTGATGGCGACCGGGGGCGGCGCTGTGTTGGCCGAGGAAAACCGCCGAGCGTTGCAGAGCCGAGGCATTGTGATTTATTTGCGCGCGAGTATTGAGGAGTTGTATCGCCGCACGAGCAGAGACCGCAACCGACCCCTACTTGCGACCCCAGATCCTAAGGCAACCTTACGGGCGCTACTCGAAATGCGTGAGCCTTTGTACGCCTCCGTGGCCGATATCGTGGTCGATACGGGCACGACTTCCGTCAACCACCTAGTCACTCAGATTGTCGAGAGACTCAGGCAGGTCGACAAGGCGATTGATCGTAGCGCTCAAAGTCGTCCCGGCAATTCTTCGGCCAGCATGCGCGCCGACTTCGCCGCCAGTCATAAAGAAGAGAATAAACCATGCACACCTTAGAAACCGTAAAGGTCGTGACCCCGGGTGGTCACTACTCCATCAATATCGCCCCCGGACGTCTGGCAACGCTTGCGGCAGCCATCCCCGCGGATGCGACCTCTATTGCTCTAGTGACGAACCCTATCATCCATGCCTTGCTGGGTGACGGGGTGATGCAGGTGCTCGGGCAAACAGGCAAGCGGATTGTGCCGGTTATTTTGCCAGATGGTGAGGCGCATAAAACATGGGAAACACTCAATCAGATTTTTGACGCCCTGTTGGGGGCGCAATTGGATCGGCGCACCGTGATCGTCGCGCTCGGAGGCGGCGTCATTGGCGATATGGCGGGGTTTGCCGCAGCCGTTTACATGCGTGGCGTGCGCTTTGTGCAAGTCCCCACGACTTTATTGTCACAGGTAGATTCTTCGGTGGGTGGTAAGACTGCGGTCAATCATCCACGTGGGAAAAATATGATCGGCGCGTTTTATCAACCGATCGCCGTTGAGATCGATACCGACGTCCTCAAAACGTTGCCCGACCGCGAAATGTCTGCAGGTCTGGCCGAGGTGATTAAGTACGGACTGATTTTGGATGTGCCTTTTTTTGAATGGTGTGAGAAAAACGCGATCGGTTTGCGTGAGCGTGATCCTGATTTATTAGCGACGGCTATCCGTCGCTCGTGTGAGTTCAAGGCTTGGGTGGTGTCGCAAGACGAGCGTGAGAGCGGCTTGCGGGAAATCTTGAATCTCGGCCATACTTTTGGCCATGCGATCGAGGCGGGTTCTGGCTATGGTGCGCTACTCCACGGCGAGGCGGTTGGTACGGGTCTCATTATGGCGGCGGATTTGTCTGCGGAGTTACTAGGATTTCCCACAGCAGATGTCGATCGTGTACGCAAACTGGTCGAGGAGATTGGTTGTCCGACGATAGGCCCTCGACTGGGTGGTGTCGAACAGTGGATGTCGCTGATGCGTGGGGATAAAAAAACCCGCGCGGGTGAAATCACGTTTGTTTTGATGCCTAAAATTGGCGAGACCGTTCGTCGCGGCGCACCGGCTGAGCTGGTTGAGCGTGTGATTTTGCGCAACACCATTTGAACGGGGCCGCGTGATGTCCGAACTCGCTTCCTACGCTTCGCGGTCCGAGACCAGTCGTGGTCGTCGGCACGCAGAGCCTGCGCCCACGAATCGAAGCGAGTTTCAACGCGATCGTGACCGGATTATCCACGCCGGCGCCTTCAGGCGACTTGAGTACAAAACACAGGTCTTCATTAATCACGAAGGCGATTTGTTTCGCACACGGCTAACGCACTCCTTAGAGGTCGCGCAGATCGCTCGGGTGCTTGCGCGAAGTTTGCGTTTAAACGAAGACCTCACCGAAGCCATCGCACTCGCGCATGATTTGGGGCACACGCCTTTTGGTCATGCGGGTCAGGACGAACTTAATGCGTGCATGCGCGAATTTGCGCCAGAGGCCGGAGGTTTTGAGCACAACCTCCAAAGCTTGCGCGTGATCGATGAGCTCGAGGAACGTTATGCAGCGTTCAATGGTTTAAACCTGTGTTTTGAAACGCGCGAAGGTGTTCTCAAGCATTGTTCCCTGACACACGCACGCTTGTTAGGGGACGTGGGTCAGCGGTTTATTGATCGCACACAACCTTCCCTTGAAGCGCAACTTGCGAATCTGGCCGATGAAATCGCCTACAACAATCATGATATCGATGATGGTCTGCGCTCCGGATTGTTGACGATCGAGCAGTTACAGACGGTGCCTATTTTCGCGCGCCACTACGCAGCGATGGTGCATAAATGGCCCGCTTTGAATGAGCGTCGTGTGGTGGCTGAAACAATTCGCAGTATGATCAATACCTTGATTATCGATGTCACACAGACCACGCAGACTAAGCTTGTCGCGGCTGCTCCTGCAGATGCGGATGCGGTCCGACGTTGCGGACCGTTGGTCGCATTTTCCCCTTCCTTGCGCGCAGAGGCCGATGCCTTGAAAAAGTTTTTATTTGAAAATCTTTATCGTCATTACAAGGTGATGAGGATGACCAATAAGGCGCGACGAATTGTGCGAGAGCTTTTTGACGCCTTCGTGCATGAGCCGCGTTTATTACCGCCCGACTATCGACATGAAAATACTGCCGCACAGGCGCGCGCGATCGCCGATTACATTGCAGGAATGACGGATCGTTATGCGATTCGCGAGCACCATCGGTTGTTTCGCATGGGCAATCAGTTTGACTAGTACCTGGGAGAGCGTAATGATAACCACCCGCAAATTTGTGTTGGCATTGAGTATCGTGAGCATGGGCGTGCTGAGCGCTTGCACACAACAGGCCGCCGCACCGATTCGAACGGTTGATCGCGGTAGCGCACCTACCGCGCCTGTCGCGATTCCAGTAGCGCCTCCGACGACAAACTTTGATACCGTTGCAGGTGCTGCCCCACCCCAAGCGGCGCAGCCCGCAGCACAGTCGCAAGCGCCTTCATGGACGACCGCGCCGGGACAGGCACCCAACACAGCGAGTGCGGTCGTGGCGGGTAGTCAGGCGCAAGAAGGCGAGCATCAGTTGGCGCTCGTTCAAGTGTGTCAGGCCAATGCCATGGGCGTACGCGACCAATGCGCGATGGGTTTTGCAGATACGCGAACAAGCCGCGAGGTGACCAGTCAGGTGCAGTCCTACTTCTTGTCGACGAGCGCGAGCCTCGCACCTAAAGTGTCTTTTGACAATTACTGTTCCCCTGGCTGGCTCGCGACGGTTATTTCATCACAAGGTACAGTCCAGAGCGGTGGCGTCTTGCAGACACAAGCTGCTGTGTGTGGACATCCCTCGCCGGGTCAGGCGCTGACGGCCTTATTCAGTGCCTGCGATGCGCAGACTCAAGGCGGTTGCCTTCAGTCTGCCTCGCTCAACGTGGCCTGGGGTTACTGGGATGGCAAGCTCTTGTCTGGTACTGAGGCGGATATCGGACGCCCTTATTCAGCCGATCGTTTTTCCGACACGCATATGTGCGAATCGACACTACCACTCGTAGAGTCCGGAGCATGTCCGTCTAGCGCCGCAGTACCGCTGCGTTTACTCGGCTTACCTTAAGCCGTTAAATTCGCGACAACACCTTGCCGAGGTAATGTCCGGTGTGACTCGCTGTACTTGCGGCGATCACTTCGGGCGTGCCTTGCACCACAATGTTTCCTCCACCATTGCCCCCTTCAGGACCCATATCCACGACCCAGTCTGCGGTTTTGATCACATCGAGATTGTGCTCAATCACCACGACGGTGTTTCCCGCTTCGACAAGTTGATTCAGCACGCGTAGGAGCAAGGCGATGTCGTGAAAATGCAGGCCCGTGGTGGGCTCGTCCAAAATGTAAAGTGTTTGTCCGGTGCTACGTTTGGAGAGCTCAAGAGAGAGCTTGACGCGTTGCGCCTCGCCCCCCGAAAGCGTGGTGGCACTTTGTCCTAGACGCAAATAGGAAAGGCCTACATCCATCAAGGTTTGTAATTTACGCGCTACGGCTGGGACCGCTTCGAAATACGCCAGTGCTTGTTCGACTGTGAGTTCGAGTACCTCGTGGATGTTACGGCCACGATAGCGGATTTCAAGTGTTTCACGGTTGTAGCGCTTGCCCATGCAAACATCGCACGGCACGTACATGTCTGGCAGGAAATGCATTTCTACCTTGACGACGCCATCGCCCTGACAGGCTTCACAGCGACCGCCCTTGACGTTAAAACTAAAACGTCCAGGATCGTAACCGCGCGTGCGTGACTCAGGCACACCGGAAAATAATTCGCGAATCGGGGTGAACATTCCCGTATAGGTTGCCGGGTTGCTGCGCGGCGTGCGACCGATCGGGCTTTGGTCAACGCTGATGATTTTGTCGAAATGCTCTAGACCATGTAGGCCTGTGTAGGGCGCTGGTTCGGATTGTGCATGATGCAAGGCACGAGACATTACGATGGCGAGTGTGTCATTGATCAGGGTGGATTTGCCCGAGCCGGAGACTCCGGAGATACAGACAAATTTGCCCGCAGGAATACGTAGATCAACAGACTTGAGGTTATTACCGGCGCAGCCCGTTAGCTCCAGCCACTTTTGCTCTGGGTCGAGTGGGCGACGTTTAGGTACGGCGATCTTTTGTCCCCCACTCATATACTGGCCTGTGAGCGAGTCAGGATTTTGCTCGATCTGCGCGGGGGTACCTTGTGCAACGATTTGACCGCCGTGTTCGCCAGCGCCCGGCCCCATATCGACAACCCAGTCGGCTTGGCGAATCATGTCTTCATCGTGTTCGACGACGATGACGCTATTGCCTAGGTCGCGCAGATGATGCAGCGTGGCGATCAGGCGGTCATTGTCACGTTGATGCAGACCAATCGAGGGTTCGTCCAAGACATACATCACGCCGGTCAGTCCAGAGCCAATCTGACTGGCTAAACGGATACGCTGTGCCTCTCCACCGGAGATCGTGTCGGCGCTGCGGTCCAGAGAGAGATAGTTCAGGCCAACGTTGTTAAGAAAGCTCAAGCGCGCTTCGATCTCTCGGACAATACGCTGTGCGATTTCTGCGCGCGCACCGGTTAGTTTCAGGTCTTGAAACCATTTCAGGCAGGTCGAGAGGGGTTGAGCTTCAACCTCGTAAATGGCGAGGCCTTGCTCTTGCCAGTTACGACCTTCGGGCGTATCTAGCAATAGTTGAGGAGGCGCAATGCGTTCGTCTCCGATTCGAACATGCCGGGCTTCGGCGCGCAGGCGCGAACCATGACAAACCGGACAGGTTTGAACAGCGCGATATTTGCCGAGCTCTTCACGTACGGCGGAAGAGTCGGTTTCTTTCCAGCGACGTTCGAGATTGGGAATCACGCCTTCGAACGCGTGACGCTTGACGGTGCTACGACCGTTTTCATTTAAGTAAAAAAATGGAATCTCAACCGTGCCGGAGCCATACAGCACGATCTGACGGATGTCTTCGGAAAGACTTTCCCAGGTGGCTTCGATGTCGAATTCATAGTGTGTCGACAAACTCGACAACATAGAGAAAGTAAAGGCATTGCGTTTATCCCACCCGCGGATCGCGCCTGAACCGAGACTGAGCTCGGGAAAAGCCACCACACGCCTGGGATCAAAAAAGCCCACATGACCGAGACCGTCGCAGCTTGGGCATGCGCCGACCGGGTTGTTAAAACTAAATAGTCGTGGCTCCAGTTCGGGCAGGCTATGGCTGCAAACCGGACACGCGTAGCGACTGGAAAAAAGATGCTCCTCATTGGTGTCCATGTCGAGGGCCACGACGCGACCTTGCGCCAAGGTCAGCGCGGTTTCAAAGCTCTCGGCTAGACGTTGCTTGCTCTCTGGTTTGATGCGCAGACGATCAATCACAACGTCAATGTCATGTTTTTCGTTTTTATTGAGCTCGGGCATGCTGTCGAGGTCAACCATTTCTCCATCCACCCGCACGCGGACAAAGCCTTGTGCCTGCAGGCTCGCACACTCATCTTCAAAACTGCCTTTGCGGGTGCGCGCGATTGGCGCCAGGATTGCCAGTCTGCGCTCGGCAGGCCAGCTCAGCACGCTATCGACCATTTGGCTTACGCTTTGCGCGGCGAGCGGTAAACCATGTGAAGGGCAATAGGGGGTGCCGACACGTGCATATAACAGTCGCAGGTAGTCATGAATCTCGGTAATGGTGCCAACCGTTGAGCGCGGATTGTGGCCCGCAGCTTTTTGCTCGATTGAAATCGCTGGCGATAGACCCTCAATCAGGTCCACATCCGGTTTATCCATCAACTGCAAAAACTGCCTGGCGTACGCCGAGAGACTTTCGACGTAGCGGCGCTGTCCTTCGGCATACAAAGTATCGAAGGCGAGCGAGGACTTGCCCGAGCCGGACAGTCCCGTGACGACCACGAGCTTGTGCCTGGGCAGGTCCAGAGACACGTTTTTGAGATTGTGGGTGCGTGCACCCCGGATTCGGATTTCGTCCATGACACGTTTTTGAAAGCCAACTTGGTAATATACCGTGCTGGTGCAACAATCGTCGCATAGCCCTTCACTCTGATTCAAGTCCTTGATGTCCGAACCGACGCCTTTATCTCTGACCCCGACCGAACGCCGTGCCAGCATGGCCTTAGCCAGCTTGTTTGCCGCGCGGATGCTCGGCTTATTTCTGCTGTTGCCCGTGTTTGCCGTGGCGGCACAGGGACTTAAAGGGGGTCATGATCCCTTGTGGATCGGTGTGGCCTTGGGGATGTATGGTTTGACGCAGGCATTCATGCAAATCCCTTTTGGTCTGGCCTCGGACCGATGGGGGCGTCGTCCGGTGGTGCTAGCCGGACTGTGTCTGTTTATCGCCGGTAGCGTGGTCTGTGCCTTGTCGGACGATATTTTCTGGGTCACGATCGGTCGGGCGATTCAGGGTTCCGGCGCCATTTCTGCGGCCGTGACGGCTTGGCTCGCGGATGCGACTCGACCTGAGGTCCGGACCCGTGCCATGGCCATGGTGGGCGGGTCGATTGGTTTGTCCTTTGCCTTATCCTTGGTGATCGCGCCCTTGATTGTGGGTGCGACCGGATTGGCGGGTTTGTTCTGGACAATCGCCCTTTTGGGCGTGGTTTGTCTCGCGGTCGCTCGTTTTGTCGTTCCCGTTGTGGCGCCGACGCCCAAGCCTTTGCATCCTGCTCGTCCGATGCAAGTGCTTACTCACACAGATTTGTTGAGACTCAATTTTGGTGTGTTTTGCCTTCACCTGATCCAGATCGCGATGTTTGTGGTGATTCCGCCGCTATTCCTCAAATTAGGAAATCTGGATGCCGCAGAGCTTTGGAAGGTGTATTTACCCGTAATTTTTGGCTCCTTTGTGTTCATGGTGCCCGCGATATTCGTCGCAGAAAAGCGGCGTGCCCATCGCGCGATGTTGCGGATGGCCGTTTCAGGTTTGGTGGTTGTATGTGCGTTTTTACCTTGGGCGAGCCACAATTTTTATTTGTTGGCATTCGGACTCACTGGATTTTTTGTCATGTTCAACGTGCTCGAGGCCCTACAACCTTCGCTCGTTTCACGCGTCGCGCCCCCTGAGCTCAAGGGGTTGGCCCTTGGTCTCTACAACACCTCCCAGGCCGCAGGTTTGTTTTTAGGCGGGATGTTGGGCGGCTCGCTCGCCGTTTTGGGCGGCACGAGCAGCGTTTTTTGGGCGTCCTGTGGACTCGCGGCTTTATGGCTTATGGTGACTTGGGGTTTAAAGCCGCTGGGACAGAAGCACTAAATAGCTCCGCACAGGCGGCTGTGCGGAGTTGATCACCATTTAATCAGCTTTGATACCAGAAGCCTTGATCACACGATCCCAACGCTCAATGTCCTTGACCAGAAATTGGCGGAACTCGGCGGGGGTGTCACCGACGGGTTGCGCTCCCAGGTCTTTCATGCGCTTGATGACTTCTGGGTTGGCCATGGCTTTTTTGATTGATGCGTTCAGCTTGTCCACAATGGGTTGTGGGGTGCCGGCTGGCGCCAACATGCCGATCCAAGGCGCTGTTTGTTCAAAGCCTGGAAAGCCAGAGGCGTTCATGGTGGGCACGCCTGGGAACTCAGGCATGGGCTGTGAGGAGCCGACCGCTAAAACACGGATCCGCTTGCTTTCAACATGACCTGCGATGCCGACCATTGGGTAAAACATGAAGGATACGCGGCCTGACATCACCTCGGTCAATGCAGGAGCATTGCCACGAAACGGAACATGGGTCATTTTGACATTTGCCATGGTGCCCATCATTGCCCCTGCGAGGTGAGCCGAGCCACCATTGCCAGCAGAGCCGTAGCTGATGGCCTCTGGCGCGCTTTTAGCTTTGTCGAGCAAGTCTTTGAGGTTTTTGTATGGTGAGTCATACGCAGTCACGATAACCAAGGGCAAGTTGGCGACTAATGAAATAGGCGCAAAGCTTTTGAGTGGATCGTAATCAGACTTGTCACCCAACAAGAGTTTGTTGACGTTGTGCGAGAGTGAAGCGAACAACACGGTATACCCGTCAGGCTTGGCCTTGGCGACTTCGCGCGTGGCGATCAGGGAGTTGGCACCTGTGCGGTTTTCCACCACAACCGACTGGCCCAGATCCGTCGTCATGTGTTGGGCCAAAAGGCGGCCGATTACGTCGGTAGGGCCGCCTGCGGCAAACCCGATCAGCATTTTGACGGTTTGATTGGGATAGGTGGTGCTCTGCGCCGCGCTTGTCAGAGGCAATGCTGTGGTCAGTGCTAGGCAGGCGCCAAGGATTAATTTTTTCATTTGTCTTCCTGATATGAAATAGTGAGATGAGCTTAACAGTCCGCTCACCCGTCGCGCTACGCCGCTAAGGGAAAATACCGATCCGCCATGACTTGGCAACGCTTGATAAAGCGGTACTCATCAGGACCATAATCGGCAACAGCATTGTGGATCGTGCCCATGTTGTCCCACATCAGCACGTCCCCCGCCGTCCAGCGGTGCTGATATCGAAACTGTGGTTGCAACTGGTGCGCGAATAAAAACGCCAGAATCTCGTCGCTCTCTTGTTTTGGCAACTCATTAATCTGGATCGAATAACCCGGGTTGGCATACAAAATCTTTTCGCCCGTAATCGGATGCGTCAAAAAGAGTGGGTGCGAAACAGGCGGTTTGGCTTTGAGTTGCGCCTCCGTTAAGGGCGGACGGGTGCAGCCTGGTTGCTTGCGCATATTTTCCCAGAACTTATTGAAATCATGCAGCACCGTCATGCCATCAAGCTTTTTCTTGAGCTCTTCGGGCAGGGCGAGATAGGCCGCGCGCATATTTGAAAATTCAGTACCGCCTAGCGGCTGACCATCGCGATGCGGGATTTCAAGGCCATACAACACATTGGTAAAGGCGATCATCTTGCTATAGGACATATCCGTGTGCCAGTCTTGTCCCGCATCTCCGAGTCCGATCGGCTTACCGTCGACTTTTTTATTGGACAGAATCATCACCTCGGGATGACCGGGTTCCTGATACATATTGGCGACGTTGACTTCTAGGGTGCCAAACTTGCTGCTGAATTCTTTGAGTTGTTGGCCTGTCAGGTTCTGCTTTTTGAAACACAAAACACCGTATTGACCTAAAAGGCCTTCGATTTCTTTGTAATGTTCGTGCGAAAGGGGCTGGGAAATATCAAACCCCTCAACTCGCGCGCCGAGGCCCTGTCCACTAGGTGTCACTTGCATGAGAGCTCCCCACTTTATGTTTTTAACTTATGTGAGTCTAGCGGTTTAGCGCTGCGCGTAATAGCGTTGAATTGTGAAATGAGTGTTCTCAAAATGGAAACAATCATCGTACAATCTTAGTCATTATGGACAAACTCAGAGCGATCGAGGTTTTTATCGAGGTGGCACAGGGCCTGAGCTTTTCGGGCGCAGCCCAGCGCCTCGGCATGGCCAAAGGCAACGTGACCAAGCATATCGCCTGGCTCGAACAGTCCTTGGGTGTCCAGCTTCTGACCCGAACAACCAAAAGCGTGAGCCTGACCGAGTCCGGACTATCCTTGCTTGAGAACGGCCGTGAGCTGCTTGACCGGGTTGACAACATCGACGCTGCGGTCCGCCAGTCCGTCAAAGAGCCCAAGGGCATGCTCAGGCTCGGGGCACCACCTTCGTTCGGTGCGTTTCATTTAGTCCCGATCATCACGGCATTTTCCTCAGCGCACCCCGACATCCAGGTGGTTCTTTATCTGGACGATGGACGCACTGACCTCGTTACCGAAGGGCTCGATATGTCGGTGCGGATCGCGACCTCCCTTAAGGACACCTCGCAGGTGGCGCAGCGCCTTGCGGTGGTGCCACAGCTGCTGGTTGCTTCGCCTGATTATCTAAACCGCCGTGGGATGCCGCAAACGATCGCGGATTTAGCCAAACATGAATGCATGGTGCATGCCTTGAAGTCTCCCACGAATATCTGGACGTTTATGGGCGAAGCACAAGGAAAAGAGACGATCGGAAAAACGGCGGTGCGCGTGCATGGGTCGATCCGGGCTAATTATGGCGAACCGTTACGCCATGCCGCCCTGCTTGGCCACGGGATTTCCATGCACCCTACTTATATGGTGATGCAGGATCTCCAAGAGGGCCGTTTGGTCAGTGTTTTGCCGCAGTTTCGCCCCGTAGGGGTTGATATTTATGTAGTTTTCCCCAGCCGAAAAAATCTGCCTGTCCGCGTGCGGACATTTTTGGACTTTTTAAGACAATGGTTTGCCGCCGCAGACTGGCATGCCTATCAAAACGTGCCGTAAACTGTCTGAAATGCGTAGTTTTGCGTCTAGCGCTGAATGATCAGTTAGGCGATGATGACGTCTGGAACGAGCCCCACCGGGCATGAATGAATTAATACATTTTTTAAAACGGAGATCGGCATGGCATCGGTCAATAAAGTAATACTCGTTGGCAACCTTGGGCGTGACCCAGAAGTCCGCTATAGCCCAGACGGCGGCGCCATTTGTAACGTGTCGGTTGCAACCACCAGCAGCTGGAAAGATAAAGCGACGGGTGAGCGCCGCGAAGAAACGGAATGGCACCGCGTGGTGTTTTACAACCGTCTGGCCGAGGTCGTTGGTGAGTACATGAAAAAAGGCCGCCCTATGTACATCGAGGGCCGTCTGAAAACTCGCAAATGGCAGAACAAAGAAGGCGTCGATCAATACACGACTGAGGTTGTGGCAGATCAGATGCAAATGCTCGGCGGTCGTGATGTTGGCGACGGTGGCGCAATGGGCGGTGGCGGTGGTGGCGAAAGTGCGCCTCGTCCAGCAGCCCGCGCAGCTCAGGCGCAGCGCCCAGCGGCTCCAGCGGCGAGTGGCGCTAATCTGACTGATATGGATGACGACATTCCTTTTTAATGGGTATTGTTAGTTCTTGTTTTAGGGTGATAGATAGTTCGGATTCGGCGGTTCAACTTCAGGGTTGTATCGCCGTTTTTATGTACATTCATTCTTGCAATCATGAGCACGATGGCCAAACTCGCGCACCTCTTTTGAATTAAGCTGCTGTATCAACCAAATACAATAAAAACTTAGGAGAAAAAACATGGACTTAGGCATTCGTGGTCGTCGTGCAATCGTATGTGCATCAAGCAAGGGTTTGGGTTTGGGCTGTGCTCAACAACTCGCGCGCGAGGGCGTCGAGCTGGTGATGCTCGCGAGAGGTCAAGAGGCGCTTGAGGCTGCGGCTGCGGCGATTCGCTCCGAGACGGGCGTCAAGGTAACAACCGTTGCCACCGATATCACAACGCCCGAGGGACGCGCCAAAGTGTTGGCGATCTGCCCAGACCCCGACATTCTCGTGACCAATGCTGGCGGACCTAAGCCTGGCGATTTTCGTGACTGGAGCCGTGAGGACTGGATCGCCGCGGTGGACGCCAATATGTTGACCCCGATCGAGCTGATTCGTGCGACGGTCGACAAGATGATCGCGCGCAAGTTTGGTCGCATCGTTAACATCACCTCGGCCTCGGTCAAGCATCCGATCGAAAGCTTGGGCATGTCAAACGGTGCACGCGCAGGGTTGACTGGTTTTGTGGCGGGCCTAGCGCGTCAGATTATTTCGCATAATGTGACGATTAATAATCTCTTGCCAGGTCCTTTTGCGACGGATCGTATTTTGCAAACTGCGGCAGCACGCGCCAAAGATAGTGGTCAGACGGTCGATGAGATTTTGACAGCACGTATGGCGGTGGTTCCTGCTAAGCGCTTTGGCACGACGGCTGAGTTTGGCCAAGCCTGTGCGTTTTTGTGTAGCGCGAGTTCCGGTTTTATGACGGGTCAAAACCTTGTGCTGGATGGCGGTATTTATCCCGGTACACTTTGATTTAACTCACTTCGTGCTGTCAATTGAATACAGTTATTTTGATTTAATCATTTCATCCATTTCATTTCAGGTGTGATCCATGTCAGACGACAAAAACAAAGAAAACAAAGGCCATTCGCTTAATCCCGCCGCGAGTAGCGAAGGAATGTCCAAAGGCCTGGCGAACTATGGCGACCGTGGCTTTTCTTTGTTTTTGCGTAAAGCGTTCATTAAGGGTGCTGGCTATACCGACTCAGCACTTGAGCGGCCCGTCGTTGGCATCACCAACACGGGGAGCGCGTACAACCCCTGTCATGGCAATGCGCCCCAGCTGATCGAAGCCGTCAAGCGCGGCATCATGCTAGCCGGTGGTCTGCCGATGGATTTTCCGACGATCTCGATTCACGAGAGCTTTTCCAATCCCACCAGTATGTATTTGCGCAACCTGATGTCGATGGACACCGAGGAGTTGTTGCGTGCTCAGCCGATGGATGCCGTGGTGTTAATTGGTGGCTGTGACAAAACAGTCCCTGCGCAGTTGATGGGTGCAGCCTCGGCAGGTCTGCCCGCAGTGCAGTTAATCACGGGTTCGATGCTGACCGGTTCGCATCGTAGTGAGCGCGTCGGTGCCTGTACGGATTGCCGACGTTATTGGGGTAAGTTCCGCGCAGAGGAAATCGACGCCGAAGAAATCGCGGATGTGAATAGTCAGCTGGTGGCTAGCGTGGGGACCTGTTCAGTCATGGGGACTGCCAGTACCATGGCCTGTATCGCAGAGGCCCTTGGCATGACCGTTCCGGGCGGTGCATCGCCTCCGGCCGTCACAGCTGATCGCATTCGCGTCGCAGAGCACAGCGGTGCGCTGGCGGTCGAAATCGCACGTAAGCGTTTAACGATCGACAAGGTCCTGACGGAGAAAGCATTTGAGAACGCCATGCGCGTGTTGCTTGCGATTGGTGGCTCAACCAATGCCATCATCCATTTGACCGCGATTGCTGGTCGGATGGGCTTGGAAATGGATCTTAAGGCACTTGATCGCATGGGTCGTGACACGCCCGTGCTGCTGGATCTCAAGCCCTCGGGTCAGCACTACATGGAAGACTTCCATCATGCAGGCGGCATGGCAACCTTGTTGCGTGAGCTCAAGCCGTTGCTACACCTGGATGCGATGACTGTGACCGGGCGCACGCTTGGTGAGGAAATCGAAGCCGCAGGTCCTGGTTTCAAACAAGACGTGGTGCGTACCGCGAGCAATCCCATCTACCCACAAGGTGGTATCGCGGTGTTGCAGGGCAATCTCGCGCCAGGCGGAGCGATTATCAAGCAGTCGGCGGCAGATCCCAAACTGATGGAACACGAGGGTCGTGCAGTGGTGTTTGAAAACCTCGAAGACATGGCAAACCGAATTGACTTGCTGGATCTGGATGTGACCGCAGAGGATATTTTGGTACTCAAGCATATTGGTCCCAAGGGGGCGACGATGCCCGAGGCGGGTTATATGCCGATCCCTAAAAAGCTGGCCAAGGCAGGCGTCAAGGACATCGTGCGGATCTCCGATGGTCGCATGAGCGGCACGGCCTTTGGCACAATCGTGTTGCACGTGACTCCGGAGTCTGCGATTGGCGGACCTTTGGCGTATGTGCAAAACGGTGACCGTATCCGATTGAGTGTTGCAAATCGTGAGCTGGCGTTGCTGGTCAGCGACGAAGAGCTCGCTAAGCGACGCGCGGCCAAGCCTGTCGTGATCCCGACCGCACAGCGTGGCTATCGCAAGCTGTTCCTCGAGACCGTCACCCAGGCAGACAAAGGTGTCGATTTTGACTTTTTGATGCCGCCGATGACGGGTAAAGTGCCTAAGGCGAAGTAAGCCTTATTCTTTTACTTCAATCACGGCATCAACGGCATAAGCACCCTGGCCTTGCGGCATCGCGAGGACAGGGTTGAGGTCGATCGACTGCAAACGCGGGCCTGCAGCCACTGCAAAGGCAGAGAGTTGCGAGAGCATCTTGGCGAGTGCTTTGATATCTGCCACGGGACGTCTACGCGCACCTAACAATAAAGGTGCGCCTTTGATCGAGCGAATCATTTTCTCGGCGACATCGGGTCCAAAAGGACAGCGATGCAGCACGACGTCTTGAAGGATTTCAACAAAAATCCCACCAAGCCCAAACATCGCAACCGGACCGAATACGGGGTCTTGATGAATGCCCAGGATGCATTCGACGCCGCCATTGAGTTGTTTGGCGACAAGCACACCATCCAGTCGTGCGTGGGGCGCAGCGGTTTTGCCACGCTGTATCAACAGAGCAAAACCCTCACGCACTCCTGCTTCATCATTGATGTTGAGCAGGACACCGCCGATTTCTGATTTGTGCAGGATGTCGGGCGAGACGATTTTCATGACAACAGGAAAGCCGATCTTTTTTGCAGTAATCACAGCAGCTTCGGTTTCAACGCAAACCTCTTCGGGGGCGGAGGCGATGCCAGCATGCATGAGTAGTTGTTTGGCTTGCGCCTCCGAGGGATTGTGAGAGGGTAAAGTGATGGGCGTCAATTTGGGTGCGGGTAGACTAGGTCGTTGAGCAAAGGCACGACCAAACTGTCCCATGGCTTCGATCGCCACGACGGCACGCGAAGGGTCTTCAAACACAATAAAGCCATCACTTTCGTATTCGCGAATCTGTTCGCGAGAGGCCATCAGCGACAACACAAAGATACAGTCGGGATGTTTGCTGCGTGCGATCTTGAGTTGTTCACGCAGGCGCGGTGCGACACTCGCTGCACCGCCCGTGTAGGTAAAGAACCCAAGGATAGAGGTGTACTTGCCTTCGGCGATCAGCGTATTGGTAAAGGTGCTGATCAACGACATTTCATTCAGAAATTGTGCCGTGACATCGACGGGGTTGCGGGGGGCGGCAAAAGGCAGCAGTTTGAGTAAACGCTCTTGGGAGTCCTGAGGCATTTCAGGCATGGGTAAGCCAAGGGCATCTGCTGCATCCGAGATGATCACCCCTGCACCGCCGCTGACGGTAATGACGCCGAGTGTATTGTTGGCCGGGTAAATGCCCCGTGTCGCGAGACGGGCGATGTCGAGCATTTGCTCGGTCGTTTGCACCCGGACAACGCCAAACTCCTTCAACACTGCGTCTGTGACACGATCGTCCCCTGCGATCGAGGCAGTATGTGACTGGGCAGCTGCACTGCCCACGGCGCTGCGACCGACTTTCATCATCAACACGGGTTTGCTTGCGCGACGCGCGGCCTCGAGGCCCGCGAGCAAGCCCGCAGACTCTCTGATCCCTTCGGAGTAAAGCATGATGACTTTGGTGGCGGGATCCTCGACAACCATTTGCAGCATATCGCCGACGGTCAGATCGGCTTCGTTGCCGGTCAAGATCACGGCTGATAGACCGATATCGTTGGCAGTTGATACGGCCATCAAATGGGCACCATACGCACCAGATTGACTAATGATTGCCACGCTACCCGCTTTGGGAAAGGCCAACTCACAGCCCGTTGCAAACGTGCCATAAAAATGATTGCACGGATTGATGACACCAAGCGAGTTGGGACCAATCAGGCGCATGCCGTGCTTGTGCGCGGCGTCGACTAATTTTTGCTGTTCAAGTGCGCCCTCTGGACCGATTTCAGCAAAACCAGCAGTAAATAAAATAGCCGCTGCGCAACCGCGCTCCGCGAGTGCGGTGACTGACTCGAGTGCCGACGAGGCCGGGACAATCACGATGGCGACATCGGGCGTTTCGGGTAACGCTGCGACATTGGGGTAGGCCGTGAGACCTTGCACGGTCGTTCGGTTTGGATTGACGGGAAAAATCTTACCCTGATAGCCCTGCCCGCGCATGAAGGCGATGGGTCTGCCGCCAATCCGTGAGGGATCGTCGGAGGCGCCGATGACGGCGACGGATTGAGGATTGAGGAGTTTGGCAAGTCGGGCAGGATCGTTGGGGCGCATTGTTGTCTCGGTTTTATCTTTGCGTAAATATTACAGCTACACTGACTTTTAGCTTTTACTTTGTCTTTATTTTTAATTAATCAGGAGAATAAACATGGGTGTAATTACTCGCATTGACTCTAACGAGCGTTTGAGCCGTGTTGTGGTGCATGGTGACACCGTGTATGTCGCAGGCATTACTTCGAGTGTTAAAGGTGACGTTGTGGCGCAGACGCGCGACGTGTTTGCAAAAATTGATGGTCATCTGGCGAGCGCTGGGACAGACAAACATCACCTGCTGACTGTACAGATTTGGTTGAAAGACATCACCAAGGACTTTGAAGGCATGAATTCAGTGTGGGCCGAGTGGGCGCCTAAAAATGCATTGCCAACGCGTGCGACAGGCGAGGTCAAATTGGCGGCGCCTGACTTGCTGGTTGAAGTCATCGTGTCTGCGGCTAAAAAGTAATGTCAAAAAAGAGTTTTGTCATTGCCGTCATCGGAGCAGGTCCCGCAGGTTTAATGGCTGCGGAAACGCTGGTTCGAGAGGGCATGACAGTGCGGGTCTATGAGGCAAAGCCTTCGGTAGGCCGCAAGTTCCTGATGGCGGGACGGGGTGGGCTCAACATCACCCACTCCGAACCCTCTGATCAATTTGTTACCCGCTATGGTGCCCGTGCGCCGGAAATGGGACGCATGCTTGAGCAGTTTGATGCTGAGGCCTTGCGTGCGTGGGTGCAGGCACTCGGGATCGAGACCTTTGTGGGTTCGTCGGGGCGTGTGTTTCCCCATGAAATGAAGGCCGCGCCTTTATTGCGTGCGTGGATGCATCGTTTGCGGGTCGAGGGCGTGCACTTCTTGATGCGTCATCGTTGGTTAGGTTGGGATGATACGCAGCAGTTGCGATTCGATACACCTAAGGGCGAGATCACGATCGCGCCTGATGCCACGGTTTTGGCGCTTGGGGGTGGGAGCTGGTCCAGGCTTGGCTCCGATGGTGCTTGGTGGCCCTGGCTCAAAGAGCGGGGCGTACCGTTGAGCCCCTTGTTGCCGAGCAATGGTGGTTTTGAGACAAAGTGGTCCACGCATTTTCTGGAAAAGTGTGCGGGCGAGCCGATTAAGCCTGCGCAGTTTCGCATTGAGGGCAGCAAGGCTGCACCTTTGCGTGGTGAATGTATGGTGACGCAGCACGGACTTGAGGGTGGCGCGATTTATGCCTTGTCGGCCGCGTTACGCGATCGGATTTTGACGCGCGGCAAGGCAACCTTGTTGTTGGACTTGTTGCCAGACCATAGTCCTCAGCGCGTATTGGACGAAGTGTCGCGCGCACGCGGCACGCGTTCAATGTCTTCGCATTTGCGCACGCGACTTGGCTTGCAGGGTGTGCGTGCGGCGCTCTTGCGTGAGCGTCTGTCCGTCGAGGTCTTTAACGACCCACAAAAGCTCGCGTACGGCATTAAAAATCTGCCAATCGTGTTGAGTGCGTGTCGTCCAATTGATGAGGCCATCAGCACGGCGGGCGGTGTCCAGTTCGAGGGGCTGACCGCACACAGCATGTTGAAAAACTTGTCAGGTGTGTTTTGTGCGGGTGAGATGCTGGATTGGGAGGCGCCTACAGGGGGTTACTTGTTAAACGGCGTTATGGCGTCGGGGCATGCGACGGCGAAAGGGGTATTGAGTTGGTTGGGTGAGCGGTCTTGATTGAGGCTATGTCTTTAAAGGCGATGACAGTTCGCTGACTAATGCGTGAGCTTCGCGTAAAAAATTTGGAATTTCTTTTAAAGCTTCAGCAGCTGCAGCATCGTCATAGGATTGTTTTGTATTGCGATACATTTCGTGAAAGACAAGCCAGTCTTGATTTGTCGTTGTAGTCAGACCTTGGTTAATCGCATGTTCAATCAGTTCATAAACGCCTGCTAGGCGAAGCATCAATCCATCCTGCAATTGCAGATCGCCAGGAGCAGATAGATATCGAGTGAGCCCTTCATCCACGCGAGCGATGGCTTTTTCCAAAGCATATAGATCAATAAATTGTGGCAAAGGCTAACACCCTAATAATCAGGTAGTCGTGCCTTACATTTTAGGCGAAGCAGCTTTGTCTCACCTATCGCATTTAATTCTCTGTTTCAATATTTAACAAGTTTGGTTGAATCTGTGCGATGGCTTTGTTGAGGCAATCAAGGACCAGTTCTGTGCGATCTTTGTCCAAGCGGGTGCTCAAGGTTGAAACACTGATCGCGGCGACGGGATGGTTGTTTTTGTCGAAGATGGGGACGGCGATGGTGCGTACGCCGGGCAACTCGACGACGTCGCTGACGACGTAGCCGCGGCCGCGCGCGCGCACGATGTTTTTGCGGACCTCGGCCTCGGAATAATTGGCGAACTTTTCCACGCTACGGTCTTTGTTGATTTTGAGAATGCGCTCGATCTCGTTGTCATCCAGAAAGCTCAGGATCGCAATGGCACCGCCACCAATATTGATGGGGCGACGACGTCCGACCTCGAGGACAAAGACCTTGATTGGAAACGCACCCTCGGCGCGATCGATGCATACACCGTCAAACCCCGCGCGGATGGTCAAAAAGACGGTATCGCCCGTGGATTGCGCGATTTGTTGTAAGTGGGAGTGACAAAGATCGCGCATATTGGTGCGAGGACTGGCGGCTAAGCCCATCTCGTAGATCACATTACCCAGGAAATACCGCTTTGTGGACTCGTCCTGACGGATCAATCCTTCGGACACCAAACCTTGCAAGATCCTGTGCGCAGTCGGGCGCTCGATGTTGATTTCCGTGCAGAGATCGATGAGTCGGGCACCAACGCGATTGCGGGCGGACACACCACGCATGAGGGCGGCGACGCGTTGAACCACTTGGGTGCCTGATTTATTGGCGGGTGAGGCGGTATTCATGAGGGGCGGTTTCAATGATCACAGTTCAATATATGAGCTAGTGTTCCACATTATGGCGTGAGGCCTCATCCCTGTCTAGAGATTCAAGCTGGCTAAAATCGGCATACGATTCCTCTTTTAGCGAAACGACCATGTTCGATGCCCCCTCTCTTACGCATTTGTCTAAAAACGAGCAATATCAGCAGCTTGCCCAACAGGCGCGGGTGTTGGTGGAGGGGGAGTCGGACCGGATCGCCAATGCCGCAAATTTATCTGCGTTAGTCATGCACGCCCTGCCAGACCTCAATTGGGCAGGGTTTTATTTTTTTGATGGCACCGAGCTTGTGCTTGGACCGTTTCAGGGAAAGCCGGCTTGTTTACGTATCCAGCTCGAGCGTGGTGTGTGCGGTGCCGCAGCGACTACGCGTCGCACGCAGCTGGTTCCAGATGTGCATGCTTTTCCCGGGCATATCGCTTGTGATGCGGCTTCGCGTTCAGAAATCGTGGTGCCGCTGGTTCACCAGGGTCGTTTGATCGGAGTTTGGGACGTTGACAGCCCCATTGCAGCGCGCTTTGATGTAAAAGATCAATGCGGCATGGAGACGCTGTGCCATATTTATCTCGATTCGGTTTTTGGTATTCGATGAGCACAACAACACATCTTCTTGAGTTTGACTACGTCATCGTTGGCGCAGGGTCTGCTGGGTGTCTATTAGCGAATCGCCTTTCTGCGGATCCAAATAATCGTGTGTTGTTACTCGAAGCGGGCGGGCCGGACAACTGGCACTGGATTCATATCCCCGTCGGGTATTTGTACTGCATCGGTAATCCTCGCACGGACTGGTGTTATCGCACCAAAGCCGATCCCGGGCTCAATGGGCGTGAGCTCGGTTATCCACGCGGTCGTGTGTTGGGAGGTTGCTCTTCGATTAACGGCATGATTTATATGCGTGGTCAGAGCGCGGACTACGACGGTTGGGCGGCGCTTGGCAATACGGGTTGGGGTTGGGACGATGTTTTGCCTTTGTTTAAAGGCATGGAAGACCATCACGCCGGCGCGAGCCCTTTTCATGGCGCCGGTGGCGAGTGGCGCGTTGAGCCCGCTCGCTTGTCCTGGGAGATCCTCGATGCGTTTCGGGATGCGGCTGCCCAGGCCGGGATCGCACCAACACCAGATTTCAATCGCGGTGACAACGAGGGCAGTAGCTATTTCGAGGTGAATCAACGCGCCGGTTTTCGCTGGAATACGTCCAAGGCTTTTTTGCGGCCGATCAAACACCGTCGCAATTTGACCGTACTGACGGGCGCACGCACCACACGTTTGTCCATGCAAGGCAAGCGCGTGACGGGCGTCGAATTCATCCGTGAGGGCGAGGTTCATGTTGCCCAATCGCATCGCGAGGTCGTGATGGCGGCCGGTGCGATTGGTACGCCACAAATTTTGCAAGCCTCGGGCCTTGGTCCTGCAAAGGTGTTGGGTCCTTTGGGTGTCCCGCTAGTGCATGACTTGCCTGGCATCGGTCAAAACTTGCAGGATCATCTTCAGTTGCGCATGATTTATCGCATTGAGGGCGCGCGTACGCTCAACACCTTGGCCAACTCTTGGCTCGGCAAGGCGCGGATTGGATTGGAGTATCTGTTGACGCGTCGCGGTCCGATGAGTATGGCACCCTCGCAGCTAGGTGTATTTGCCAAGTCTGGGCCTGAGCAGTCGCGTGCCAACGTCGAGTACCACGTCCAGCCGTTGTCGCTCGAGCGTTTCGGCGAGCCGCTGCATGATTTTCCTGCGTTTACCGCATCGATCTGTAACGTGCGTCCGACCAGTCGAGGCCATGTCAATATTGTGTCGCCTGATACGGCACAGGCACCTGAAATTCTTTGTAACTATTTATCAACGGCGGAGGATCGACATGTCGCAGCAGATAGCATTAGGCTAACGCGTCGCATTGTCGGACAGTCGGCATTGGCCCGGTTCAAACCTGTGGAAATTAAACCCGGCATCACCTTCGATGCGCACGGTGCGCAGGATACAGAAGAGGCGCTTGCCCAAGCCGCGGGCGATATTGGCACCACGATTTTTCATCCGGTTGGGACGTGCAAAATGGGTCACGATGCGATGGCGGTTGTGGACGATGCGTTGCGCGTTCACGGATTAACCGGGATTCGTGTGGCGGATGCCTCGATCATGCCAACGATCACTTCTGGCAACACCAATTCGCCCACGATGATGATCGCGGAAAAAGCGGCCAGACTGATTCTTTTACAAAATATCTGATTACAAAACACCTATCTAGGTACAGAATCTTAAGCATGACCTTTTAATCACAATCGACGACCAGCCATTTTACGGAGGCACTATGTCCGATCTCGCTTTTTCATCCCTCACCCAGCTGGCCCAGGGTCTGCAGCAAAAAAAATACAGCTCGGAAGACATTACACGGGAGTACTTGACCCGCATTCAAAAAGCCAACGGCAAGCTTCATGCCTACGTGAGCGTGAACGAAGAAAGCGCGCTACAGCAAGCGCGTGCTGCGGACTTGCGTCGTGCTGCGGGCTACACCTTGAGCCCAGTCGATGGTTTGCCCCTGGCGGTCAAGGATTTATGTGAAATCGAGGGACAAATCACGACGGGGGGCTCTCAGGACTGGATTAATCGTCGCAGCCCCACGACATGTACAGCTGTCGAGCGCCTGATGCGCGCCGGCATGGTGACTTTGGGTAAGGTTCACATGGTCGAGTTTGCCTTTGGTGGTTGGGGTACCAACCCGGTGATGGGCACGCCCTGGAATCCCTGGGACCTCAAGACACAGCGCGTGCCGGGTGGTTCTTCGAGCGGTTCAGGCGTGGCGGTTGCCGCGGCTCTTGCACCCGCTGCGCTCGGTTCGGATACGGGCGGTTCGGTCCGTATTCCCGCCGCACTCAATGGTATCACCGGTCAGAAAACCACCCGTGGTCTGATTAGCTTGCATGGCGCGCTGGCCTTGTCCGGGACCCTGGATTCGATTGGTCCGATGACGCGCGATGTGCAGGACTCAGCGATCTTGACCGCTTTGATGGCGGGTGAGGACCCACTCGATCCCACCAGCTGCAACCGTCCAATGTTTCACTGGAAAGCACCTGCGGCAGGTCCCAAGCCGTTGGCGGGTTTCCGTATCGCGATGTTTCCGCCTGAGCACTATCCAATTGCCTTGGGTCAGGATGTGGTCAAGATGCTCGATGACACGCGTCGCGTGCTGGTCGACTTGGGTGCTCAAGTGATTGAAAAGCCCTTCCCGTTTGATTTCAACGACATGATGTTGCGCAACGGGCAGATTATTGCCTCCGAGGCCTATGCGATCCATCGTGCCTATATCGATGATGCTGAGCGTCCGTTTGGTGAGTTTGTGCGCAAGCGCGTGCAGTCTGGTCGAAAAATTTCCGGCGCTGACTATATCGACGCGATCGCGCATCACCGCCAGACGATTGCGGCCTGGTCCGACTGGATGAGCAATGTTGATGCATTGTTGTCGCCAAGCGCACCCATTGGTGCGTGCTCACTGACCGAGGTGGACGAGTCCAAGACGCCGATGGCCGCCTTTACTCGTGCCGGTAATTACATGGGCTGCTCGGGGATGTCCTTGCCGGCTGGTTTTGCTGATAACGGCATGCCGCTGGGCGCACAGTTGCTGGGCAAGCCATTTGACGATGGTACCTTGGTGACGATCGGAATGGCTTTCCAGGCGGCGACGCAGTGGCACTTGAAACGCCCTGATTTGTCATCGCTCGGCCTCTAAAAGGCAGGATTGCACGATGAAGCGGGCGTGAAAACAGAGTTAGCGACGTATTTACTGAGGGTTTCGGCTGAAAAGCCGTTAAAATACAAAGCTTTCCATCGTTTTCGCGTCCAAGAGTTTCATCGTGCCTATCTACGCTTATAAATGCACCGCTTGTGGTCATGCCCAAGACGCGCTGCAAAAGATTTCAGACAAGCCCTTAACGGTCTGCCCCGAATGCCATCAGGAGACCTACGCCAAACAGGTCACCGCCGCGGGCTTTCAGCTTAAAGGCTCCGGCTGGTATGTCACTGATTTTCGTAATAACGGCGGCGGTGACAAGGGCAGCGCAAAGACAAGCGAGCCCTCACCCGCTGCGACGGCGACCGATGGTGCTGCGTCATCTGCTTCGACGGGTTCGGAGAGCGCAGCGGGCGCATCGAGCACTTCTAATGGCTCTGCGGCTGCACCTGCTTCAACGACGGCTTCCAGCACCTCCACCAGCACTTCTGGCGCCTCAAGTTCCACAACCCCTTCAAGCCCGACGTCCTCGCCGAGCAAGCCTGCTGCGGGTGGTTCGGCGGCTTGAGGCCGTTGAAAACCACACGTCAGCGTTTACTTAAAGCCCACCCTCATTATGCGATCCTTTAAAAAGTACTTCATTACAGGTTTGCTGATTTGGGTGCCGTTGGTCATCACTCTTTGGGTGTTGGGCCTTGCGGTCAGCACGCTCGAAAGTGTAGTGCCGGCATTTTTGTCACCCCAGGCGCTCTTTGGGCGCGATATTCCAGGCTTTAGAGTCGCCGTTGTGATCGCGGTTGTTCTCGTCACGGGCATCCTCGCGGCTAATTTTCTGGGTCGCGGGATTGTCCAGCTCTGGGAAAACATTCTCGGTCGTATTCCTCTCGTGCGCTCGATCTACAACTCGGTCAAGCAAGTCAGCGACACGCTGCTTGCGCCAAACGGGCAGGCTTTCCGCCAAGCTGTGCTGGTGCAGTATCCGCGTCAGGGTTGCTGGACCATTGGTTTGTTGACGGGGGCGCCGAGCGGAGAGGTTGCAAGCTTGCTCCCCGGCGAGCATGTGAGTATTTACATACCTACGACGCCCAACCCGACCTCAGGTTTTTTTCTGATGATGCCGCGCAGCGAGGTTCAGCCCTTGGAGATGTCGGTCGATGCCGCCTTGAAATACATTGTTTCGATGGGTGTCGTGGCGCCAGCACCAAACACAGCGGCTGCAAAAAAAAAGCCTTGGCCGCCAAATGAGTAATATCTAAGTTGTCATGTTGTCACGGTTTTAACGAATTTACCGATTAATTTTTGTCAGATCTATTTGTACGATCTTTTGGAGTTTGCATGCGTACCTGCTACACCGGTCAGGTTTGTCGTGACCACCTTGGTCAAACCGTCACCCTATTTGGTTGGGTGCATCGCCGCCGCGATCACGGTGGCGTGATTTTTATTGATCTGCGCGACCGCGCGGGTCTGGCCCAGATCGTGTTTGATCCTGACAATGCTGAGGGCTTTGCCACGGCCGAGCGCCTGCGTAACGAGTTTTGTATTCGTATCACCGGTCTGGTACGCGAACGTCCCGCGGGCACGAGCAATTCTGATCTGGCCTCAGGCGAAATCGAGATCCTGTGTCGCGAAGTCGAGATTCTCAATCCGTCGGTCACGCCACCGTTCCAGCTCGATGATGAAAATCTCTCCGAGACGACGCGTTTAACGCATCGCGTGTTGGATTTGCGTCGCGGTCAAATGCAACGCAACATGATGTTGCGCTATCGCGTCTCGATCGAGGTGCGCAAGTTCCTCGACCAACTGGGTTTTATCGATATCGAAACACCGATGCTCACCAAGAGCACACCCGAAGGTGCGCGTGACTATCTCGTGCCCTCGCGCGTTAACGCGGGCGAGTTCTTTGCCTTGCCCCAGTCGCCCCAGCTCTTTAAACAGATGTTGATGGTGTCCGGTTTTGATCGTTACTACCAGATCACAAAGTGTTTCCGCGACGAAGATCTTCGTGCTGATCGTCAGCCTGAATTTACCCAGATCGATTGCGAAACATCGTTTTTGAATGAGACCGAGATCCGTGCGATTTTTGAAGAAATGATTCGTCATGTCTTTAAAGCTGTACAAAATGTCGAGCTCGATGCAACTTTTCCGATCATGGCCTACAGCGAAGCCATGCGTCTCTATGGTTCGGACAAGCCCGACCTGCGCGTCAAGCTTGAGTTCACCGATCTGACGGATGTGATGCAGGACGTGGACTTTAAAGTGTTTGCACAAGCCGCGACCACCGAAGGCAGCCGAGTGGTTGCTTTGCGTATCCCTGGTGGCGGTGCAATTTCGCGTAGCGAAATTGACAACTACACCAAGTTTGTCGCCATCTACGGTGCAAAAGGTTTGGCCTGGATCAAGGTCAACGACATCACCGCCGGCCGCGATGGTTTGCAGTCTCCGATTGTCAAAAATATCCACGATGTCGCCTTGGCCGAGATGGTCAAACGCACAGGCGCACAAAATGGTGATTTGATTTTCTTTGGCGCGGATCGTACCAAAGTCGTCAACGATGCTATTGGCGCCTTGCGCGTCAAAATTGGCCACAGCGAGTTTGGCAAAGCCAACGGGTTGTTTGAAAGCGTCTGGAAGCCACTGTGGGTCGTGGACTTTCCAATGTTTGAATACGACGAAGAAGCTGATCGCTACGTCGCCGCTCACCATCCCTTTACCAGTCCAAAAGACGGTCACGAAGATCTCCTCACCACTGACCCGTCCAAGGCAATCGCCAAAGCCTACGACATGGTGCTCAACGGCTGGGAGATCGGCGGTGGCTCCGTGCGTATTCACCGCGAAGAAGTCCAGAGCAAGGTGTTCCGTGCTCTCAAAATCGACGCTGAAGAAGCACAGCTTAAGTTTGGTTTCTTGCTCGACGCGTTGCAGTACGGCGCGCCTCCGCACGGGGGTATCGCCTTCGGTCTGGATCGTATTGTCACCATGATGACCGGTGCCGAGTCGATTCGTGATGTGATTGCCTTCCCCAAGACGCAGCGTGCACAGTGCTTGCTCACACAAGCGCCCTCGCCTGTGGATGAAAAGCAGTTGCGTGAATTACACATCCGTTTGCGTCAGCCTGAAGTCAAACAGGGTTAAATGTCCCTGCTTCGTGTCGTAAGCTACAACATCCACAAAGGTCGCTCCCTCGCGGGACGCGACTCGGTGGGGGAGCTGCGACTCGGCCTGCATGGACTGCGCCCCGACGTGATGTTTTTGCAAGAAGTGCAGGGTCGCAATGATAAATATTTGCGCCTGCACGCGCAGCACGAGTCGCTGGCGGCCGCTCTGCATATGGAATGTGCGTACGGCTGTAATGCCATCCGTAGCAAATCAGATCATGGTAACGCGCTGCTCTCGCGCTATCCCATCCTTACCTACGAAAACCAGGACATCTCGGATCATCGCCTCGAGCAACGCGGCCTGCTGCATGGCGTGATTGAGGTACAAGGTCGGGAGGTGCACTGCTTTGTCGTGCACCTTGGATTGTTTGCGGGTGGACGTAAAAGACAAATCGAAGTGATGGCCGAGCGGATTAAGCGCATGGTGCCCGAGGGCGCCCCGATTCTGATTGCCGGCGACTTTAATGATTGGAAAGACACGCTTGCGCCGTTCTTTGTCGAGCAGCTTGGTGTGTACGAGGTGTTTGCCAACTCACCGCGCACGCAAGGGGTCGCGCCTAGACTCAAAGAGTCCATGCATCACTTGCGTGGCGTGTGGCGCGGAGAAAGTCTCGACGAACTCAGAGCAGGGGTGATGGGACGACAACTCGAGCGTCGCAATCAACTGATGATGCCAGGTCAGCAAAGTATGTTGCCGCCGCCCAGGACATTTCCTTCTGCGTTTCCAATGCTGAGGCTGGATCGCATTTATCAGCGCGGCTTTGCGGTCAGAAGCGCGCGCGTGCTCAGAGGTCGTCCTTGGTCACAGCTTTCGGATCATTCGCCTATTTTGGCGGAGCTAGAGTTGCCTTAAGTGTATCGGGTCAGTGCAATGCAGAAAGTGAAGCTTCGGGAACACGATATAAAATTTTGAGTAATGTCTTCGCGGCGCCAGTTGGGTAACGACGTCCCTGTTCCCAGTTTCTAATAGTCTCAACCGAAACTTCGATTCGCGCGGAAAATTCGGTTTGACTGAGACCTAGACGTTTGCGCACGCGACGTGCAAATTTAGCTGCGTCAAGCATGGCTTCTTTTTCGTCTTTCGTTATGTGAGCTTGAATTTCTGCCTCTGTTGTAGCGTTAACGCGAGCGATGTCTATTCGGCCCACCCTGCCTGAATGTGCGGTAGGAGGTGAAATTTTAATTTTTACTGTTTTCATAGCGTTTAATCTCTCGTTGATTCGCTTTTCGGGCTGAAATGATCCTCTGTGATGCACGTCGGGGAGTGAACACTACAACGTACAGCTTTCCGTCGATCATTCCAATGACTTGGTATCTGTCTTCACCGTAGCTTCGACGATTGTCTAGGGATATCAATCGCTATGGATCAAAAAGGACTTGACCAGCAAACTCGAAGTCAAAGCCACGCGTTACAAAACAAGCATCATTTTTAGATGCATCCCACTCAAACAACATAAATTAATTATAGTCCATTGGACTACCCTTGGCGTAAAAAATAGTAAACTACTGTGTAAATAATGAGATGTGATCGGCTCACGACTTAGCTAGTACTGATTACTTTTGCCAGATAGCGTCACGCCAATACGTAGCAGCAAATAACAAAGCCCATCGGCAATGCGCCCAAGAAATGGACGATGACCATAGAGTGTGAGCTCGACAATTCGGCTGCCTTGTGTCAAGGCTTTTTCTAGTGACTGACGTAATTGTGCCGTAAAGCCTGCATCGTCAATCAGTGCATTCGCCTCTCTTGCGAGCAGCAGGCTAAAAGGATCGAGATTGGATGAGCCCACAATTGATACGCCATCGATCACGGCGACCTTGGCGTGTAAAAAGCTTGGCAAATACTCATAGATCTCAATGTTCTCGCGCAAGAACAAGTCATAGATCCAACGTGTCGCGTGATACTGCATTTGGTATTCGATTTTTCCTTGCAAGAGGAGGCGTACCTTGACGCCACGTTTTGCCGCGTCGATCAGCGCGTGGCGTAGTTTTCCGCCTGGTAGGAAATATGCGTTTGCGATGATGATTTCAGTTTTAGCCGACGCGATATAAAACAGATAGGCTCTTTCGATTGTACGTCGATAGCGTAAGTTATCGCGCAGGATAAATGCCGCGCGCACGTTGGCGGTTGTTGAAGAGAAAACCGGAGGAGATGTTGCAGAAGGAAACGCAGATGAAGAGAGAGATGAAGAGGTAGATGGAGAGGTAGATGGAGAGGCAGAAACGATGTAAGAGGATACTCTGTGACGTTTAAAGTATCTGAGCCTAGAGCGTACATTTTTCAGAGGAGTTTGTCGCCAATGACGCGTGCGCAACCACAGCAGATCCAAAGCCTCGACCAGATCTGACACGATCGGACCCACCACACGCACCGCATAGTCGTAGCGAGGGTCCGTCGTGCGCACAGCGGGATCGGCGCTCGAGTAGTCATCCTCAATATTGATCCCGCCCACAAAACCCACCGTAGCATCGACCACCACAATCTTGCGGTGCAACCTGCGTAGGCGCATGAAGTCAAAAGATTTCAGTGTGAAACGTTTCGGTTCAGGTCGATAGACTCTGCAGTGTGCACCCGCATCGTGAAGCATCCGCGCAATAGCCTCGTCCTCGGCAGCACTCCCATAACCATCAATCAGCACTCTGACTTTGAGACCGCGTTGAGCGGCTAGTGACAAATGATGGATAAGCTGCTTTCCTGCAAGATCAAGACGAAAAATATACATTTCGACATGGATGCTGGTCGTTGCGGCATCAAAGGCTGCGCAGAGCGCAGGGAAAAGCTGAACGCCGTTTTCTAAAAGAGAAATATCGTTGCCAGTCTTCCAGCGCAGATGAGGGTGCACACGCGGCATGATGGGCTATTGACCTAGCAACTGCTGATAAGCGCTATACAGGACAGGCAGTAGTAGTGTGATGATTGCCGGCAACATAATGCTGAAACACCATTTAAAAATTCGACAGTCAGATTTAAGCTCCATGGTTGATTCAAGGATGGCTTTTTCTAACTTTGTAGTCGCATTGGCAAGATCTGTTTGAGTCACATAGCAAGCGCTTGAGTGATCAAGCGCATCACTTAATGCCATTGCTTGGAGCTCTGCTTGCTTGCGAGGTATCCCTGCCTCTTCGAGTTGAGCTGAATATTTAAGCGTGTTGATGATTGGCATGTGTAGGGGCGGTATAAATTGTTGGATAAACAATGACTCCCTTCAGTCTGCGCCAATACCACCACAGATTCAATACCTTCGGACAGTTGCGTACGTAAACACCACAGTACAAGATTTGCAACTAGATGTTGCTAGCCTATTGACACCTATAGTACTTAGGCTTTCTTTCGCCCACCTACAAACCCAGTCGCCAACGCCGTACCCAGCAAAATCACCCCACCACCCAGCAAAATCCTCAGCGTGATGCTTTCCCCCAAAAACAGCCATCCCCAAAGCACGCCAAACACTGGGATTAAAAACGTCACGGTCATGGCGCGAGGTGGTCCCACTCGGATCAAGAGTCGGTAATACAGCACATAAGCAATCGCGGTACAGACTAAGCCAAGACCGACTAACGCCGCCCAGGCAGTGATTGAGATGGGCTTTGTGGGCCACGTATAGAGCGTGAAGGGCAGCAGCACGATTCCTGCGGCGATCAGCGAGCCTGCCGCGGTTGCGATCGGATCGGTATCCATCAAGTATTTTTTGGTGTAACTCGCCGCAATGCCATAAAAGATCGGTGCGACGACCCCGGCAATCACCGCATAGATCGAGGCTGTGTCGTGCAAAGAAAGTTTGTCCCAGACCAGCACTAGGATGCCGGCAAAGCCCACTATGAGCCCAAGCATACGAAGCGGGGGCAGTGTGTCCTTGAGCCAGACCCAGGCGATCGCCGCACCCCAGAGGGGCGTGAGAGCGTTGATAATCGACATCGTGCCCGCAGGCAAGGTCATCGTGGCGAAGTTAAAAAAGATAAACGGTAAGGCCGAGTTAAAAAGCCCCACAAAGATGATTGAGCGCCAATAGTCGCGGAGCATGGCGATCTTGTTGCGCCAGAGCAGTACCGGCAGCAAAGCCGCGCCCGCAATGAGCGTACGCATTCCAGAAAGGGCGATCGGTCCAAAATCGCCTACCGATAGGCGGATAAACAGAAAAGAGCCTCCCCAGATCGCGGCAAGTAATAGCAGGTCGTAGACATCTATTCGACGCATAGGAGGGTGAGGCTTTGTGGGGTGAATACGAGTAAGACACTATAAACTAGAGCGATGGAATGATTAACAGAGTAAATAAACAAGCACCTCACTTAAACGAGCACCTCACACCCTCATGTCCAATACCATCCGTCAAACACCCTCGTTAGTTCCAACCACAACAAACTATGACCTCGTCATCGTCATGCCTGTGTACGAGGATCGAGAGGCCTCTGGTCAGCTGTTTCGCGAGCTGTACGCGCAATACGGCACCTCCGTGTTTGTAGTCGCGGTCGATGATGGATCATTGAGGCAGCCTGTCAATGTCGAATATCTCGATGAGATCGGTTTGCCGGGTGCGGTGATTCACCTGCGCCGCAACGTCGGACATCAGCGCGCGATTGCAATCGGCCTGCATTACGTCGCAGAAAACTTTCCCAATGCCCTGCGCACCGTTGTGATGGATTCGGATGGCGAGGATATGCCGACCACGATCCCGCAGCTGATCGCGCCACTCGAGTCCGATGACATCGATGCCGTCGTCGCGCAGCGCAAGAGCCGGATGGAGAGCGTACATTTCAAATTGTTTTATATGCTTTACAAGTTTCTCTTTCGACTGCTGACTGGTCGCGCGATCAATTTTGGTAATTTTGTAGCGCTTAAGCCCGCGGCCGTTCGACGCCTCACTTCGATGCAAGAGCTCTGGACTCATCTCGCGGGTTGTGTGTTGTTATCTAAACTACGTACTCAAGCCGAGCCGATTGATCGCGGCCGACGTTACGCCGGTAATAGCAAGATGAATTTCACCGGACTGGCATTGCACGGATTCAGAGCTGTGATGATCTTTGCTGAGGATGTATTGGTGCGCGTGGGGATTGTGTGTTCGGTGGTGACTGCACTTTCGATCATGGCAGGACTCATCGCAACGATATTGAAAATCATTGGCTTTGCGACACCGGGATGGTTTTCTGTCACGCTCGGGATTTTGTTGATTGTTTTTCTGCAGACCGGTGCGTTGACCCTTGTCGCATTGATGCTGAGCGGGGTGGCACGTGGGACGCCTGAGTCACCGCAGCAGTATCGTCACTATATTGATCGGATTAGTTATACAAAGTGAAGCGCGCCTCATGAAATATCTAAAATTCGTAGTCCTCATGCTGGTCTTCGCGATCTCTCTATCGGCGATTTACGTTATACACAGCTGGTTTTTCAAAGTCGATGTGGTGTTTTACAGCGCGATTGCCGATGGTGTGCTGGCAGCAGTGTTGACCCTCATCGTGGCGTTGACGGTCAAGTGGTTCAAAAGCTTTACCGGCTTTGAAAAGCTACAGACCTTTGTGATCTGTCTGCTCCTGGGCTATGGTTTTGCCATTTCCGTGCCGACGGTCATTGATCGCTCGCTGTCCATGTACATTTTGGAAAAACTCCAACAACGCGGGGGTGGGATCAAGCTTGCGGCCTTTGATACGGTTTTTAAAGAGGAGTACATGAAAGAACACCGTCTCGTCGATATTCGCCTGACCGAGCAACAGCAGTCAGGGACGATCGTGATTGAAAAGGGTTGTGTCAAGCTGACCGAATTGGGGCAGTTTGTGGCCATGACAACGACATGGTTGAGACAAACCCTGTTGCCTAAAAATCGCCTGATTGGTGATACGTATAGCAGCGATCTGACTTCGCCGTTGCGCAATGGAGTGGAACGTACGGACTATTTGTGTAAGTAGTTTCAACATGATCCTACAAGCCAGGCCTTAGTTCAATATCATCACTTTGGATATCCAGAGCACTGGTCGGTTCAACCAGGATCGATATCGAAGGGTTTGATACCGCTTTCGCCACAAACCGTCTCGTATCTTGGCAGCTAAATAAAATTTAGAAGACAGTTGATCAAAGTAGTGCAATCATTAGCACCTGTCTTGGAATGCAATCTCCTTTTTTGGGATGACTTATGAGTCAGCCGCCTCAGACTAACTCTGTTCCTCCAGTATCTATTGTTTTGTTGTCCCTCATGCGGTGGGAGCAGACGCAAAACTGTATCTTGAGCATTGTTGCGCATACCGATGGTCCCTATGAGATTGTTGTGGTTGATATGGGCTCAGGGTCAGAGATTGTGCAAGGCTTGCAGCAGTTGCAGAAAATCTATCCTTGCCTTCGCTTAATCATGAGCCCGGAAAATCTGGGAGTCAGTGCGGGGCGCAACTTGGCAGCGAAAGCTGCAGCCGGCCAACGATTGGTATTTTTGGACAACGATTGTGAGGTGACTGCTGGATGGCTATCACCACTTTGTCTTTTGGTTGAGTCTTCAGCCAACGTTGCTGCAGTTGGCTGTAAAGTCGTCAGCCCGAAGGGCCAACTACTTTGTGCCCCTGCTTTTTTGAAAACTGAGTTGTCTGAGGGACGGGTTACCCATATTGGTATCGAATTTCTTGGTGAAATCGATTTAGAGGATTCGGAGGTTGCGCATGAAAAGCCAGTGGCCTGGTATCCGACTACGTGCTTATTGGTTCGTAAGGAAGCTTTTCTGGCAGTGGGTGGATTTGATGAAACGTTTTTGCGGTGTGAAGAGGACAAGGACTTAGGTTTGTCGCTTGGGCAAGCCGGATACCAGATTATTTACACACCTAACTCCACGATTATTCATCATAATAGTCGGCCATCTCCCGAATACACCCGAATTCGAAATGATATTGGACAACTGCTCAAAGATATTGCTTATTTTGAGAGCAAATGGCATTGCCGCCCTTTTATCAGGCATGGGCGAAGCCTCTTAAAGCGCCAAGGGCTCAAAGATGTGGTCATCGATAAGGTCAAGCGTTTTAGTCTGGTGAACAAGATCGTAGAAGACACGCTTGAAATACGCGAGTTGATTCTGACCGTGACCAATGTTTGCAATCATCGCTGCTCGATGTGCTATTACCATGCGAGCCTAAATCAAAAGATATCACAGCTAACGCTCTCAGAATATCAGAGCATTGCCACTGGTTTTGGTACGTTAAAAACCCTTTGGATCTCGGGTGGAGAGCCATTCCTTAGACGTGATCTAGTTGATGTCTGTGGCACATTTTTTGATCACAATCCTCTGCAGCATGTGTTTATTCCGACCAATGGGTCTCAGCCACAGCTAATTGCAAGTGCCGTTGAGGCACTGCTTGAGCGAATGCCTGGCGTTCGCCTGACAATCATGTTTTCTTTGGAGGGTTTGGAGCAGTCTCATAATCGCACCCATGGGATGAATGGTGCGTTTGCTTCTGTGAATGCTTCTATCATTCGCCTGCATTTTGTTAGGGCGCGGCAATTGCGAGCAGGTCGCTCATTTGGGATTTTGCTTAATACAGTGGTCTCAAATCGAAATTTGCACGAAGTGCTGCCGCTGATGGCCTACGTCAAAGATCACATACGTGTGGATGCTCACTTTTTATCCCCACTGCGTGGTATGCCTAAAGACGATGATCTTTCGGCTCCTGGGCAAGCTGATTTTGCGCACCTACTTCATGAAGCCCAGCGATATTTTGATCACTACACCGAGCGTAGTAAGCCTGACATCGAAGAGCGTCTTGAGATAAACGCACGGCGCCATAGGCGCCATCAAACGTGGCTAGATGTTCTGGGAGGGGGCAATTTGCCAAACACTTGTCAGGCTGGACGTTTGATTGGAGTGATTGAGCCTGATGGTGGTGTCCGTTTGTGTGAAGATTTTCCTGTCGTTGGCAATCTCCGTGATCACGGTTACGATTTTGGCCGTGTCTGGTTCTCATATAAGGCCGATGCAAGTCGTCGAAATGTACCTGGGTGCAAGTGCACGCATGCTTGCTTTATTGGTGCATCTGAGCCACGTTGAAGTAGCTGTATTCAAACGTGGTTTTATCCACTAAAACAGTCGGTCAATTTTCTCGAAAATACGCAATCGTTCGCTCTAAACCAGCCTCCAGCTCCACAGTCGGTGCCCACCCAAGCGTCTCACGCGCACGTGTGATGTCCGGGCGCCGCTGCTTAGGATCATCCTGCGGCAACTCTTGAAAGCTCAACTTGCTCGTCGACCCAGTCAGTCTCAAGACCTGCGTCGCTAGCTCCAGCATCGTGAATTCACCCGGATTACCCAGATTGACCGGCCCAAGCACTCTGGCCTCAGAGCCCATCAACCGTATAAACCCCTCCACCAAGTCATCTACGTAGCAAAAGCTACGCGTTTGAGAGCCATCACCGTAGATCGTTAGATCCTCACCACGCAGCGCTTGCACGATAAAGTTGCTCACGACACGACCATCATTGGCCGCCATCCGCGGACCATAGGTGTTAAAGATCCTGACAACTTTGATCTCCACGCCATAGCAGCGGTGATAATCAAAAAACAGGGTTTCAGAGGCACGCTTACCCTCGTCATAGCATGCACGTGGTCCGATCGTATTGACGTTACCGAGATATGCTTCTGTCTGTGGGTGAACATGAGGATCACCATATACCTCAGACGTCGAAGCTTGAAAAATCCGTGCCCCTGTCCGACGAGCGAGCTCGAGTACATTCAACGCACCGATCACACTCGTTTGCATCGTATGAATCGGATCGTGCTGATAATGCACAGGAGAGGCAGGGCAGGCGAGGTTATAAATCTCATCGACGTGTTCAATCTCAACCGGATGAATCACATCCTGCTCAATCAGAGAAAAGTTTCTCTCGTCTTTGAGATGACGCAGATTGTCTCGTCCAGCTGTCAGAAAACTGTCCAGACAAATGACATGGTGTCCTTGGGCCAACAAGCGATCACACAGATGACTACCTAAAAAGCCCGCACCACCTGTGACTAATATTGTTTTCATTCTCTAGCGCCGTCCAATTCCAGCATAAGTAAAACCATGTTGCTTATACGCCTGTCCATCAAGCATGTTGCGCCCGTCCAGTACCAAACTCCCGACCATCACTGATTTTAGCTGTTCAGGAGCGATCGCTCGATACTCCGGCCACTCTGTGACCACGACTAGCGCATCCGCACCCCGAGCAGCCTCAAGCGCTTCGTTCACAATGACTAGATCACCACTGCGCAGCAAGTCAGCAAAAATCTGCTCAGCCACCTCGCCTGCAACCGGATCTTGCGCGACGACTTGCGCACCTGCCGCACATAACGCACGAATCAAATTGACCGAGGAGGCTTCACGCATGTCGTCCGTGCCGGGTTTAAACGCCAAGCCCCAAACCGCGATCTGGCGACCCACAATGCTTTTGCCCATCCGAGTCATGAGCATTTCAAACAAATATTGTTTTTGCTTTTTATTACGCGCCTCGATGCCCTCTAGCAGCAAAGGCTCCACGCCAACGCTTTGCGCAATTCGGATGAGTGCTTGCACATCCTTGGGAAAGCACGAGCCACCATAGCCCGCTCCAGCGTTTAAAAATGCAGGACCAATGCGAGAATCTGAGCCTACGCCACGCTTGACCGCCTCGACATCAATCTCAAAACGATCGCACAACGTTGCCATCTCGTTCATAAACGAGATCCGCGCAGCGAGCATGCCGTTCGAGGCGTACTTAATGAGTTCGGCTTCCTTGATCCCTACAGACAGCAGTTGGCTGTCGTCACGCACAAAGGGGCGATAGAGTGCCAATAGCTGATCACGCGTTTTGTCATTCGAAGTGCCAATCACCACACGGTCAGGATTAAAAAAGTCATCGAGTGCTGCGCCTTCCTTGAGAAACTCAGGATTACTCGCGACATCAAAGTCTATAAATAGTTTGCGCTGAAATAATTGCCAAGCAATCTCACCCTTGACCAAGTCGCCCGTACCCACAGGGACGGTGGACTTGTTGATGACGATGGCTGCTGCGCTAATCTCACGCCCAATTTCAGAGGCTGCAGCCAAGACATAACGTAGATCGGCAGAACCATCCTCGCCCTGAGGGGTCCCGACGGCAATAAAAATTAAAATAGGTTCAGTTGAAATACCACCCGCACCGAGCTTGTCCAAGCCACTGCGAATCCCGTCTGCAAAGGATAAATAGCTCTGCGCCACAGCCTCGCTTAAGCGTTCTTTTAAACCCGGCTCGTAAATAGGGACCTCGCCCTCAAGCAGCATCTTGATCTTGCGTGGATCATTATCGACACAAACAACCTTGTTGCTTGTGTTTGCCAAGCACGTTGCCGTCACCAAACCCACATAGCCAGCGCCAATCACCAGAATATTCACTCAAGCTCCTAATAGCCATCGTTGTAGACACTATTTACTAAAATTTCGCATGTGTATGCGTGAGCATACCCAACCAATCACCAGCGACATCACAACACAACAAACCAACCCGGCCTTGACCCCAACAGTGATCGAAATCCTTGCTACCGCAATCCCGACCATTGCCGTGCCAAACGCACTCCCCAATGCACGAGTTGTCTGGATGAGCGCAGAGGCGACACCGACATCTCGTTGCTCAGCCAACATTTGCATAAACAAAGTGAAATTGGGTAACAAAAACCCCAACCCAACCCCACACAAAGACATCGTCAACAAAATCCACCATCCAGAGCTGGAGGCAGAAAACGTCAAGGTCAATACACAGCCTAGGGCGAGCAATCCGCTGCCAAACACCATCAACCGACCTGGTTCGTTTTGCCGAGGAAATAAGTGCCCGTTGATGATACTACCCACGGAAGTCCCTGCGACTAAAGGCGTCATTAATAAACCCGCATGCGAGGGGCTATAGCCAAAGACATCTTGTAACAGTAGTGGGATGTAAAAAATCAAAATAAACATCACCGCACCTGACAGTATCCCTGCCATATTAATTAATTGTGACTCTGAGGTCCTGAGTACTCTAAGGGGAAATATAGGTGTTTGCGCTCGCCTTTCGACAGGTGCGAGCAGAGCAGCTGCCCCAACCCCCAGCACAATCAAACCCATGCCCCAGAGCCGGTAGGTCGACTCACCCAGCCCCGTCAGCAATTCGACTCCCGCAAGAGGAGCGCCTACAGCCAGCGTCAGCAACAAAGATCCCACCCAATCAAAGCGCAATTTGGTGTTTCGTACCGGTTTAATCCAAGGAAAATATCGCCAAGTCGTCACAATTCCAATCAAAGCCGCTATTGGCGTTACAAAAAACGCCGCTCGCCACCCTAACGACTGGGTAATGATCCCGCCCAAGACGGGACCTAAGCCACTGGCCGTGGCAAAGGTCAAAGAAATCATCAACATCCAACGCACCCGACGACGTGGATCCGGGAAAAGGTCTGCTGGAGCGGCAAACGTGCTCGCTATCATCATCCCCCCTCCGATTCCCTGAAGCACCCGAAATGCAATCAGTTGCTCCATAGTCTGAGAGAGTCCACCCAATACAGATCCGAGCACCACTAACACCATCGAAATGATCATTAAGGGCTTGCGACCATAAAGATCACCTAGGCGCCCGAAAATCAGGATGGTAATTGCGGAGGCTAGAAAGTAGCCCGTGCCGGCCCAAGCATAAAGATCCATGCCGCCGAGAGCGGATACGACTTGGGGTAAGGAGGTGCTGACGATGGTGGCGTCAAAGGCTACGATAATCGCTGAGGCAGCGATGCCGGACATGGCGAATAGCAACTCCTTTTGTGAGGCAGGAGGTGCAGGAGGTGATGCAGCATCTAAATCGATTTTGTGGCCAGCGTCGGGCATTGGGACTTTGATATTGGTAAAATACGCCTTGAAGTATACGGGTTATTACTTAGTGCGCAACGTTTTCAGCTGTCACTCATTGGTGGACGGAAAGCAGCACTGAGCAATCACCCAATACAATCGCTATATCTTTCCAACAATATAGAGATATCGAATAGTGAAAAGTACCATTATTACGGGTATCACCGGTCAAGACGGCGCCTATTTGGCGCAATTGCTTCTCGAAAAGGGCTGTCGGGTTTATGGAACCTATCGCAGAACAAGCTCCGTTAATTTTTGGCGCATCGAAGAGCTAGGAATACAAAACCATCCAAATCTTCATTTAGTTGAGTACGATTTGACGGATTTAGGTGCGAGTATTGCTCTCGTGCAAAAGGTTGAGCCTGTCGAAATTTACAACTTAGCAGCCCAAAGCTTTGTGGGCGTTTCTTTCGACCAGCCCAGCACTACAGCTCAAATTACGGGCATTGGTGCTCTCAATTTGTTGGAAGCTATTCGTCTCGTCAATCCTAAAATTCGCTTTTATCAAGCAAGCACATCAGAGATGTTTGGCAAGGTTCAGGCTGTTCCGCAAAAAGAAGACACGCCTTTTTATCCTCGCAGTCCATACGGCGTGGCAAAGCTTTATGCGCACTGGATGACAATTAACTATCGCGAAAGTTACGATATTTTTGGTTGTAGTGGTATTTTGTTTAACCATGAAAGCCCTCTTCGTGGTCGTGAGTTTGTCACCCGCAAGATTACCGACAGCGTTGCTAAGATCAAGCTTGGTAAGCTCGACTGCCTTGAGCTCGGTAACCTTGACGCTCAGCGGGACTGGGGTTTCGCAAAAGAGTATGTCGAAGGTATGTGGAGAATGCTCCAGGCCGATACGCCGGACACCTATGTCCTGGCGACGAACCGAACTGTAGCCGTTCGAGACTTTGTGCAGATGGCCTTCAAAGGCGCAGGCATCACTGTAGACTTTAAGGGCAGTGCTGAGGCAGAAACAGCGATTGATGTGGCCTCAGGCAAAACAGTGATGAGGATTATTCCAAAATTTTATCGCCCGGCTGAAGTTGATTTACTGATTGGTGATCCGGCGCATGCTAAAGCTAAGTTGGGCTGGGAGCCTCAAACGACACTGGAGCAACTTTGCCAGATGATGGTTGAGGCTGATGTGCGTCGTAACCAAGCTGGTTTTTCATTTTAATGAAAATCTTATTAACGGGATCGGCTGGTTTTACCGGCCTTTTTTTTCAAAAGGCGGCGATCGCTGCTGGGCATGAAATCATTGCATTGGATGCGGATTTGACGGACAAAGCCGCTGTGGCAAAGCAGGTGGCTGGCGTTGAACCCGATGCGGTCGTTCATCTGGCTGGAATCAGTTTTGTTGGTCATGCAGAGGATGCAGCGTTTTATGCCGTGAACGTAGTGGGAACGACGCATTTACTTTCAGCGTTGGTTGAGCTTAAGAATCCTTTGAAAAAGGTATTGCTTGCCAGCAGTGCTAATGTGTACGGCAATTGTGAGGCCTCACCAATTAGTGAGCGACAAGAGCCTGCCCCCATGAATCACTACGCAACCAGTAAGCTTGCGATGGAACAGATGGCACGCACTTATGTAGATCGTTTGCCAATTGTGATCACGCGTCCATTCAATTACACGGGACCTGGGCAGGCACCTCATTTTTTAATCCCCAAGTTAATCAGTCATTTCGCAAGACGTGCTAAATCGATCGAGCTCGGGAATTTAAATATTGAGCGAGAGTTTAATGATGTACGGATGGTGTGTGATACGTATTTGAGTTTACTCAACAATGGTGAGTCAGGTGAGGTATATAACGTTTGTTCGGGAAAACCTTTTACGCTTGAGCATGTACTGGATACGCTCACCACATTGACTAACTTTACTCTCCACGTAGATATCAATCCCGTCTTCGTTCGAGATAACGAAGTTCATCGCTTGTGCGGAAGCACAGACAAGCTCCTGCAGTGCACGGGTCCTTTGCCCGTTTATACGTTAGAGGAAACGTTGGCTTGGATGCTTGAATGTCAAAAATAAAAGTTGGGATGGGCGCCACAATCTGGGGACGTGGTCTTGAAAATCATCAACTTGATGGGATTGGTTATTACACGCAAGAGATTTTTCGTCAGCTAGAAAACAAAAACATTCATCTAAATCCGATCGTTTTTGGAAAATCTGGACCAGATTTATTTATGAATCGTCCAGCTATTCGGTTAGATCGTTACGGCGTTTCAACGGCTTTGTCTGCCTTGACTGGTTTCCCTTTTAGAGGGAGCAGTTTGTTGGCCAAAAGCATTGATATATTTCATGCGACAGATCACTGTACGCCAAAACTCAAAGGTGTCCCAGTCGTTGCAACGCTCATGGATGCTATACCGATGTCTCACCCACAGTGGGGCAGCCAAAATTTACGTGCTTTTAAAAATTGGCTTTGGCGCACCTCTGCTCAATGGGCGGATCACATCATCACGATATCTGAGTTTTCAAGACAAGAGGTAGCCAAACACTTTAGGATACCTGAGTCTCGTATTACGGTGACACCCTTAGGTGTGGATGAGCGTTATTTTGATAGGTTGTCTGGAAATGCGGCTGATCATGTTTTGAGTCAATATGCGTTGCCTGAACAATTTTTTATTTTTATCGGTACGCTTCAGCCTCGCAAGAACATAGAGCGCATTGTGCACGCGCATGAAATGCTCCCGGCCGCTTTGCGAGCGCAATGTCCTTTGCTGATTGTGGGTCGTAAGGGATGGGGTTGTGACGAGCTTGTAAACAAGCTCAACACAGGTCAGCTAAATGGCCCTGTCCGATGGTTACAAAATATCAACGATTTTGAAAAGCGTGTACTGCTGCAGCACGCTACTGCACTGGTATTCCCTTCATTGTTAGAGGGTTTCGGGTTACCTGTTTTGGAAGGCTTTGCCAGTCAAACGCCTGTGATTACATCTAATACATCTTCTTTGCCTGAAGTCGCGGGAGATGCTGCTTGGACACTAGATCCAACGAATGTGCATTCAATTGCAGAGGCCATGCAAGCTTTGGCGACCAATCAGGCGCTCGCGCATCATTTTGTACAAAAGGGCTTGGCTCGTGCAAATATGTTCACTTGGGATACTTGTGCTGAGAAAACTTTAAAAGTGTATGAGCAGGTGCTTGGTAAAGCATAAGAAACTTTAGATACGATCAAAATTGGATATGTAGCGCATCATGAAAGTCTTGCACGTGTATCGTACTTATTTTCCGGACCCTCCCGGAGGGACCCAGGAGGCAATTCGACAGATTTGTCTCAGCACGCAGCCCTATGGGGTAGAAAATACTCTTTTCACCCTATCACCCAACCCTGAGCCAAGCACCATTCTGCGCCCAGAAGCCAAGGTCGTGCGTTGCCGCTCTTGGGCGGCTCCTGCCTCTTGTGACCTAGGGGATCCTCGGTCATTTGCAATCTTTCGCTCCCTCGTTGAGCAGTCTGATGTAGTGCATTACCTTTTTCCTTGGCCTTTTGCTGATTTGTTGCATGAGGTCGCACCGAAAAAACCTTCGGTATTGACCTATATCTCTGACATCGTCAGGCAGCAAAGACTGAAGGCATTGTATGAGCCACTGATGTGGCGAACGTTGAAAGGTATGGATGCAATTGTTTCAAATGTGCCGCTGTACGCCAAAACAAGCCCTGTACTGACGCAAAGCAGCCTGACTGCAAAGATTAGGCAAATTCCTCTCGGCATTGAAGAAAGCTCTTACAACATTGAACCGGACAGCACCATTCTTTCCCGTCTGGAAATAAAAGATGATGAGCCTTTCATATTTTTCGTTGGGGTCTTAAGATATTACAAAGGACTTCATATCCTGTTGGAGGCTTGCAAACATACAAAGGGACGGGTAGTCATTGCAGGCTCTGGTCCTGAGGGCGCCGCTTTGCAGGCGCAGGCCAAACGCTTAGGTTTGTCAAACGTGATTTTTGCGGGGCAAATCAGTCAAGCAGGAAAAGTTGCCTTGCTCAAAGCGTGCAGAGCCTTAGTGTTACCTTCACACTTGAGATCTGAAGCGTTTGGGATGGTTCTCGTCGAAGCAAGTATGTATGGCAAGCCGATGATTAGCTGTGAAATTAATACTGGCACTTCCTTTGTGAATCAGCATTTAAAAACAGGCTTAGTGGTGCCGCCTGAGTCGCCCATTGATTTGGCGAGTGCGATGAATACCCTGTTAGAGGATGTATCGGCTGCAGAAGGTTTTGGTCAAGCAGCTCGACAGCGCTATGAAAAGAATTTTTCTGGCCCGGTATTGGGTGAGGCCTACGCAAGACTATACCGAGAGATTTTAGAAAATAAGCGTGAATAAAATTTCGTAAGATGAAAATTGAAACGCAGTCTGTTTCATCGCATTAGGATCAAATGAAAACGATTTTCCCTTGGTTGGTTGGCCCTATCCTTGGTTTGCCTAGGATGGTTAAACGCTTCGTCGCACTTTTAGTCGATGCAAGTCTCTGCGTATTGGCTGTGTGGTTGGCTTACTACCTACGTCTAGGTGAGTTTGTCGCGCTGACAGGGAATTTGTTACTTGCAGCCGGAGCATCGATTGCCATCGCTTTACCCGTTTTTATCGTGTCGGGTTTGTATCGGGCAATTTTTCGTTATAGCGGATTGCCTGCTCTTGTCACAGTTGCACGTGCGGTTACGATCTATGGTCTGTTGTATGCCACGCTCTTTACCGCGGTAGGTTTCCCTGAGGTGCCTAGGACCTTAGGCATTATTCAACCAATCCTTCTGCTTTTACTAGTGGGGGCGTCACGTTCGTTTGCGCGGTTATGGTTGGGCGGTCAGTATCAAAATATTTTAAGAAAAGTATCCAGACCTAAGGTTCTTGTTTATGGTGCGGGTAGTTCGGGGCGTCAGCTTGTTGCAGCGATGGCCAATAGCCATGAAATGCAAGTCGTTGGCTTTTTGGATGATGACAGTAGGGTGCATGGTCGCGTGCTCAATGGGCAACGTATTTACCGTCCGAGTGAACTGGTGAATTTAGTTTCGACACTGCATGTCACAACGGTATTGTTGGCCATTCCCAATATTGGTCGCAAGCGTAGAAATGAAATTCTAAGTCAAATGCGTGATGTACAGGTCTCGGTACGAACCTTACCAAGCGTGACAGACCTTGCCCAAGGGCGGGTCAGTGTCGCTGATTTAAGAGAGTTGGACATTGACGATTTACTTGGCAGAGAGTCTGTTACACCTGATGAGGTGTTGCTTGCTCAAACGGTGTCTGACAAAGTGGTGTTAGTAACAGGTGCGGGGGGATCCATTGGAAGTGAGTTGTGTCGACAAATCTTGGCACTCAAACCTCGAAAGTTGTTGCTGGTTGAACAAAACGAGTTTGGTCTGTATGCGATTCATCAGGAACTCGAAGACAGACGCATCGATATTGAGATAAGCCTAGTGCCGCTATTGGCTTCGGTTCAAGATGAGGCTCGTATTAAAGAGATTATGGCGGCATGGCAGCCTGATACGGTCTTTCATACAGCCGCATATAAGCACGTACCTTTAGTTGAGCATAATCCTGTCGAAGGAGTCAAAAATAACGTTTTTGGGACCCTGCGTGTCGCTCAGGTTGCGGCGGCTTATGGTGTCTCGGATTTTGTATTGATCAGCACAGACAAGGCTGTACGTCCCACAAATATCATGGGTGCAAGTAAACGTTTGTCAGAAATGGTGCTGCAAGCTATTGCTGCGACGCATCCGATCACTAAATTTTCTATGGTTCGTTTTGGGAATGTGCTTGATTCATCGGGCTCGGTTGTCCCGAAATTTCGTCAGCAAATTCGCGAGGGCACGGCCATCACACTGACGCATCCCGAGATCACCCGCTATTTTATGACCATCCCAGAAGCTGCGCAGCTGGTGATTCAAGCGGGGGCCATGGCGCAAGGTGGTGATGTGTTTGTATTAGACATGGGTCAGCCTGTCAAAATTATGGATTTAGCGCGAAGGATGATTGAGCTGTCTGGCCTGACGGTGAGAGATACGCTCAATCCAGATGGAGATATACCTATTGAAATTACTGGTCTTCGCCCCGGCGAGAAGCTGTTTGAGGAATTACTGATTGGGGACAATCCACTACAGACCTCCCATCCAAGAATTATGCGTGCACAAGACGAGTTTGTCTTATGGCCAGAATTGGAAATCAAGTTAAAAGAGTTAAGCGCCGCGCTAGAGATGAACGACGTGCAACATATTCGCTCTGTATTGGCTCAGCTCGTCTCAGACTATACGCCGAGCGAAGGGATTGTGGACTGGGTATACATGCATAAACATAGTCATATTCATTAATGCGATACCCCCTCTCGTTTTAAAACCTTCAAAAACGTCATCCACAAAATTCGTATATCGAGCCAAAAACTTCGGTTGTTTAAATAATATGTATCTAAGGCAACTTTTTCGGGGATCGGTAGCTCGTCGCGCCCATTGACTTGCGCCCAACCCGTTAGGCCTGGTAATAATGCACAGACACCATTTTGAGTTCTCAAGGCGATCAAGTCGTCTTGATTGAATAAGGCAGGGCGTGGCCCTACAAAGCTCATGTCACCTTTTAAAATGCTCCACAGCTGGGGTAATTCGTCTAGGCTACTTTTGCGTAAGAAAGAACCTATCGGCGTTAAATATGATGTTGGGTCTAGTAGTAGATGTGTCGCGACAGCAGGCGTTCCGATGCGCATCGTTCGGAACTTCGGCATACGGAAAAGCGTGTTGTTTTGACCGACGCGATCGGACCAATAGAGGATGGGACCTTTGGATGTGACGCGGACCAGTAAAGCGACGATGCAGATGGGTAGTATCAACACGATTGAGAATGTAATAGCTAACGATAAATCAAATACACGTTTCCATAGGTTTGTCGCGATAGACAAATTATTTAAGCGATTGATCACTAAATGAACGCTGTAGTAGATTGATATAGATACAAATCGAAACCAAATGCCTACATTTACAAGCCACATCAACGGCCCAGGATATTGTTGTTGAAAAAACTTATTATAAAAACGTTGCATTCCTTTATGTTTATGCCATTCCACAAAAAAGGGTCGCGCTTTGCTGGAATGCCCCTTGTGATGCAGGACAGGCGTATCCGGTATGAAGAGGATGCGCCAACCACGTTGCCGAAAGCGCATGCACCAGTCCAGATCTTCACAATGTAGGAAATAGGCCTCATCCCAAAGACCAACATCGTCGATGGCGGCGCGGCGAACCAACATGAGCGCACCAGAAATTGCCTCGACGTCAACAGGCGCATCAGGTAATGGCTGCTTGTGTAAATGGAAATCGAAAAAAAGCTTGGGCCATCTTTGACTGAAGCGAGTGAGACCAAATGCTCGCACCAAAGAGCGCCAAGGGGTAGGTACGGCCCGTCGTCCGCCCCCTTGCTCACTCCCATCTAAGTTGGTCAATAGACCGCCCACCATACCTACACTCGAGTCGCGCTCGAGTACCTCAACCATGCGCAGCAAAGATCCTCTGCCGATCAGACAGTCCGGATTCAGAAATAATAAATATTGCTGTGTGGCGAGATGTACACCAAGATTACAGCCTGCTGCGAAGCCAAGATTTTTAGTTTCGTAATGGGTCAGTAGTCTAGGCTCATCAGGAAACTTTTCAGCCAGCATGTCCATACTGAAATCGGACGATGCATTATCTACAACAATGACTTGCTGAGCCTGTTCCAGCGCTTCACGCACGCAGTCGATCAATAGGGCGCCCGCATTGTAGTTAACGATGATGACAGAAACAGGCTGACAAGTTGAGGTCATTTACTATCCACACTCTCAGCATTCAAAAGAAACGGGCGGGGCTTAAACCCAAAGTCTCGCGTTGCCTCTGAGTGATCAAACACCAAGTCACTGTTCATGCGCTCGGCCATGGCAGATGACCAGTTACGGTAGCGTGGTATATAACGCAGGATTGATACGATAAACCGAAAAGCAAATAGTGGAACCTGGAGTAATCGTACAGGTCGATGAAGAAACTCAAAGATACGTGTCACCATTTCACGATAGGTGATAGTCTCGCCACCAGACAGGTTATAGGCGTGGTTCGTCGCAATAGGAGACTCTAACGCAGCTATACAAGCACTCGCGACGTCTTGCACATGAATGGGCTGTCTGAGGCCCGTTGCTTTACCAAAGATGGGAAAAAAGCCAAAGCGTTGAATAAATCGCGCAATCTCTGCAACGTTCTTGTCGCGACCAACACCATAAATGAGAGTTGGGCGCAGGATGATCCATTCCACACCCTTGCTTAATGCCCATTCTTGCACGCGAGCCTCGGCGTCTGCTAAACGCAGGGCAATGGTTTGTTCATCTGGATCTGAAGAGTCATCTTTGGTAAAGCGGCTGGTAGAGGATAGTGTGACGATGCGGCGGACGCCGTAGGACTCAAGCATTGAAAAATATGGAGGTAATATCCAAATAGGGGCAACGGACAACCAATGACTGATTTTGAGTGTGGCATCTTGACCCTGCAAAGAGCTTGAATACTCATCTAGCTGGAGCCATTGGACTGTAGATTCTGTTTTGTGTTGAGCAGGGCCTCTTGAAAACGCAAAGACGTCAGGAGACCGATACGTGAGTAGCGAAATCAGGCACTCGCCAACTAGACTAGTCGCACCTAGAATTCCGACGCCAGAGCAATCATTGACGTTCAATTCCGAAATGACTTGAAAGTCCGAACCCATTGACTACCTTGATCTTATCTTCATTATGCGAATAATGTCTCGCCACGAGGCAACCCGATTTTTTTGAATTTGTCGACGTTTAGACCACATTTTAGGTAAACCTAGAACAGCATCTCGCTTAGCACGAAATATTAACTTACCTTGTCCTCGTAGGGTAAATATCATTAATGTGACGACATTCATTGCTAAATGGAGTGGCAGGAACGCCCAGAACAACAATCCAGGCATATCTTTTACATAAGTCCACACCACGTTTCGGTGGCCGTGATAAACAGAAAAATCGCTATGTTGCCCACCTGTCGTACCAGAGCCGACATGCTGCGCGACCGATGAGGGGACGTAGAGGCAGCGATAACCAGCTAGGCGTAAACGAAACCCTAGGTCAACATCCTCGACGTAACAAAAAAAATCTTCGTCGAAACCACCGACCTCAAGTATTGCACTTCTCCTGTATAAAGCTGCCGCAGCGCAAGGTGAGAATACCTCCTGATTATGTTCTGAGGAACATACATCGGGCTCTCCGTTTGCCATACGCCAAACCAGTCCACTGATATGGTAAGCGTCGCCTGCGCCATCAAGCACTTTTGGATTGGCCGCAACGACTAGTTTGCTTCCAAATATGTCGAAAGAGGGTTGTTCATAAGCGGCGGATAGTAATGTTTCTAACCAGCGCGGCTCTGGATAGGCATCTGGGTTGAGTAAGGCGATCCATTCAGATTCCTCATCCGCCAACTCAATCGCCAAGTTGTTGGCGCGCGCAAAGCCTAGATTCACACTCTGAGCCAGTAAACGAACGGAGGGGAAAGTTCTGACGATGTCGAGCGATGCATCCGAGCTTGCATTATCTACAAGGATAATTTCGTATGGCGAGACTGTCTGTTTCATTAAGGCTGACAGACAATTGTTAAGGAAGCGTTCGCCATTCCAGTTGACGATGACTACCGTTAACTTAGGAGGTATCGTTTTGTTTAAGTTAGTCAATCTTTACTCATTTTGATTTTTGTTCATTCGTACACTTTAAACAAAAGATCGCCTCAAGGCTAAGCTGCAATATATAGAAGATAAATATTGTCAATGTTATAATCAATCTTATAAATTTTTACCGGAACGGTAATTTTTAAGAGATGCGCTCAAACCCCATCTCCGAAAATGGACGCCAAAGATAGATATCTTAACGTTTGGGCTGGCAAGTTTCGACTTTAGTTTTGAAAACTTGCGACAGGCTTGCAAAGTGGCGTCCGCCCACATGCTTTCCTAAATTTTTGAAAAATCATGATCCAACGTAAAGGCATTATTCTCGCCGGTGGCTCCGGCACTCGGCTCTACCCTGTCACCAAAGTTGTCTCCAAGCAACTACTACCCATTTATGACAAGCCGATGATCTACTACCCGCTCAGCACGCTGATGCTGGCAGGTATACGAGATATCCTGATCATTTCTACGCCTCAAGACACGCCGCGCTTTGAACAATTGCTGGGCGATGGCAGTAACTGGGGCCTCAACCTGCAATACGCCGTGCAACCTAGTCCAGATGGTCTCGCTCAGGCTTTTATCATTGGCAAAGACTTCATAGATAACGCACCCAGCGCTCTGGTCCTAGGCGACAACATTTTCTACGGCCACGACCTGCACGCCCTTCTTGAAAAAGCCATGGTGCGCGATCACGGTGCAACCGTTTTTGCCTACCATGTGCAAGACCCAGAGCGATACGGCGTTGTGGCTTTCGATGCCCAAGGACGGGCTACCAGCCTAGAAGAAAAACCCGCCAGCCCCAAAAGCCAATATGCCGTCACGGGCTTGTATTTCTACGACAACCAGGTCGTTGATATCGCCGCCCATCTCAAGCCATCGGCGCGGGGCGAACTGGAGATTACCGACCTGAACCGTATTTACCTTGAGCGCGACCAACTAAATGTGGAAATCATGAGCCGTGGCTATGCCTGGCTTGACACCGGCACCCACGAAAGCTTGATCGAAGCCAGTAATTTCATTCAGACCATCGAACACCGCCAGGCCTTGAAAGTATCTTGCCCAGAAGAAATTGCCTACCGCCAGGGTTTCATCAATGCCGAGCAACTAGAAAGGCTGGCACAGCCGCTTGCTAAAAACGGTTACGGGCAATACCTGCAGCGCCTGCTAAAAGAAGGGATTCAGCCGTGAATGTGATTTCAACTGCGATTTCCGATGTCATTATTATCGAGCCCAAAGTGTTTGGCGATGATCGCGGTTTCTTTTTTGAAAGCTTCAACAGCCGCCAATTCGCCAAACTGATCGGGCGCAACGTAGATTTTGTTCAAGACAACCATAGCAGGTCGGCCAAAAATGTTCTGCGCGGCTTGCATTATCAAATTCAGCAACCCCAAGGCAAGCTGGTGCGCGTGGTGCAAGGCGTCGTGTTTGACGTAGCCGTGGACATCAGGCGTAGTTCGCCCACCTTCGGGCAACACATTGGCGTGGAGCTCTCTGCCGAAAACAAGCGCATGTTGTGGGTGCCAGAAGGCTTTGCACACGGCTTTGTAGTGTTGTCAGACACTGCTGAGTTTCTCTATAAAACCACTCATTACTGGGCGCCCGAATTCGAGCGCAGCATTGCCTGGAATGACCCCGCCCTCGGCATAAAATGGCCAATCCAAGGTGAACCCACCTTGTCCGCAAAAGACCAACAAGCTCTTTCCTTGGCAAAAGCGGAACACTTCACATGATTGACACGTCAATGGCGACCAATCTTCATGTCGTTCAATCTACATCTCTAGTGGCCTTGGTTTGAAGCCTCTGCCGCATGCGCTATCGTGTAAGAAATCGGATGATTTAGTACCACTTAAAGATCAGCGATTAGAAACGATATCATGACTACAAATAGACTAATTAAACGTATCCGACGCATTGCGGGATCGGCGATGTTCGCCATCAAGCTTGGCGGTGGCTTGAAAAAAACCTTGCAGAAGGGAATGCAAATCTACCGTCGCGAAGGTTTAGTTGGAGTCCGACGTGGTTTCAGAATAGTGGCTACAGCAGGTCAAGTAAAACCCGTACCAGCTTCTGGTGAATACGACAGAAACGATTATGCCGAATGGATTCGCCGTTACGACACGTTGACCGATAAATCTCGCGAAGTCATCTTTGAGCGCATTGAGGCTTTTGAACGTAAGCCGCTCATCTCAGTCTTGATGCCTACCTATAACCCCAAGCCAGAATGGCTGATCGAAGCCATCGAATCCGTTCGCAAACAAATTTATCCGAATTGGGAATTATGCATTGCTGACGACGCTTCAACTGATGAGGCCATTCGTCCTATTTTGGAGCGCTACCAGAGTGAAGATACTCGGATAAAAGTGGTGTTCCGTGAGAAAAATGGACATATCTCTGCTGCGTCTAACTCGGCACTGGAGCTGGTCAGTGGTGAATACGTAGGACTTCTAGACCACGATGATTTATTACGTGAGCATGCCTTATTCTGGATTGCAGACGCGATTATTGCCAATACTAGTTCCGGGCTCATTTACTCCGACGAAGATAAGATAGATCATTCAGGGCGGCGCTATGATCCATACTTTAAGTCGGACTGGAACCTGGATCTGTTTCTCTCTCACAACATGGTTTGTCACTTTGGTGTCTACAGCACTGATTTGGTTAGGCAGCTAGGTGGGTTCCGGCAAGGATACGAAGGCGCGCAGGACTACGATTTGGCTTTGCGTTGTACAGAACATCTTGCACCCCATCAAATTGTGCACATTCCGAGGGTTCTTTATCACTGGCGCAGCCATTCGAGTAGTACGGCGTATGCAGGAAGTGCAAAAAAATATGCACTGTTGGCCGGCGAACGTGTTTTAAACGACTATTTTGAACGCGCCAAAATTCTTGCACAAGCTGAATTGCTGGATTTTGGCATGTATCGCATGCGTTACATTATTCCAGCACCTGCACCATTGGTTAGTCTGATTATCCCCACGCGTAATGGTCTGGATTTGGTTAAGCAGTGCATGGATAGCATTTTTGCCAAAACCAGATACAAGAATTACGAAATTCTTTTAGTCGACAACAATTCGGACGATCCAAAAGCATTGGCATATTTTGCTAGTTTGGCTGCTGACAATCGGATTCGAGTTCTACGCGACGAAAGCCCTTTCAATTATTCCGCCTTGAATAACGCGGCCGTTCTGCAGGCACGAGGGGAGTATGTTGCATTACTCAATAATGATCTTGAGGTGATTTCGCCAGAGTGGCTTGAAGAAATGATGGGTCTGGCTATGCAACCTGGTGTCGGTGCAGTGGGTGCCCGGCTTTGGTATCCTAACGATACCTTACAACATGGTGGCGTGATCATTGGACTAGGCGGTGTCGCAGGACACTCACATAAACATTTACGTAAATACGAACGAGGATTCTTTTACCGCGCACAGCTGATTCAAACATTATCTGCAGTGACCGCGGCATGTCTAGTGATAAAGAAAAGTATCTACCAGGAAGTCGGCGGGTTGGATGAAACCAATCTCAAGGTGGCTTTTAATGATGTTGATTTTTGTTTACGTGTTCGTGAAACAGGTTATCGTAATGTTTGGACACCCTATGCCGAGCTGTACCATCACGAATCGGCAACACGCGGTTATGAGGACACTCCGGAAAAGCAATTGCGTTTCAGAGACGAAGTCCTGTATATGAAAAAGCGCTGGGGAGATTCGCTTATAAATGACCCAGCCTACAGTCCCAATCTAACACTTGATTACGAAGATTTTTCGTATGCATGGCCACCACGCATCGAGTTACTTTGACGGAACGGAAATCTCAAATAACGTGGTCCTGTAAGGTTGGGGCAAATCTACTCAGTTGACTCGACTAATGAATCAAAGATGGAGCTATTACTTGCGGCCATCTTCTAAATAATAGACGTTTAAGCAAAAAAATAATTCCTATATTTAAATCTACTAAATTATATTTATAAAATGACTTCAGCTAATCAGTCGAAATTATATAAGATAGTATGGGTAGTATTTTTTATAGTAAGCGCCTATCTAATATGGACGGTTAGTAAGTTTAATAATGATTTAGCATTTTCTGATCAAATAGATATTTTTTATGGATATTTAACAAAACAAGATTTGCTGACACTCTTTCTTCAACAGCATGGACCGCACAGACAAGGTATCGGTGCGATTTTAATGCTACCAGCTTTATGGCTTGCAAATTGGAATTTTTCGGTAATTAGTTATATAACATGCCTAATAATGATTTTAAGTGCTTATGTTTTAATTTTAACATTGCGTGCATATCAAACTAATCCGATTACGGCTATTGCATGTGTGTTGCTTATATTATCGCTAGGTGCAGCTGAGCTTTTAAATCGAACCCCGAACATTTCGCATAGCACTTTGCCGATATTATTTTCTTTAATTATATTTTGGTTAAATGCGAAGAGTCCGATTACTTCAACAGCCACAGGTATTGCTATATTAACATTAGCAATAGGTGCGTTGTTTACAGGGTTCGGAATTTTTGTGTTTCTATCTTTTTTAACGGTTTTCTTTTTGAAACAACAGTTTTTAATACGGGAAGTGCAGAACGATTTAAATCAGCCAGCTTCCAAAATTAAATTTCCAAAAATATCAATCGGAACTTACCTCGTTATTGGAGTAAGCATTACGATATTTTTTATAAATTACCAAAGCTCAGCGGCAACGGCCGAGGGTTGTACTACTACTGCAATAGATAATTTTTTTAATGTATTGAAGTACTCTTTTTCAGTTGCAAGTATAGTTTTAGGCGGCAGTCAATTTCCAACTATTTCTCGTGCTTTTGGATTTTTTATAGTTGTTTCTTTCATTCTTTTATCTATATTTTGCCTTGTAAAAGTTGTTAAAAATAAAGATAGAATAGCGATGAATTGTTTATTTTTGATTTTAATTTCTATAGGTTTTATTTTTAATGTAGCCATAGGTCGTCACTGTTTAGGAGCGGATTCTGCTTTTGCATCAAGATACTATCCGCTTTCATCACTTGGCTTAATTGGTGTGCTCGTTGCTCTCGATCATTTCTGTCGCAATAGTTATCCTTGGTTATCGAAAACTTTATCGGCAGTTGTTATTGCATTAACTCTTGCAGTTGTTTTTCCTTTGGGCCTGAAATTAATGAGTCAGTATCACGAACATAAAAACAACTTTATTGTGTGCATGTTGAATAACGCATCATTAAAGTTTTGTAATGATCTATACAAGATTTATCCTAATTCAGATCGATTTGAGAGTTTTTATGAGTTAGTGTTGCCATTTAAATCTGGCCAGCATCAAATGTAAGTATTATTTCTACTTGGGTAGATGACGAGTTTTATTTTTTTGGAGTAAGCGTCTCATCACTGTAAACATTAATGATGCTTGATGATCTAGGAGGGATGTTGGCCAGTCATGTACTGCTGATCAATCCACTTTCGATAATCCCCACTGGTAACACCTTCTACCCATTTGGGATTATCCAGATACCACTGAACGGTTTTCTCAATCCCAGTTTCGAATGTTTCCTCAGGCTTCCAGCCTAATTCACGTTCGATTTTGCGCGCATCGATGGCATAACGTCTGTCATGACCGGGGCGATCTTTGACGTAGGTGATTTGTTCGGCATAGGGTATGCCATCTGCTCGAGGACGTAGTTGATCAAGTCGAGCACAAATCGTTTTGACAACATCAATATTGGCTTTTTCATTCCAGCCACCAATGTTGTAAGTTTCGCCCACACGTCCAGCTTCGAGTACACGAGCGATTGCCGTGCAGTGATCTTTGACAAACAACCAATCTCGCACTTGCTGTCCATCTCCATAAATTGGCAGAGGTTTACCGTTTAGTGCATTCAGAATCACGAGTGGAATCAGTTTTTCCGGAAAATGAAATGGGCCGTAATTGTTGCTGCAATTCGTTGTCAGTACTGGTAAGCCATAGGTATGGTGCCAAGCACGGACAAGGTGATCAGAGGAGGCTTTGCTGGCAGCGTACGGACTATTGGGTTCGAAAGGATTGGTCTCTGCAAAAGGGGGATCTTCAGCAGATAAGGTGCCATAAACCTCATCGGTGGAAACATGCAGAAAGCGAAAAGCTAGTTTTTCTGGCTCTGGGAGCGAAGACCAATAGGCACGAACAGACTCGAGCAGATTAAATGTTCCCACCACATTGGTCTGAATAAAATCGCCTGGTCCATGGATCGAACGATCAACGTGAGACTCGGCTGCAAAATTCAACACCGCTCGAGGCTTGTGTTGTACCAATAGAGCATCGACTAAAGCACGATCACCAATATCGCCATGGACAAAAATATGACGTTTGTCTTGGGCAAGTGCGGATAAATTATCTAAATTACCTGCGTAGGTGAGGTTGTCGAGATTAACAATAGGCTCTTCATGACTTTCGAGCCATGTGTGGACGAAATTACTACCAATAAAACCGGCGCAGCCTGTGACTAAAATCATTTTTAATTCGCAAATAATAAAAAGATAAAGATGAACAACTAGATCATACTTTTAAAGCAGGCTCCACTGTATTTGGAGCTTAAATTAACCTGAGCGTGCTCAATGTCTCACAAGATATTGTAAGATGTCCAACATCCTAAAACGTATCGAAAATCGCAACACAGATTGCCCCGGAGACCAGCATGACCTCTTTGCCCCCAGGCCGTTTACCGCTCAGCCGTTTCACCGTACTCGACCTGACGCGCGTTCGCTCAGGCCCTGCGGCGGTCCGCCAACTAGGAGACTGGGGGGCCAATGTCATCAAAATCGAAGAACCGGGCGATATGCCGGACGACAAGCCGGGCGGTTCGGCACAGTTTGCAGACTATCAAAACACGCACCGCAACAAGCGCAGCATCACCATCAACTTAAAGCACCCCAAGGGCAAGGCTTTGTTCATGGAGATGGTCAAGCAGGCGGATGTGGTGATTGAAAATTATCGCCCCAACGTGAAATTCAAGCTTGGGATTGATTACGAATCATTGCGCAAAGTCAATCCACGCATCATTCTCGCTAGCGTCTCTGGTTTTGGGCAAGATGGTCCTTACAAGGATCGTCCAGGTTTAGATCAGATCGCCCAGGGCATTGGCGGCATTATGTCAGTGACGGGGGAACCTGGTCGCGGACCGATGCGCGCGGGCATTCCGGTGGCGGATCTGACCTCGGGTTTGTTTTGCGCAATCGGGACCTTGGTCGCCTTACTTGAGCGCGAGGAGTCAGGCGAGGGCCAGTGGGTGCAGTCCTCGCTCTTGCAGGCGCAGGTCTGGATGATGGATTTTCAGATCATGCGTTGGCTGATGAACAAGGAAATCCCCGGTCAGAGCGGCAACGACCACCCTACCAGCTCGCCGACAGGTGTGTACGCGACCTCAGATGGCTATATCAACATCGCAGCCATGGGTACGGAAATGTACGTCAGGCTGGCCACTGTGCTGGGCCTGCCAGAGCTGATCGACGATCCACGGTTCAAGACACTCCAGCTGCGCGCCAAGAATCGACCTGAGCTCAATGCCGCCATCAACGTGCGGACGAAACAGGAAAGTACGGAATTTTGGATTGCTTTGCTGAACAAGGAAGGCGTGCCTTGCGGTCCGATCAAGAACGTTCAGCAAACGATGGAAGATCCGCAGGTCATGCACCTCGGTATGGCTAAAAAGCTCCAGCATCCTAAGCTTGGAGAAATCAGCGTAGTGGGTCAGCCCGTCATCATGAGCCGGTCCAAGCGCGAGGTGTTCGTGGCCGCCCCAGATCGTGGCGAGCACAACAAAGAAGTGTTTGCCGAGTTTGGCATTAGCGCGGCTCACATCGAAGAGCTCGCCCGTGAAGGTGCGATCTAAGTTGGATAAGCCAGGAATCACCACAACGGTCTACACGTCCAGACGGGAGGCCACGTCGGGGCGTCGTGGCGCGACGGGTAAAACTGCGGTGACGGGTCTAGCGGGCAGCGCCTTTGGTTCGCTCAGCGCGTTTGGCCAGGCCAAGCCTGCCTCAACGGTTTCGGCGTTCGATAGTCTCGGCCGCCCAGAAAATCTCCCGGATGAAATTGCTCAACAGTTGCGCGCGCGCATCCTGAATGAAAGCCTCGCACCCGGTCAGCGTCTGCCGACGGAGCAAGAGCTTGGTGCGCAGTTTGGCGTCAGTCGCAATGTGGTGCGTGAAGCCATTGCGCGACTCAAGCTGACAGGTTTGGTTGAGACGCGTCATGGGGTGGGCACTTTTGTCTGTGCGGATATCGCACTTCGTCCGTTTGAGGTGTCGCACGATGATTTGCTGGATTTGTCACAGCTCATTCATGTGCATCAGTTGCGGATTGAGATCGAATCGGGGGCGGCCGCGCTGGCGGCGACCCACCGCACGGCCGCTCAACTCGAATCACTTCGCCAGTCGCTCAAGCGTCTGGAACAACATGCGGATGATTGGGAGGCGGCCGCACACACGTCGGTGGATTTTCATCTGGCGGTCGCGCATTGCGCCAACAATCCTTACTTTGTTCGCATCATGGGTCATTTGAGTCATGTGATCCATCATGCTGTTCGCACCTTTAGATTTAGAACGATTGGCACGACCCGCGTAGAAGAAATAGAGTGTGAGCATGAGAACATTGTCGATGCGATCGCACGGCGTGACTCAGCAGGCGCTCGCCTCGCAATGCGCACCCATTTAGAAACCGCTATGGCACGTTATCGAACTTTACTTGGAGACCTTTGAAAATGACGACTACCAGATTGTTGCAGGGCGAAATCACAGACAACTTGATCATCGAGAAAAGAGGGGCTGTGGGCTGGATCACGTTTAATGATCCCGCCAAACACAATGCGATGTCTTACGACATGTGGGCAGCCTTGCCCGGCATTATCAAGATGTTTGAAACAGATGAAGAGATCCGCGCAGTCGTGCTGACCGGAGCAGGTGGCAAGTCGTTTGTCAGTGGCGCCAATATCTCCCAGTTTGAAAAACTGCGCACCGCAGCGGATGCTGTCGCTGAGTACGAGCGCGTCGGCGAAGAAGCCCAGGGCTCAATCTATAACTGCACCAAGCCTGTGATTGGCCGTATCGACGGTTATTGCATCGGTGGCGGTTTGAACTTGTCTTTGTGTTGCGATATCCGGATTGCTTCTGACGCGAGTAGCTTTGGCATTCCCGCTGGACGTCTGGGTTTGGGCTATCGCCTGACCGCTATCCGCAACCTGGTCAGCACCATCGGTGCCCCCGAGGCGCTGGACATTATGTTGTCGGCATCGCGCTTTACTGCACAAGAAGCCAAGGCCAAAGGGCTGATTCAGCACCTGGTTCCCGTCGCTGAGTTGGACAAGGCAGTCGATGACTATCTGGCTAAAGTTGTCGCAAATGCTCCGATTACGCTGCGCGCAGGTAAAAAAGCGATCCGCGAGTTTCAGAAAGTACCTCCACACGTGGACGTCGAGGGCATCAAGCAGATGGTCTTGGCGTGTTTCGCGAGCGACGACTATCAGGAAGGCAAGCGTGCCTTTGCAGAGAAGCGTGCACCGATGTTTCGAGGTAAGTAATAAAAAAAATGCATCAATTGCACTCTATTTATTTAACACGTGACCTGAGTGATAAGGTTACGTGTTTACCTAGCAAAATAGTTAGAAATATTGATTCATTTAAAGACTGTCATCCTGAGTTAGGACATCAACTTTATAATCTGGACCTTGGTAGACAATTTATCAAACTCAACTTTGATACTGATATTTTGTCTGCCTTCGATTCTTTGAGACCCTTAGCTTACAAAGCGGACCTGCTGCGTTATTGTTTGCTATATGAGTTGGGTGGAATTTACGCTGATCTTTCGCTCTACTTTCATTCATCTGCTTTGGCTTTCGATAAAAATGCAAAAATATTTGTCTATCGGGATGGGTTCAGTAGGGCGCCGTGGATTGCCAGCAATTCGCTGATTGTCACGCTGCCACAAATGCAGGTGTTTGAATCTTGCATAAAAAAAATAGTCGAACATGTTAATAATGATTATTACGGTACGAATGCATTGTGTCCGACAGGGCCAAATCTTTTTGGAGCGATGCTGCCTCAAACAACGCCTTTATTCGAAATCGCATCTGGTGAGGTTATAAAAATAAACCGTTCATCAGGCCATGCGTATGCTTTTTTAAACGCACCAGGTGATGTGGTGGCATTCTCAGTAAAAGCTGGACCAGGATTAAGTTCGTTGGGGGCAAACTTAACGGATAACTACAACGATTATTACAATGATCGAGAAATTTACAGTCACAACTTAAATAAAAAAACCTGGACTTTTCAAGAACTAATTTTTCGTGGACATACTGCTAAAAAAAATGACGAAGGTAAGTTTCCTTCAGGAATAGCAATTTATGGGCCATATGTTAATTTAACTGCGGGTCCCTACCGCGCAAGATTTATTGTTTCACAACATGATTTAACATTATTGAAACAACAAGGCCCCTTTAGTATCGATGCATGTAAAAATTTTGGTAAAAATTTAATTGATTTTATTGAAGAGGAATCAGAGGATCTTGATGATGGCTTAGTTGCGATAGGGGGGAGTTTTCATATAAAAGAGCCTGCCGCTAATCTTGAAGTTAGGCTATTTATATATCAAGCGATTGAATTCAAAATTGAACGCTTGGAGATTGAACGAAAAAAATAAAAGATGGTGGTCTCAAGCTTAAAGTCCACGCGCGAATGAAAACCTGTTGTGTTGAGTACAAAATCATTTCAAATGCGTCTCAACGCAGTTCGAAATACTCATGACACACTTCTTGAGAAGTTCCATCCATTTTAACTTTGCCATGCTCTAACCATATGGCTCGGTTGCAGGTGTTCATTGCAAGTTCACGAGAATGAGTGGCAACCACAAGGATGCTACTAGACTGAATCACTTCTTTCATGCGAGCTTCAGCTTTATGTTTGAACCCCTCATCACCGACCGAGAGCCATTCGTCCATGAGTAGAATCTCTGGGCGCAGTGTCGTGGAAATGCTAAAGGCAAGGCGCATATGCATACCTGTCGAATACGTTCTGACAGGCATTTCAATAAAGTCGCCTAGTTCAGAAAATTCGACGATTTCAGGCGTTTTTTTCTTGATTTCGGCAGCGCTTAGGCCAAGGAGTCTACCTCGGATGTAGATATTTTCAAGGCCCGAGATTTCGTGGTCGATACCAAGCGAAATATCAATCAGTGAACCAAGCTTGCCCTGAATGTGAGCAGAACCGACGGTGGGTGAATATACGCTGCTCATCACCCTTAGCAATGTGGACTTGCCCGCACCATTATGTCCAAGCAGTGCAACTCTTTCACCATCATTTATCTTGAAAGATAAATGGTCAAGTGCACGGATAATGACAATCCCGAGGGCATCTGCAGAGAGCTGTCCACCTGTCGCGACACTCATCAGACGTTTTTTTAGCGACCTGCCCGTCGAGTTATAAATGGGAAAGTCAACACACACATCTTGAAAGTCAATCAATGCCATACTTGGTTGCCCATTATTTATAGCCAATAACTAATTCGTTTTCTGTATTTTCCATAAACGGAAAGAGTCACGATCCAACCAACAATGACCAAGCCAATCGATACTAGCCAGCTCGTCATCGAGGGTGCGCTACCCAGCAACGGAGCACGGATGACTTCAATCATGTGATACAGCGGATTAATATCAAGGTAAAGATAACCATGTCGGTCTGCGAGCATGGCTGGCATCCAGATAATGGGAGTGACATAAAACGCGATTTGAAGTGCGCTATTGACGATTTGGGTGAGATCCCGATATCGAGCACACAGTATGCCAATGAGTAGAGCAGCCCAAGTTAAATTCAAGAGGCTTAAGAAAAATCCAGGGATAGAGAGCAGCGAAACTATTTCAAGGGGTTTTAAAAAGACCAAAAACAATAGGGGAATAATCACTAAGTTGTGGGCAAGGATTAGGATGTTGCGCCATATCACTCTCATGACATGCAAAAACAAGGGAAGCGGCAGCTGTTTTATCATCGGTTCAGCAGCGATAAAAGCAGTACATCCTTCGTTGATAACGGTCGAAACGAATGTCCACAGGACAAGGCCGATCGCCAAAAATGGTAAAAATTCATGCATTGGGGAGTTAAAAATCCCACCAAATACCAATCCCAACGCTCCAATCATGACTCCCATGCTGATGGTGAGCCAAAATGGTCCGAGCTTGGAACGACGATAGCGCTGTTTGACGTCCTGCCAACCTAATGTGCCTGCAAGATCTGCTTGGCGTGTGGCGAGCAACACGTCTTGGACGGCAATGTTTATTTGACTGCTCATATTTGGTCGTTTGTTTAATATCATGCATTATTTCACATTCTCACTTTGTGTGAGAGTGTCGTAGCCATGTCTGAGGGCATGGCTTCTAAATATAATACGTTTAGTGCGCATCTAAAGAGTTCTAATGCTTCTTGATCTGTGGCACCAACTGTTCCCCTCTATTTCTGTATTTTTGTTGATGTGCGTGACGGTCTTATTGGCCGGAACGATTCGCTCATTTACGGGGTTTGGCGGAGGGTTGGTACTTGCGCCTTTTTTCAGTTTCTTTATGTCACCAGCCGATTTGGTCGTGGTGGTGTTGCTGCTGAATTTTGTGACCTCAGTCCAGTCTCTTCCTGAGACATGGAAGATGACGCCTTGGCCCCTGATTTGGGCCATGGTCATACCCTCGCTGATCGGTGTGCCGCTTGGGGTCTGGTTAATCGAGGTGCTCAACCCAATGATGATTCGTCGCGTGATTGGTTGCTCTGTAGCGATTTTGGCTGCAATCATGTTGATCGGCTGGACCTACAACGGACCGCGCGGTCGCCTTCAGGCTTGGATCGTGGGGGTGAGTTCGGGTGCATTGACTTCGCTTGCCGGGGTCGGCGGGCCGCCCTTGGTGGTGTATTTGCTGAGTGACAAGTCTCTCAGCCCACAGGTGATCCGTGCATTTTTTATGATGTTTTTTACGATTGCCCAGATCGCGACGATCACGCTCTTTATCTTTAAAAACTTGGTGAATGTTTCCCAGATTGTGTATACGGTCTCGTTTATCCCGGTTTATATCGTCTCAACATTACTGGGGACGTATTTGTTTCACAAAGCCTTAAAAGGTAGCGCGCATTTGATCCGTCGGCTGTCGCTTTGGTTTTTGTTGGTAGTGGGTGTAGCGACGCTAGCGGTGTGAGGCAGAGGTGCACGAGGGCGTGGATCTCGCAAAAAAGAAAACGGAGTACAGCAAAGCCAAGCCAAGCGTGACGCTTGTGTAATTGTGCAAGGTGTTGGCATTGGTTAAAAACGTTGAGAATGTGGCAAAGCAGAAACTGGCAAGCGTCACAGTGAGTGGAACATTGACACGCCACAACGTAAAGACTGCTAGCATCAAACCTAGTAGGTACGAGAGCAAGGCGGCTCCACCCAGTACTCCGTAATCCAATACGGCATTGAGGTACTCATTGTGCGTATGCGTCATGTCTGTGAATAATGGGTCAACGTCGACAGCCCACTGATTGACGAGCTCAGTGCGCTGCTCGATACCGTAGCCCAGCCAGGGTTTTTGCAAATAGGCCTCGATCCCTTTTTCAACAAAATGAAGACGTATGCCAACCGAGGAGTCGCGTTTGTCATCTTGAAATCCCTTGATCTCTGCTACGGCGATCGAGATGCGGGCCTGGGGGATCTCGTAGACCTGCGGTACGCTTTTGATCAATATGCCGAGGCTTAAGGCAACGACAATAGATGACATCCATAGGTATTTGTTTTTGAAGAGACGCAGTGACAACGTATGTTTCAAGCTAAAAATAACGATGCAGGCTACCCACAGCGCTGCGAAATAAGCCCCCCTGACGCCTGATAAAAAGACAGCAATCAGAAAAAACGCCGCAGCTGCAGAGCTCAGCCAATGGATGGTGGTTGTGGCTTTGGTTTGTGTTGACTCGGGAATCAGGCGCGCTGATGCCAGCACAATAGAAAACAGCACCATCCCATAGGCCCAGGGAATGATGGTGGTCGGAGAAGTGTTTATGCGTATGTATTCAAAGACCACATAAAGGGCGGTGATGCTTGCCAACGCTAGAGCAAGCACAAGCTCATTGCGCCTTTTGGTTGTGAACGTGACGCGCCTGACAACGATGTGCATGGCGATCGCGGTAAACAGCATGCGGGCGTCGAAATGACGGTATTGCCAGTTGTCCCACCAATAAGCTTGACCAATCGTACGCAAAACAAAGGCCAATACAAAAAACCAGAGGATGAAATCAGTCGCACGATAAAGTGCCTGAGCACCCAAGGTGTCCGCAGGAAGTTTGGGCTGCGCGTGGGCAAGCCAAAAGCCCCAGACGAAAGCAATGATCCAAGCGGCTCCAGCAACTTTGGCTGAGGCGGGCGAAAGGACCACCAAAAGTAGCCACAGATACCAGCCGAGCTGCTGTGCGCGGGTTGTGAACATGGAGTGATTGAGCGACCGCAAAAGACAAGATTAACTTAGTTAAAGTTTAGCATAGACCTGTCGCTTTTTATTTGCGATGTCTAATCAGCGCCCCACAAAAACCGCCGACCGTTTTTCTAAAAAGGCTCTCTGCGCTTCTTTTGCATCCTCGGTTTTGGCAATCGCCGCAGTCATGTCTTGTTCGTAGCGATAACCATCACGTAGGCTCATGTCTTCGATTGCATTGAGGGTCTGCTTGGCTAGACCGATTGACAGTGGGCTCTTGTTCGCAATCGTTTGCGCAAGCTCCAAGGCGGCAGGCATCAGTCCCTCAGGGGTCGTGACTTGAAGCACGACGCCCAAGCGGTAAAGCTCGTCGGCTGGGACGCGGTAGCCCGTGAACATCATTTTACGCAACATGGTGTGGGGGAACAGGCGTGCCGCATGGCTGCCTCCACCGAGTAGGCCGACATCGATCTCAGGGAGTGCCAGACTGCCTTTCTCTGAGGTGATGATCAGATCGGCTGAGGCTGCAATGGCGAGTCCCGCGCCGAGGGCGGGGCCGTTGAGGGCCACGATGACGGGCTTGGTGCACTCTCGGATCGCATGAAAACATTCTCTCGTGCGACGTGAGTGCGCGGGGAGGTCACCTGGTCCCTTGATGACGGAAGCACGGCCTTTGAGGTCGGCACCTGCGCAAAATATTTTGCCTTCGCCCGTCAAGACGACTGAACGCACTTCGGCAGTCTCGGAGATGATGTCGAGCGCCGCGGTGAGTTCGTCGCTGAGTGTCTTGGATAGAGCATTGACGGGAGCGTTGTTGAGGCTCAGCACGGCGACGTGACCGACAAGGCTGCAGCTGAGTTGCGTCATCTGGGGCAGAAAGGTGTTGGGCATGGTTTGAGTGTCTCCGGATGTTATGGATTGATTTTTCTGGGTAACCTTAAGCATAACAACTTCACTCCTTTATTATTAGATGTGTTTGATGATGCATAATTAACGAATGAAAATAAAAATCCTCTTGATTGGCGGCAACGGCCAAGTTGGTCATGCTCTGAAGTCCACTCTTCAGCCGATGGGTGAGCTAGTTGTGTGTACACGCGCCGAGCTTGACTTGAGTATGGTGGATAGCAGTATTGATGCTGGCGCAGACTGCCCAATCTCGGCCCTCGTGTCGCGCGTCAAACCAAGCATCATCGTGAATGCGACCGCCTACACCGCTGTTGATCGCGCTGAAACCGAAACTCAGCTTGCGCACACGATTAATGCCGTCGCCCCCGGTCTGCTAGCTAAGGCCGCGCAGGCAGTCGGTGCGTGCATGGTGCATTACTCCACGGACTATGTGTATGCTGGGATTAAAAAGTCCCCATACCTTGAAACAGACGAGACGCAGCCGTTGTCGGCTTATGGTCGCAGCAAGCTTGCGGGTGAGCGAGCCTTAGCCGAGGCGTGCCCGAGGCATTTGATCTTTAGAACCAGTTGGGTCGTGGGGGCACACGGCGGTAATTTTTTAAAAACGATGCTTAAGCTCGCTCAAGAGCGCGAGGCACTTAGAGTGGTGGCTGATCAGATTGGCGCACCGACCTCGGCGGAGTTGATTGCAGAGACGACGGCGCAGATTTTGAGTCAGATGGCTGGACAGCCGGCAGACGATCCGCGCTGGGGTCTCTATCACCTGAGTGCGGGTGGAGCGACGAACTGGCATGCCTATGCAAGCTATGTGATTGCCCAGGCTCGTGCTGCGGGCTGGCCGATCAAGGTCGCGGATGACGCGATTGCGGCGATACGGACCGAGGACTATCCCGTGGCTGCGACGCGGCCGATGAATTCTTGTCTGGATACAACTAAGGTACGTGCGGCGTTTGGCGTGAGTTTGCCGGACTGGCGGGTGGGTGTGGATGGGGTGTTAGCGGGTATTAGGCGAGCTGATGAGGTTTGATTGGTGATTGCGTTAAATTTAAATTGAGGCAGCATGTCCAAACTAATTTAACGAATCGAATTGCGAGGATTCTTTTTGCAGTAGATGATGGAACCGTCGTGCTTTTGCATGGTTTCATAAAGAAGCAGCAAGCAACGCCCTTAACAGAACTTCGGCTTACGAAAGCCCGTCTGGCTGTCCACAGGAGATGTGCATGAAAAACAAACATTCAGGTAGTAGTCTTGATGATTGGCTCGAAGAAGAGGGTCTACTTGAGGATGCGACTGCTGTAGCTGTAAAACGTGTGATTGCTTGGCAAATTTTGCAGGCAATGGAAAAGCAGCAGATTACTAAAACCGATATGGCCAAACGAATGCACACATGTCGCGCTGCACTCGGTAAAAAAATGCAGTTTCAGTTGCAGCCAGACTAGCCCCCATGACCACTAAAATCCTCATCGTTCGCACGTCCTCGCTTGGCGATTTGATACACATGTTGCCAGCAATCTCTGACATCGTGCATCATGTGCCGGACGCGCAGATCGACTGGTTGGTGGAGGATAGTTTTGCGCAGATTCCAGCCTGGCATCCCGCTGTGCACGAAGTGATTCGTGTTTCGCATCGTCGTTGGCGCAAGGCCTGGTGGTCGGCTGAGGTGCGAGCTGAGCGTCATGCGCTTGAGCTCAATCTGCGCGCACGCCGCTACGATATTGTGCTGGACATGCAAGCGCTGTTGAAATCGGTTTGGCTCACGCGCATGGCGTCTGGCACCAAGCATGGCCTTGGCTTTACCTCCGCGCGTGAACCGCTGGCTGCGTTGTTTTATGACGTGCGTCATCGTGTGAAATTCTGGCAGCCGGCGGTGGCCCGTCAGCGTGAGCTCGCGGCAGCGACGTTTGGTTACACCTACGAGGGCGCGCCTGATTTTGGTTTGCAGGCTTTTGAAGAAGAAGCGTGCGTATTACGGTCGCACGAGGATGCTTATGCGGTGATCATGCCGTCGGCAAGTCGTGACGACAAGCTCTGGCCGGTCGAAGACTGGCACGCGGTGTTTGATCGTCTAAATGATGATGATTTACAGCTGAAGTTGTTGGCTGGGAATGATGCGGAAATGCAACGTGCCGAGGCCTTGGTGGCCGGGCGCTCGAATGCATTGGTGCTGCCGCGTATGGATCTCACGGAGACGGCGCGTTGTTTGGCGGCGGCGAGAGTCATGGTTGGGTTAGATAGCGGATTGACGCATCTCAGTGCCGCTCTTGGGCGCCCAACGATTGGTATTTACAAAGCTTCGACACCAGTCAGAACCCCTTTGGTAGGCGCAGGCTTTACCGCCAGCCTCGGCGATCGGGGTAAATCTCCTGCTCGGGAGACAGTTTTGAGTGCATTGAACGACGCTCTGCGCTAGTATCTCGCCATGGCACAACAGGCTTATACCCTCCTTTTGAGATTGCTTTCTCCTCTGATCTGGGGGTGGATGTATTGGCGCGCCCGGCGCGCGGGCGGAGTTTGGCAGATTTTTTCGGCTGAGCGCTTTGGTTCCTACGCGCTGCCGTGGGACGGTGAAGCGCCCCTCTGGGTGCATGCAGTGAGCTTGGGTGAGACGCGTGCGGCGCATTCTTTGATTGTGTCTTTGTTGTCGCGTGGTGATCGCGTCTTGTTGACGCACACTACACCCACCGGCCGTGCCGAGGGCGCAAAATTGTTTGCTGCTGAAATTGCCACGGGTCAATTGCGGCAACAATGGCTGCCCTATGATTTTCCGGGTGCAACGCGTCGTTTTTTTAAGCACTACCACCCTAGGCTAGGTATTTTGATCGAGCGAGAGGTCTGGCCTAACCTGTTGAATCAAGCTCAAGAATCCGACGTGCCGATGATCTTGGCGAGCGCGCGATTTTCTGAGCGTGCGCAGGGTCATGTGCGACGGATTGATCAGATTTTCTTAAGCCTCATGCGTGATGCGTATGCGAGTATTGATCTAGTGCTTGCCCAGTCTGAGGACGATGCGCGCAGATTGTTCGAGGTTGGCGCCACGAACGTCCAGATCGTCGGCAATTTAAAGTTTGATGTGGTGCTGCCCGTGGTGGCGGTCGATGCTGGACGCGCTTGGCGGCAACGATTGACTAGACCTGTGATCTCGATTGCGAGTACGCGTGAGGGCGAGGATGCGATGTTTGTGTCCGCGATCCAACATCAGTTAAAGCATCCCGAAGTGTTGCCAGAAGATTACTCTGTCCATGCCGTACATTTTGAGCCGATTCTGACGCCCATCCCTGCAGTACCGCCACCGCTATTTTTCTTGATTCCCCGTCACCCTCAACGCTTTGATGAGGCGGCGACATTGCTGGAACAGTCGGGCTTAAGGTTTGTACGGTGGTCGGATATTCGTCGCAACACGCATGCGGATCGTGCGTTGTCTGATGTACGGGTAGTGCTAGGCGACACGTTAGGTGAAATGCCGTTTTTTTACGCGGCGAGCGATGTCGCGATTGTGGCGGGTAGTTTTGCGCCGCATGGTGGTCAAAATCTGATTGAGGCATGCGCGATGGGGACGCCCGTAATCGTGGGACCATTTGCGCGTAACTTTGCGGATGCGGTGCAGGGGGCTGTGGCAGCAGGCGCTGCGATTCAGATCCAAAGCTCTGAGATCGTGGATCCTGCTTTGCGTGCGGTGGCGACTGCACTCAATTGGCTGAAGGAGCCTGAGGCGTTGAGCGAACGCGGTCGCTTAGGTCGGGAGTGGGTCGCGCTGCATACGGGCGCTACAGCCCGTATTTTGCAGCACATCAACGATTTTGAAGTTGCGCGGGACCAAGCTTTACAGCGTCGGCATTAAGCGGCACGGGTAGTCGATTGGTCGCTGTACGACCGGCTTCGGCGCGGGGCGAGCCAAACCAGCCCTGACCGACGCCAAAAACACCAAGATTCATCAACATCAAAACAATAAAAACAGCGCGCATGCGGTGATACCTTATCGGGTGATACCTCATCGAGCGCTCACTGTAATGGCTGCCTGGAGCTGAGTCAAATTATGCGCTCTGCAATACCCGCGCCAAGCCATCAAGGACTGGGTGTGCAATGAACTTGATCTCGAGTGAGGCGAGCATGCGACGGATCTCGGGTTCGACTTCGGGCCAGCCACCGCCACTCACGCACAGGATCGGCGATACACCAAAGCGTTGACGGGTGATGTCGCATTGGCGCCAGACTGCGCCGGTTTGTGCGGCAACCACGCCCGTGGAAATGGCTTGCAAGGTGTGGGTTGGATAGTCTGAGCCCGCCCCGCTTGCGAGCGGGAGGTTTGCTGTGCCTTGAGCAAGCGACTGGCGCATCAGAGCGGGCCCGGGCAGGATGAGTCCGCCTTCAAAGCGCTTTTCTGGGGTGAGGGTATCGACAGTGGTCGCGGTGCCGAAGGTGGCGAGCACCAGTGGAGGGTGCGCTTTTGGAAAATGCCCGGCGAGCCCCAAGAGCGCAGCCCAACGATCGGCACCAAGCTGTTCGGGTTTGTCATAGCCATTGTGCACGTCGAGCTGGCGCATTGCGGACGCATTCCAGCTCAGCGGGCATCTGGTCTCTAGAAAAACCTTTGTCAGCATTTCAGCCACAACGCTTCCGGCAACATTGACACCCATGGCCGCACGTGGCTGCACTGGCAGCGTGGCCAGCCATTTGCGCAGTCGCTCTGGGAGCTGCGCCATGGGGTTGAGTGCGATCGCATGAACGGCACTCTCGCGCCCTAGGCTCGGGTGAAACCAGCCTAGTTTGAGGCGACTGTTACCAACGTCGAGCAAGACGATCATGATGTCCCCTCTACTTTTAAAGCCGTCGTGGGTCGAATCGAAACATCGCCGACCACGACGGGCGTCACGCCAGTTTCCGTCAGTACACGCAAGCGACCAAGGAGGTCGGTGCTCTGTGCCAGGCCTTGATAGAGGATATTGCCTTGATCCATGACGTGTACGGTTTGTCCGGCGAGTGCGTCGACTATATCAAACGCAGGTTTAAAAGCCGCGTAACCGTGATCTACATACTCTTTGAGAGCCTGCTGCCAAGCTTGGGCGAGATGCGCCACGAGAGAGACGGGAGAAATAAGCACGGGAGAAATAAGCGCTTGAATCTGACTCAGGTCAGCGATTTCGCGGCCGAGTTGCGCACTCAGTACGTCGGCGCCTTTGAGGTTAAGCCCCATGCCAATCACGACTGTGGACGAGGGGGCCGTTTCAATCAATAAGCCTGCAAGCTTGGCACCGTGCCACTGCAGGTCATTGGGCCACTTGAGCTTGAGGTGCTGGGTGAGGGGCTGGAGTTCTGCGTCTACGCTCTGTGCGTTTATCAATGACCTAAGCGCGAGACAGGTTGTCACCCCTAGGGCGGGCGCGATGCCGGGTAGCTGAGCCAGCGGGATCGGGGTTTCAAAAGCGCAGGAAAACATCAGCGTTGATCCAGCCTCATTCGCCCAAGGGCGACCGGCACGGCCTCTGCCTGCTGTCTGACGATGAGCACCTAAGAGCCAGGGGCGAGGCGGGTGGAGCGTGGTGTTTGCAAGACTGCTCTGTACGTCACGCAGTTGCTGTCTCGCACGCTGAGTTAAATCCGCATTGGTGGAGCCAGTGCTGCTGACCCATTGCACTGAGCCAAAGCCTGGCAGGGCCTCGGTAAGCGTTGCGCTCAGCTCTTCTGGGCTTGGAAAGCTGGGGTTGAGGTCGGCGTGGACAGAAATGCGCATCCCTTGATTTTACGGGGTGAATTATGATGGAGGAAATCAGTTTGACTGAAAGTCGCATTTTTTGACGGATTCCAGTCCCTTATGGCGTTAGCTTCTCCACCTGCAGCACCCGTCACACCCGATGCCCCTCGTACCTCACTCGTGTCGGTGGAGGGTGGGCGTTGTGTGCTGATGGGCAACTGGAATGTCCAGGCTTTAGCGATCAAGGGCGAGGTAAGCCGGCGTCGCGAGGCTTTATCAGCGGCCAAGGGCGCGGATGCTTGGGATCTCTCCAGAGTGGGCTTACTTGATGCAGTCGGTGCTCAGTTGCTTTGGCAATATTGGGGGCAAAAGATCCCACCGGGGACGGACCTGTCTCCAGGTCAGCAGGCACTGTTTCAGATTTTGGCGGATCACCCGAGCGAACCCGTTCCTCAGAAAGCCCCGACTGACCGCTTGGCTTGGATCGTGGCGATCGGCGCAGGGCTGTTTGTATTGGCGGAGCATGGCCAAAAGCTTTTGCTCCTGCTTGGCGGGGTTTTGTTAGATTTTGCAAAGCTTGTGCGACACCCTTTACGCGGCCCGTGGCGTGAAATTTCTGCTCAGGTGTATCGCGTGGGTACTCAGGCTTTGGGGATCACGGCGCTGGTGGGTTTTTTAATTGGCGTCGTGCTGTCTTATTTGTCGGCGCAACAGCTTGCGGTGTTTGGTGCCGGTCAGTTTATCGTCAAATTGCTAGGGATTGCGACGGTGCGAGAGTTGGGCCCAGTGCTAGCCGCGATTTTGGTGGCGGGACGCTCGGGCTCTTCGATCACGGCGCAAATCGGTGTGATGCGTGTCACCCAAGAGCTCGACGCGATGCAGGTGATGGGGATTTCTCATGGGCAACGCCTGATTTTGCCGCGTGTCATTGCGCTGGCGATTGCGATGCCTTTACTGGTCTTGTGGACCGATGCGCTAGCCTTGTTGGGTGGGATGATCGCAGCTAAATTTGAGCTGGACCTGTCGATGCAGTGGTTTTTTAGTGAGCTACCCGATGCGGTGGGGATCACCAACTACAAGATCAGCTTGATTAAGGGTGTGACTTTCGGTGTCTGGATCGCCTTGATTGCCTGTCATTTTGGGTTGCGGATTGAGCCCAACACCGAGAGTTTGGGTCGCGGTACGACGGCTTCGGTGGTGACGGCGATTACAGGGGTGATTTTGATCGATGCTTTGTATGGGATCTTGTTTGACGAGATGAGGATTTGATGGCGAGCCCCATCATCGAGGTGGACAATCTCACGACGGCGTTTGGGACGCACGTCGTGCACAAGGATTTGAATTTAAAGATTTATCCCAAGGAAATCCTCTCCTTAGTGGGTGGCTCAGGCGCCGGCAAAACGACGTTATTACGGCAGATTTTGGGTTTGGATCGACCGCGTGCGGGCGTGGTGAGTGTTTTTGGCCGTCCTGTGCATGACTATGTGGGCGCTGAGCGCGTCGCGTTGACCCAACGTTGGGGAATGTTGTTTCAAGCGGGGGCGTTGTTTTCCGCCTTGCCAGTGTTTGACAACATCGCTCTTCCTTTACGCGAGGTACACAATCTTCCGGAGGACTTGATCCGCGAGGTGGTGTTGATGCGTCTGAGCTGGATGGGGATGTCGGCGCGCGATGCGGCTCTGATGCCGTCTGATCTCTCGGGCGGCATGATCAAGCGAGTGGCCCTGGCCCGTGCGCTGGCGCTGGATCCTGAATTGTTGTTTCTGGACGAGCCCACTGCCGGCCTGGATCCGCAACGCTCGGACGAATTTGTGGAGTTAATCCATGCGCTGCATCGTGAACTGGGTTTTACAGTCGTGATGGTGACGCATGATCTCGATACGATCGCGGCTTTGTCGACGCGCGTGGCGGTGCTGGCGGAAAAGAAAGTATTAGTCGAAGGTACGCTCAAGGAGGTGATGCAGGTCAAGCATCCCTTCCTTGACGCGTTCTTCCATGGCGAACGCGCCGTGCGTGCGTTTGGCGTGAACAATCCTAAGGAACAGAATCATGGAAAATCGTAGTCATGCCCTCTTGGCGGGACTATTTGCGTTGTTGCTGACGATAGCTGCGGGGGTGACTGCAATTTGGGTTAGCAAGCAAAATCTGCCGCGCATTCCCTACGAGTTGATCGCGACCTCCCCCGTCACAGGCCTGTCTGTGCAATCCCAGGTCCGCTATCAAGGCGTGCCGGTGGGGAACGTCGAGTCTCTGCGTTTTGTCCCTGAACGGCCTGGCAAGGTCTTGATTTTGATTAGTATTGATCCGAGTACGCCAGTCACACGTGCGACCTGGGCTGAAATTGTGATTGCGGGCGTGACGGGAATCTCAAATGTGGAGTTGCGCGACGATGGGACCTCGATGACTCGACTCGAATCGAGTGCCACCGACATTAAACAGATTCCGATTCGGCCAAATTTTTTAGATCGTCTGATTGCGCAGGCGACAACGATGGCGCCTGCGGTAGAGGGTTTATTGGTTCATATTCAAAAAATCGCGACGGATGAAAATATCGAAGCGCTGAGCGCGACCCTGCGCAATGTTGCGTCTTTGTCCGATCAGCTCAAGCGGTCTGTCGTGTTGCTCGAGCCTGGGTTGGCCAAGGTGCCAGCCCTCATCGATGGGTTGACGGTGACGGGTCAGCGTGTGGATGAGGCCATGGTCGATATCCGTAAGCTCTCGCTTTCAGCGCAAAAAACGCTGGATGGTTTGAATGCGCCGGGGGGGGCGATGATGCAGATGACGCAGAGTCTCAAAGAAATAAGACAGGCTGTCGCGCAATTGCAGGGATCGACCTTGCCGGATGTGTCGATGTTGATGCTGGGTGCCACCGATGCGTCGCGCGCGTTCACGCAAACGGCACGTCAGTTGGGTCAATCACCGCAGTCATTGATTTTTGGTCCTCCGCGGGCCGTGGCGGGACCGGGTGAGGCAGGTTTTGCAGGTTTTGGTGCCGCTGGGCGCTGAGGATATCAAGATGAAGATGTTGACGATGATGCGTTTGGGTGCGGTATTGAGTGTGGTGAGTCTGCTGACCGCTTGCGCGTTGGGCGAGAGTACACCTACGCCCAAGCAGCTTGATTTAGGGGCGGGTGCAATGATGAGTGCCACTGCGCGCACCTCAGCAGGGGGCGCGACGGCGCTGACGCCAATGCCGCCGATCTCGGTGCCTCCCGCAACCGCTGCCTCGCTTTTGACAGAGACGATGGTGGTGTGGCGGGTGGGTGATCTGGGACAGCCGCAAGCTTACGCAACCTATCGGTGGGTCGCTCCGCCTGCGCAACTCGTCACGCAGCGCATTGTCGACCGGTTATCCTTGCAGGGCGCGGTGCTGCAGCAAAGTATAGGTGCGGAGGTGCCTCAACTGCGCCTCAATCTTCAGCGGTTCGAGCAAACGTTTTCTGTGGATGGAACGTCGAGTCAGGCACAACTGACGTTACAGGCGGTGCTCATGCGAGGCTCCGAGGTGGTGAATCAGCGTTTGTTGAATATCCAGGTGCCCGCCACAACCCAAGATGCTCCCGGGGGGGCGCTGGCTTTGCGCGTTGCAACCGATCAGGCCGCCGAACAAGTGGCACAATGGCTCACCAGTCTGCGTGCGACGGCCAAGCGTTAAGAATCCCAATGGCGCGCAATGACTGACTGAATGAATAATAATTGAACACAGACTGACTTATGCCTGCTCACACTGAAAATACGAGTTTTGATGGCTTGGCTGGCCTCATCGATTGCGCCATCGACTGGCCTGAAGGCGTGCCGACCGGCTGGGCGCTGATTTTGCATCCCAACCCTTCGCAAGGGGGTACGCGTGACAACAAGGTTGTCACCACACTTTCTCGTGCCTGCGTGCAGCAGGGGTTGGTCTCATTGCGCCCAAATTTTCGTGGCATTGGTGCCTCGGGGGGGCATTTTGATCACGGTAAGGGCGAACTGCTCGATATGGCAGCCTTGATTGAGCAGTTTCGCGCGCGCTATCCCGAGATCGCGGCTAAGCCTTGGGTATTGGGAGGTTTTTCTTTTGGTACCTCAATCGGGGTGCAACTGTATGCGCAGTGGGATAAGCTTGGTAAAAACTTGCCCAGTATCGTCATTTTGACAGGCTCGGCGGCTTTACGTTTTCGTCACAGCGAGGCCAAAGCGCCTGAGGATGCCTTGGTGATCCATGGTGAGCTTGACGAGGTGGTGCCATTGTCCGAGGTGATGGAGTGGGCGCGCCCGTTGGGGATGCCGGTTGTCGTGATCCCAGAGGCGGGACATTTTTTCCACGGTAAATTATTAGTATTACGCCAGCTTGTACAGACGCGTTTGAAAGCTTTATAAAACCACCTTATTAATTTCGTTTCAGTCGCGGTCAGGGCGGGATGGTCATGCCTATAATAGGTTGTTTATGTCAGTGAGTACCTTTCATGCTTAACCACTCTCTTTGCGTCGCCCGTCGCATCATTAACCCGGTCGCGAATGCTGCAGTGGTGACGCTCGCCCTCTTGATCACGTCGAGCCTAATGCCGGTCTGGGCGCAAAAAGCGTCCTCAGAAAAGTCGCCAGCCCCTGCCGCCGCCCCCGCCGCGCCTTCGACTGCTGCAGTCGCCGCGACAGCGCCGTCGGTGTTCACCCCTGTCCAGGTCGGCGAGTTGTCTCCCGTGCCTGCCCCTGCGATTGCTGCCAAGGCTTGGATTACCGTGGATGTGACGAGCGGTCAGATTGTGGCTTCGTCCAATCCAGACATGAAAATAGAACCCGCCTCGTTAACCAAGATTATGACGGCCTATGTGGCCTTTACCGCAATCAAGGAAAAGCGTCTTTCGCTGGAGCAGCAGGCCAATGTGTCTCAGCTGGCCTGGAAAACCCGTGGTTCGCGCATGTTTATCGAGCCACGCAAGCCGGTGACGGTTGACGAGTTGCTCAAGGGCGTGATTATCCAGTCAGGCAATGACGCGTCCGTTGCCTTGGCCGAAGCCGTCTCGGGAAGCGAGTCGGCCTTTGTGTCAGTCATGAACGAAGAGGCACGTCGCATGGGCATGACGAATACGGTCTTCGTCAATACAACGGGCTTGCCTGACCCGCAGCATTTGACGACGGTGCGTGATCTGGCCACACTCGCGCGATTGATGATCAATGATCATCCCACTTATTTTCCTTATTATTCGATACGTGAGTTTACGTACAACAAGATTAAGCAATCCAATCGCAATCGTTTGTTGTGGGCGGATCCTTCGGTCGACGGCATGAAGACCGGACATACGGATGCGGCGGGCTATTGTCTCGTGGCGACCGCCAAGCGTGGCGATCGACGCGTGATTACGGTGTTGGTCGGTTCTGACAGTATGGCCACACGTGCCGAGGAAAGCCTCAAGTTGTTGAATTGGACCTTCCAGAACTTTGAAACGGTTAAGCTATTTGATCAGACCCACGCCGCGGTCGAAGCCCAAGTCTGGCAGGGAAAGGTTGACTTTACTAAGCTTGGTGTATCGGAGCCGTTGTGGGTGACGGTACCGCGGGGCAAGGCCGGCGAGGTCAAGCCTATCGCCAAACGCCCGGATCCTTTATTCGCCCCGCTGGCCAAGGATGAGCGTGTCGGTACGCTGACACTGATGCTAGATGACAAGATGCTGTTGACCCGTCCGTTGCTGGTCCTCGACCCAGTTGAGCGCGCTGGCTTTGTGGGTCGCACGGTGGATTCCGTGCGTTTGTGGTTCCGCAAAAAACCTGAGTAAAAAAACTGAGTGATTCTTTTAAAAGAGAGCATAGAAAAAATGGTTCAGAATATGTTGATTCAAGGTGTATCGGGCGATCCGACTGTGTATTTGAATGGTGTTTTTGGGCCCTTGTCCGAAGCCAAAATTTCGGTGCTCGATCGAGGTTTTATTTTTGGTGACGGGATCTACGAGGTTGTGCCTATTTATCACGGCAAGCCTTTCCGTATGGAGCAGCATCTAGCGCGCCTCGAGCGCAGTCTGGCCAAGCTTCATATCCAGCAGCCAATGACAAAGACCCAGTGGGAAGGTTTAGTCAAGGATCTTGTGTCCAGGACAACTGAAGCCACAGGCATGGTCTATATCCAGATCTCGCGTGGTGTGGCTAAGCGTGATCATGCCTTTCCCGTGCCGGCGGTCAAGCCGACCGTGTTTGCCATGGTCGCACCGATGACACCACCGAGCGCCGGCGTACGTGAAAAAGGCGTGCGTCTGGTGAGCATTCCCGATGAGCGCTGGTTGCATTGCGATATCAAATCAGTTTCCTTGCTCGGTAACGTGCTGGCCAAGCAGGCTGCTGTCGATGCAGGTGTGGACGAGGTTGTGCAGTTCCGCGATGGCAACATGACTGAGGGTGCTTCCTGCAATATCTGGGTTGTTAAAGATGGCAAGGTCATTGCACCCTTAAAAGACAATTTGGTGCTCGAAGGCATTCGCTACGGTTTGTTTGAAGAGTTATGCAAAGAATCTGGCATCCCGTTCGAACTGCGTATCATCCCCGAGAAAGAGGTTCGTCAAGCGGACGAGATGATGATGTCGTCGGCGACGCGTGAGATCTTGCCTGTGGTCGAGCTTGATGGCAAGGCGGTCGGCACGGGAAAGCCGGGACCGGTCTATCAAAAACTGCGTGCTGCTTACGATTCCCGCATCGCGGCGTTGGCTTGACGCATTTCCGTAATTTAGGTGGTAACCGAAGTGCCTATTCCTGAAAACGAATCGTTGATTGAGTATCCGAGCGCCTTTCCCATCAAAGTGATGGGAAAGCAAAACCCCGAGCTTGCTCAGGTCTTGACTGCACTTGTGCTCGAATTTGATCCGACGTTTGATCCGGCAACGGTTGAGATGCGTCCGAGCAAGGCAGGCAACTACATGGGGCTGACCTTCACCGTCACCGCGACCACGCGTGAGCAACTCGATGGCTTGTACCGCGCTCTGCACGGACACCCGATGGTGTCGATCGTGCTGTGATGCGCCAAACATGGCCGCGCCCGTCGCCCTACGAACCCGTCTGGCGTGCCATGCAAGCTTTTACCGAAGCGCGTACCCCAGACACGCCAGATGAAATCTGGCTCGTCGAGCACGAGCCTGTTTATACCCTTGGTCAAGCCAGCAAACCCGAGCATCTGCTCAATGCCGGTAACATTCCTGTCGTACAAACGGACCGAGGCGGTCAGGTGACTTATCACGGTCCCGGCCAAGTGATGGCTTATATTCTCGCGGATCTCAGACGTTCCGGGCGGTTTATCAAGGCCATGGTGCATCAGATCGAGGAGGCCACGATCGAGACGCTGAAGCTTTATGGCATCGAGGATGCTTGCCGCAAAGAAGGCGCACCCGGGGTATATGTCCCTATAGGTGCAGCAAAATCGGACGCTGAGTTCGCCAAAATCGCCGCCTTGGGTATCAAGGTCCGCAATGGCTGCACCTATCATGGCATGGCGCTCAATGTGGACATGGATTTGACCCCATTTAACGGCATCAACCCCTGTGGTTATGTGGGTTTGCAGACGGTGTCTATGGCGCAATACGGTGCCACTGTGGGTTGGGAGGAGGTTGCGCAAACATTGTCCCAACAAATTACAAGGTACTGCGGTTTGTCACTTTCCAACGAGTAAAATGAAATTTCACTATTACTGAACGGCTGGGCGCATAAACGTCCACGTACATCATGTCCACACAACCTGAACAAACCTCGGTCGCCGCAGCGGCAGCAGCCCCCACCGCAGCACCCTCTGCGGCACCTTACGATGCGACGCAAAAGCAGAAATCGCAGGCCAAGACTTCGCGGATTCCGATTAAGGTTGTCGCGGCTGAGCGCCTGAAAAAACCGGACTGGATTCGGGTCAAAGCAGCCCCCGCAGGTTCCAGGTTTTACGACATCAAGCGCATTTTGCGTGAGCACAATCTGCATACCGTTTGCGAAGAAGCCTCATGCCCCAACATTGGCGAGTGCTTCGGTAAGGGCACAGCGACCTTTATGATCATGGGTGATAAGTGCACCCGACGTTGTCCGTTTTGTGATGTCGGTCATGGTCGTCCCGACCCTCTTGATGTCAATGAGCCGGTCAATCTGGCGCGTACCATCGCTGCGCTCAAGTTAACGTATGTGGTAGTCACGTCGGTCGATCGCGATGATTTGCGCGACGGTGGTGCGGGGCATTTTGTAGAGTGTATTCAAAAGGTCCGCGAGCTGTCCCCCGAGACCCGCATTGAGGTACTGGTGCCTGATTTCCGCGGCCGTCTCGATCGCGCGCTTGAGATTCTGGATGGCGGCCCACCCGATGTGATGAATCACAATCTCGAGACCGTGCCACGTTTGTACAAGCAAGCGCGCCCCGGTTCGGACTATATGCACTCGCTCAAGCTGCTCCAGGAATTTAAAAAGCGTCACCCCAATACACCGACCAAGTCTGGTTTGATGTTGGGCTTGGGCGAAACCGACGAAGAAATCCTTCAGGTCATGCGCGACATGCGTGCGCACGACGTCGAGATGCTGACGATTGGTCAGTACCTGCAGCCCTCGCAACATCACTTGCCCGTATTGCGTTACGTGCATCCCGACACGTTCAAAATGTTCGAGCGCGAAGCGTACGCGATGGGTTTCCATCACGCGGCGGTGGGCGCGATGGTACGGTCTTCGTATCACGCAGATGAGCAAGCGCATGCAGCGAGCTTGAGTGCGGCCGGTTAAGCGTCTCAAAAAACAATTGCTTCTTTCTTGCTACAATTGTAGTAATTTTGTGGTTTTAAGAGAGGGTATCATGGGTATGCCAGTCCGTATTGATGATTATCTTTATGAGCAAGCGAAAGCCCACGCACACGCTGAGCGACGCACTATTGCAGGCCAAGTCGAATTTTGGGCGTTAGTTGGGAAAGCTGCTCTAGACAATCCAGATTTACCAATTGATTTTGTTCGAGATTTGCTAATAGCAAGAGCAGAGGGAAGATCCCTCGCTACACCTTTTATTCCAAAAGGAAGTGACTGATGCCGGGTTGGACAGTAGAAGTATTTCAATCCGCAATATTTGCTAGAAGTTACAAAAAACTACATAAAAATCAAAAGATCGATGTTGATGCTGGAATCGAAGAGATCATCAAAGATCCACACATCGGCACCCAAAAACGCGGTGACTTAATTGGTGTGTATGTATACAAATTCAAAAGTCAAAAACAAGAGATACTTTTGGCGTATGAGTTTGATCCAAAGACAAGATATTTATTGTTGTTAGGTACTCATGAAAATTTTTATCGCGATCTAAAGCGGTAATGCTTTAAACGTTGACAAAGGCGGCACGCACACTATGCAGCTTCAAGGTATCCGGGTCATTGACCTCACACGGATTTTGTCTGGGCCGTTTTGTACGATGTTTCTGGCCGACATGGGTGCGGAAGTCATCAAGATCGAGGATCCCAAGGGTGGTGATCCTGTGCGCCAACAGGGTGAGGCACCTAATGGCTACTCCTACTATTTTGCGTCTTTTAACCGTAACAAGCGTTCGATCACGCTTGATTTGCGTGCACCTGAAGGCAAAGAGATTTTGCGTGAGTTACTCAAGACCGCAGATGTGGTGGTCAATAATTATCGTCCGGGCATCATGGACAAGATGGGTTTTGGTCGAGAGGCGCTCTCTCTGATTAAGCCGAACTTGGTGAGTTGCAATGTGACGGGCTTTGGTCTGGATGGTCCCTATGCGGATCGGCCATCGTTTGATTTCGTGGCGCAGGCCATGAGTGGCTTTATGAGCGTCAATGGTGCGGCGAATGAGCCGCCGATGCGGGCGGCACCGCCGATCTCGGATTTGATCGCGGGCTCGTATGCGGCGATGGGTATTTTGGCGGCGCTGGTGAGGCGCGCGCGAACAGGGCAGGGGGAGGAGGTCACGACCTCGTTGACCGATGGCTTGACAAGTATGTTGGCTTTTTTGGCGACAAATTATTTTGCAACAGGCCAGTTGCCGTTGCGTACGGGTAATGATCATGCGCTGGCCTCACCCTATGGGTTGTTTGAAGCCTCGGACGGTCAGGTGGCGATCGCGCCGAGTAACGATACGTTTTATTTCAAGCTGCTGGCCGCGCTCGATCTTGGGCATCTGCGGGAGCGACCGGAGTTTGCAACGAATTCTTTACGCTTTGCCAATCGCGAGGCCATCAATACTGCGTTGAATGAAAAGATCCGGCAACAGCCGATTGCGCATTGGATAGCAAAGCTCAACGAAGCAGGTGTGCCCTGTGGGCGTGTACTCAATATCGGCGAGGTCTTCGATGATCCCCAAACGCAACATCAGCAAATGCGGTTGACGATTGAGCATCCCGAGCATGGACGCCTAGATGTACTGGGTTTTCCGATCAAGTTTTCAGACGAGCCTTGTCAGATTCATCGCCCACCACCGACGTTGGGAATAGATAACGAGGCAGTATTGGGGCAGTTGGGACTCAGTGCAGAGGCGATTGCCTCTCTTAAAAGCCGCGGAATTGTGTAATAGATTGTGTAATATTGAGCGCAATCATTAAACGCATTATTTGACTTCACTTACGAGAATCATCATGTCAGAGCAATCCAAAAAATTTGTGACGGTCACCGAGGTCGGGACCCGCGACGGTTTTCAAGCAGAGCCCGAGTTCATCGCGACGGCGAACAAGGTTGCCACCATCAACGGGTTGATTGATGCAGGTGTGCGTAGCATCGAGGCGACGTCTTTTGTGTCCCCCCGTGCGTTGCCGCAGTTGGCGGATGCCGCTGAGGTATTGGCCCAAGTGCATCGCAATCCAAATGTGCGGCTCGCCGTTCTTGTGCCGAATGCACGTGGTGCTGAGCGCGCTGCGGCGGCTAAGGCTGACATGATGGTGGGTTTCATTTCTGCCAGCGAAAGCCATTGCAAGACCAATCTAAACAAATCGATCGATCAGGCGATTGCGGACTTTGCCGAAGTGGTGCCGATCGCACGTCAGTGGGATATCCAACTGCGCGGTGCAGTGGCGACAGCGTTTGGTTGTCCCTTTGAGGGCGAAGTTTCGCTCGACAATATTTTGAAGATCGTCGGATCCTACGATGCACACGGCATTCGCAACATCACGTTTGGCGATACGACCGGCATGGCCACGCCTCCTGTCGTCACGCGCGTGGTCGACGCCGTGCGTAACAAATATCCAGACATGGAAATTGCACTGCATTTCCACAACACACGCGGCGTGGGCCTGGCTAACGTCATGAATGGCCTGCAACTCGGCGTGCGTGAGTTTGAGTCGTCGATTGCAGGCCTGGGTGGCTGTCCGTTTGCGCCAGGTGCGACGGGCAACATTTGTACCGAGGATTTGGTTTATCTGCTCGAAGAGTGTGGGTACGAGACCGGAATCGATCTGGAAAAACTCATCGGCGTCGCCAAGCAGGTTGAGCAGATGATGGGGCGTCAACTGCCCGGTCAGATGATGAAGGCCGGTCCGCGCCTCAAACTGATGTCGTTAGACTCGGTTCGGCGCGCGGTGGGTTGAGGCGCGCATTGCTTTTCGTCTTTGAGTATAGGCAAACTATGAGAATATATTGACTTAAACATGAATCAACATAAAGGTCAGTGATGTCGTCAGACACGAAGCCCACTCTCAAGGCCTTCGACAATCCAGACGAGCTCTGGAAAATGTATTTTTACGTCTCTTTTTTCAATATTGGGGCGTATTTTTTTACGAATTCTGCCGCTGATTTTTTGCAACAGAGCGGGGGTGTTTCAACACTACCCATAGGGATTTTTGCCATCTTTTTGTTGGTTTACCTAAGCGTTGCCTATTGGTTGATTAAAAAGCAGGCTGTGGACAAGGGCCGCACGCTCTGGCTGTTGCCCTTTATCGCCTGGCATGTGTATGCCTATCTGGAGGGCTTAAATGATTTTGACCCGATGTTTGCAGAGTCGAGTTTTGATTACTACGATGCATATCTCTCCGGGGTCCCGGAGACTTTGATCTTGATTAAATTGTTTGTGGCGTTGCGCGAACGTATCGGTACGCCTTAAATCATTAGTACCGGCACCATCGATAGAATCAGCAAAAGTGCCATGACGAGGTTAAAGATTTGGCGCTGCCGTGGTTGGGATAAGACGCGCTCGAGTTGAGTACCAAGTAATACCCACATACTCAGGCAAGGCAGGTTGATGAGGGTAAACATCAAGCACGTCGTCAAGATAAATGTATTGGATGCATCGATCGGCATGTAGTTACTAAAATAAGTGATGGCCATCAGAAGCGCTTTTGGATTCACCCATTGAAACAGCGCCGCCCCAAAAAAACCCAAGGGATGCCCTTTCGTTTCACCGCGTTTTAAGGGGGTCGTACTAAAAGCAATACGCCAGGCCAGATAAAGCAGGTAGCAAAAGCCAACCACCTTCATGATCTGGTAGCCAAGCGGAAAGACTTGAAAAAGCTGGTCGAGACCTGCGGCGATCGCGAGTAACATCACGAGATGGCCAGAGGAAATCCCCAGCATGTGGGGGATGGTGCGCTTAAAGCCGTAATTGACGCCCGAACTCAACAACATCATATTGTTCGGACCCGGCGTGATCGACGAGGCGAAGGCAAACATCGCCATCGCCATCACAATTTGCCAATCAATCATTGTCGCCAGGCTTTACCCATGCGAGCGGCGATCTGAAAGGCTTGCCAGGTGGCTTCAACGCTCGCAAGACCTTTGCCAGCGATATCGTAGGCGGTGCCGTGTGCTGGCGTGGTGATTGGGATCGGGAGTCCGCCTTGAACAGTCACGCCCCTCGAAAAGCCGAGAAGCTTGATGGCGATTTGCCCTTGGTCGTGATACATCGTGACGATCGCTTGATACTCGCCAGCCTGAGCTTTTAAGAAAATCGTATCCGCCGGAAAAGGTCCATGGAATGGCGTGTCAGTGGGCCAGCTTTTCGCTTGCAGTGCCGCGACTGCCGGCGCGATGATGTCGATTTCTTCGCGGCCGCAGGAGCCGCCATCTCCACCATGTGGATTGAACGCAGCAATGGCGATTTTGGGTGTTTCAAAACCACTGGCAAGTAGCGCTTTGTAGATGAGTTCTGACGCTTGCAGGATCCGTTCTTGACTCAGGTATTGGGCGACATCCTTGAGTGGAACGTGCGAGGAGATGCGGGAGGTCCAGAGGTTGCCGAGTGTGTTGAATTCGCAAAAATATCCTGTGACGCCCAGATACTCCGCGAAGTGATGCAGCTCGTCCTCGTGTTTCATGCCGCCCATTTTGAGCGCTTGTTTATTGAGAGGTGCAAAACAAATGGCGTCAACATGCCCAGCCAACGTTGCATCCATACAGGTATTGAGAATTTTTAATGTTGAAGATCCATTTTGTGCGCTGACTTGACCCGTTTGGACATCGTTGGGATCGATGGAGTGAATCGCTAAAAACGCTGGCAGATCTTGGTTGGGACGCTCTCGTACCGCATCAAAAGACTCCACCGAGGTGGTCGGAACACGGACCTGCGCAATGTGCTGCCCTTGCTCCCATAGCCACGGATCGCCGATGAGTACGACGTTGGCAAGGGTGCATACAGGATGCTGGGCGAGTAGACGCGCAATGAGCTCGGCGCCGATTCCTGCGGGATCACCGAGGGTCAGTACGACGACGGGGCGGGCGTTTTGCATACGTTTCTCTTTTAATGTGGTTGCACTATTCTAGGGAGATAATCAATTCCAGTAAAATGAAACTTCATCATTGATTGATATCTAAAAGTTATCATAAAAAATGAAATCCATCATATGAATCACTACGCCCACACCTTGCTCAATCGCTTGCGTATGCGACAAGTGTCGTTACTGCTGAATATTCAGGAACATCGGACCTTGCGTGCAGCGGCCCAAGTCATGGGAATGACCCAGCCTGCCGCCACCAAAATGCTGCACGAGCTCGAGGATGCGCTTGGGACAAAGATTTTTGATCGAACGGGCAGAACACTGACTCTGAATGCCGCAGGCAAAACGGTGCTGGGGTTTTTTCAAGGGATGCGAGGCAGCCTGGAGTCTCTGGCTCGGGAACTGGATGCGATGCAAATGGGCATTCATGGGACGCTGTCGGTGGGAAGTATTATGGCGGCTTCACCCGCAATCTTGACAGATGCGTTGATCGCGATGCGACGATCCTATCCAATGCTGTCGATCAACATTTCGACGGCGACCAGCGATGTGCTGATCGAGGCGCTCAATCAGGGTGACTTAGACTTGGTGATTGGACGGATTGTGAGCGTCAAGCATGAGGATTATGTATTTCGACCGATCGCCAATGAAACCCTATCGATTGTGGGGGCCGTGAATCATCCCCTTGCCGGCAAGGCTAAGGTGACTCTGGAGGCTTTGCACAAGTATCCCTGGATTCTTCAGGGGCCGGGCAGTCCGATGCGTGCGGTGATCGAGCGAGAGTTTCGTGACCAACATTTGGTGTTGCCTGCGACACTCATTGAGACCTCCTCCATCCTGACTACGGCGGATATCGTCACCCGCACCGAGATGATTGCGGTCATTCCCGAATCTGTCGCGGCGATTTTTGCTGATAGCGGTCGAATCAAAGTGTTGCGCTATCGGATCAAGAACAAGCTTGATCCTTATGGGAGTCTGCTCAAGCGGGATCGACCTGCTTCTGCAGCGACAAAAGCATTTTTAACGATGCTTCATCCGCCAGAACTCAGTCTCTGATTTAGAGCGACGGCTTATATCAGAGGCTTACTTGCCCCAGCGAAATACCAGAGGATCAAGTCGTTTAGCGGTTTCGATCAGACCACTGCGCACAGCCGGATTCATCGCAGGAAAAGGGTGTCGTGAAACCTCGGCGTCGATGATGCCGCCCGCTTTCATGAGTGCTTTGGCAGACAAAATGCCGCCTTGACGGTTTTCGTAATTGATCAAAGGTAACCACCGAGCGTAGGCGTCAATCGCTTGCTCGCGATTGCCCGCAAACCAGGGATCCATGATCTGACGAATTCCGTCCGGGTAGCCGCCACCGGTCATGGCGCCGGTGCAGCCTGCTTCGAGATCGGGCAATAAAGTGATGGCTTCTTCGCCATCCCATGGCCCTTCGATTGCATCGTCACCGAGTTTGATGAGCTCACGCAGTTTGCTAGCCGCACCCGCAGTCTCGATTTTGAAATAGGAGACGTTGGCGATTTCTGTCGCCATCTTTGCCAGAAATGCGGCGGATAAGGGGGTGCCGCTGACAGGCGCATCCTGGATCATGATGGGGATGTTGATTGCATCCGAGACTTTTGTAAAAAACTCGTATATGTTTGGCTCTGGTACGCGAATGGTCGCGCCATGATAGGGGGGCATGATCATTACCATGGATGCGCCCAAGTCTTGCGCGCGTTTGCTGCGTTGTGCGCAAATCAGTGATCCGTAATGGGTCGTCGTGACGATGACAGGCACGCGTCCTGCGACATGCTCCAATATCTCGCGGGTCAGACGATCTCGCTCGTCATCAGAGATTGAAAACTGTTCTGAGAAGTTTGCCAGAATACACAAGCCGTGTGATCCCGCGTCGATCATGAAATCGACACAACGCTTTTGACCCGGCAGATCGAGTTCGCCGGACTCTTTAAAAATCGTTGGAACGACGGGAAAGACGCCTTGATATCTGGGATGTGCTGCCATGATCTTTACTCGATGATGTTGAAGTCTTTCAGAAACTCGGTCTTGAGTGTGAGGCCAAGTCCGGGCGTATGGTCGTCGAGCTGGATAAAACCATCTTTGGCCACAGGCTCACCATCAAAGATGTAGTAGAACAGTTCGTTACCGACTTCGACATCGAACATGGGAAAGTACTCGCTCATGGGTGAGGCGAGCGTGCTCATGGTCAGGTGATAGTTGTGCATCTGACCTGCATGAGGAATCACCGGCACGCTATAGGCTTCGCAGAGAGCATTGATTTTATGTGCGGCGGTAATGCCCCCAACGCGGTTGGTATCGTATTGCACAACAGAGACCGCTTTACGATCAAGTAGTTGCTTGAAACCGTAGAGAGAAAACTCGTGTTCTCCGCCAGAAATTGGGATGCTGGTCAGCTGATTGAGCTCAGCATAGCCGTCGATGTCGTCGGCAATGACGGGCTCCTCTAACCAACGGGGCGCATACTTTTCCAACTTGGGTAGCATGCGTTTTGCGTACTCTAGGTTCCAACCCATGTAGCACTCGAGCATCAGATCCGTATCGTCGCCGATCACTTCGCGGACTGCGGCGACCGATTTGAGGTTTTCGACTACACCTTGTTGCAGATGCGCGGGACCATAGCCAAAGCGCATTTTAAAAGCCTTGAAACCTTGGTCGAGAAAGGTCTGCGCCTCTTTTTGCATTTCATTCAAGTCGGTGCGGTAGAGCTTGGAGTAGTAGCAAGGAATCTTTTCTTTGGTGCGACCGCCAAGCAATTTAAAGACCGGCTTATTGACGCTTTTACCTAGGATGTCCCAGATGGCTAAGTCGATGGCAGAAATTGCGGCCATGGCCACGCCTTTGCGTCCCCAAGCATGCGTACCGCGATACATTTTTTGCCACAGGTATTCGTAATCCCAAGGATCTTCGCCGATCACCATGGCGGCGAGGTATTCGTCGATGATGGCTTTGGCGATCTTGGGTGCGAGTGCGACGTTACCGAGACCGACAATGCCGTTGTCGGTCTCGATTTCGACGACCGTCCACGAATGGAAACGGAAGGTACTCATGGTTTCGTTTTTTGAGTACACCAAGTCCATAGCGTTTGAACAAAAGTTACCTTGAGGCGGAACGGTTTTACCTTTCCATTCAAACACGCGGGCGCGGACGGCTTTGATCTTCATAAATACACTTCCTGTGCAGCTTTTAAAAATTAATTGACTTTAATGTTGTTCTTTTTAATCACGTCGGCATAACGCTTGTTTTCAGCATCGTGAAATGCTTTGAATTGCGCTTGTGACATGGGTTGAATCGTAGCGCCAATCGTTTCCAGACGTTTTGCGGTGTCGGGCATGTTGAGTACCTTGTTTACATCCGCATTGACTTTGCTGATGACTGCGGCAGGTGTCTTGGCAGGCATGTAAACGCCATACCAGGCACTCATTACCAAGGGGACACCCGCTTCTTTCATCGTAGGTGTGTTGGGCAGTTGTGGGTTACGTACGTCGCTTGCAACACCGAGTGCTTTGAGTTTGCCGCCACGGATTTGAGGCAATGCCGAGGACATGGTTTCGAAGGCGTATTGAACCTGTCCGGCGATCAGGTCAATCATGGCGGGACTGCTGCCTTTGTAAGGAACGTGAACGGCATTGACGCCAGCCAGATCTTTAAAGAGTTCGGCTGCGATATGCTGTGTGCTGCCTGCACCGCTCGAAGCAAAGTTCAGTTGACCGGGTTTGCTTTTGAGCAGTTTAACGAGGTCTTGCACGCTGTTAACGGGACTATTGGCTGCGACAACGAGTACGTTAGGCACGGAGCCGGTAAATGCGACGGGGATGAGATCTTTTGCGTTGTCGTAGTTGAGTTTGAGCAGATGCGGTGCGATGGCTTGCGCGGTCGACACGCCCATCAACATGGTTTGGCCATCCGTTGATTTGGCCGTCACGTCAGCCGCAAGTGTGTTTGAAGCGCCGGGCCTGTTTTCGACCACCACGGTTTGGCTCCACATCGGTGTGAGTTTGTCCGCGACGGCTCGGGCCATCTGATCTGTACCACCGCCTGGTGAGGCGCCGACGAGCAACTTAACAGGTTTCGTTGGCCACTCTTGTGCGAGCGCGGGAGCGCTGAGCGACACGGCTAGGCCCAGCATCAAGGCATTGACTAGTTTTGTTTTCACGGGGGTCTCCTGATTCCGTTGTTGGACTTACCCCCACATACTAGAAGTTGAATTGATTCACGTAAAATGAAAGTTAATGATTAATTGATAACTATTAGCTATCAATTTCTATCGACCTTTTAATCGCTTGACAGTGACAATGCATTTGCATTACCATTATGCATGTTTGTTTTCCCCTATGTCTTTGATGCCTATTAAGCTTGAAGTTGAGTCTACGCTCACGGATCGGTATCAAACCACGGTACCCGAAACTGTGCGCCGCGCTTTGCGTCTTGGTAAACGTGACAAGATTCATTACACCATTCTCCCCGAAGGTGGAGTGATGCTCACGCGTGCAGAGGTCGCCGAAAAAAATGACCCGGCCCTTGACGCGTTTCTGAGTTTTCTTGCCCGCGATGTCGCAACACATCCTGAGAGGCTACAGGCAATAGATCCCGCTTTTGTTCAACGGCTGCAATCTCTAGTCGAAGGTCTCGACGTTGATTTGGATGCACCTTTATCGGCAGATGATGAGTGATCCGCGCGTCGAATGAAGGACTCGTGATAAATGGTTGGACCATTTTTGCTCACCCACTTTTTTTAACTCAACTTGAGCAGCTCACCAGTCAAGTAGAGCTTCTTAAAAAGAAAGATCCGATCGGGTATACGAGGAAAAATGCTACTAAGCGATTAGCAGCGATCATCAAGTTAGCATTTGAGGTTATACCGCAAGATCCAATGAGGAGCGAATATCGACAAGGCGCAGCCTTAGAAACTGAACGCAAACACTGGTTTCGCGCAAAATTCTTTCAGCAGTATCGTTTGTTTTTTCGTTACCACGCACAAGTCAAAATGATTGTGTACGTCTGGGTCAACGATGAGGAGACGAAGCGGGCATATGAGAGTAGCGATGACGCATATTTGGTGTTTCGCAATATGCTAGAAAGTGGTCATCCGCCGGACAATTGGGAGCAATTACTCAAAGAAGCTCAAACAGTGTTGCCCCGCTTGAGGCGATACACATTACATGAAAAGTAATCAGTCCCGCCGCCACAGCGAATCAGGATGTTGCGCGGCTTTATTCAGGCATCGTGCCATGATAAACAGCAAGTCTGATAGGCGATTGAGGTACTGCTGTGGCAGGGGACCCATCGGTGTCTCGTGATGCAGGGCCACCACCGAGCGTTCGGCACGACGGCAAACGCTCCGGGCAACGTGGGCAAGCGACGCAGTACGCGTACCACCAGGCAGGATAAATTCTTTGAGCGGTTCGAGCCGTGCATTGAAGGTGCTGATCTGCTGATCCAGATAAGCGACTTGTTCGGGTTTCATCAAAAAATAACCCGGTACAGCGAGTTCGCTACCCAGGTCAAACAAAACGTGTTGGGCTGGGGCGATGGCCGCAGCAATGTCTGCAGGCACGTCATCGGCCAACAGTAAACCTAGGCAGCTATTGAGCTCGTCCACATCCCCCATGGCTTGTACGCGGGCGCTATCCTTAGGGACGCGTGTGCCGTCACCCAAGCCCGTTGAGCCATCGTCTCCGGTACGTGTCGCGATGATCGAGAGTCGAGTGCTCATATTTGTCCTTAGAGTACGTAACGGGCTAGGTCTTGACTGGCTGCGGCTTCTGCGAGCTGAGCGTTGACATAGTGTGCATCAATCATGATCGTCTGACCGCTGCTGCTAGTGGCGTCAAAGGACAAGTCCTCTAACAGTTTTTCCATGACCGTATAGAGACGGCGGGCACCAATGTTTTCAGTGCGTTCGTTGACGTCAAAGGCGAGCTCGGCCAAACGAGCGATCCCCTCCTCAGTAAAGTTCAGATGTACTTCTTCAGTGGCGAGCAAAGCCGTATATTGCTTGGTCAGCGAAGCATCGGTTTCGCACAAAATCTGTACGAAATCTTCGGCGGTCAATGAGTCGAGCTCGACACGAATCGGAAAGCGGCCTTGGAGTTCGGGAATCAGATCCGAAGGCCGCGAAAGGTGAAACGCACCTGAGGCAATAAATAAAATATGATCGGTGCGGATCATGCCGTACTTGGTGGTGACGGTTGTACCCTCGACTAAGGGCAGCAGATCGCGTTGCACACCTTGGCGCGACACCTCTGCGCCGCCGGACTCTTGGCGTGAGGCGATTTTGTCGATTTCATCGAGAAAAACGATGCCGTGCTGTTCAACTTTTTGGATCGCGACGGTGCGAATGTCTTCTTCGTTCACGCGTTTGGCGGCTTCTTCGTCGACCAAGAGTTTGAAAGCTTCTTTGACGGTCATTTTGCGCGACTTGGTTTTTTCACGTGATAGACCGGCGAACATACCCTTGAGTTGTTCGGCCATCTCTTCCATGCCCGGGGGCGTCATGATGTCCATTTGCGGCGTGGCTTGCGCGACTTCGATATCGATTTCGGTGGCATCGAGGTGACCCTCGCGCAAACGCTTACGAAAAGTTTGCCGTGTGGCGGTTTCTTCGCGGATAGGCGAGCCATCTGCGGCGCGCGGCGGCGTGAGTAACACATCAAGAATGCGATCCTCGGCGGAGTCTTCGGCAAGCGTACGCACGCGTTTCATTTCTTGTTCGCGGGTTTGCTTGACGGCGATCTCGGCGAGGTCACGAATGATCGTATCGACATCGCGACCGACATAACCGACTTCGGTAAATTTCGTGGCTTCTATTTTGATGAAAGGCGCATCAACTAGCTTGGCGAGCCTGCGAGCGATTTCGGTTTTGCCTACACCTGTGGGGCCGATCATCAATATATTTTTGGGATGGATCTCGTGACGCAGGGGCTCGGCGACCTGCTGGCGACGCCAGCGGTTACGCAGCGCGACGGCGACAGAGCGTTTGGCACGATGTTGTCCGACGATGTATTTGTCCAGTTCGGACACGATCTCGCTAGGGGTCATTGTCGATGCTGACATGCTTATTCCAGTGTTTCAATCAGGTGCTGTTGATTGGTGTAGATACAAAGATCGCCGGCGATTTCGAGTGACTGTTTGACGATCACCTCGGGTGCGAGTTCGGTGTGGCGCAACAAGGCCATCGCGGCGGATTGTGCGTAGGCACCACCGGAACCAATCGCAGCTAAACCATTTTCAGGCTCGAGTACATCGCCGTTGCCAGTCAGGACCAGTGTGTGTTCGCGATCTGCCACGATCAGCATGGCTTCGAGACGGCGTAATACGCGGTCGGTGCGCCAGTCTCGCGTGAGCTCGACAGCGGCGCGCATCAGATTGCCTTGATGTTTTTCGAGCTTGCCTTCGAAGCGCTCCTGAAGCGTAAACGCGTCAGCGGTCGCACCGGCAAAGCCTGCGAGAATTTTGTCATGATAAAGACGCCGGATTTTGCGTGCTGTACCTTTGATGATGATGTTGCCCAGTGTGACCTGGCCATCGCCACCGAGTGCGACGCGGTTGCCGCGCCGAACACAAACGATCGTGGTGCCGTGAAATTGTTCCATATGTGTACTTTGATAGAGAGTAGAGCTTAAAGTCAACAAGGGCACACTCGTGTAACGCAAGTGTGCCCCGGTGTGTGTCAGTCCTGCGCAGAGCTCTGCACGGGAAAATTACTTAGTCACCAAACATTTTCTGTCGCATTTCCCGACGCTCTTGTGCTTCTAGAGAGAGTGTCGCTGTGGGACGTGCGAGCAGTCGACGCAAGCCAATCGGCTCGCCTGTTTCTTCGCACCAACCATATTCGCCGCCGTCGATACGCATAATGGATTGCTGAACTTTTTTCAGCAACTTGCGTTCGCGATCGCGGGTACGTAATTCGAGTGCGTGTTCTTCTTCGATCGTCGCGCGATCAGCGGGGTCAGGCACAAATTGCGTCTCACGCAAATGCTCTGTGGTAGCACCCGCATTGCTGAGAATTTCTTGTTCGAGCTGTCTGAGGCGGTCACGAAAAAAGCCAAGCTGACGCTCGTTCATATACTCGGACTCTGGCATCTTGAGCAATTCTGCCTCGGTGGGCAGATTGTTTTCAGACAAATCGCCTCTATTAATGGGCTTTTTCTGTGCAACTTTAGTGGCAACCGCGGGTGTTTTTTCCGGTGCGGGAGCTGCTTTTTTAGCGGCCGCGACCTTGGTGGATACGGGGGCTTTTGCTGCAGTCGTCTTGCTTGCTGCGGGTTTTGTTGCCTTGGTTACCATTAAAACACTCCATTAAATAAATTCTGCGCACGGGCGCAGAGAGACTACTTAGCCAGACACTGCTCGAGACCTTTGGTAAAGATATCTTGGGGCAGTTTGCGACCGATGAAGACCATTTTGGTGGACTTTTTTTCGTTGGCCAGCCAGGGTTTGCCGGGTTCGGCGCCCATCAACATATGGACACCTTGAAAGAGCATCCGTTTATTGATGCCCTTCATATACAGAATACCTTTGTAACGCAGCAGGTCAGGTCCATAGACTTGAACAACGCCACCGAGAAACTCCTCGAGGCGCTCTGGATCAAAGGGTTTGTCGGACTTGAAAACAAACGCACCGATGTTGTCGTTGTGCGCGGGCTTGTGATGATTGCCGTGATCATGGTCTGGATTGGTGCAGGTCGCGTGATCATGATCATGGCCGTGATCATGACCATGTGCGTGATCGTGACCATGCTCATGGTCGTGCGCGGCGTCGGGATGATCGTCAGCGAGAAACTGTGGATCGATATCCAGGATGGTGTTGAGATTGAAGCCGCTGATATCGATGATCTGTTTCAGATCGGTATCGCCGAAATTGACGGCCTCAATGGCCGCACGCGGGTTCATGTGGACGATACGTCGACGAAGTGCAGCGTACTCGGCCTCGGTGACCAGATCTTTTTTGGAGATCAGGATGCGATCCGCAAAGCCAACTTGTTTTTGGGCTTCTTCTTGCTCATCAAGAGTTTCCATGCCGTGTTTGGCATCGACGATCGTCACAACCGCATCGAGGCGGTAGTACTCGGCGATGTCATCGTCCATGAAGAACGTCTGGCAAACCGGACCTGGATTGGCCATGCCGGTGGTCTCAATAATCACACGTTCAAATTTCAACTCACCGCTTTCGTGACGCTTGCGCAGGTCAATCAGGGTGCGCATCAAGTCGCCACGCACGGTGCAACATACGCAGCCGTTGGAGAGCTCGATAATTTCTTCTTCCTGATCTTGGACGAGTAGTTCGTTGTCGATGCTTTCGGGTCCGAATTCGTTTTCGATGACCGCGATACGCTTACCGTGGTACTCCGTCAGGATGCGTTTTAAAAGCGTGGTCTTGCCTGCACCGAGAAAGCCGGTAAGGATTGTGACGGGGACCATTTGGTCTAGGCTGCGAGGGGAGTTCATGGTCAGATTGACTTCAAAAACGGGTAAGAGTGCAGGGCTTCGGATCGGTGCTCAGAGCAAAGGCGAACGCCGGATTACAGCACAGCCGAAGCCTTCGGGCAAACATTAAAAATACATTTTAGATGTTTAGTCTGACATGAGAATGTCACTTTCATATGAACGGCAAACTTTATGCCGGCTTTTATATAGGGGTAAAGCCATGAATTTCAAGTCTATTACCACCAAATTAAGGGTGGGTGGCGAGTAAGGCCATGTTTTTATTAGGTTTTTCTGCCGGCACGGGGGTGTGCGGAATCGTATGCTTTGGCTAAATGTTGAAAATCCAGCTTGGTATAAAGCTGAGTCGTGGAAATATTGGCATGACCAAGCATTTCTTGAACTGCCCTTAGGTCTTGGGCAGATTGTAAAACGTGGCTGGCAAAGCTATGCCGCAAAACGTGAGGATGTACGTGCGTCGGCAAACCTGCCAGCTTGACGAGTTTGGTGAGTTGGCTCTGTACAACGCGTGGGCTGATGCGAGCGCCGCGTACGCCGATAAAAAGAGCGGCCGCATGATCCTCGGAAGCTTGAGGACGAACAAACTGAGGACGGGCTTCGAGCCAGCGCGCCAAGCATTCGAGCGCTTGGGTGCCGATCGGTACACTGCGACGTTTCCCGCCTTTGCCTAAGACATTGACCTCGCGATCGATCAAATTGATCCAGCCAGCGGAGGTGTACTTTTGGGTTTGTGTGTAGTCGACATCAAGGCCCACGAGTTCGCTCAGGCGAAGGCCGCTTGAATAAAACAATTCAAACATGGCGCGGTCGCGCAGTGAAGCGGGGTCTGTTTGGGTCACAAGGGCGGGAGCCTCGAGTAGTGCTTGAGTCTGATCGACCGATAGGGCTTTGGGCAAACCGCGCGAGGCTTTGGGCGCTCGCACATCGGTCGCTGGGTTGGACGCCATGTGGCTCTGAGGCGCCCACCAGCTATAAAAGCCCCGCCAGGCAGCGAGCATGCGAGCCAGACTTCGCGCGCTGTGCCCTTGGCCATGGAGTCGGGCGAGAAAGTGTCGGATGTTGCCGTTGACGATTTGCTCAAGCGGTTTCCCATCGGCAAGCGTTACAAGCTGATTCAGGTCGCGTCGATAGGCCGAGAGGGTATGAACGGAGTAACGACGGTTGACTTCAAGATGTTTGAGCCAGGTCGTGACGGGATCGGACATCGGTGGCAGCGTCTTCAGGCGTCTTGAGCGGCGCGCAGGTTTGTGCCAGCCGGTTTGAGACGAGATAGCGCGGAGCTCGCCAAGATGCAGACTGTTTGCAAAAACGCGACACCCATGTCGGGTGCGAAGCGCTCTGGGTCATCCGAGCCCAGCACGAGCAGTCCGAAGGCTGGTTGACCTACGGCAGAACGCAAGGGCAAGATTGCAAATGAGACCGGTTTGACATGGAGCCAACTTGCGGGCGTGAGCGCCGTATCATTGCCACAATAAGGATTAACAAGGTTATTCGCGTAAGTGTGTACTTCGTCATCTACGGGAGTACCTACCCCTTCGGCAGGCAAATCTAAACCCCAGACACGCAAAGCGACTTCTTGGAGGTTGAACTGTTCGGCCAAACCTAGGGCAACCTCGCCTGGCAAGCGCAGCGGTGATTGCTCGCCCAACATTCGCACGCACCAACGATTGAGCTTGTCGGTGGTGATTTCGTTGAGTGCGGCGTTGCGCACCAAGTCTGCGAGCCTAAACTCAAAGTCACGCAGCCGCTCGCGCAAAGTCATGATTTGACGTTCGCCGAGTGAAATCGTCCGCGCCTGATGCGGATGAGGGACCTCAAGCGAGGAGAACAATTCGGCGTATTGGACAAGAAACTCGGGATGTTCTTGGAGGAACTTGGCAACGGTATGAGGATGCAGTGAATCAGTCATGGCTTGGTACTAAAGGAAGTGGGAATGGAGGCGACCAGACGATCGATATCGATCGTGCTGGAAAAGACCGTCGTGGCCGGGCCGGTCATACGCATTTGATCGCCATGAGTGGCGATGGTGAGCCAACCACCGTGGGTGCGCACGCGCACCGGTGAATCAAGCAAGCCGCGTCGAATACCGGCAGCGATGGCTGCGCAGGCGCCTGAGCCGCAGGCGAGCGTCTCTCCCGCGCCACGTTCATAAACACGAAGATAGGCGGTATGACGATCGACGATTTGGAGAAAACCGGCGTTGACACGGCGTGCGAAACGCGGGTGCGACTCAATCAAGGGGCCAACGATGGACACAGGTGCCGTGTCTACGTCATCCACAACTTGAACAGCGTGCGGATTGGAGATCGCAACAGCCGATAGCCAGATGGTGACTTCGCCGAGGTTGGTATGGAGAGGGAGCGCGTACTGGGTGTCCTGACCCTCGGTACGCGTCGCAAGACCGGTCACGTCAAATGGTAAGGCCTCGGGGACGAAACGGGTTTGGCCCATATCGACCACCACTTCGCCGTTGGGCATCGCTTCGAGCGTAATCAAACCTGTAGAAATCTCGGCCCGCAAGGGGTTACGCGAAGAGAGCTTTTGTTCATGGACAAATTTAACGAAGCAGCGGGCGCCGTTGCCGCAGTGCTCGACTTCGCTACCGTTGGCATTGAAAATCCGGTAACGGAAGTGTGCCTCAGGATGAGAAGGGTGTTCGACCAGCAATATCTGATCGCAGCCAATGCCGAATTGGCGGTGGGCGAGGGCGCGTGCGCGCTCGACAGTCATTTCGATGGGTTGTCGCACCCCATCCAAGACCACAAAGTCGTTGCCGGCGCCGTGCATTTTTGTGAAGTTCCAAATCATGAAGGGATTATCGCCCATTTGTTCGTAGTTTTGCCTTAAAATACTTTTTAAGTCGCTGAGTTAACCGACAACTTGCGGGGCGACGGTGTTGGACAAAAGCTGAAATGCTGCGTCAACACAAAAATAAATCCGCTAAAGCGTCGCGCCCAATCCAGCGTCTACTATTTAGGTGTCGGTACGGGGTGCAACGCACCTCCTTAACCTCACCTCTGGCTTCGCCAGAATTAGGACGTGATCATGGCTACAACTTCTTCTGACTATCTTTTTACCTCTGAGTCCGTTTCCGAAGGACATCCAGACAAGGTCGCTGACCAAGTCTCTGATGCTATTTTGGATGCGATTTTTACTCAGGACCCTCATGCGCGTGTCGCAGCGGAAACGCTTTGCAACACAGGTTTGGTCGTATTGGCCGGTGAAATTACCACCACTGCCAACGTCGACTACATCCAGGTCGCCCGTGACACCATCAAGCGCATCGGCTACGACAATACCGATTACGGTATTGACTACAAAGGCTGCGCGGTGTTGGTCGCCTACGATAAACAGTCACCTGATATCGCTCAGGGCGTTGACCGTAGCTCAGAGGATTATCTCAATCAGGGCGCTGGCGACCAGGGTTTGATGTTTGGTTATGCATGTAACGAAACACCTGATCTGATGCCTGCTCCAATCTGGTACGCACACCGTCTGGTGCAGCGTCAGAGCGAATTGCGCAAAGATGGCCGTCTGCCCTGGCTGCGTCCCGATGCAAAATCACAGGTTACGTTCCGTTACGTCGATGGCAAGCCCGTCGAGGTCGACACGGTGGTGTTGTCGACACAGCACGCCCCTGAGATTTCACAGACTGCGATCCACGAGGCCGTGATCGAAGACATCATTCGTCCAAGTTTCCCCGCTGGTTTGTTGACAGCCAAGACCAAGTTCTTGATCAACCCAACCGGTCGCTTTGTGATCGGCGGACCCCAAGGTGATTGCGGTCTGACAGGTCGTAAGATCATCGTCGACACATACGGTGGCGCATGCCGTCACGGTGGTGGCGCGTTCTCCGGCAAGGACCCATCAAAGGTTGACCGTTCAGCTGCTTACGCTGCACGTTACGTGGCTAAAAATATCGTAGCTGCTGGTTTGGCGAGCAAGTGCGAAGTGCAGGTGAGCTACGCGATTGGTGTGGCAGAGCCCATCAACATTACGGTTGATACGCATGGCACAGGCGTTGTGTCTGACGAGCAATTGTCCAAAATCGTGCGCGAGCATTTTGACCTGCGTCCTAAAGGCATCGTCAATATGCTCGACCTGTTGCGTCCGATTTACAGCAAGACCGCCGCATACGGTCACTTTGGCCGTAACGAGCCTGAGTTCAGCTGGGAAGCCACTGACCGTGCTGCTGCATTGAAAAAGTCAGCCTAAGGTGACCACGCAGCCACCATCACTCATCTGGGATGAGGCACCTGAAGGTGCCTCATCACAAGGCGCTTCACCTCAAGGTGTTGGTCACGTGCCAGAAGACGTTACAAATGGCGCAGACTCGCCTTGTGTGGCGATCTGTTCTACCTTGTTTGATGATGTGTGTCGTGGCTGTGGCCGGACGGTCATGGAGGTTTCGAACTGGGTCTTCATGACCAAAGAGGAAAAGCACCCTGTCTGGGTGCGTATTCGTGCTGAAGGTTACCCCAAAAAGCCCGGGGAAACCTAGCTCTCTTTCTTTTCCGACAAGGTGTCACCCGCCAAGGTTTCGGATAGCTTGGCAATCGCCGTGTGATCCTGGCCGGGTCCGAGCATTTGTGCGCATGAGGCCCACATTTCACGACACAAGGACGAAAAAGGTGTCGGTGTGTTGGTATCGCGACCAATGCCCAGAGCAATGCTCAGATCTTTGACCATCAGGTCCAGACCAAAGCCAGCGTTGTATTGACCCGACAAGACGAACTGTTTGAATTTCTTCTGTGTGGAGTTGTTCATTCCCGTCGAAGAATTCAGTACGTCCACCATGGCGGCAGGGTCCAAACCAAAGCGTTTGCCGATCAGCAAGGCTTCGACGCCGATTAAAAAGCCGCCCGCCGATACGAGATTGTTGAGTGCTTTCATGGCGTGCGCTGAACCGACATCGCCGGTTGGTGTAATCGAGGTGCCCATGCAAGACAATGCGGGACGGACGCGCTCGAGGATCTCGGCGCTGCCACCAAACATGATAGCGAGTTCGCCTGTCTTGGCGCGCGGTACACCGCCAGAAACAGGGGCGTCGACCAGATGGCCATTGGCAGCTTTGACTTGCTCGGCCAGCGTGCGTGTGATGGTCGGCACGCCTGAGGTCATGTCGATGACGACTGAGCCCTGACGCAGTCCCGCCAGTAGGCCATCGGGCCCATTGAGGACGGCTTCAACAATATTGCTGGTGGGCAAGATGGTGATGATGAACTCGGAGGCGGCGGCGAGAACGCGGTTGGAAGCGGCGACCGAGCCACCGATCTCCTTGGCGAAGGCTTGCGCACGCTCTTTCGAGGCGTCGATGACCTGAAGTTGGTAGCCAGCTTTGTGAAGCAGGGAGGCCATCGGCCATCCCATGCTGCCCAAGCCTACAAAACCGATCGTGGGCAAGGCGCTCATTTCTTAACTTCCTTTTTTGCGACTACTTTTTTAGCGGGTGCTTTTGCTAAAGCAGCCTCGACGGGAGCAGGCTTAGCTGCAGCGACTTTTTTAGCCGCGGCTTTCTTGGCCGCTACTTTTTTCTTGGCGGCTTTGGCGGCAGCTTTTTCGTAGGCGCCTTCTTCTTCGAGCACTTGGTTGGCGGCTTTAAAGGCATCTAAGCCAGCGGGGATGCCACAGTAGACGGTTGCGTGCAGCAGGACTTCTTTGATTTCTTCGACGGTGACGCCATTGGCGAGCGCACCTTTGACGTGCAGCTTGATTTCAGCCGAGCGGTTCAGCGCGGTCAGCATGGCCAAGTTGAGCATACTGCGTGTCTTGCGGCTCAGACCGTCACGGGTCCAGGCGTAGCCCCAGCACCACTCTGTGGTGATGTGCTGAAACGCCATGGTGAAGTCGTTGGCTTTGGCAATGGAGCCGTCTACGTAATCAGCGCCGAGTACGGCACGACGAACGGCCAGGCCGTCTTTAAACAATTGAGCGGTTTCGCTTTTAGCAGACATTTAATGCTCCAGAATCAGTATGATCAAAAGTAAATAAAGTAAATAAAGTAAAAAGTGTAACTAACAACACGAATGGTCTTGATTGTCTGCGCTTGTCTTTACCTATGTCAAGCTAGATTCATCATGGAGGCATTTAAAGGAGCGAACAATGAATTTGCCTAAATATGAAATTTACGCGTTGCGCTACGCGACGATTCAGCAACGGATGCGCCGCGAAAACTTTATCGCTCAGGACCCGCATGATGAGCCGATGCCGATGGATTATTTTGTATGGCTCATTCGCGACGGACAACGCAATATCTTGGTTGATACGGGGTTTAATGCGCGCCAGGCTAAAGAGCGCGGGCGAACTCTACTGCGCTGCCCGATTGGCGCACTATCTTTGCTGGGTCTTGCGCCCGAGGACATCGAGGATGTTGTGTTGACGCATTTGCATTACGACCATGCTGGCAATATCGATTTGCTCCCGAATGCGCGGTTTCATGTGCAAGAGGATGAGGTTGATTACGCTTGCGGCAAACACATGTGTCATGGATTATTTCGCCATGCGTACGATGTGGAGGATGTGGTGAGCTTGGTGCGTCGTGTGTATGCCGAGCGGGTACATTTTCATCAGGGGCGTGTCGACTTAGCGCCGGGCATCGAGCTGATCAAGATTGGCGGCCACACCAAGGGCTTGCAGTCTTTGCGCGTGCACACAACGCGGGGCTGGGTGGTACTGGCTTCGGATGCGAGCCATTTTTATGAAAATATGGAAAGGCCCTCGCCGTTTCCGATCGTGTTTCATGTGGGCGATATGGTGACCGGCTATGCGACCTTGCGCGCGGCGGCTGCTTCGCCCGCACATATTATTCCTGGTCACGATCCGTTGGTGCGTGCGCGCTATCCGTTTCATGGCAACCCAGAGAATGACATTGTGGCGTTGCACTCGCCACCGTTGGCCACCTTAGACAACACCTAAGACTTAAATATTAAGGGGTTGTCGGGTAAACCCTGTCGTAATTTCCAAAAACGAGCTACAATATATGTGCTTTTGAGGAGCGTTGCGACGGGTCAAATCCCGCCAGGCTCATAAGCTTTCCCGTTACCGTCGTCCCTTTTGTCGACCTTAACAGCGCTCACCCAATCCTGCCAAGCAGCGATTGCGGTGGTGCTCAAGACACAGCCGTTCAATCGTTGTTCCGTGGGCTCAACGGAGCTTTTAGACATGAACGCTATCAAAGAAAAATTCGCAGATTACATCGTTGCTGATATCAATCAGGCTGATTTTGGTCGTCGCGAGATCGCCATTGCTGAAACAGAAATGCCTGGTCTGATGGCCACGCGCGAAGAGTTTGCTAAAACCAAGCCATTGAAAGGCGCCCGCATCACGGGTAGCTTGCACATGACGATTCAGACTGCTGTGCTGATCGAGACCTTGCAGGCACTCGGCGCTGAAGTCCGGTGGGCCTCTTGCAATATCTATTCCACACAAGACCACGCTGCTGCAGCCATCGCAGCAATGGGCACGCCCGTGTTCGCCAAAAAAGGCGAGTCTCTGGTCGAGTACTGGGACTACACACACAAAATTTTTGAATGGCCTGGCGACAAGCAGGCCAACATGATTTTGGATGACGGTGGCGATGCCACACTCCTGTTGCACCTCGGTACAAAAGCTGAGAGCGACATTTCGGTCTTGAATAACCCAGGCTCCGAAGAAGAAGTCGTCTTGTTTGCTGCCATCAAAGCGCAGATCAAAAAAGATCCTAAGTGGTACTCCACACGTTTAGCCCAAATCAAGGGCGTGACTGAGGAAACCACCACAGGCGTTCTGCGTCTGTATCAAATGTCGAAAAAAGGCGAACTTGCTTTTGCTGCGATTAACGTCAACGACTCCGTCACTAAGTCAAAGTTTGACAACCTGTACGGCTGCCGCGAATCGTTGGTCGACGCCATCAAGCGTGCGACAGACGTTATGATCGCTGGCAAAGTTGCAGTGGTTGCAGGCTACGGCGATGTGGGTAAGGGTTCAGCTCAAGCCTTAGCCGCGTTGCGCGCCCAAGTTTGGGTCACTGAAGTCGATCCAATCTGCGCACTACAGGCTGCGATGGAAGGCTTTAAGGTTGTCACCATGGAAGAAGCCGCAGACAAGGCTGACATTTTCGTGACAGCAACAGGCAATTACAACGTCATTACGCGTGCCCACATGGACCGTATGAAGGACCAGGCCATTGTTTGTAACATCGGTCACTTCGACAATGAAATCGATGTCGTCGGTATCGAAGACTTGCAGTGGGAAGAAATCAAGCCACAAGTCGATCACGTGATTTTCCCTAACGGCAAGCGCATTATCTTGTTGGCTAAGGGCCGTCTCGTGAACCTCGGCTGCGGCACAGGTCACCCCTCGTTCGTGATGTCTTCATCGTTTACCAACCAGACGATTGCACAGATTGAACTGTTCTCGCGCAACGAAGAGTACAAGTCAGGTCAGGTCTATGTGTTGCCTAAGCATCTCGACGAAAAAGTCGCACGTCTGCACCTCAAGAAGATCGGTGCAAACTTGACAACGTTGACACCTCAGCAAGCGGCTTACATTAGCGTCAAGCAAGAAGGTCCTTTCAAGGGCGATGCTTACCGCTATTGATTGACTTTGAGTAGTGTTCACCGGAGATTGTCATGACTTTATTGTTAGTCTGGATATTAAATGCGGTGACACTACTCATTGTTGCCTATGTGCTGCCTGGGATTGTGGTGTCCAGCTTCTGGGCCGCCATGCTTGCTGCAGCCGTGCTTGGTTTAATCAACATGTTGGTTAAACCAATCTTCATTTTATTGACCTTGCCCATCACGATTGTGACGTTGGGTCTGTTTTTACTGGTGATTAACGCGCTGATGTTCTGGCTCGCCGGGTCGATCCTGAAAGGTTTTCAGGTCAACGGCTTTTGGTGGGCAGTCGGCGGTGCGCTGTTTTATAGCGTGATCTCCGGGTTTTTGACGAGTCTGATTAATCGATGAGCTCCCCTTTGACGCCTGCGTTTAGCCTAGAGTTCTTCCCACCACGCGATGCCGCCGCGCAGCAGCGCCTTGTCGATGGCGCCAAACAAATGTTGGTCATCGACCCGCACTACGTCAGCGTGACGTTTGGCGCGGGTGGCTCGACGCGAGACGGTACGCTTGACACCGTCCGCATGATGCGCGCGCTCGGCCGTGATGCCGCGCCGCACTTGTCGTGTATTGGATCTACGCGCGATGAGCTTAGTGTCTTGCTGCAGCGCTATCGCGAAGAGGGCGTACGTCGCATTGTCGCATTGCGCGGTGATATGCCTTCGGGCATGGGGGCTAGTGCTGCCGGTGCTCTTCAGTATGCTAGCGACTTGGTTGACTTTATTCGTCATGAAACAGGCGACTGGTTTCATATCGAGGTCGCTGCCTATCCCGAGATGCATCCACAAGCTGCGGGGCCTGAAAAAGATCTCGCTCACTTTATTAACAAGGTACGTGCGGGCGCCAACAGTGCGATTACGCAGTATTTTTTTAATGCCGATGCGTATTTTGATTTTGTCGATCGTGTCCAAGCCAAGGGAATCAATATCCCCATTGTGCCTGGCATCATGCCCATCACCAATTACACGCAATTGATGCGGTTTTCAGAGATGTGTGGTGCAGAGGTGCCACGTTGGATCCGTCTGCGTTTGGCCGAGATGGGCGATGACAAAGACTCGATCCGGGCGTTTGGCACAGATGTCGTGACGAGTCTATGTGAAACGTTGTTAGACAATGGCGTGCCAGGCTTGCATTTCTATACCCTGAATAATGCCGAAGCCACGCTGTCGATATGGCACGGCTTGGATCGCTAACGTATCAGGCTGGCGGCGGAGCCTGCGTCCAACCGCAGGGTGTCAGGATGGCGTCGAGTGGATAATCGTGTACTTGCGCTTGATAGTTGGCCTCTTCTTCGATGCGGGCTTGGCTCCAGGCGATACCAAGAGCTAAAAAATCTTTGCCTGCTGCGTCGAGATTGGCGAGAGTGCGATCGTAATAGCCTCCTCCGTAGCCGAGACGTGCGCCATGATCTGTAAAACCAAGTGTTGGGATCAGCATCACGTCTGGCATCAGCTTTTCGCGACGGACGGGCTCTAATACACCAAAGGCACCAGGTTTTAAGGTGTCGGCTGGACACCAAGCGTGGAACTCAAGTGGCGACTGTTTTTTGACGACAACGGGTAGCGCGACGGTAAAACCTTGGGTGTGCAAATGATCGTACACAGGTCTTAAGTCGGGCTCGCTTTCCAAAGGCCAAAATCCGGCAACTATTTCAGGTGCGGTGTGTCCAAAAGTGTGTCGAGACACTCTGCGTGCGTCAAACCAAAGCCGCAGTTCAGTACAGAGTTGAGCACTCGCCTGTTGGCGTTCGGCAACAGGAATGGCCTCTCGCAGTCTGCGAAGCCGCATCCGAAGCTGGTCTGGGCTATTCTTTGACATATCCGTAGTAGTTGCTGACTAATTGTAGTGAATGGTGTTCAAAGGCATTGTATGCATATAAGCGCAAAATATCAGGATATCCGAGTTCAAGTTGGCGTCTGGGTGACCGCTTTGGTATTTGGTAGTACGTTTATGTTGGCGGCTCCAAAAACGGCACAATCTCAATCTGGGTCAACTGAACGGTTTGTCTTGAAGGCGGATGGCAGCATCACGCCCGTCGCGGACGGCACTGCAGCTCCTTTAGCTAAGCCTTCTACTCCAACTGCCAGCAATGCTGCACCCTCGCGTACGGCGAGTATTGCGCCTAGTACGGCGCAAAGCAATACACCCCATACGGGTCCGGCAGGGATGAGAGACTCGATCGCTGCTTCAGAAAATACGGCAGCAGCCAAAGCGGTTGCCGCAGCGCGTCAAGCCGTCAATAGCAAGCAGTTTGGTCAGCTCGCCAGTTTCGTGCCGCAGGCCAAGGGTGATGTATTGGCAATCTACCCCGAGTATTGGTTTTTACGAACCCAGTTAGGTCTTTATAGAACGCAAAGTGTGAATCAAGGTTTGGAGCAGTTTCTGGAAAAAAACAGTGGCGTATATCTTGCGGATCGACTGCGTGGCGAATGGGTATTGGCCGCTGCGCGGAGCGGTGATTTTGTCACGGTACGCGCGTTGGGGACCGTCCTTAACCCAAGCAATCAGGTGTTGTGTGCTCAGCTTGAGGCTAAGCATATGGCCAGTCAGCGCACGATAGCGGCTGAGGCGATGAAAATATTTGTGCCGTACGGCGCATGTTGGAAACTGTTTGACCAACTCGTCGCAGACCGTGTTTTAACGCCTGCTGAGTTGATGCCGTACCTCAATGATGCGATTGAAAACAACAAACTGCCGGATGCGCGCCGGTTTGCCGCGTATGTCTTTGACGCTAAAGAACTGGCGGCGTATGACACCATGATCAAAGGGCCTGCGGCGTGGTTAGCCGCGCAGACCGCGTTAGGTTCGCCTGAACGTAATGAGATCATTGCGCTGGGACTCGCTCGCTTGGCGCGGACAAACCTGGCGGCGGCGGATGCGTTAGTCAAAAAGCAATGGAAAAACCTGCTTCCCAAGAAAAATATGCAATGGGTCTATGGCCAGATGGCTTTGGTCGCGAGCATGAATCTCGATCCGCGTGCGCATACGTGGTATCGCGACTCTGGCTCCGTTCGTTTATCCGACAACAACGAAGCTTGGCGTGTTCGTATGGCGCTACGTCAACCAAAAATTGACTGGAAGTGGGTGATGCAAAGTATCGCTACGATGCGTGAGCCACAACGTAGCGATCCGACGTGGGTGTACTGGAAAGCGCGAGGTTTGGCGGCGACAGGTAAAAAAGCGGATGCCGAGAAAGCCTATGCTTCGATCGCATCGGATTACAGCTTTTATGGGCAACTCGCCGTCGAGGAGCTTGGTCGAACGATTGCCGCACCCAAGCGTCCCGAGCCTGTCTCAGAGAAAGAATTAGCGCAGGCCCGTGCTCATCCAGGCCTAAAGCGAGCCGTGACTTTATTCAAAAGAGGCTGGCGGCCAGAGGCTGTGCCGGAGTGGACGTTTGCGCTTCGTGGCATGACGGATCGTCAATTGTTGGCGGCTGCTGAGTTGGCGCGTCGCGAGAGTATCTATGATCGTGTCGTGGCGACCTCTGTCCGTACTAAAAACGAGGTGGACTTTACGCAGCGTTTTGTGGCGCCTTTTGAAGGGCGTGTCAGTGCTCAGGCGCGCGAGGTTAATGTCGAGCCAGCTTGGGTGTATGGGCTGATCCGTCAAGAGTCGTTGTTCATTATGGACGCGCGTTCACACGCGGGGGCCTCGGGCTTGATGCAGCTCATGCCTGCTACGGCAAAGTGGATGGCTCAGAAAATCGGGTTGACCAACTTCACACCTGGTCGCGTGAACGATTTTGATACGAATACAAAGTTGGGAACGAGTTACTTGAGTATGGTGCAGTCTGATCTGGGGGGCTCGCAGGTGTTGGCTAGCGCAGGATATAACGCGGGTCCGGGTCGTCCGATGCTGTGGCGCTCCAAACTCGATGCACCGGTTGAAGGCGCGATTTTCGCTGAAACGATTCCATTTAACGAAACGCGCGATTACGTTAAAAAAGTGATGTCTAACGCCACCTACTACGCCGCGGTCTTTACCGGCAATCCGCAGTCGCTCAAGCAGCGTCTGGGACAAATTGAGCCACGACCGTATGGTCGTTCGCCTCTGCCGTGACGATGACTGAAGATCGCGCCTTGACGGGTTTGCAGGTTTTCATTGTCGGTGGCGCCGTACGTGATGCGTTGTTAGGTCTGCCCGCTGGTGACCGTGATTGGGTCGTGGTGGGTGCGACACCCGAAGAGATGGTTGCGCGTGGCTTTATTCCTGTTGGGGGTGACTTTCCGGTTTTTTTACATCCGCTGACGAAAGAAGAATATGCGCTTGCACGCACGGAAAGAAAGTCGGGGCGTGGTTACAAAGGCTTTACGTTTTACACGGGTGCAGATGTCACCCTCGAAGAGGACTTAAAGCGTCGCGATCTGACGATCAATGCGATGGCGCAGTCGATGTCGGGCGAGCGGGTTGATCCACTTAATGGTGCTGCGGACTTGCAGGCAAGATTGTTTCGTCATGTGGGTCCCGCCTTCGAAGAAGATCCTGTGCGGATTTTGCGACTGGCGCGTTTTGCCGCAAGATTTACGGATTTTTCGATTGCGCCAGAAACATGGGCGCTCTGTCGACGGATGGTTGCGAGCGGAGAGGTTGATACGCTGGTACCTGAACGCGTCTGGCAGGAGTTGTCGCGCGGGCTGATGAGTGTAAAACCTTCGCGCATGTTGGAGGTATTGGCGGGGTCGGAGGCCAATGCACGCATCATGCCTGAGTGGCATCAGAGCGCGCGGATCATGCAACGACTCGATGCAGCAGCAGGTGGCGTGAGCCCCTTACCGTTGAGCGCACGTTATGCTTTGTTGTGCTTAGAAACCGAAGCCCGCGCTGAGTTGGCCAAGCGTTTGCGGGTACCGACGGATTGTGTCGATATGGCGCGGTTATTGCCTGTGGTGATAGCGGGTATGAGTAGACGTATGCCGGAGGACGTCATGTCTCTACTCGAGACCTGTGATTCGCTCAGAAAACCCGAGAGGTTTGATATGTTGATGAAAACGGCAGGGCTTGTTAAGACTGGCGCCGTAGAGAGTGCGGACAATCATGGCGATGTGGCCTGGTGGCGCGGTAGACTTCAGACGGTTTTGGCCGTTGATGCGGGTGCGGTCGCCCAGGCCGTGTCAGAGCCCGCTCAAATTAAACAAGCGGTGCGAGCTGCTCGCCTAGCTGTCCTGAGCGATCGCTCTGGCTAAAGCCGCTCATGGGAGAGGCAATCCCCCGACCGAGTGCAATGACTTTAAACAACTCACCCATTTCGGCTTCGGAAATGAGCTTTTGTATTGCCGCATAGGTTTGGGCACGCTCTTTGAGGTCTGGTTGTTCAAACTGTTGTTGAGCGTAGGTTTCAAGTAATTGCGGTAAGCCAGCATTCAATAGGAAACGCGCTTGTGAGGTATAGCCAAGAACGTCGAGGCCGCTTTGTTGAGCGGCTTCGGCGATTGCAGTGAAATCAACGTGCGCGGTGATGTCTTGGAGGCCGGGTGCGAGAAAAACATCATCGTGGGTGCGATGCTGGATATGACACATCAGAGTGCCGCGCTGCCTCTGGGGATGGTAATACTCATGACGCGGAAAACCGTAATCGATGAGTATGGCTGCGCCGCGGGTTAACCAACGACCGAGATCGCGGATCCAGGCTTCGGCTTGCAGATTGATTTCTGAGCTGTAGCCTGGCAGAGCGGGCATCCGTGCCTGGACAGTTTCGGTGAGTGTGGGTGAGGCGGGCTGGTCTTGAAAAGCGAATTCCTGCGCCTGGCTCATTGAGTCTGACGTCAGAGCAGTATTGGAATTCAGTGAAACGACGCCACGCTCGAGGACCTGACCTTGCTCAGACCAGACAAAGAGCTCAACCGGCATGGCATCGAGCAACTCGTTTCCGACAACGCAGCCGGCAAAGTGTTTCGGAAGTGTCTCAAGCCAGGTGACGCGTTCACCCCAGGCAGCCAAACGCGCTTGTTGACGCTGTCTGAGATCGGCTGACACCTCAAGGATGCTGTAGCGAACGCTGAGACCTAGCGCGTTGAGTGCGGTCAGAAGATCATGCGCGAGTGCGCCACTGCCGGCGCCGAACTCGAGTACGTCGAGTGTGTCGGTTTGTCGCAGTACCTCGGCGACCTGTCGCGCAAGCGTATATCCGAACAAAGGTGTGAGCTGGGGTGCAGTGACAAAATCGCCACTCAGTGTTGGCTCATAGGTGTTTTGCGTGTCGGCGAGTTTAGTATTGCCCGCAGCGTAGTAGCCGAGTCCGGGTGCATACAGCACATGATGCATCCAGGCGCTAAAGGGAAGCCAACCGCCCGCCTGCTGGATCTGCATATGCAAAAAAGCGCGGACGCGCTGACTGTGAGCCAGTGCGTCCGCGCTAATGGAGATCGCTGGATTAGCGGCGACCACCATCAAAGTTAAAGCCACGACGTGCGCCTGCCGCAGCGCGAGGTGCGCCAGGACGTGCCGCGCCTGGTGCGCGAGCAGGACCATCACCGCGCGGGGCGAAAGTCTTGCCGCCTGGCGCGGCTGATCGAGGTGCAAACTCACGCCCTGGGCGTGCCGCAGGCTTGCCTGCATAGGCTGGACGATCTGAGGGTGCGCGATCGCCGCGGTGCTCAAAAGGACGGCCTTCGCCGCGTGTGCTGGCGAAAGGATTGTCGCTGCGTGCACCTTGGGGACGATCGCTACGATCACCGCGCGGTGCATAAGAGGGCTTGTCACCACGGGGTGCGAACGTGCGCTCGCGATCACCAAAAGGCTTGTCACCGCGTGGTGCAAAAGGTCTGTCACCACGGGGTGCGAAAGATTTCTCGCCACGATCCGCATAGGGTCGGTCTGCACGTGGAGCACCGCTGGGCGCATCGCCGCGTGGGGCAAAGGTACGGGGCTCGCTGCGGCCAGCGGAGTAACGGTCGTTGCTGCTGCCGAAGCGATCACCACTGCGATCATTGCTCCAGCGATTTGGCTTTTTACCACCCGCACCGCGCGACGCACCTTCGGGGCGAGCGCTTGGGGTGCGCTGTGGCTCGAGGCCAGCAATCACGCCTGGAGGGATGGTGTTGCCGATGAAATGTTCGATGCGGCGTATTTTATGACGCTCGCTGTGGACAGCCAAGGTAAAGGCTGCGCCATCGCGACCGGCACGACCGGTACGACCAATGCGGTGTACGTAGTCCTCGGGCTGCATCGGCAAGTCGTAGTTGATGGCGTGGCTGATGGCCTGAACGTCGATGCCGCGAGCCGCAACGTCAGTGGCAACCAAGACACGGACACGACCGTCCTGAACTTCGGACAACGTGCGTGAGCGCTGGCGCTGGTTCATGTCGCCATGCAAGGCCATGACTGAAAAACCGCTGTCGGCGAGGTGTTCGGCCAGATCGTCCGCGCCACGCTTGGTGGCGGTGAAGATAATGGCCTGGTCCATCGACACGTCGCGCAAGAGATGGTCAAGCAAGCGCAGTTTGTGACCAGCGTCATCGGCATACAGCAATGTTTGTGTGATGTTGGCGTGACGATCTGACTGTGAAGTCATTTCGATACGCTGTGGATCGCGCATCATGCGTGCGGCGAGCTTGGCAACGGTGCCGTCCAACGTCGCGGAGAATAGCAAGGTCTGGCGTGACTCGGGGCAACGATCAACGATGGTATTGATGTCGTCGATGAAACCCATGTCGAGCATGCGGTCAGCTTCGTCGAGTACCAAGGTGTGCACGGTCGACAAGTCGACACGACGTGCTTGCAGGTGATCCAGGAGACGGCCGGGTGTGGCCACCAGCACATCGACACGACGTGAGAGTGCTTTGAGTTGGGCGCCGTAAGGCATGCCGCCAACAACCGTCGCAACACGCAGATCGTCTAGGTTGCTACCGTACATTTCGGTGGCTTCGCTGACCTGCATGGCGAGTTCGCGTGTGGGGGTCAGCACCAGCACTTGGACGCCACGGCCTTTGTTACCGGGCTTGTGAGCGATTTTGTTGAGTGCCGGAAGCATAAAGGCTGCGGTCTTGCCGCTGCCTGTCTGGGCGGACACCATTAAGTCAGCACCTGCCAAGGCTGCTGGAATCGCAGACATCTGGACGGGTGTCGGCGTGGTGAAGCCGGTACGTTCAATGGAAGACAACAAAGCGGGGACGAGCCCCAACGAATCGAAGGACATGACTTTCCTTTAGGCCAGATAGTGGCCATGTGACGCAGCCCGGAGAATTGGTAGACCGGCGGTCGTCGGTTGAATCGAGCATCGTGCCGACCGAATCAACCGAACGTCTGGGCTGTAGATCCATCTATCTGGATCACACTAGCTGCCCACGAAAGGAAAGGAGGTCAGGAATCGATGATGTGAAGCTGAAATCTAGGTTGTTTGCCTGTTTTCAGACTTATGCATTTTTTATGCAGTTTCGAATACTAACCTATTTTTTAATTCGGGTATACCCTTTAGGTGAAAAATTATGCTTTCCAGTCAATTACTTGGCGGTTGTGTTGTTTTAACCATTCATTTGCCAAGTGGAAATGATTGCAGCCGACAAACGGAACTGGAGGTCTTCTGGCTGAGAGTGGAGAGGGATGATTCGCCATCAAAATCAGGTGATCGCCTTGATCGGCCAGGTGTCCACGCTTGGCTTGGGCATGTGCCCCCCAGAGCATGAATACTTTGGGTGAGGGATCGCGGGCAACCTCAGAGATGAGAGCGTCCGTCACCGTTTCCCAGCCCGCCCGGGCATGTGAGGCGGGCTGTCTATCCTCGACAGTTAGGCAGGTATTGAGGAGAAGCACGCCTTGCAGTGCCCAACGTGACAAATCGTTTTTAAGAAGGTTGGAGGCCAATATAAATTCTGACTGATTGGTCGGATATTCGCGCTCAATTTCTTGCAAAATATTACGCAAGCTTGGTGGGCGTTTGAAGCCATCTGGGACAGAAAAAGCGAGTCCCTGCGCTTGTCCAGAACCGTGATAGGGGTCTTGACCCAAAATCACGACCTTGACAGTGCTGGGTTGCAGGGTGTCAAGCGCTCGAAAGGGGCGCGAGGGATAGATGACTACACCTTGCGCGAGGCGGGTTTGCAGCATGGTCGAGAGGCTCTCGAGCGCGGTGCGAACAGACGCAGAGGCCAGACATGGTTGCCACGCGTTCGGAATGCGTTCGAGATGCGCCCAGAGTGAGGACTCTTGGAGCTGATTACTCTGAGGTGTCATGCGCAGGACAGCGCGCTCAGGCAAACAAACGCGCAAGCTCTGCGCCGGGATTGGGTGCGCGCATAAAGGCTTCGCCAACTAGGAAGGCATTGACATCATTGTCACGCATCAATTGCACATCCGCAGGCGCCAAAATACCGCTTTCGGTAATCACAAGTTTGCCGATGGGGATGCGTTGCAGCAAATCGAGCGTGTTCTGCAGCGAGGTTTCGAAGGTACGCAGATTACGATTATTGATGCCAAGCAGTGAGGTGTTCATGTCGAGCGCGATGTCGAGTTCCTCGGCATCATGGACCTCGACCAGCACATCCATACCAAGCTCGAAGGCGCACTCCTCAAACTCAGAGAGCTGAGTAGAACTCAAGGCAGAAACAATCAGCAAGACACAGTCCGCACCCATGGCCCGGGCGGCGATAATTTGATACGGATCGACGATAAAGTCTTTGCGTAATGCGGGGAGTGTGCATGCCTCACGCGCTTGACGCAGATAGTCATCGTCACCTAGAAAAAATTGTTTATCCGTCAAGACGGATAAACACGCTGCACCATGCTCGGCATAAGACGCAGCGATTTCGGCAGGGATAAAAATCTCGCGCAGTACGCCTTTTGAGGGAGAGGCTTTTTTAATCTCCGCAATGACGCCGGGCTTGCCTGCGGCGATCTTGGTTTCGAGAGCTTTACCAAAACCGCGGACATCTTTGCGCGCTTTGGCTTCTTTGAGGAGCTCGGCTTCGCTGCGCACTTGGCGCTCTGCGGCGACTTCTTGGGTCTTGACGGCGAGGATTTTATTGAGGATATCGCTCATGCTGCATATTTCCGTGTGTGTGCACAAAAGGCTTCGAGTTTGTTGCGTGCGGCACCGCTCGCAATCGCTTCAAAGGCCATCTTAATCCCGTCTTGAATCGTGGTGGCATGATTACCCACATAAATGGCAAGTCCTGCGTTAAACGCCACAATGTCGCGCGCGGTGCCGGGTATATTACCCAGCGCTTCGAGGACGTAATCGCGTGATTCTTCTTTGCTCTGGACTCTGATGCTGCGATTGGAGGCCATGGTTAAACCAAAGTCCTCGGGATGAATTTCGTATTCGTGGATGACACCGTCTTTGAGCTCCCCAACCAGTGTGCCTGCACCCAGCGAGGCCTCATCCATCCCGTCTTTACCGTGCACAATCATGACATGACGTGAGCCGAGAGACTGCAACACGCGCACCTGTATGCCGACGAGATCGGGGTGAAAGACGCCCATCAGTTGATTGGCAGCACCAGCAGGATTCGTCAAAGGCCCAAGGAGATTAAAAATGGTCCGCACGCCGAGCTCTTTACGCACGGGTGCGATATTTTTCATCGCGCCGTGGTGAGCGGGGGCGAACATAAAGCCGATGCCAGTTTCCTCAATGCATGCGGAGACTTGTTCGGGCGTCAGAGAAAGATTGGCGCCGAGCGCTTCGAGTACATCTGCACTGCCCGATGATGAGGATGCGCTGCGTCCACCGTGTTTAGCGATGGGTACACCAGCCGCCGCAGCGACAAACATCGCGGTCGTGGAGATGTTAAAGGTGTTGCTTCCATCACCGCCCGTACCGCACATGTCCACCATATCTTGGGGATTGGCGACATGCACAGGGGTGGCGAATTCGCGCATGACTTGTGCGGCAGCGGTGATTTCACCAATGGTTTCTTTTTTGACGCGCAGACCCATGAGCAAGGCCGCGGCGATGGTGGGCGACATCTCGCCGCGCATCAACATACGCATGAGATGGAGCATTTCATCATGAAAAATTTCACGGTGTTCGATGCAGCGGTGGAGTGCTTCGCTCGGAGTAATCATGGGGCGCAGTCCTATTTGGTCGAAGCCGTTTTGGTGGCAGGCAGTTCGAGAAAGTTACGCAGCATGGCGTGACCATGCTCACTCAAAATGGACTCGGGGTGAAACTGTACGCCATAGATGGGAAGTGTTTTGTGGCGCACGCCCATGATTTCACCATCCGCGGTTTGGGCGGTGATTTCCAGGCAGTCTGGAATCGTGGCGCGCTCGATGGCCAGTGAATGGTAGCGGATCACGGTAAAGGGCGAGGGCAGGTTTTTGAATACGTCCGAGTTGGTATGCGTGATCGCCGAAGTTTTTCCATGCATGATTTGCAGGGCACGGACAATCTTGCCACCGAAGGCAGCGCCGATGGCTTGATGTCCCAAGCACACCCCCAGAATCGGCACTTTACCGGCGTAGCGCTTGATGACGTCGACGGAGACGCCGGCCTCGGCGGGTGAGCAGGGGCCTGGTGAAATGCAGATGTGATCTGGTTTGAGCGCGTCGATTTCTTCGAGCGTGATCTGGTCGTTGCGGTAGACGCGCACGTCTTCACCGAGCTCGCCAAAATACTGCACCAGGTTGTAGGTAAACGAGTCGTAATTGTCGATCATCAATAACATGTCATCAGTCCTGTTTTTGGCGAGTTAGAACGGATCATCGAGACCGTTTTGTACTTGTTCTGCGGCACGTAAAACGGCGCGTGCTTTGGCTTCAGTCTCGAGCCATTCCATTTCGGGATCCGAGTCGGCCACGATGCCGGCGGCGGCCTGCACGTAAAGCATTCCGTCCTTGATGATACCGGTGCGAATCGCGATAGCAACATCCATTTCTCCACCGTAGCTCAAGTAGCCGGCGGCACCCCCGTAAATGCCTCGGCGCACGGGCTCGAGTTCATCGATCATTTGCATGGCGCGAACTTTGGGTGCGCCGGTCAATGTGCCGGCGGGGAACGAGGCGCGCAATACATCCATATTGCTCATCCCCGCTTCAAGCGTACCCGTCACGTTTGAGACCAAGTGCATCACGTGTGAATAACGTTCGATCACCATGGTGTCGGTGACTTTAACGGAGCCAATTTTGGCGACACGACCGACGTCATTGCGCGCGAGGTCGATCAGCATAACGTGTTCGGCACGCTCTTTAGGATCTGCCAGTAATTCCTCGGCCAAGGCGGCGTCTTCTTCTGGTGTCGCGCCACGCTTGCGCGTACCCGCTAACGGCCGAATCGTGATTTCTGTTTCCGCCTGTGCGCCTGCGGGGGCGCCTTCGGCGATGGGCAAGGCTTCTTGGCGCACCAGAATTTCGGGGGAGGCGCCGACGACTTGGAAATCACCAAAGTTCCAGAAGTACATATACGGTGAGGGATTGAGCGAGCGCAGCGCGCGGTAAAGAGAAAGTGGCGAATCGCTAAAGGGTTTGGTGATGACCTGTCCGACTTGGACTTGCATCAGATCGCCCGCGGCGATGTATTCCTTGGCGCGTCGCACAGCGGCGAGGTAGTCCACTTTGGCAAAGCTGCGCTCTTCTTTGGTGACGACGCTTGAGTGACTATAAGGAATTTCAATAGGTTTGCGCAGCTTGATTCGCAACTCTTTAAGGCGCTTTTGTGCACGGCTAAAGGCTTCGGGTTCAGTAGGGTCGGCATACACCATCAGATAAATCCGACCGGCCAGGTTGTCCACAATGACGAGTTCGTCGGTCTGCAGTAACAGGATATCTGGGGGGCCTTCGCCCATGCCAGCAGGGTAGGGTTTGAGGGCGGGACCGAGTTTGGGCTCGATATTGCGCACTGTGTCGTAGCCAAAATAGCCCGCCAAGCCACCTGCAAAGCGCGGCATGCCAGGGCGCAACGCGACCTTAAAGCGGCTTTGATACTCGGAGATAAAGCTCAGCGGGTCGCCTTCGTAGGTTTCGACAATGTTGTCGTCACGTAATAGTGTGGTTTTGTTACCACGCGCTTGTATGACATTGCGCGCAGGGAGTCCGATAAAAGAATAACGCCCAAAGCGCTCGCCGCCCACGACAGACTCGAGCAGGCAGGAGTTCTTGCCTCCCTGCGGTCCGGTGTGCGCAAGTTTGAGGTAAATCCCCAGAGGGGTATCTAGGTCGGCATAGGTCTCTGCGATCAATGGAATGCGGTTGTAGCCTTGAGCCGCAAGGGCTTTAAATTCGATTTCAGTCATCTGTTCGGGCGGTTCTCGCAGTTAGCAGACCGGGTTTACTAAAAAAAAAGCCCGGCCATGGTTGGACGGGCTTGGTTTGTATTGTTGGCTTTGAGGTTTATAGCCTCGCGGCCGGAGTCAGACGAACCATCACCCGGAACACAAACGCCACCAGCGCCACGAGGCGCAAGGAAGGGTTTGGATGTGAGCGGGACTGTTCATCTAAAAAACTATACTCTCAAGTAAGGGTCTAAATCCGTAGGGCGCTATGCTGATATTAGCGGGCCGCAACCCAAAGGGCTGCCGCATCAATGGAGTCTACTATAGCATCGACATCCAGAGTGTGCACGCTCTGTCCTTCGTTGTAGCCGTAGGGGACTGCCAGAACCGAGCAGCCTGCTGCGCGCGCTGAGAGTGCATCGTTGATCGAGTCGCCGACCGCGCAGGTGCGCGCGGGTTTGGTTCCCAAGAGGGCGCAGGCATGGACCATCGGGGCAGGGTTTGGCTTACGTTCGAGTAGAGTGTCACCACAAACAACGCCTTGCATAAAGCGCAATAGACCGGTGCGCTCCAGCAGGGGCATGGTGAATTCAGTATTTTTGTTCGTCACGACGGCCATTTTCAGGCCCATGCTCTGTATGCGCTCAAGCCCTGGGATCACGCCATCGAAAATGATGGCGTTGTCGCCGTTAATCTTGTGGTACTCGGCGTAATAGATGTCGCGACCACGGAGAAACAAGGCCTCTGAGGCGGGTTTGCCTCCTTGGGCGGTTGCCAGAATGCGGCGCATCAGGCTGTCAGAACCTTTGCCAATATAAGTCGAAATCTCCGACTGAGGCATGGTGGCGAAATCCAACTCTGTCAGCATGGCATTGACGGCGATTGCTAGGTCGGGGATCGTATCCATCAGTGTGCCGTCCAGATCCAGCAGGACGGCATCGTAAGACTTGGAGGAGAGCTTGGCAGAAGGGGCGGCTGTTGTTGGTGCTGTCATGGTTTAGTTCGATGCCTGTTGATCCGCAAGCGCGATTTGCTTGCGCATGTCTTTGATGACGCTTGTGTAGTCGGGCTGACCAAAAATAGCGGAGCCTGCGACAAAGGTGTCAGCGCCTGCGGCACGGATCGCACCGATATTGTCTGTTTTGACTCCGCCATCGACCTCGAGAGCGATGGGTTGTCCGCCAGCGCGGGTGTGCGCATCAATCAAGGCGCGCGCCTGACGCAGCTTGGCTAAGGTACCAGGGATGAAACTTTGGCCACCAAAGCCGGGGTTGACCGACATCAGCAAAATGATGTCGACCTTGTGCATCACGTGTGCGAGCCAGTCGAGTGGTGTGCCGGGGTTAAAGACGAGGCCTGCCTGACAGCCTTGGTCACGGATCAGGGAAAGGCTGCGATCGACATGACGGGAGGCTTCGGGGTGAAACGTGATGACATTGGCGCCCGCTTTGGCAAACATCGGGATCAGGCTATCGACAGGCTCGACCATCAGATGAACATCGATGGGGACTTGTACGTGAGGGCGAATAGCCTCACAAACCATAGGGCCGATGGTCAGATTGGGAACGTAATGGTTGTCCATGACGTCAAAATGAATCCAGTCCGCACCTGCAGCCACAACATTTTTAACTTCTTCGCCCAGTCGGGCGAAGTCCGCAGATAAAATACTGGGAGCGAGGCGAGCTGTCGGTAAATTGTGAGTTTCTGGCATGATATGCGAGCACCGATTCTAGTTAACCCTCATTATTACAGTTTTCTTTGGATGTGCTTGTGAAACCTTTTGAGCTCTCAGTCGTGGTTGAGCCGCATTTTGTGCCGGAGCAGTCTGATCCGGGCAAACAGCAGTTTGTTTTTGCCTATAAGGTCCGGATTACCAATACGGGTGAGCGCCCAGCGCAGGTGATCAGTCGCCACTGGATTATTTCGGACGGTGAGCGGGGCGAGCACGAGGTCCGCGGGCTGGGCGTGGTCGGTCAGCAGCCGCTGCTAGGACCAGGCGAGACCTTTGAGTACACCAGCGGCTGTCCGCTCAAGACACCCGTGGGTACAATGCGCGGCAGTTACCATTGCGTAGGTGAAAATGGGGTTCCATTCGAGGTGGATATCCCTGAGTTTATTTTGGCAATGCCCCGTACTCTTCACTAACCTTACTGTATGACAGACAGAGATACGATCACGATGCAAAAAAGAACGCTTCGCCTGAGTTTGGCCACAATCGCGGTGCTGATCGCGGGTTGCTCGACCGTGTCGACACCCCCTGAGTCTTCGGCTCCCGGTGTCGCCGGCACTGCCTCGCCTGATGCCCCGTTGACGGTACCCCCTATCAGTGCTTTGCCCGATAGTGCCGCCCGCAAGTTGCAGGGCAAGTTTGTGGAAGCGACATGGTCTGATTTACCGGGATGGAATCAGGATGATTTACGTAATGTTTGGACGACTTTTGTGCGTAACTGTCGTGGTCTGATGCGACCTACGTCTACCAATTTGGCCGGCCCCACGCGCGCGACACCGCGTGCTTGGCAGCCCGTCTGTGCCGCTGCGTTGGATCCAAAGCGCGCTCCGGCGGCCAATGACACACAGGCTGTACGTCGCTTTATTCAAACATGGCTCTCGCCTTGGCGCTTACAAGCGCCGGATGGCAAAACGGCCGCCAACATCGTGACAGGCTATTACGAGCCCTTGGTCAAGGGTTCGCGGACCAAGAGTGGCGCGTATCAATGGCCGCTCTATACGGTGCCCGCTGATTTGTTGACGATTGACTTGGGTCGCGTGTATCCGGAGCTTGCGGGTAAACGTGTGCGGGGCAAGCTTGAGGGAAAGCGCGTCGTGCCCTATGACAACCGAGCTGCGATTGAATCTTCGGGTCGTCGTCCACCGGCCATCGTGTATGTCGATGACCCGGTTGACAATTTCTTTTTACAAGTTCAGGGCTCAGGACGTGTTCAATTACCCGACGGAAAAACGATTCGCTTGGCGTATGCTGACCATAATGGACACCCGTATGTGTCAATTGGAAAATGGCTAGCCGACAAGGGTGAAATTCCTCTTGCGCAGACGTCGATGCAAAATATCCGGGCCTGGGCCAAGCGCAATCCAAATCGCACCCAGGAAATGCTCAATGCCAATCCAGCGCTGGTGTTTTTTCAGGAAGAGCCTGTGACCGATCCGGAAATCGGACCTAAGGGTGCGTATGGTATTCCCCTGATGGCACAGCGATCGATTGCGCTCGATACTAATTTTGTGCCTTTGGGTACGCCGGTGTTTTTAGCCACCACGATGCCGTCTTCGAAAGAGTCGCTCAATCGACTGGTATTTGCCCAGGACACAGGTACAGCGATTAAAGGTCCCGCACGAGCGGACTTTTACTGGGGTTTTGGCGAGGCGGCAGGCAATATGGCGGGTCGTATGAAGCAACAAGGTCAGATGTGGGCGTTGTGGCCTAAACAAGCAGGTCAACCTTCGGCGCGATAGGCGCGCCGAGATCCTCAGCTCAATGATAAAAAGCCCTTTATGAATACGCCTATTGTGGTTTGCGGCACGGGCATCGTCGGTCTTGCGGCCGCTTTGGGTTTCTCTCGCCGAGGCGAGCACGTGACCCTATTTGGTCCGAAACGCAGTATTGATCCTGCGCAGGCGGAGGTGTTTGATGCGCGGGTCTATGCGATTTCGCCTGCGAGCCAGCGCTATCTCGCGGCGCTGGGTGTTTGGGACTTGTTGGATGTACGACGCATATCACCGGTAGAGGCCATGGAGATTCATGGCGACGCCGATGGTTTGTTGCATTTAAATGCCTGGCAAACTGCGCAGACCGAACTGGCCTGGATTGTGGAGTCGCTTGAAATAGAGCGTGTGTTGAGACAAGCCGTGCAGATGTTTGGAGTGCCCTGGATCACTGAGAAATTTGCAAGCTATGCGCCGGGGCAAATTGCGACGGATCAAGGCGTGATTGTGCGGGCAGACTTATTTGTGGCTGCCGATGGGGCGCAGTCCGCACTTCGTGCGGCAGCCGGCGTGCCCGTCACGGTTCAGCCCTATGGTGCAACAGGTTTGGTGGCGCATTTCACGACGCGCCTTCCACACCAAGGGGTGGCAATGCAATGGTTTACGCCGGAGGGCGTGCTGGCATTATTACCGATGCCGACTACCTCGGACGGGCCTCAAGTGTCGATGGTGTGGTCGGCCAAAGAGGCGTTAGCCAACGAGGTGTTATCCATGCCCGCTGTTGAGCAGGCGCAGTACTTGAACGCCAAACTCACTGAAATGACAGCATCTCGCCTGGGTCAGCTGACCATGCGCAGTCCGCTGCAAGGGTTTGCTTTGAGTCTGAATCAATCGCCGATGATTGCCGATGGACTGGCGCTCGCGGGTGATGCGGCGCATCGGCTCCATCCTCTGGCCGGGCAAGGCTTAAATCTCGGACTTGGGGATGTCGAAGCGCTTGTTGATACCATTGCCAAACGAGAGTCTTTTCGTAGTCCGGGTGATGCGATGTTGCTTAGACGATATCGCCGTGCTCGGGCGGAGCCCGTGTTGGCGATGCGTTTAGTGACGGATGGGTTGTTTCGGTTGTTTAATGCACAACAAGCGCCGGTGGCTTGGTTGCGTAATGTGGGGATGAATGTGGTTGAAAAACTTCCGTTTATCAAACGCCATTTAATTGCAGGTGCCTCTCGTTAGGAGTTGTGATGTTTTTTAAGCATGTATTGCTTGGTTTGACCTTTATTTGCGTGTCTCTTTTTGGCCCAGTGAGTTTTGCCCAAGGCGCATCAAGTGCATCCAGTGGCTCGAGTGCGTCGAGTGCGACCAACGAAGCCAAGTTGCAAGCGGTAAAAAAGTTGTTTTCGCAACGTTTCGATAACCCGGCCATCACGGCGGTACGTCTGACACCCTATGGTTTGTATGAAATCCAGCTGGGTCCCGAGTTGGTTTATACCGATGAGAATGTCACATTTGTTTTCGACGGGACGTTGATCGATGCAAAAACGCGTCAGGATTACACGCGTGAGCGGATGGACGCCATTGCGCGCGTACCTTTCGACCAGTTGCCAGTCGAGCTGGCGATGAAGCAGGTCAAAGGTGATGGGTCGCGCAAGCTTGCCATTTTCGAGGATCCCAACTGTGGCTATTGTAAAGTGCTGCGTAAAGCGTTGGGCGACATCGATAACCTGACGGTTTACACCTTTCCTTTCCCGATTTTGTCTCCTGACTCGACGCAAAAGGTTCGTAACGTCTGGTGTGCAAGCGATCGCGCCGCGACCTGGGATGCTTGGATGCTTAAGGGCAAGGTACCACCCAAGATCGACTGTGAGGTCCCGATTGATCAAATGGTTGCGCTAGGCAAAAAACTCATGGTGCGCGGCACGCCTGCTATTTTCTTTGAAGATGGTAGTCGCGTAGGGGGAGCAATACCGAAAGACGAAATCGAAAAGCGTTTGAAAGCATCGACAACAATAAAGTAAATTGACTCAATAGAAAAACACAGGAGAGTGCTATGCGTATTGCCGTACTAGACGATTATTTGAAAGTGGCAGAGGGTTTGGCCGATTGGGGTTCGCTCAAGTCCGAAGTCACTTTCTTTAATGCATTTATCCAGCCCGAAAAGCTTGCCGCCACACTCGCACCTTTTGATGCTGTCGTCGCGATGCGTGAGCGGTCGGCATTTCCCGCTTCGGTGATTGAGGCCTTACCTAATCTGAAATTGTTGGTCACTACAGGATTGCGTAACAACTCGATTGATCTGGAGGCCTGTCGTAAAAAAGGTGTTGTGGTGTCGGGTTCGCCCGGAGACCCGATGAGTACGGGCGCGACAGCTGAATTGTCTTGGGCATTGTTATTGGCCTTATTTAAAAAGATTCCGCAAGAAGACGCCAATATGAGAAAGGGTCTATGGCAGACTTCGATGCCGCCGACGATCAAGGGTAAGCGACTCGGCCTCTTGGGCGTAGGTAATTTGGGCCAACAAGTGGCGCGCGTCGGCGTGGCTTTTGGCATGGACGTGGTGGCCTGGAGTCCTAACTTAACGCCTGAGCGTGCCGCCGAAGCGGGTGTCAAGCTGGTCAGCAAAGAGGAGCTTTTTAAAACTTCGGACGCGATCAGTGTGCACCTCGTGTTGAGCGATCGCACGCGCGGGATTGTGGACGCCGCGAGCCTTCAGTCGATGAAGCCCACTGCCTATTTGGTCAACACCTCGCGCGCAGGCTTGGTAGATTTGGATGCGCTCAAAAAAGCGCTCGAGCAAGGCAAAATTGGTGGCGCAGGCCTGGATGTGTATGAGTCAGAGCCAGTATTGGCAAACGATCCCTGGCGCCAAGTCCCACGGACGGTGCTGACACCGCATCTGGGTTATGCGACGCCTGAAAACTTTGCGATGTTTTACAAGAACGTGGTGGCCAATATCGCCGCCTTTGCTGCAGGTACACCCACAAGAGTGCTGACCTAATGCAACCCGTACTGCCGGTCCACATTGTTGCGCGCATTCTGCTGGTTTTATTATTGGCGGCGGGTGTCTATTTTTTTAGTGGCTTTGTGGTGCCGGTCCTCGCAGCACTGATCATTGGGTTTGCCAGTTGGCCGATCTACTCGCGGTGGGTCGATGTTTGCGGGGGGCGAACGACACTCGCCGCAAGTGGGGCGCTCATTTTTATCACCCTGGTCTTGATCGCGCCGATTTCTGCTGCGTTGTATTACGCCTTTACCGAAGTCAGTCATCTGCTGGCGTGGTTGATTGCCGCCAACAAGGACGGTGTAGGCGCGCCGATGTGGATCACGGCCTTGCCGCTGGTGGGTGAACGTTTGGGTGGTTATTGGGATGAGTACCTTGGGCAGCCCCACGCTTTGGGCAGCATGGTCGAAATGGTGAGTGGCCAGCATATCGGCAATATCTATCGCCTCATCTTGTCCGCGACAGGGGATGTATTTCATATTTTGTTGACGCTGCTGTTTATGCTGATCACGCTCTTGTTTGTCTACAAGGACGGACACCGGATGGTGGCTCAGCTCGATGTATTGGGTGAGCGCATCTTGCCCACTCGTTGGCAGCGCTTGTCGCGCGTGATTCCCTCGACAACAAGTTCGACCGTGACGGGAATGGGCTTGATTGCGATCGGCGAAGGGGTGGTGCTTGGGTTGGCCTATTGGTTGGCGGGTGTGCCTTCGCCGGTGTTGCTGGGCGTGATCACCGCGGTGATGGCCATGATCCCGGGTGGCGCACCGTTGTCGTTCACCTTGGTGTCTCTTTATCTCGTGGGTTCTGGAGAGGCTTTGACAGGGCTCGCATTATTTGCTTGGGGTTCGATAGAATTGTTTATCGTGGACAAGACCTTGCGCCCTCGCTTGGTGGGAGGACCTGTCAAACTCCCATTTTTACCCACTTTCTTTGGTTTGGTGGGTGGCGTGACGACGATGGGTTTTGTGGGTCTTTTTATCGGACCCGTCCTAATGGCATTGATTGTTGCGTTGTGGCGAGAGTGGGTCTTAGAGGTCCAAGAAAGCGACCAACCACCACCTAGTTGACCGTTTTATTGAGTTCGGGCAGCAAGTTGGTTCCCTCAAACATGGCGATGAGGTCGCTTAAGGATTTGGCTTGCATTTTACTGAGGACTCGAGCGCGATGTAGCTTGATCGTCGCAGCGGCTGAGCCGCTGATTTCAGCGATTTCTTTGTTGGACCGGCCAGATACGATCTCCGTGCACACTTCTTTTTCACGTGGCGTGAGCAGATTGTAGCGTTGCTGGATGTTGAGCGAGCGAAGCAATAGGGCATGCTGTTCGGCATCTTTGGCTAAGCCGCTATCGACGGCGCGTAGCAAGGACTCCATCGAAAAAGGCTTGAGTAGAAAGTCGGTTGCACCTTGTTTCATCGCCCGCACGATCTGGGCGGGTAGACTTTCGCCACTGATAAAGATGATGGGTGTTTGCCATTTGTTGGCAATGAGTTCTGCTTGGACTTCGACGCCAGACTTACCAGGCATCCGCATATCAAGCAAGATGACTGCAGGCGACACCGGCATAGCGCTTTTCAGAAAGTCATCGGGTGCTTCGTAGACGCTCACGGAATAGCCCAGTCTTTCTAGGGTACCGGTAAGGGCCCGTCGAATGGAGGCATCGTCGTCGATTAAATAAATATGACCTGAGATGGGGGTATCGCCAGAAGTATTCACGCTGCACCGAAATAATTATTGTGATGATGACCTCAAGCGGAGCGATGGGACCACACGATTGATGTGTGAAACCAGTGATCCGTGCGCTGATTCACTGCATATGAACAGTACAAAACTTTTCAAGGCGTGGATATACGCCATTAGGCTTACTCTAGAGCTTTCGTATCTCTGAGCGGCCCGCGTCAACGCTGAATCTACTGAGTGTGAATACCTCAGAATCAGGGTCTCTGATATTTTTAACGGTACGCAAGCTAGTGGTCAAGGAGTGTTGCTGAACATCCACAACACCGTAGCCTCGATATTGGGCATTGGCAAACACAAAATATGGGCTGTGTTGCAATATCTTCTCGATCTCGGCTTCTGTGGCGCTATTGCGAGAGGTAATACTTGTGCCACAAAACTCTACGGCGACAGCTTGACTGTCGGGACGCGCATAATCCGAAAGAATGTGGCCGACCCAGTTTTGGTGTACGTCACCACCTAGAATCACTGGATTTTTTAAACTGGTTGTTTGCATGGCGTCAATCAGTCTTTGACGCGCGGCTGGATAGCCATCCCAGCCATCGTTCCAAATCCTGGACATGCCCGCGCCCATGTCGCGGGGTCCAACTAGACTTTGCTGACCGATGAGGTTCCATTGGGTTTGACTCCGTTCGAATTGACGCTTAAGCCAACCCTCTTGCTGCTGGCCCAAAAGCGTTCGGTACTCTTGACCAAGCAGTTCGCACTGCTGCGGATTAATCCTAGCTCCACCTGGGCGATCGCCAGGCGTGCATGCCTGGCGGTGCCGATGTTGGCGATTGTCAAGGTTGTACAGGGTGGCGAGTTGACCAAATTTGGTACTGCCAAAAACCTGCACTTGATCGCTTTGTCTGTTGAGGAGTTGCGCGAAGTCCGCGTACCGTACTGGCATGTTTTCATAAAAAGCTTGATAGGCATCCCGTCTGCGCGAGGCAAAATCCTGAACGGGCGCGCCTGAGAAGCCCGCCGTTAGTTCGGCGTAATCATTTTGGACCTCATGGTCATCCCAAGTCACGATCCAAGGGCAGGCCGCATGCATGGCTTGGAGGTGAGGATCGGACTTGTGGAGCGCGTAGCGATCGCGATATTCGTCCAGAGTCAAGACCCAACCCCCTGTTGTTGGTCTGACATCGCGAAAAGCGGAAGGTGGATACTCGTAAATGTAGTCACCTAAAAACATCACAACATCAAGATTTTGCTCTCGCATATCTCGATAGGCTGAGTAAAAGCCATCTCCCCAGCGTTGGCAGGAGGCGTAGGCCAGTCGTAAGCGAGCTGCGGGATGATGAAGCGCTGGAAAGGTACGCGTTCTTCCGATAGGACTGCTGGCCTGACCTGATAAAAACCGATAAAAGTATTCGCGCGCTGGCGAGAGTCCCTTCACCTCGACATGCAGGGAATGCCCAAGTTCGGGTTTCGCTTTGAGTTGGCCAGATTGGGCGATATGGGTAAATTGCGGGTCTAGGGCGAGTTGCCAAGTCACATCAACTGGGGTCTGGTTGCGACCAGCTCGCTCGAGTGCGGCGCGTCCAAGGCGTGTCCAGAGAACCATGGAGTCGCTCGTAGGCGAACCACTCGCAACGCCAAGAGAAAAAGGGTATGTTGACCACTTTGCTCCCCCCCAACTCGTCTTGGGTAAGCCCACCAAGGCCGCTGAAGCGGCCGCCAAGCTGAGGAGTTGGCGGCGTTTCATATTGCAGGTGTTAGTGGTTCGAGCGGAGCAATTTTTCGGTGTAAGCAATCGCGAGGGCGGACACCACAAAGGCTAGATGAATGACTGTTTGCCACAGCATCGTTGAGTCATCCATGCTAGGCGCATTGATAAAGGTTTTCAGCAGATGGATTGACGAAATACCAATGATGGCTGTTGCGAGCTTAACCTTGAGCACGCCAGCGTTGACGTGAGATAGCCATTCGGGCTGGTCAGGATGATTTTTGAGATCGAGCCTCGAGACAAAGGTTTCCCAGCCTCCAACGATGACCATGATCAAGAGGTTTGAAATCATCACAACGTCGATTAAACCCAACACAATCAGCATGAGTTCGGTTTCGGTGACTGATTTTTCAACAGCCATCATGCCGATCAGGTGAATCAGCTCTTTCCAGAACTGCCAAACATAAATGCCTTGAGCAACGATCAAGCCCAAATAAAGAGGGGCTTGGAGCCAGCGGCTCATGAAAATCCAGCGTGGCAGCGCACGCATTTGGCTAATTCGGGGAGTGGTCATTGTTTATAAAAATGAAAGAATCGACGGCATGAATTAAATCACAGTTCAAAGAGATTAAAAACATTTGTCAGGTCGGATAAGTGCCTGGCAGTAGGATACTTTTATCCACGGTTTCAACATCCGTATGTCCACAAAAAGCCATCGTCAGATCCAGCTCCTTGTGAATCATCTCAAGGACCTTGGTGACGCCAGGGCCACCCATAGCGCCCAAGCCGTACAAAAAGGCACGACCGATGTAACACCCTTGCGCGCCAAGCGCTCGGGCCTTGAGCACGTCTTGGCCACTGCGGATGCCGCCATCCATGTGGACTTCGATGTGTTTGCCGACGGCATCGACAATCGCGGGCAGACACTGGATACTGGACTCGGCACCGTCGAGTTGTCGTCCGCCGTGGTTGCTCACGATCAGAGCATCGGCGCCGCTGTTGAGTGCGAGGCGCGCGTCTTCGGGATCCTGGATACCTTTGAGGATCAGTTTGCCACCCCACAGTTTTTTAATCCATTCAACATCGTTCCAGTTCAACGCAGGATCGAACTGCGATGCGGTCCATTCACTCAACTTGCTCATGTCGGAGACACCTTTGACGTGTCCGACGATATTGCCAAACTGGCGGCGGGGTGTGCCAAGCATGCCGAGTGCCCAACGTGGCTTGGTCGCAATATCGAGCATATTGGTGAGCGTTAATTTTGGGGGCGCACTTAAGCCATTTTTCAAATCTTTGTGACGCTGCCCGAGAATTTGTAAATCTAGCGTGAGTACGAGGGCTGAACAATTGGCACGCTTTGCGCGCTCGATCAGGCGCTCGATAAAATCGCGGTCCTTCATCACATACAACTGAAACCAGAAGGGGTGATGATCGGTGCCCTCGGCGACATCTTCGATCGAGCAAATACTCATCGTGGAGAGCGTAAAAGGTACGCCAAATTCTTTGGCTGCTCTTGCAGCCAAAATTTCACCATCAGCATGTTGCATACCCGTCAGGCCGGTAGGCGCAATGGCAACAGGCATGGCGACGCGTTGACCGATCATGGTCGTCGCGGTCGAGCGATGCTCCATGTTGACCAAGATACGTTGACGCAGCTTGATTTTTTGAAAATCGCTTTCATTGGCACGATACGTGCTTTCAGTCCAGGAGCCAGAGTCTGCGTAATCGTAAAACATGCGTGGAACACGTTTTTTAGCTAAGACGCGTAGGTCTTCGACATTGGTAATCACAGCCATGGTGCATAGTCTCCGGACATAAGTACGTGAATGAACTAAAGTGGTGCATGCGCAGTGTGACCTTGCGCAGATGTAAGTTTAACGGGCGCGGATTGTTTTATGCAGGTAATTTTTGAGGAGTCATGAATGGAAATAAAAAAATTAGCTGTTTTGGGTGGTTTGTTTGGAGCCAGTTATCAGGCGGCGGCTCACCCAGGTCATAGCGACAGCCTATGGGAAGAGATTGTTCATACGTTGACGGCGGCGGATCATCTCCCGTTCATCCTTGTCGTGGCGGTCGTTCTGGTGACCGGTGTGCTGCTTTGGAAGCGACGTCGCTAGGTACAAATTTGTCCTAAGCGCTTCTTTTGAGCCACCGAGGCCATGCAGACTGATTAATAATCAGAACGCCCAGCATGGTGATGAAAATGCCCACGAGTACAGTCGGTGTGAGGGGCTCATCAAAAAGTAACCAAGCCATGATTGCCGTGCTGGGTGGGACAAGATACATCATGCTGCTGACTTTGGTGGCATCGCCGCGTCGTAACAAAATAAACCACAAACTCATTGCACCGATTGAAATGGCGAGAACGCCCCACAGCATGGCGCCAATCATGGGTGTGGTCCATTGAATCTCCCGAGTTTCAAAAAGTAACATCATGATCACGCAGAGCAAGGTACTGATTGAAAACTGAATGACCGAGCCTGTTCGGAGGTCAAACTCTGGACAAAACCGTTTTTGATAAAGCGTGCCCGAGGTGATGGCGAACATTCCAGCAAAGGCAAGCAGGATGCTCGTCAGGGAGAGTCCTTCGAGGCGAATATTGGTAATGAGTACAAGCGCGACACCGGTTAAGCCCAAGATGAGGCCAAGCCATTGACGAGGCGAGACGCGCTCAGAGACGAAAGAAGCAAGGAGTCCTGTCAGAATGGGTTGCAAGCCAATAATTAGCGCAGCCAGACCGGCGGGCATGCCGAGTTTGACGGCCGCCCATACGCCACCCAAATACCCAAACTGAAACAAAGCGCCTGCGATGGCGATATGCCAGATCTGGCGTCCGCGCGGCCAAGGCGCTTTGAGCCAGAGCACGATTGGAATCATGCACAGCACGACCACGCCGAAACGAATCGCCAGAAAAGTCATCGGCTCGGAATAGGGCATGCCATAGCGGGCAATGATGAAGCCGGTGCTCCAGATCAGGATAAAAGCCGGGGTAAACCAAAAGGTGCTTGTCATAGGTAAGAGTGTACGTCCAGATGCTGGCCTACAAAGAGGGTTTGAGTCATGTTACGCTGCATGCACATCGTAAATGCACCGTATGAACAACACTCCGGCCCCTGCTGATCTGATTGACTCGCGCTACGCCTTTTGGCGTCTGGTGATTGCCTTGTTGGCGATGTTGATGGGCAGCAGTTGTATGTTCGCCGTGGCGGTTGTTTTGCCCGAAGTGCAGGCCGAGTTCGGTGTTTCGCGTTCCGATGCCACACTGCCGTATACCTTGATGATGATTGGGTTTGGTGTGGGCGGTGTCTACATGGGCAAGATCGCCGATCGCTTCGGCGTCACAATGTCCTTGTTGATTGGTTCGGCCGGGATTCTGATTGGTTTCATTTGGGCTGGCTTGAGTACCAGTATCATGGGCTTTGCCATGGCGCATGGCCTATTTCTGGGTTTGCTCGGGACTTCGTCGACGTTTGCACCGTTGGTGGCAGACACCTCTTTGTGGTGGAACAAGCGACGCGGCATTGCCGTGGCAGTTTGCGCCAGTGGCAATTATCTCGCTGGTGCAGTGTGGCCTTATTTGGCGCAGTGGGGTGTCACCACGATCGGCTGGCGTGAGACCTATCTCTGGATGGGCATAGTGTGTGGCGTCAGTATGGGCATTCTCGCTTTGTTCCTGAGACGACGTCCCCCGCTAAATGTGGTTGCCACCGCGGCGAGTTCAACGGCCTTTGTGTCAACACGCCCTTTTGGCTTGAGTATGGGGCAGGCCCAGACGTTGCTGATCATTGCGGGACTCGCGTGCTGTGTAGCAATGTCGATGCCCCAGGTGCATATCGTGGCCTACTGTGTCGACTTGGGTTATGGCGCAGCGCGTGGCGCCGAGATGCTCTCCCTGATGCTGGCGTGTGGCGTGATAAGTCGGCTGATTTCAGGGATGATTTGCGACAAAATTGGAGGGATCAGAACGCTCTTGCTGGGTTCTTCCCTCCAGGGGATCGCACTATTGATGTTTTTACCCTTTGATGGCTTGGTATCCCTTTATCTCATTGCTGCGACGTTTGGTCTGTTTCAGGGGGGGATCGTGCCGTCTTATGCCATCATTATTCGCGAGCATTTTCCAGCTGCGGAAACAGGTCGGCGCGTGGGGGCTGTCATCATGGCGACGATGCTTGGCATGGCCTTAGGTGGCTGGATGTCCGGAAAAATATTTGACGTGACGGGATCCTATAAGGTCGCCATGATCAATGGTTTGATCTGGAACGGTCTAAACCTGACGATTGCTTTTTGGTTGTTCTGGCGCCTCAGACGCCAGAGCTTGGGCGTGTCAGGTAAAGCGTTTGGCTAGGACGAGTTGATAGCGTTGCTCGAGCTCGTCGGGCGAGGCCACGCTCACGCCTAGGTCGCGTGCAAGGCCATCCTCGACACCATATACCCAGCCATGAATCGTCACGGGTTGATCACGATGCCAGGCATCTTGCACGCTGGTGGTCTGACAAACGTTAACGACTTGTTCGATTACATTGAGTTCGCAGAGACGATTGAGGCGCTCGGTTTGACTGGTGAGCCGCCCGAGATAGGTGCCGTGTTTGTCATGGACATCTTTGACATGTCGTATCCAGTTGTCGGCGAGACCGATACGCACATTTTCCAGGGCAGCACGCACACCTCCGCATCCGTAGTGTCCCACCACAATGACGTGTTTGACTTCAAGTTGATCAATGGCGAATTGAATGACGGAAAGTGCGTTGAGATCTGTATGTACGACAACGTTGGCGATATTTCTATGTACAAAGACTTCGCCAGGGGCCAAGCCTGTGATTTGGTTGGCAGGGACGCGCGAGTCCGAGCAACCAATCCAGAGGTATTCTGGGGTTTGCTGATTGGCGAGGCGATTGAAAAAATCAGGATCGCTGTCGATGACAGAGGCGACCCACTCTCTATTTTTTTCGAAAAGATGGGTGAGTTCGTGGGGATTGTTCGTTTTGGTCATCAGGGTTGGCTCGCGCCTGCTTGTTTAAGTAAGGTTTCGACCATGGAGAAGGAGGTATCGTCCTGCAGGTTCAATCGCGTTGTTTTGTTGCCCCCCTCAATCCCCATGCTCAGAGGGGAGGCGAATTGAACATAAGCATTGCCAATGACGCGAACATCACGACCCTCTGGCGTGATAACGAATTTGACATTGTCAGTGATATTTTTGGCAAACTCATCGTTGACAGTGTTGACCAGCATTTGTTCGCGCGTTTCATCCATGAGGTGGCGAACGCAGAGGACTTCGCTTTGGTCAGGCCGAATTCGCAGACGGTTTTGGGAGCATGCGCTCATCAGGTTGTTTTTAACCTGCACGCTACTCATATTTTTAAAGACCATTTCGGCAGGACGTTCAGGAACCGTTTTTACTTGTTTTTTCTTATCTTTGTCGGAGCTACCGCAACCGACCATGAGGGAAAGCAGTGCGGCGCCAAGTATTGAATGAAAAAGTACGCGCATAAGAGATTCCATCAACTAAAGTGTTTGGCCGCCGTCAACGACGATGGTTTGCCCTGTGACCCAAGAGCCAAGATCGCTCACGAGAAAGGCCACGACTTGTCCGATTTCTTCAGGCTTGCCGTAGCGTCCAAAAGGGATTTTGGCCAAGGTCGCTTCGTACAGTTTTGGGTTGTCACGTTTGACCTTATCCCAATTGCCGCCCTCAAAAAAGACAGAGCCCGGCGCAATGCAATTGACGCGGATATTTTTCTTGGCGTAGGAGAGGGCCTGAGTCTGTGTGTATTCCATCATGGCAGCTTTGATCGCACCATAGGGAACTGAGCGAACAGTTGCTTTTAAGCCTGAGATGGAGGAGATATGGATGATGTTGCCACCTTGTTTTTCTAGAAAGGGCATCGCGGCGGCGCTCGCGCGGACAGCCGCCATCAGATCGATTTGTACGCTCGCTGCCCAATCTTCTTCGTTGTCCTGGCGACCAAAGGCAGAAGCATTGTTGACCAGGATGTCGATGCCCCCCAAGTCAACGGCGGAGTGATTGACCCATGCTTGGATCGCACTCGCATCGCCCAGATCACAAGCCGTTGTCAACACGCGAGCACCATACTGAGAGAGGGTTTTTTGCGCCTCGTCCAGGGAGCTCTGCGTACGTGCGCAAACCGAGACATCCGCACCGGCCTTTGCAAAACACTGTGCGATGCCAAGTCCGATGCCGCGACTGCCTCCTGCGATGAGGGCTCGTTTACCTTTTAAATTGATCTGCATAGTGCGGTTCCTGGAGAGAGGTTGCAGTCGAGTGTATAGCAAAAAAATTGGCCCCTTAAGGAATTTAAGGGGCCAATTTTAAGTATGGCAGTTGTGCTACCTGCCAGACAGGGAATGCTATTTATGAATCGGCTGCGTTGGCGCTTGCAGCGGCAGCTTTAGCTTTTCTGGCCTTTTGGTTGCCAAAGTAAAGAACGCCGGCAATTACGATGGCGGTTAAGCCCCAGCTCAGCATGACTGAGGTGTTGGTGCCTGCTTTGAAAATGTCGCTGAGAAGCTTTTCGTTGACGACCATCTTAGCGGCGGTAAAGGCCAAGACAGCGGCACCCAGGCTGATGATAATCGGGAAACGTTCGACCAGTTTTAGGATGATCGTGCTTCCCAGCACCACGATTGGGATACTAATCAGCAAACCGATGACAACTAGATCAAAGGCGCCTTGAGCAGCGCCCGCGACGCCCAAGACGTTGTCGATGCCCATGACGGCGTCAGCGATGATGATGGTTTTCATCGCGCCCCAGAAACCGTTGACCTGCACGCTGTCGTGATCGTCTTCGCTACCTGTATCGACGAGCAACTTATAAGCGATCCAGATTAGAGCCAAGCCGCCAATCAGCATCAGGCCAGGGATTTTGAGGAGCCAGACAACGACAAGCGTCATGGCTGAGCGTACGATAATCGCACCTACGGTGCCCCAGACAATGGCTTTTCTTTGAAGTTTAGGAGGAAGCTTGCGTGCAGCAAGAGCGATCACGATGGCGTTATCGCCAGCGAGGACGAGGTCAATAATGATGATGGCCGCAAGAGCGGACCACCAGGGAGCGGAGAAGAGTTCCATAATTTTAAGAGGCCTTTAGTGTGATTAGGGAGCGACGGTCTTGCTCAGCGAGTCACACAGTGTCTCTCTGCCCGACAAACCGGAAGCCTCGCAAATGCTTGAGCTTCGTGCATGACGACTTGTCGAAGGTCTTTTAAACAGGCTTTAGAACACCTGTTTTGCTGGACCAGAGCTACTCCCCATCGAGCACACAATGTAACAAAGTTTGCCCAAGAGCGCTCTCCTGGCGGCGCAGAGTGTGGCGATATAAGGGTTTTCCCTTATTATTTAAACCACATCCGCTGAAAGACACCATCTTTTTTGACGATTAAATGATGCAGTCCCGCCGCCATGTGTCCGAGTGCGAGGATTGCCAGCACGAGGGCGAGGTTGCCGTGGATTTCAAAGAGTTGCTTGGCCAAGGCCTGATCCTTTGGGATGCCGGGCATGGCGGGAAGATGGAACCCACCCAGTGTGATGAGCGCGGGAAAGGCGGTGACGCCTGCCCAGCCTAGTAACGGAACGACTAGTAAGAGCAAATAAAGGGCACGATGCCCGGCTGCGGCAAGTTTGACGGTGGCGGGTGGCACGTTGGCAGGATAGGCTGGAGAGCTCGAACGCAGCTTGACCGTGATCCTGACCACCGTCAGAAGCAGCACCAGAAAGCCGATCAGTTTGTGCCAGCCGTAAAGTGTGTTGGTCAACGCGTCCCACAGGTTGGCCGCTGCCCGCTCTGTCATCCAAACGCCGAGTGCGATCAAAATGATGAGGAAAAGCGCAGTGAGCCAGTGCAGCACTCTCAACGTCAAAGGGTGGGTATGTGTCATGGCTCTCTCAAGTGCGTGAATAGGCACGCGTCGCTTTGCAGGAAATTGATGAAATTATGCACTGCTTGTCTATAATTCGGATAAATAATTTTCCTCAAGACTGCGTGCCTGATAGGAACTCTGGATATGTTGCTTTGGCTTGTCATTGCTTATCTCGCATTTTCTGTCGCCATTGGCCTCTACGGAGCTTCTAAGGTGCACAACGCAAGAGACTATGTGACCGCAGGTCGAAACTTGCCGATGGCGATGGTACTCGCCATGGTGTTTGCGACGTGGTTTGGCGCGGAAACTGTGTTGGGCATCTCGGCGACTTTTTTGAAAGAAGGCTTTAGAGGCTTGATTTCGGATCCCTTGGGCGCTTCGCTTTGCTTGGTCTTATTTGGTCTGATCTTTGCCCGTCCGCTCTATCGGATGAATCTCCTGACACTAGGTGATTACTTTCGAATTCGATACAACCGACAAACTGAACTGTTACTGTCAATCTGTATCGTTGTGTCCTATTTGGGTTGGGTGTCTGCGCAAATTACAGCACTAGGCTTGGTGTTCAACGTCTTATCTGTCGATGCCATTTCTGTCACCCAGGGTATGTTGATCGGCGCGGGTGTTGTGGTGTTGTACACAATTTTCGGCGGTCTATGGTCAGTCGCGCTGACAACCTTCGTGCAAATGATTGTGATCATCATTGGTTTGTTGTTGGTCACGAATTTTGCGACCGATCAGGCGGGCGGTTTGACGAACGTATTGGCCAAGGCCTCTGCCGAGGGTAAATTTGATTTCTTGCCATCGTTTGATATGTTGGACATGCTGGGATGGATGGCCGCTCTCGTCACGATGGGGCTGGGCTCAATACCGCAGCAAGATGTATTTCAGCGCGTGAACTCGTCGCGTAACGAAACGATTGCCGTATGGGCCACCACCTTGGGTGGTATCTCGTATTTCTTTTTCGCAGCCGTACCCTTGTTGTTGGCTTACACGGCCAATATTATCGATCCACAAATGGTTGCTAGCCTGATCGATACAGATTCGCAATTGATCTTACCTACCTTGATCATGAATCACATGCCGTTTTATATGCAGGTGATTTTCTTTGGTGCATTGATTTCCGTGATTATGAGTACAGCTTCTGGAACCTTGCTCGCACCATCCATCACTTTTACTGAAAATATTTTGAAAGGTTTTGCGCCGCACATGACGGATCGTCAGTTGCTCTTATCAACGAGACTCACGGTGCTGGTATTTAGCGCAATGGTCACGTTTTATGCGATTGCGACGGACGCCACGATTCATACCATGGTCGAGAATGCTTACCGTATCACGCTGGCAGGCGCCTTCGTGCCCTTGACTGCGGGTCTTTTTTGGAAACGCGCCAGCAATCTAGGTGCGGCGTTTGCGATTTTATTTGGTCTATCGACATGGATTATTTTAGAGATCACAGGGGTCGATGAGCCGGTGCCGCCGCAGGTGTTTGGCTTGATTGCGAGTTTGATCGGCATGATTTTGGGTTCTTACATCACGCCCAATAAAAGACACTTGCAGGCTTAGCAAAGGCACGTTTTTTTGTTACCGCTACAATGAGGTCCGATAGTAACCACGTGGGAGCCATCCATGGGGACACGTTTCGCGCGATTGTGGCGCTCATTCAATCATTACTTGCTGCAGTTTTGGCAACGTTCACAACTAGACCGACTGCTGGGCATTTTGTCCGCCCCTGAGAAAGCAGCGCTCACACTACCCGCAGAGGATGCACTGGCTTCGGTCATCATTCCTGCGTTAAACGAAGAAAGGGCCATTGCGTCGGTGATCAATTACGCCTTGAGCGATCCCGCAACGGGAGAGGTCATCGTCGTTGACGATAGTTCGATCGATCAAACAGCGGAGATCGCACGCGCTGCGGGTGCTGTTGTCATCACAAGCTCGATGCTTGGCAAGGGTATTTCGATGCGTGATGGTATTGCCGTCGCGCGCTACGAGTTTGTCGTGTTTCTCGACGGTGATTTGTCTGGTCTGCAGCCCAACATCATTTCAGATATGGTGGGTCCTCTGCGAAATAATCAAGCCGACTTTGTCAAAGCAAAGTTTGGGCGTGGTGGAGGGCGTGTGACAGAGTTGACTGCCAAGCCGATGCTCAAAGTGTTTTTTCCCGAGCTTGCGCATTTTTCTCAACCGTTGGGGGGGATTATTTCTGGCCGAGTCAGTTTGTTTAAAAACTTGTCTTTCGAAGCGGGCTATGGCGTCGATATTGGCTTGTTGATTGGTGCGCTTCGCAAAGGTGCGCGATTGGCCGAAGTCGATATCGGCTCTCTCGAGCACGAAAGCCAACCGCTCACTGATTTGACCTCGATGGCATTTGAAGTTTCGCGCGTGATTCATCAATACTCTCGTGAAGCCGGTCGCTTGCATGTCGAGCAGATCAATGACATGTACGAAAACCAACGTCAGGCCGTTGCAAGCTTCGAATATGTATTGACGAGACAAAAAGACCGTACAAAATTGTTGCTGCTCGATATGGATGAGACGATCACCGAGGAGCGTTATATCGATGCGTTATCGGCCGCGACGGGTACGAAGGCTGAGCTTGAGCTCATCGTTCAGGATACAAGTTTGAGCCCTATTGAGCGTTGCGAACGTATCACTGAGATTTTTAAGTTTATGCATCGTACTCAGTTTGAAAAAGTTGCATCAGGCTTGACGCTCAAGCCTGGCGTCATTGAATTTGTGAATCGGATGCGCCGCGAGCGATTCATGGTGGGCGTGATCTCGAATCATTACTTTGCTGGCACAGAGATCGTCAGAAAGAGGATCTTTGCTGACTTTGCTCTTGCGCACGTATTGCAATTTAAAAATGACATTTGTACAGGACAGATTCAGTTTAATGATGCCTTTCGCAATGACCATGACTTGGCTGATCAGACGCTGTGTAAATCGCACGTGCTTGATCAGTTCAGAGCTAAAAGCAATGCGCCATTTTTTAAGGAAATTTGGGCGATTGGCAACGGACGTGACGACAGCAAGATGTTGGCACTTGCCAATCGCGCTTTTGTGATTGACCCCAAAAGTCATGATGACTCTCGCGATCCACATATTCAGCGTGTGTCATCGTTCGCTGAGATTAGCGTCGCGATGACTCGTCTCTAAACCAAACCCGTGGCGTGGTTGTGACCAAGATCACGATGCCGTAGAGCGCCATCGCAAGGGCCGAGGCGGCAAAGAACCATGTCAATGAGGCGGTGAAGTGCAAAATGGCCCAGCCGCCAAGGACTGCAACGCTTAGACGCAGCACACCAGAGGTCAGCGGCCAAAAAAGCGTTCTTGCCCCTTGGGCTGCAAAGTAAAGCGTGAAGCCCAAGCCAAAAAAACCAAAGAAGGGTCCAACCACCCTCAGGTAGCTGACGCCTGCTTCGATCATGTCGGGATCATCACCGAATAGACTCATCCAACTGTGAGGCCAAATGGCGGCGGCTAGTCCGATGACCTCGGCGACGACAAAGGCCATAGCACCGCCCGTTAAGGCGATTTTTAAAGCGCGCTCTGGTTGATTGGCGCCCAGGTTGGAGGCCACCATTGCAACCAGTGGCGCACCAATGCCAAAGGCGACGGGGAAAATGAAGTACTCGAGCCTAGCCGCTGTGCCATAGCCGGCTAAGGCAGCGGTGCCAAGATAGGCGCCCACAAGTGCGGTGGTGGATGCAATGAGACCGTTCGTGAGGAGTGGGTTGAGGGTTGCGAAACCGCCGACGGCGAGAATGTTGCGCATAGGAGGCCAGGTAAGAACGCCTGCTTGTAGACGGGCGAGATTGCGACCGGACATGACATACCAAAGCAAAACCAATGTGCCAGACCCGTAGTACGCAACCAGTGCCCAGCCTGCGCCTGCGATACCAAGCGCGGGAAAAGGTCCCCAACCGAAGATCAATAAGGGGGAAAGGGGAACAAGTAAAACGGCTCCGCCAGATATAACAATGCCGGGTGTGAACATGTTCCCTGAACCACGGATCACACTGGCCAGCGCATTCATGATCCACATCAGAATCAAGCCGGGAAAGGCGATTTGCGCGTAGGCGAGAGCGGCCTCGAGTGCGCCATCTTTGGCACCCATCAGTTGGAAGAGAGGCGTGCTAAATGTGATCAGCAGCGTCGAACAAGTGATACCTAGTAATGTATTGAGCACAACGGCATGTAATGCGAGGCTATTGGCTAGTGAGGCGTTGCCAGCCCCGAGCGCGCGTGCGACGGCAGAGGAGATGCCCCCTCCCATTGCGCCTTGTGACATGCTTTGCATCAGCATCAGGATAGGCAGCACGAGTGCCGCACCCGCGAGGGCATCGAGCCCAAGCTTTGATAGGAACCATGCTTCGATGAAGCCCGTGCTGGACTGGGCCAGCATCATGACGAGATTAGGCCACGCTAGGCTAAGCAGCGTCAGGAATATTGGACCTTTTAGCATGGCCTCAAGCCTGGCATGGGCAGGCTTGGTGGCAGGAGATGTTTTGAGCATCACTAAGAGTATCAAAAAAATAAGGTGATCAACCGATCGATTGATCACCTTTCATCCATCTTCCGGTAAGAAGAATCGGCTTTGACGCGCGCACTTCCATGAAGGGAGTGCCTGTTGACGGTAATCAACAGCTGCGCGTGAACAACCTGTAGGGCTATTACAGTCTATTTAATACTATCTGCATAATATTGATTTAATCTGGATGTATCTTGAAATCAGATGGAGTTGATCATGGAGCTTAGGCAGCTGCGTTATTTTGTCGCCATCGCAGAGCATGGAAGCTTTTCAAAAGCTGCCGGCAAGGTGCATATCGCCCAATCGGCGCTCAGTCATCAGCTTGCCTTATTAGAGGAGGAATTGGGAGCTGTGCTCTTTATGCGCTCACGACGGGGTGTCACGCTGACCGAGGCAGGTGAGCTTTTCCGTACGCATGCACTTTCTATTCTGCGGCAAGTTGCCGACGCCCAAACGAGTGTATCAAGCTTACTCAAGGCGCCATCGGGACGTGTCATTTTTGGTCTGCCACACAGCATTTCTCATGCCTTGGCGTTGCCGCTGATCGCGGCCGTACGGCAGGAGCTGCCTCTGGTTAATTTAGAATTAACGGAAGAGTTGACAGGCAATCTAGCGCAACAGCTCCAGGCGGGATCCCTACATTTATCAATTCTGTTTGATGATGGTCAGCTCGGTGATTTTTTGTATGAGACGCTTGTATCGGAGCGTATGTCATTGATCTTTCAACCTGAGAGTACAAAGGCGCATAACAAAGCTTCCGTGACTTTCCGTGAGGCGCTGAGTCGACCGTTGATTTTGCCGGCCCAGCCCCATGGCGTGCGTCCGATTATCGAGGCGGCAGCCTTAAAAGCAGGTCTTCCTCCCCCTAATGTCACAGCGGACATTAGCTCAATCAGTATTTTGCGCAACTCGCTGCTGGCAGGAATGGGTCAAACGATCTTGCCCGTAATGCCGCTCAAGGCCGAGCTTGAAAATGGGTTATTAAGAAGCTTGCCGATTCGAGCGCCAACGATCACGCGCACAGTCGCCCTTTGTCGTGCTCAGCACATTCCCTTGTCAACGGCCGCGCAGGCCGTGAGTGAGGTGACCAAACGTGTCATGCGGGAGCTCTGCCTAAGCAAGGTATGGATGGATGCGACGTTTATTGAGTGAAATACGCCCAGGGTCTTTTAGTGCGATCTGTTTGTCTGAAGTCATCGATTTGAGAAGACTGCGAAAGTGTCAGTGCAATTTCATCCATACCGTGCAACAGCATCTCTCTAAGAGCGGGTGGCGCGTTAAAGGAAAAGTGTTTGCCACTGGGTGAGGTGACCGTGAGAGCCTCTAAATCGACTGTGATGAGGCCTTGACCCTTTGTATGGGCCACTTCGTCAACCAATACGCGAATATCCTCAATCGGAAGCTCGACTGGGACCAAGCCATTGCGATAGCAATTATTAAAAAAAATGCCACCGAAGGAGGGTGCAATCACGGCCCTGAAGCCAAATTCACGCAAGGCTTTAGGGGCGCGTTCTCTCGATGAGCCACAGCCAAAATTTCGATCAGCTAAAAGCACCTGTGACCGATCGTAAGGAGGTTGATTTAAAATAAAGTCTGGATTCGGGTTCCCGTCAGGAAGAAAACGCCAACCGTGAAACAAGTGGGCACCATAGCCTTTTGCATCGGTTCCGCCTAAAAAAAGCGCAGGTATGATTTGATCCGTATCAATATTGATGCGCATAAAGGGTGCAGCGATACCAGATACTTTCTTGAGTGCTTCCATTAGATGAGCTCCCGAGCGTCGGCAATACAGCCTTTGATGGCAGAGGCTGCGACAGTAGCGGGGCTTGCCAGGTGTGTCCTTGTTTGCGGACCTTGCCGAGATTCAAAGTTTCGATTGGTTGTGCTGATCACACGCAAGTTGGCAAAGCGGTTGTCCCCGATATGGCCACAGAAACCACAGGCTGATTCGTGCCACTCAAAACCAGCTTGAATAAAAATTTGATCAAGACCTTCGGCTTCGGCTGCCCGTTTGACGGCAGTCGACCCCGGCACACAAATGGCCTGAATACCTTGTTTAATTTTTCTGCCTTTTAGTACTGCGGCAGCCGCACGTAAATCGGACAGTCGCGCGTTGGTGCAGGAGCCGATATAGGCGACATCGATGGGTACGCCCAAGAGCGGGGTTTGAGCTTCGAGTCGCATGTAGTTCAACGCACGCTCACCCAACGCTTGTGCTTCGTGATCTGATGCGGTCGTCGGTGCGGGAATGTTTATTCCTATGGCCCCCACTTGCTGTGGACTGATGCCCCAAGTCACTTGAGGCTCAAGCGTATTGCAATCGATCGTTACCTCTTTGTCGAACCGAGCGCCAGGGTCGCTGGCTAGCGTGGACCAGTAGGCGACTGCTTGATTCCATGCCGCACCTTTGGGAGAAAATTCCGCACCCTTGAGGTATTGAAAGGTCTTGTCATCGGGTGGCACGAAACCATATTTGCAAGAAAACTCGATCGACATGTTGCACAGAGTCAGACGCCCCTCGACAGAAAGATCTTGAACCGCTTGTCCGGCGTATTCCGTCGCAAAGCCAATGCCACCTTGGGCACCAATTTTTCCAATTAAAGCCAGAATCATGTCTTTGGCGAATACGCCAGGTTTTAGTTGCCCGTTGAACGTGACACGCATGGTTTTGGGTTTGGCTTGCGCCAAGGTTTGCGTCGCGAGCACATGTTCTGCTTCAGACGCACCGATACCCCAGGCAAGTGCGCCCACGCCACCGATGGTGCTGGTGTGGCTATCACAACAGACCAGCGTAGCACCTGGAAACGCGATCCCGAGTTCAGGCGCTACAACGTGCGCGATGCCTTGTCGCGGGTCATCGTAATCAATAAAGTGCACACCCCATTTTTTTGACGCTTCACGCGTGGTTTGAATCATGGAAGGCCCGCTTGTCGAAACGGAGTCGCAGGGACCTCGTCCGGGTTGCGTTGAAATCAAGTGCTCGATCACGGTGAATACTTGCCGTCGGCTAACAGGTTGCCGACCTGCTTCTTCGAGCGCCCGAAGTGCTTGGCTTCCCGAGAGCTCATGGAGTACCAGCCGATCTACTTGCAGAAGGTCGGACTCTTGGTCAAGACTTTTGATGACGTGATCTTGCCAAACCTTCTCGAAAAAAGTACGTGGCGATTGGACGGTCATGTGTAGCGTTTCTCGAGTTCTTTGAAAAGATTGGCGTCGAGCGCTTCTTGTCTTTCAGCAAACATCATGAGCTTGGACTCGAAACCTTTGATTGAGCCATGTTCGGCGAGATGCTGCATCGCCTGTTGCATCGCAAGCATGGAAGCTTGCAGGGCTGCGTTGGCGTAACAAACAACCGCATAACCTGCTTGAGCGAGTTCTTCGCGTGGCAGCAAAGGTGTTTTTCCACCAATGACCATGTTGCAAAGATGAATGCCGGGCACCGCAGCGGGAATCGCGAGTAATTCCTCCTTGGTGAGGGGTGCTTCAATAAACAGAAAATCAGCACCTGCTTCCTGATAGGCGCGCGCGCGGTCAAGTGCCGCCTCAAAGCCTTCGACGGCTCTTGCATCGGTTCGGGCGAGAATCATGAGATCAGGATCTTTTCGCGCATCGACAGCTGCCTTGAGTTTAGACACCATCTCTTGCGTCGAGATGATGTCTTTTCCTTCAAAATGACCACAACGTTTTGGATAGGTTTGGTCTTCGAGCATGATGGCATTGGCACCCGCTCGCTCGAGCAGTTGCACTGTGCGACGCGCATTGATCGCGTTGCCAAAGCCAGTGTCCCCATCCGCGAGAATGGGGATGTTTACGACTTCGCGAATCGCTGCCACGTGATCCGCAAGCTCCGTGACGGATACAAGTCCTAAGTCCGGAACGCCGAGATAGTTGTTGGCCACAGCAGCACCGCTCACCAGCATCATTTTGTGTCCTGCAGCTTCGATAAATCTGGCGGCTAACGCGTTGCCGGCACCGGGCATCATGTGCCCTGCGCCGGCAACGAGAGCTTGACGCAGTACTTTATTCAGACTTTGAGTGCTCATTAAAACTTCACCTGAGCGACTTCGATCACGCGTTTCCAGCGCTCGATATCCGAAAGGATGGTTCGCATCAAGTCGTCTGGTGTCCCGCCCACAGCGGTCGTTCCTTCAGCGTCAAAGCGTTCAGTCACGGACTTATGCTTAAGCACATTATTGAGTTCTCGGTTGAGAAAAGTAACGGCTTCGGCTGGCATACCCTTTGGGCCGGCCACGGCTTTCCAGTCCACGACGTTGTAGCCTTTGACACCCTGTTCTTCAAAGGTTTTCACCTCTGCAAGACTATCGAGACGTTTGGTGCCCGCGATACCGATCGCCTTGAGGCGACCGCCTTTAATTTGCGGTGCCGCAAAAGTCGAACTCGTCAACATCATGTCAACGTTTCCACCCAGCAAATCGTTATATGCCTGAGAGGAACCCTTGTAGGGAATGTGCGCGAGGCTAATACCCATTAAGTGAGCCAACTCTTCGGTACCCAAATGAGCAAGCGAGCCTATGCCGGCAGAGCCGTGTGTGAGTTTGCCAGGATTTTTAAGCGCCGCAGCTTTAAGGTCCTCGGCATTATTCAGCAGCGAGTTTGCTCTCACCACTAAGATCGCAGGGTCTCGCGAAACCATAATGATCGGTTGCATGTCCTTGACCGGATCAAAATTTAGATTTTTTCCAATCGCCGCCTGGATAGCATAGGTGCTGGACATATTCAGGACGGTGTAGCCATCCGGAGGAGACTTTAGGACAAAGGATGAACCAATAATGCCGCCAGCACCGGCTTTGTTTTCGACGGTAACTACATCATTGATTTGTTCGCTTAACCTCTGGGCCAGCATGCGGGCAATGGCATCGCCACCACCACCAGCTGCAAAGGGCACGACGAAACGAATTTGTTTATTTGGGTATGCTTTTTGGGCAAACAATGATTGGGAACTGAGCGCAAAGCCTGCGGCAATGGCCGAACCCATAAAGTGACGGCGTTTCATATTGTCTCCGGTTTGTAATTTGTTATGCTACGAATATACACTGACCATATTTTCCGGACAATGTCACCGGTAAACATTCATTTAAAACGCTACGGCATAACGCAAAATCATGCGTCGTGTTTCGTTAAAGCCGAATTGTGTATCTAGATTGGTCCCGTACTGCAGCATAAAACGCCCTTTGCTTGTGGTTGCAACCGCGCTGAGCAAATAGCGATGGTTTTGTAGCGCATTGTTGTTGCTCAACCCATTGGTGCTTGTTTCGGCACCCCAAACGTAGAGATACGTCGCTGCGACAGCGAAGGTTTGGTTGATGTTATAGATAGGACCGATCTGAGCCGTATAGAGAGGCTTTTGCGTGAGTTGCGCATTGCTTGCGCCTAAATGATTGTTCGGACCATACCACATCGTATCGAAGCCGATCATACCGTCTAGCTGTTTAGTCAGCGCTGTTTGATAAGCGAGTTGAATATCGCCCGCAACCCGTTTGCCACCAAGATTGAAGAGTTGCTGATTGGAGTAACTCCCAGTAGGGAGAGTCAAATAGCCCGCGATAGCGAAATAGGTGCGTGTCTGCTGATTTTCATAAGGCCAAAGCGCGGTCACGAGCGTCAGGTCACCTATTCCATAATCGGTTGGGTGACTAGAAGCCGTCCCACCGGGAGTTAACATACCAACGGGAAGCTGAACGAAGGAAAGGCCGGTTAAACCCGCCACTCGATATGACCGACCGAGTCTGAATTGGATTTGATTGACTGAAAGAGTTGGTGTCGCGGCAGACTTGATGCCGTTCGTGTAGATCCCTTTTGCTTCTGTACTAAGCAGGGTCGCGGAGAAAAGATTTTTGTCGGGTTGAGGCGCTACGGCATCGAACGGGTTCAGGTCTAGCGCATGACTGACAAAGGAAGCAGATAGCAGCCCCGAAATAAGAAGGCAGTAGATGATCCGAGGCATCGTGTTTGGTAATGTATGCAACGAAATTCCACGTGTCTTTAGTGACCACCGACCTGATGCATTGTGTGCTTTCGCCGGTGGGTGGGTACTCAGTCTGGGCGCTTAGTCCGCTTTAAGATTTGCTTTCTTGATCACATCGCCCCACTTGACGACCTCTGAGTCAACAAAGGCGCTCCATTCTTTAGCCCCACGAGGATCGGGAATGGCGCCGCGCGCGATAATTCTTTGTTGAAACTCAGGGTCACGGAGCAACTTTTGAACATCGGCGCTGATCTTGGTGACAACCGCTGGAGGTGTTCCGGCCGGTACGATCAGCCCACCCCAGCCACTTCCTTCAAAGCCAGGAAGTCCGGCTTCCGCGACTGTCGGGACATCGGGTAATTGGGGTACGCGTTGGGCGCTCGTCATCGCAAGCGCTTTAATTTTGCCTGCTTTGACTTGAGGTAGCGCCGAGGCAAGACTGTCAACTAGCAAGGGAATCTGACCGCCCAATAAGTCCGTCATGGCTGGACCGCTGCCTTTGTAATTGACGCCCGTCATTTCTACCTTGGCACTGGATTTGAAAAGCTCGCCTGTCAAGTGTTGCGAGGTGCCCGTCCCTGCATAGCCAATGTTGAATTTATTAGGTTCTTTTTTAGCTGCGGCGATAAGCTCTGTGACATTGTTGTACGGAAACGAGGGATGAGCGACGATCATGAGCGGCACGATGAAGACACCGTTGACCATTTCAAAGTCTTTAGGACCGTACTGGAGTTTCGAGTACAAGCTTGGATTGACCCCCAAGGTGCCGCTCGTGCCAAAGGTAATGGTGTAACCATCCGCAGGCGCTTTTTTACCATCCAGCATGCCAACAATCGTGTTTCCCTTGTTTTCAACGACTACTGGTTGACCCCATTCCTTGGTGAGTCCATCCGCGAGCAAACGACCCACAATGTCTGTGGCTTGACCAGGAGGGAAGGGAACGATGAGCTTGACGGGCTTGTTGGGGTAAGCGCCTTGCGCAACACTTTGAAAGCTCGTCGAGGCCGCGATCATGGCGATCGAAATAGTCAGCAGTTTTTTGATAAACATATGCACTCGCAAAAAATAGTGGAAACTGGGAAAGTCTTTTTTAATCGACCGCAGATCTTAGAGTAAGTTGTTATAGACGAAATTGAATTAGGGAAGTCCCTTGGATAGACCAATGTTGTTGGACAAGATCGCTCAGATTTTCGTGGAAAGCAGTGTTTGCACAGCGGGGTTGCTGAGTTTTGGACGATCCACCAAGGCGTAATAACTTTCGAATACGTCTTCGACCCGACCTAAATGCTCGACTTGAAATTGTTGGGTGATATCCATTGGATCGAAACAAGGTGCTGGAAAAAACCCTTCTCCATGCATACCAAAGGTTTTCATCAGGGCGCTATCGTCGAATTCACCAACGACGTTCACTTGTATGCGTTGTTGGTTCAGCCAATCATCGATTTGCGCGCGCAATACGCTTCCATGCGTGGGCAAGAGCATAGGCTTTCCATTCAGACAGCTAGGGAATGGTCCATTCAATTCAGAAATAAGCTTTGGGTCGCCGAAAATAGACACTGGACTTTTACCTAATAAATGCGAACGGATCTGTTGCGGTCCACCTTGGGCATAAGGTCGATCTGAAAGCACGAGATCGAGTCGATGCAGCATCAGTGAGGGCAAGAGTTCTTCAAAGCGGCCCTCGAGGCATTCAATCTTGACTTGATGATCCCCTCTTAATACCGGCGCTAACAGACGATATGAAATGGTTTTCGGTACTACGTCTGAAACGCCGATCGTCAGACGAAGTGTCCGCTCTAGCGAGTCGTCCGATAGGTTTCCGAGCATCTGTTCGCCTAGACGAAATATTTCATCCGCGTAGCGACGTGCGACACGTCCAGCTTCGGTGAGTACGAGTCGTCGCCCTTCGAGTTGAAATAAGGTGCGACCCAGGTCGCTTTCAAGCTTTGAAATTTGCCCACTGACGGTTTGTACGCTGACACCGAGTTTTTCCGCGGCGTTCGCGAGATTTCCCTCGGTCGCAACAGCCCAAAAATAGCGCAAATGATGATAATTAAGCATTTATTAGTTCGATTAATCCTTATCAATGCTCAGTCTATATCCTATTTAAATTAACAACAATAGTCTTTAGTCTCTGGGCTGTGTTGGCACTCATCTTCAATGCCTTGTTATGGTGGTACATCGATAGTCAGTCCGGCAGAGAGTTAGCCAACCTGAAAGGCTCTGAGTTTTTGACGGGCTATCTCATCGAAAAGTCACTCGCCGTCGATAACATCTTCGTATTTTTGATGTTGTTTACGTTTTTTGGTGTGCCTCCGCATCTGCAAAAGCGCGTGTTGATCTTGGGCGTCATCGGCGCGATCGTGCTGCGTGCGGTGATGATTCTCATCGGAGCCTGGCTCATCAAAGAATTCCACTGGATCTTATATGTGTTCGGTCTGTTCCTCTTGGTCACAGGCATAAAAATGCTGTGCGTTTCTTTACACCGTTGTTCGTCGTCGTCATTATGATCGGGATCACGGATGTTATTTTTGCCGTAGATAGTATTCCTGCGATTTTCGCAGCTTGTTGATCCCAAATAAGAAGGAAGCTCAATAACAAACTGACAACCCGTGCTATCGGGTTGTTCGTGCCAGATCTTTCTGGTTGAGCGAAGGCTCTTTCCCGGGGAGTTGGATCAAGAATCGTGTGCCTCCTATAGGGACATCTTGATGCGAAATTGTGCCGCCATTTCTTTGAACAATTTGTTTGCAAAGCCAAAGACCCAAGCCCATGCCGCTGCGCTTGCTACTCACGGTGAGTTCAAAGATTTGCGATTGACGTTCTTGGGAAATGCCGGGACCATTGTCAGAAATGGTGAGACTGACTTTGTCTCGCTGACATGATGTTTCTATCGTGATTTCCTTATAGGTTTTCTCTGAAGTCGACAATGCTTGCATCGCATTATTTAAGACGTTCAGAATCACTTGCTGAATTTCAGGGGCGTTCACATACGCAATCGTTTGCAAGCTAAAGTGAAGCTTGACGTTGATGTTGCGTTTGGATAATTCGGGCGTGGTGATTTGGAGAACGGACTGAACGATATCACTCAGATCAATAAAATTCGCAGTTGGATTTTCTTCGTTAAAAATAGAGCGAAGAGATTGAATAATACTGCCTGCACGCAGGTTGTCCAAAACGATTTTTTGAGCAAGGTCTTTAAGAAGCGCCTCATCCAAGGTGCCCTTGGAAAGTTGTAACTTCATAAATTCGCTGTTGATTTGAACCGCCCCCAAGGGTTGATTGAGTTCATGCGCAATCGAGGCAGATAGCGCGCCCGTTGCAGCCGTTTTATTGGCCCAAACGAGACTATCGATCAGGAGTTTCTCTTTCTCGTTCTCTGCAATTTTGAGAAGAAAGATCGGAAAAATCATGTAGCGAAAAATTGCCGAGAGAAAAATCGCGATAAAGATGATTGTGTTAAAGAGATTTGCATCAAACGCAACGGTCGCGATATCCAGCATCACGAGAATAATGCGCGAACCCCACAGCACGGCACTAAAGAAAAAGAGGATGCCATACACCTTGATCAGGTCGATCTGGTTTTTTTGATAAACCTTGAGTGATAGAAATCCACCCTCAATCGAGACGTACACAATCGCAAGGCACACAAAGATGGTTTGATATCCCGCATTGAATAAAAGACCAATCGTGTAAAGCACTGCAGCATAAACAGAAAAGACCGTTAGGTTGCCCAGAAAAGAGGGCTTGAGGTCGGTTTGTTCGCCTAGAAGGTTGATCAGGGAGTAATTAAAGTGACGGTATGCCAGAAAGGCGAGCGCATTGGCGCCAACATAGGAAATGAGGGGGGGGATTTCGACGCGAAAAATAGTCAGTATCGCGGCGCAACCAAGCATGAACGCGCCAATCGCACAGTTTTCGATTGCGCGATTTTTCTGTTTCGAGAAATAGAAGAGTAAGGTTACAGAATAGGCGATTGACAGTATTCCGTAGAACATGAAAATCGTTGGGATCAGACTTAATTGCATTTTCAGAGGTAATTTTTTTAAAGCTTAAATAAAGGCCTAGCGGTACTTAATAAGCGTGTTTTAAGAGTTCAATAAATCCTTGCTAATTAGTTTACCGCCTTGATAATGAGGGCGAGCGATGATTAGTGTTTAATCTTTCAGTTCTTATCGTTATCTAAAGGTCCTTAAATGCCCACTGGTTTAGACGATTATCAGATCGACCTCTCCGAAGGGGTTGTGCTGATCAAAAATCAAAATACAACGATTGGATACTGTCGTTTTAATGAGTTGGGGGAGGTTGAGTACATCTATGTCAACCCTCTTTACCGACGCAAAGGGTTTGGCACCTTATTGGTCAATGAAGTTAAGAGGCTCAAGGGCCCGATTGACTTGATTCATGAGCCGATTTCGCCATTAGGGGCCCGGTTTTTTAAAGGAATTGGTTTGGAGCATGCGTTGAGTAAAAATAAGGAGGAGTGAGTTAAAAACTTGACGTCAATCTACGCAAAGTGCATATAATTGATCGATTCATACAACTTTTGTGTATAGGTGAGAGATGGCAATCGCGACACAGGCCCTGCTCCGGGATGCAATGCGCCGTTTGAATATGACCCGTGACGCGTTTGCGGAGCGGATTGGCTGTCGTCGTAGGACGCTTGACAGTTGGCTGCTCCCTGATGAATCGAGCGAGTACCGTGCGATGCCCGAGGTGGCGCGTCGCTATGTGACGGAAATTCTTGCCAATTTGACTGATAGTCCACAAGTTGGTTCGGGTTCGGGACTTTCGGCTAATCATTTGCTCTCTGTCGACCAATTGAGCCGAGAGTCGGTTGAGGAATTGTTCTGGCTGGCCGATGTCATGCAGCCGATCGCGCGACGCCAAAAAGTGACTCGAGTGCTCGAAGGCGCGGTGTTGGCTAATCTATTTTTCGAAGCCAGTACCCGCACGCGCATTAGTTTTGGTGCCGCCTTTTGTCGACTAGGCGGTTCGGTATGCGACACGACGGGTTTTACTTTCTCCTCGATGGCCAAGGGTGAGTCGATTTATGACACGAGCCGTGTGGTGAGTGGTTATGTAGATGCAATGGTGATCCGTCATCCAGAGAAAGGCGCAGTTTCGGAGTTTGCACGTGCGACCAATATTCCTGTCGTGAATGGTGGTGATGGTCCAGGTGAGCATCCGAGTCAGGCGTTGTTGGATCTCTATACGATCCAGCGAGAGTTTTCACGTCTTGGAAAACTGATTGATGGCGCGCACATTGCGATGGTGGGTGATCTGAAATATGGTCGCACTGTGCATTCGCTGATTAAATTATTGTCTTTGTATCGCGGCTTGACGTTTACTTTGATCGCGCCCCAGTCCCTTGAAATGCCCTCAGAGATTGTGGATGTGGTGAGTCGGCGTGGCCATAAAATTGAGTTGAGTGACTCACCAGCAAATGGCTTGGCCAAAGCAGATATTTTGTATGCAACGCGTATTCAAAAAGAACGCTTTGGTGAAGAGGCCATCGACGGCTATGGCGCAGAATTTGAAATCAATCAAAAACTGGTGAATCAAGCGTGTAAAAGCGATGTGGTGATCATGCACCCTTTGCCAAGGGATGGTCGCCCTGGATCTTATGATCTCAGTGTTGATTTAAATGCAGATCCTCGCTTGGCTATTTTCCGCCAGACGGACAATGGCATTCCGATTCGCATGGCGATTTTTGCAAAGTTGTTAGGTGTTGACCGCTTGGTGCAGCGCTCGATGCGTGATGTCACTTGGGCGACACCTGCACATATCGGGCCCGACGATGCCTTACCTGATTTTGAATAAAACGATCAATCGTTCTAAGAGATCAAGGAGAGTGCGGCGCTATTTTTAGAGCTGCACGCTTCCTTCGATCAAAATATGCACTTCGCCACCAATCCAAACTGTTTCGCGATTTCCTGGCGTCACCGTGACACGACCATGGCGTCCGATCTGCGTCCCTTGTGCAACAAGATAAGGTTTTTGTAGACGACCGGAGGCGAGTAGCCATTTCGCAATCGCAGCGTTGAGTGATCCTGTAATGGGATCCTCACTCATGCCGCTTGAGGGGGCGAGCATACGAACCTCATAGCCGCATTCGCTGTTGGGTGGATGCGGCGCAATCAGCCCGATTGATTTAAAGGTGGGCCAGCGTACGCGCGAAGAATCAAGTGCCAGCACTTGTGCAGCGTGCTTGAGTTCAAACAGCTGCCATATCGGACCGTTACACAACTCTGCTGTGTTTACAACAGCCTCTGCAGGAATGTCCAGCACATGCATGATTGCAGCGCGATGCGCGGGATCCATTTCATTGATCGTTGTCGTGGGTGCACTAAAGGAGAGTGTTGGACGTTTTGATACATCCACTTCAACAATCCCGACGCCACATTCTTGGCGAACAATCCCAGCAGTTTTGGGAATGCCACCACAGTGGAGCCAAGACGCACAGGTGCCGAGCGTTGGATGTCCTGCGAAAGGCATTTCACGGCTCGGTGTGAAGATTCGCACGCGATAGTCAGCGGTTGGATCAGTCGGTGTCAATAAAAATGTCGTCTCAGCGAGGTTTGTCCACGCAGCGAAACGTTGCATTTGGTCTTCGGTCAGACCGTCTGCATCGATGACGACCGCTAAGCCATTACCTTGATACGGTGTGGGACTAAAGACGTCACATTGAATGAAGCGGCGCAGTTTCGACATCGTGTGGACTCATATGACATTGTTTAAGAAGAGGGGCATAACCCTGAAGATAAATGGGCGATTATTATGAATAAGCGTTATTGACTCAATGCGATCTTTGCACTAGCGGTTCTTAATGATACATTCAACGACATAAAGACGGTATCGCAACACACGGAGACAAGCGATGATTAAAAAAATTCCTACCTTGATCGCAAGCGGTTTAACTGGTCTTGCTTTAATGTTTAGTTTAGGCGCGCAGGCGAGCTATCCCGACAAGCCAATCCGTATGATCGTGACCTTTGTGCCGGGGGGTGGCGCTGATGTGCTGGCGCGCTTCATGGCAAAAGAGATGGCTGATGTTTTAGGGCAACCGGTTGTGGTGGAAAATCGAACAGGTGCAGGTGGCCTGATTGGTGTCGAAGCAGGTCTCGCTGCTGCACCAGACGGCTACACATTGACACTGATTTCCTCAAGCTATACCGTCAACCCTAGTCTATACAAACTTAAATTCGATCCTGTTAAGGATATCTCGCCCATTATTAAAATGAGCGCAGGCCCGATGCTCGCTGTGACATCCAATAAGAGTGGGATTAAAACGGTTGCGGAGTTAGTGGCTGCTGGAAAAAAATCTCCTGGTGCTATTAATTTTGCCTCCTCAGGACAAGGGGGTGTAATCCATCTCGCGAATGAGCTCTTTAATCAGCGCGCGGATATCAAGATGACACATATTCCTTATAAAGGAGGCGGCAACGCATTGATTGATTTGCTTGCCAATCAGGTTGATCTTTATTTTGCTGCGACAGCGAGTGCCTTGCCACACGTACGTTCTGGAAAAATTAATGCCGTGGCGGTCACGACACCGAATCGCATCCCAGCCTTGCCGGATGTGCCAACAATCGCTGAAAGTGGATTTCCAAATTATGAAGCGACTCTTTGGTACGGCCTCATTGGCCCTAAAGGAATGCCAGTCGCAGTCGTAGACAAATTAAATGCGGTCATCAATCAAATTCTTCTAAAACCATCTGCAAGAGAAAAGATTCAGTCTGATGGCGCCGAGCCTGCAGGTGGAACAGCGGTTGAGTTTCGTGCGTCGATTGCAAATGAAATCCAAATCTGGGGCAAGGTCGTCAAAGATATTGGCATCACACCTCAGTAAGACTTTGCATTGAGTAGTTAAACTTGAAATAGCCTCAAGTGCACCGCAGACCGGCATGAGCTTTATTGAGGCTGTCATGAGTAATCATCGCTTGCGATAGATATATGCTGCAGGGCACTATTAGTAGATACTAAAATAATAGGGAGTCAACATGAGCATATTATTGAAGACCACTAAGTTTTTGAAACGATCTACGCTCAACAAGATGTTTGCGATAGCGGCAATCAGTGCGATTTCTTCGTTAGGAGTTTCAGGCGCAGCCCAAGCACAAACTTATCCTAATAAACCTATTCGGGTTCTCGTACCCTTCGCACCCGGTGGAGTAGTGGATATCACTGCACGTTTGTTAACGCAGAAAATGACAGAGCGTTTAGGCTGGAATTTTGTTGTTGAAAATCGTCCTGGTGGTAATGGCTTTATTGCTGTGGGGGCCGCGGCTAAAAGCGCACCCGATGGTTACACGCTGCTGATGGCCCATACTGGTGAGTTTGCCGGCAATCCTGCACTCTTTGCAAATATACCTTACGAGCTTGAGCGCGACTTCACGCCCATTACGATGGTAAGCGATACGCCTATGCTGCTTGTTGCCAACAGCAGCACTCCCTACAACTCAATCAAAGAAGTGATAGCTTACGCCAAACAAAATCCCGGCAAACTATCTTTCTCATCTCCGGGTAATGGCAGTGTGAATCACTTGGCAGGTGAGTGGCTTTGGGTGGACGGAGGTGTCAATGTCGTTCATATTCCCTACAAGGGTGGGTCCCCAGCCGTAGCCGCAGTGGCTAGTGGGGAGGTGCCGTTGGGTGTCGTAGCGATACCAGCAGTTATGCCTCATGTTAAGTCAGGGCGGGTTAAAGTCCTAGGCTTGACGACTTCAAGCCCGTCTCAATATGACACGTCTTGGCCAACGACGAAGCAGTCTGGATTGCCAGGTGTTAATGCATCGAATTGGGTAGGATTGTTCGCGCCTAAGGGCCTGCCTGCAGACGTCCTGGCAACATTGCAAAAAGCTGTGGTTGAAACCTTGCAATTTCCCGACGTGCAAAAACGCTTTGCTGATAATGGTGCAACCATTGGCGGGATGTCTTCTGCTGATTTCACTAAACGCATTCAGGCGGATGCAAAAAAATATAAAGAAGTCGTAGAAAAAGCTAAGGTCACTGTTCAGTAAGCAGGGTAATTTGGCCCATCCTGTTGATTTAATTAGCAGGATGGGCCAAATTTTGATAACACCCATTCTCTAAAGATTTTAACTTTAGTAATTTCAGTTTTCTCTTTTCTACAAGAGATATGGTAACCGGTATCGAGAGGTAAACGGATATCAAAAGGTTCGATCAGCCTTCCGGCATCGAGTTCTTTTTTTACAAGTTGGGCGCGACCCAAGCAAACACCTAACCCATTAATAGCTGCCTCAAGCGAAAGCAATAGCCCATCGAAAAAAATCTCTTTTTTGAAAGGTATTGGATGGATGCTGGCATGTTGAAGCCAGCTAGGCCAGTCATCCTCAATCAATGGGGAAAGAGAACGTAAGATGGTTTGTTCGCTAAGATTTCTGGGATCATTCAGGGATTGGCTGTTCAAGTAATGTGGACTGCATACAGGAAATACAACATCTCTGGCAAACTCAAATACATCGAGTTCCGGAGTGGTGTTAATACCATACCAGACGCCTATATCAAAATCGTAATGAATCGCTTTTTCTGCAGCGTTTACAGGTGTGATCCGGATATCTATCTCTGGGTAGGTCGCGCAAAACTCCGGTAAGGCTGGTAGAAGGCACTGAACCGCAAACGCAGTTAGGCAATTGATGTGTAAAGTATTCGTACCAATATTAGAAACACGGTCAGACGCACGAGCGATTAAACCTAGTGCAGGTCGAATGGTTTCAAGGTAATCCGAACCAACAGACGTTATGGATATAGTGTTTTGGCGACGTTCGAAAAGTTGCACACCGAGAAGACGCTCAAGTTCCTTAATCTGATGGCTAATTGCAGTTTGAGTCAGGTGTAACTCATGCGCAGCGCGAGTAAAGCTCAGATGCCTTGCTGTTGATTCAAAAGCACGCAGTGCGTTCAATGTTGGAAAGTGCTTAGGCATTGATGGTTGTGTCTCAAAAAAGTAAGCAGTCAAAATCAATCGGAATGAAATTTACTCATGACAGGCTCAAAGATTGTCGTTTGCGAGGCACAGGTACTTGTAAGAATATGTTCAGACAAAGTTGAATTTAATCCATTTACATAAAAAATGTTGATAAAAAATGGTCAAGCCTACGATTAATACCTACCAGATTACTCAAGATGATTTTATAAATTATCAATGTTTTATTCAGGACATACAGTCACGCACCTGCGTCCTATTGATTCACTCACTTGCCATGGACCATCGGTTTTGGAATCGAGTCGCACCCTTACTTGCTGAGCAAACAAACGTTGTCGTCGTTGATGTTCGAGGGCATGGAGCTTCCTCAGTAACAAAAGGTCCATACTCAATCAATTTGTTTGCCCAAGACTTGAGAAAACTGATGGATAGTCTTGGATATGCAAAAGTAATTGTCGCTGGTGCATCGATGGGAGGATGTATTGCACTGCAATTCGCCGCGGATAATCCAGACATCACAGCAGGCCTTGGTTTAATCGACACGACGGCATGGTATGGGTCGAATGCACCAAAGGACTGGGCCGAGCGCGCGGAAAAAGCACGTACGCAAGGTTTGCCGAGTCTGGTTGATTTTCAAAAAACAAGATGGTTTAGCGAAATGTTCCGACAGGAGCATGGAGATATCGTAGACGAATGCATACGTATATTTTTGGAAAATGATATCGAAGGTTACGCAGCAACATGTCAGGCGATGGGCGCATTTGACGGGCGTGAGGTTATGGCAGGTATTCGCGTCCCTACCGAGATTATTGTGGGTGAAGAGGATTATGCGGCGCCTGTTGCAATGGCACAAGCTTTGCATGAAGGAATAAAAGAATCATTGTTAACCATTATCCCTGCATCGCGTCACCTGACGCCTTTGGAAAATCCGCAAGTCATTTTTTCAAAAATAGAAAAACTGCTTGAACTCACTCGTTAGAGGTAAGGTTGAGATGGCTCCTTTTGAATACGTAGTACCGCAGACGTTCGAGCATGCGATTGAGTTACTTGATCCTGATGATCCGAATGTACGTCCCGTAGGTGGCGGAACTGCAATCATGCTAATGATGAAAGCCGGTGTGATGCGACCTACGAGGCTCATCAGTTTGCATAGAATCGGAGGGAAACATCGTGAGATCAGCATTAATCATGCTGGAGAGTTAGTGATAGGCGCCCTGAGTCGATTAACTGATCTCGAACACTCCACGATTGTCGAAAAAGGTTGGCCTGTGCTGACTCGCGCCTTTCGAGCTCTCTCTAATCCGCGTGTGCGAAATGTGGCGACAATTGGTGGAAATTTAGCGCATGGCGATCCACATATGGACCTCCCCCCCGTGTTGAGCGTATTGAATGCTCGGCTCATCGCAACAAGCCCTAGAGGATCGAGGGAAATATCGGTCGACGTTTTGTGTACAGGTTATTACGAAACAGTTCTGCTTGCAGATGAGTTGATCTCTGAGATCATCGTGCCGCCGATGGGACAGCAGCTTGCGGCTTATATGAAAGTGACGACACGCGTGTCACATGACTGGCCCGCACTAGGTATAGGTGTGAGTCTTCAATCTAGTGGCGATACGATTGAAAATATTCGTTTGATCGTTGGTGCCGCGACAGACAGACCCACACGTTTGACAATCGCTGAGCAGTTATTGACAGGTGCAACTGTCAGTGAAAAGTTATTACATACAGCAGGTATTGAGTCCGCACAAACTTTAGAAATCGCTGATGACACACACGGATCTGCTGCGTATAAAAAACATTTAATCAGTATTTATGTAGGACGAGTGATCAATGCTGCAATGAAAAAAAATGGAGCAGGAGCCGATCATGCAGAACACTGATTTAATTAAAAAAGATCTCAAGTTCATCACGAAAGGCGCCAATCGACTTGAAGGTATATCTAAAGTCACGGGACGTACAGAATATATCCATAATTTAACACTACCAAATATGCTGCAAGTGAAGCTACTTCGTAGTAGCGTCGCGCACGCCAAGATCATATCGATCGATACGTCAGCCGCAAAGCGATTGCCAGGCGTGCATTCTGTGATCACTGCAAAAGAGATTTGTGAGATTATTCCCAGTCCTTTTTATGGGCCTGCATTTCATGACCAGCCCATTCTTGCGATTGGTAAGGTTCACTTCGTCGGAGAGCCTGTTGCAGCAGTACTTGCAGAGGACCTACATATCGCAGAAGAGGCTTTGCATCTAATTGAAGTGGAGTATGAAGAGTTACCTGCAGTTTTTGATGAGATTGAAGCTGCACGATCAGAAATCGTTGTTCACGACCAGCTTAAACCTGCAGGAACATTTCCTGATCTTAAGCACATCGCGGGAAAGCGCAATACAAATATTGCTCTCGATTTTCAATTGCGCTGCGGAGATGTTGAGGCTGCGTTTGCAAGAGCTGACCATGTATTTGAGCACACGTTCAAAACACAACAACTCATGCACACTCCGCTCGAACCGATGATTTCCGTGGGCGAGTTGACTGATGCAGGCTTGACCATCCATTCCGCAACACAGAGTCCTTCCTTTGTTCGTATTGAAATCGCACGTTTGCTTGGTTGGGAAGAAAATCGTGTCAGGGTTAAAACCGCTTTTTTAGGTGGCGGTTTCGGCGCAAAGCTCTACATTAAGCTTGAGGCACTGGCGGCGGCACTGACCTTGATCGTTAAGCGTCCTGTGCGGGTCGCGATCAGCATGGAAGAGCAGTTCTATACGATTACAAAGCATGCGACATCATTCATTATTAAATCGGCAGTATCAAAAGAAGGGCGTATTCTCGGACGGAAATGTGAGGTGTGGTGGAATGGCGGCGCTTTTGCAGACATTGGTCCACGCGTGTCACAAAAATCAGGGTTCACGTCTTCGGGACCCTATGACATCAAAAATGTGTCAATTGATTCTTATCAGGTCTATACAAACTTACCTCCCGCCGGAGCATTTAGAGGGTTCGGTATTCCTCAGCTAGTCTGGGCATATGAAAGTCAAGCCGACATCATCGCGCGTTCACTAAAGATCGATCCGGTGGAGTTTCGAAGGATGAACATTCTACGTGAGGGTGACGCGCACCCGACGGGTACGATCATGAAGGATGCGGCGTTGCTCCAGGTGCTTGATGAGACCGCGACAAGGATGAAATGGGACCAGCCTTTTAACAGAGGTTGTGAAAAATTCAAGAGAGGGAGAGGAATTAGCATTGGGTTTAAGGCGCTGGTGGCCCCAACAACTTCAATGGCGATGGTGAACTTAGCAGCAGATGGCAGTTGTTTTGTTTACTCAAGTACTGTTGATATGGGCCAGGGCTCAGACACTCTTTTGGCGATGATTGCGGCAGAGGAGTTGGGGCTTGAACCTCAAAAAGTACGAGTCATTCATCCTGATACGGATATCACACCATACGATATGGCCACATTAGGATCTCGTTCAACGTTTCATATGGGACATGCTGTCAAGTTTGCAGCACAAGATGCGTTGGCTAAATTGCGAGAGCTTGCTGACTCTCTGGGTGTTCCATCGACTGAAAAACTGAACACTAGACAGTTATTGTTAAAAAAATACGGCATGCAGGCTGGCAACATAGTGGGTGTAGGTTCCTATGTTCCTGAGTACATCTCTCCTGATAAAGCGACGGGACAATCCACCAATATCACCCCTAACTGGATGATCGGTGCGACAGGCGTTGAAGTAGAAGTAGACGTTGAAACTGGAAAATTCAAAATTTTGCATATGGAAAACGTTGTTGACTGCGGTACGCCTCTCAATCCAACAATTGTGACTTCACAACTGACCGGTGCTGCCATTATGCAGTTGGGTGCGGTTTTATATGAGGAGATGGTATTTGATGAGATTGGTCAACTGCGCAATGCATCATTTTCTGAATACAAAATTCCAGGTATACATGATGTGCCTGATGTGATGACGTCACATGCGGTTGACTCCATCCAGCATAACGGACCATACGGCGCAAAGGGTGTCGGGGAGAGTAGTGCCTTCGGCGTCGCTTCTGCGATCGCAGAGGCAATCGAAGATGCGGTTGGTGTCAGACTGACAACGCTACCGATGAAGTACGAGCAGATATGCCGTGAAATGCACCGCAATGCTGAGACTAACTTCTTTAAAGTTGAAAAGTAAAGATCATGCAGACAATCACTATCAGCTTTACCCTTAACGGACAAAAAGTTCAAGCGTCCACGCAGAATCATCTAAGCGCACTAGAGTTACTCCGCTCCAATTTCTTTTTATACGGTGCCCGAGAAAGTTGTGCACAAGGACTTTGCGGTTGTTGCACCATCGTTGTCGATGGTAAGACCGTGAGTGGTTGTTTAACGCTTGCGGTTTCTCTGGATGGTTGCGATGTGGTGACCATTGAGGGCTTGGATGCGCATGGGCAGCTTGATCCGGTGCAACAAGCTTTTATTGAGTGTGGAGCCTTTCAATGCGGCTTCTGTACACCGGGTTTTATTTTGATGAGCAAGGAGTTGCTTGCGCATAATCCTAATCCCTCAGACGCTGAAATACGTAACTATCTGTCGGGGAATTTGTGCCGCTGTGCTGCCTATCCGGAAATCATTCAGGCTGTGCGCGTAGCAGCTCAACGGATCAGAGATCCTCAACAGCAGAATCAAGGGAGTTGAAACGTGGAGTTAATAGGTGAACAAATAATCGTTCTACCCCGTGATATCGTTTGGAAAGCGCTCAATGACCCAAGCATACTCAGTCAGTGTGTGCCCGGGTGCGAATCATTTGACCTGACTGGTGAGAGTCAGTACAAGGTAGTCATGCAGGTTGCGGTCGGTCCGATCCGTTCAAGATTTACTGGCAAGCTTTTACTCTCGGATATCATCGCACCTCACTCTTACAAAATTAGTTTTGACGGCTCTGGTGGCGTGGCAGGCTCTGGTAAAGGTCATGCTGTCGTTAAGCTGGAAGAGGTGGGTGAACACACAAAACTTACGTACTCTGTGCATGCACAAGTTGGTGGAAGACTTGCTCAAGTAGGTGCAAGATTAATTGATGGCGTGGCAAAGCGAATGGCAGATTTATTCTTTGAAAAATTCAAAGAGAAAATTACTATGAGTGAAAGTAATGACAACGCTATTTCGAATCCTTCATCTGTTGCTTTACCCCAGCAGCATCAAGGTAGATGGCTTTTATTATTAGCAGTCATTGCGGCAGCTTTCGTTATCTATTACACAACACGCTAGTTTAAAAATTTAGTCAAATTTAAAACGGAATAATCTAAATGAAGCTCATTCAATCTCCTCATACTCCTGCTCCCGCTGGCCATTACAGCCATGCTGTTCAGTCTGGAAATTTGATCTTTGTATCTGGTGTATTACCTGGCAAACCCGCCGAAGGGGAGGCCGATAATTTTGAGCGTCAGGTACGTGCATCTTTTAAGCATTGTGCAAACATTCTCAAAGCATCAGACTGTACGCTCAACGATGTGGTGCAATGCACTGCATACATTGTCGGTGTATCGAACTGGCCAGAGTTTAATATGATTTACGCAGATATTTTTGGTAATCATAAGCCTGCTCGAGCAGTGGTGCCTGTGCCAGAGCTCCATTATGGTTTTATGGTTGAAATACAGCTCGTTGTTGAGAAAAAGAATTAAAAAGAGCTGTACTTTAATAGAATTCATTCGCATGCTGTACTTGATCAATAAAACAACTATTAATCGTCAACACAGCATGCTAATTTTATATATTGACAAGAATTCTTCAAGTCTTAATATTTGATTTACTTGTCTATACGTCCGTGGTATAAAAATTTACAAAATGTAATGCACCCGATTGAGCTGTTCAATCGGGTGTTATTCAATACTCACAGAGACAACATCGCATGAGCATTCGCGGCAAAGCCTACATTGGGGGCATTTACGAGCACCCCGCACGAAAAATTGAAAATAAATCACTCGCTCAGTTGCATGCAGAATGTGCGAAGGGTGCGTTAGAGGATGCGGGACTGACGATTCATGACGTCGATGGTTACTTTTGTTCTACCGACGCCCCAGGCGGGCTAGGTGGGATCAATATGATCGACTACATGGGTTTGACCGTCAGGCATTCTGACTCGACGAATACGGGTGGGTCTTCTTACTTGTACCTTGTTGCGCATGCAGCCGAGGCCATTGCTGCGGGTAAATGCAGCGTGGCGCTGATCACCTGTGCGGGCTTTGGTCGACCAGGGACGATCGTGCGCGAGTTAGATTCCAACATCCCAGATACGCCCTTTGAAATGCCCTATGGGCCTGTCACTGTAAATTTATATGCGCTCTCCGCCATGCGTCATATGCATGAGTTCGGGACAACGAGTGAGCAGCTCGCCTGGGTCAAGGTTTCCGCCTCACATCACGCACAACACAATCCAAACGCATATCTCAAAAAGGTTGTGACCGTTGAGGATGTCTTGAAGTCACCTATGATCTCTGATCCTCTGCACCGCCTGGATTGCTGCGTGGTGACAGATGGTGGAGGTGCGGTCATCGTGGTGAGCCCAGAGGTCGCCAAGCGACTCAAGCGCCCAATGGTCAAGCTCATTGGTGCGGGCGAATCACCGAAAGGCCAGATGGGCGGCAAGGTCGATATCACCTATACCGGTGCGGTGCGCTCAGGCCCAATCGCTTTTGCTGAAGCGGGTGTCACCCCTCAGGATATCAAGTACGCCTCAATTTACGATAGTTTTACGATCACGGTCATCATGACGCTAGAGGATCTTGGCTTTTGCAAAAAGGGCGAAGGTGGTAAGTTCGTGATGGATGGCAATCTCATCTCTGGTGTGGGTAAATTACCGTTCAATACAGACGGGGGAGGCTTGTGTAATAACCATCCCGTCAATCGTGGTGGTATTACCAAAATTATCGAGGCGGTTCGTCAATTACGTGGCGAAGCGCATCCGCTCGTTCAGGTCAAAAATTGCGATATCGCGCTTGCACACGGGACAGGTGGTGCGCTCAGTACGCGCCACGGTAGTGCCACACTCATCATGGAAAGAGAATAATTCGATGACTACCCCATACCAAGATAGAAAAATATCCGATCCTAAATTCAACTATGGCGATGAGCCATTTTTTGAAGCGGCGACAAAGGGCAAGTTGTTGGTGAAGTTTTGCAACGACTGTGGCCAGTATCACCACTATCCACGCGCACTCTGCCCCTTTTGTTTTAGTGATAAGACAGAATGGAAAGAAGCAAACGGCGCGGGCACGATTTACAGTTACAGCGTCACGCGTGTTTCAGGACCCGTCCCTTATGTGATTGCCTATGTCACCTTGGAGGAGGGTCCCACGATGCTGACGAACATTGTTGATTGTGATTTGGATACGATCCGCTGTGGTCAAAAAGTACAAGTAACGTTCAAGCATAGCGAGAATGGCACCGGTATACCCATGTTTAAGCCAGTCTAAACAAAAGGATTATGCAATGAGTGATGCACTCTTTACCTATTGGGTGGGAATGGATATTCCTGCTGATACAAGTGCTGCAGATGTTGCAGACTTCAATCGTTTTTATAGCAATACGCATCGACCAGAGGTTTTGGCAGGTAATCCAGGATTTCTCCGCGGACGTCGATATGAGCTTGCGCAAGACGACCCTCGTGGACCGCGTGGACCAAGATTTCTGGCGGCCTATGACATTGAAAGCGAAGCAGCCGCATTACTCTATATTTCTCGCAATGATGGCCCTGCCAGCGGAAGACCTGTCTATAGTGATGGACCAAGCGCCTGGCAAAAGCGTCAGACAAAATGGCGTCTCATGTGGCGTCATTTATTGAATAATCCCGCGACAGCACAAGTGACTGACTCACCTTATATGTACCTCGTCGGGATGAGTGAGGCGGTGGGTTCCAGCGCAGCAGAGGTTGCCCAATTCAACGAGTTTTATAACCGTACGCATGTGCCTGAAGTATTGAATGGGTATGGCTTTGTGAGTGGTGCTCGCTATAGCTGCATGCGCGAGTTTATGCATCCTGCGCCAGGCGTGCCAAATTATGTTGCGATGTATGGGATTGCAGATGAGGCGCGTGCACAGGCGTTCATGCAAGGGAGGTTAGCAGCTGAACCAGCGGGCAATTCATTTTCATCTGGTCCACCTTCATGGGAAAATCGCGATACAAAATGGCGTTTGACCTATCGCCAAGTCGAATAATAAAAAATCACGGAGAAAAGAAAAATGATTTATTCACGCAATATTGGTCGAGCAAAGATTTATAACGTTCTTGAGTACAGTGGTCCAACCCACGCAGCAGACTTTGTTTTCCCTGAGCTCGATGTCAAGGAAATCAAACCTCATCTTTCATGGCTCGCACCTCATCATTACAACATTCGTCTGGAGCGGTTTATTGTCGCGATGCAGTTGTGGGTGATGCATATCGATGACAAAGTGATTGTGATTGACTTAGGTGTGGGTAATCATAAAAAACGCGCCTCTGAGCGCATGAACAATCTCAATACACTAACGCCGTTGTGGTTAGCTGCAGCGGGAGCTGATCCAAAGTCTGTGACACACGTCATCGTGACACACTTTCATCCCGATCATGTGGGTTGGGGCACACGGATGGACAATGGAAAATGGGTGCCGATGTTTCCAAACGCACGGCACTTGATGCCGAAGGTTGATTTTGAAAATGCTCATGCAGCCTATCTAAAAGGTGATAAGGGTGTGATTAGCGGATCCTTTGAGGATAGTGTGCTGCCCTTGTATGAGGCTGGTTTGATTGATCTGATTGGTGATGGGGATGTTGTGGCAGGCTGTCTGGAGGCCGAAGCAATGCCAGGGCACACGCCTGGTTCCCTACATTTCCGACTTCAGTCTGAGGGCAAAGAGGCAATCTTTGCAGGCGACGTGATGCATAGCCCCTTACAAATTGCCATGCCGCATATCAATACATGGATTGATGCGCACGCAGAACAAGCGCGCGCATCGAGAGCTTTATTTTTAAAACGCGCTGCCGAACGTAATGCTCTGATCATGCCTGTCCATTTTGGTTGGCCGCATTGTGGTTATGTACGCGGGGATAGTGTTAAGGGTTATCGTTTTGAACCCGCCGATCCTGATGCACGTGGTGAATAAAATCACCTTTGCAGTTAACGTTAACGGAAACATTAAAATGAAAAAATTCCTAGGTTTTCTATTTTTATTAGTCACATTCTTTTCGACAAGCGCATTTGCTCAATCTTATCCAAACAAGCCCGTCAAAATTATCATTACATATCCAGTAGGCGGACCTGCTGATCAAATTGCGCGTGATTTAGCTGTGGGACTCACACAAAATCTCGGTCAATCTTTTGTAGTGGAGGCCAAGCCAGGTGCGAGCGGATCGATTGGAACGGCGTTTGTCGCAAAGGCCGCGCCCGATGGCTACACCCTCTTGGTGGGAGCGGGCGCACCCCATACTGCAGTCCCCGTTTTTAGTGCGAAGCCTCCTTATGATGGGATCAATGAATTTACTCCGATTTTATTGATTATCGATGTGCCCAATGTGATGGTTGTCGCACCGCATATCAAAGTCAATAACGTCAAAGAATTTATCGAGCTTGCCAAAACAAAACCGATGACGTTTGCATCAACCGGCACGGGAAGTTCTACTCACATTGCGGGTGAAATTTTTCAAATTGAAACAAAAACAAAAATGACGCATGTGCCATACAAGGGTGCCGCGCCCGTTATTACAGACATGTTGGGGGGGCACGTTGATGTATCTTTTTTAAATCTGTCTGCAATGCTTCCACACATCCAATCCGGTCGGTTACGCGCAATTGGCGTGACTGCGCCTACACGCTCAAAAGCTCTTCCTAATGTTCCTACATTGCTAGAGCAAGGTGTAAAAGACAATACGAGTTCATGGTATGGCTTGCTTGCCCCAGCTGGCATACCCGCAGATATTGTTAAAACATTACAAACTGCTGCGGTGAAATACTTTTCTCAGCCACAGCTACGCGCCAGAATTGAAGCCGGCGGTTCTGAACTGAAGCTTTTAGATCCTAAGCAATTTCGTGCCGCTATGATTCAAGAAAAAACCGAACTGAGTGACCTCAATAAGATCCTGAATCTAAAGATCGAGTAATGACATTCGATCGCTTTATAAACGATTAAAAATTATCTAAGATAAATATGAATAAAGTTGTCGCAAGTGCCAACCAAGCCATTAAAGATATTTCTGATGGCGCCAGTGTTGCTATTTCTGGGTTTGGTTTAGCGCATCGTTTTCCCAATACATTGATCTATGCGCTAAGAGATAAAGGCGTTCGTGATTTAACGGTCGTTTGTAACTCTCTTGGCGCACCAGGTGAAAAGGGTCAACTACTCGTCGAAAATGATCAAGTTAAAAAAATCATTACCTCCTTTTCGATTCGTGCGGGTATGGAAACAGAGGCAGAAAAAAGAATCGCCGCTGGAACGCTCGAGGTTGAATTGGTGCCTCAGGGCACGCTCGTGGAGCGTTGTCGTGCCGGCGGTTCGGGAATCCCTGCTTTTTATACGCCGACTGGAATAGGGACAGATTTGGTTGAAGGTAAAGATGTTCGATATTTCAAGGGCAAACCTTATTTACTGGAGCATGCTATTGAGGTTGACTTTGCTTTTTTAAGTGCTTATCGAGCAGATCGCGCAGGCAATATTCAGTTTCGTGGCGGAAGCGCTAACTTTAACTCGAGCTTTGCGAAGGCTGCGAAAGTAGCGATTGTTGAGGTTGAGGAAATTGTTGAGGTGGGCGAATTAGCACCAGAGCTTATTGGTCTACCTGGAATTTTTGTTGATCGTATTATCAAAATTACAGACCCCATCGATATCAACTCTTTGTCACGATCAGGTAAAAGAGCGGCAGACAGTGCGCGAATCTATAACGGAAAGTCCGCTTTGACGCGTAGTGATATCGCTAAAAATGCTGCGCTTATTGTTCGAAATAATTCTTATGTGAATTTGGGTGTCGGTATCCCAACACTTGTTTCTAATTTTTTAGAGGGACGTGGTGTATGGTTGCATGCGGAAAATGGAGTGTTGGGTTATGGCGGTATCGTGACAGGGGATGCCGTCGATCCTGATGTTTTCAATGCGGGGGGGCAGTTTGTCGAGGCTATCCCCGGAACATCCTATTTTGAAAGCGTGACTTCGTTTGAAATGGCCCGAGGGGGTCATATCGATACCGTCATTCTGGGTGCATATGAGGTCGATGCCGAAGCGAGCGTTTCCAACTGGAGTGTTACAGATGCCAAGCGTGGAGGAATCGGTGGAGCGATGGATCTCATCTCTGGTGACGTTGAGCTTATTATTGTGATGGAGCATACGGATAGTAAAGGTCGAACTAAGCTCCCGCTTCGGTGCAAGTATCCGCTGACAGGAAAACATTGTGTGGACTGGCTCGTCACTGATCTTGCTGTTTTGCACTGGGTTGATCGGCGTTTTGTTTTAGAGGCCGTGGCACCTGGATTTACTCCAGAAGAGATCAAAGCCTTTGGAGAGATTGATTTCGTCGTCGCTGAGAATTTAAAAGTCATGCAATAGATAAATTATTTTTTAAACATACACATTTAAAATTGAACACGATTGAGACAATCTAAATGAATAAACTCACAGCACGCTTGAGCAAACTTGTTGCCTTGGCCTTATTTACACCACTCTTTGGCGCTTCCTCGTTGGTATCAGCACAGAGCAATTCTGCGGAGCGCCCCATCCGCATCATTGTGCCTTTTTCACCTGGTGGTGGCACGGATACGATCGCCCGCACTCTGGGTGCTGCAATGTCTCAAGATCTCGGCCAGACTGTGATTGTTGAAAATAAACCTGGTGCTGGAACGGTCATCGGTACAGATACGGTCGCTAAAAGTGCGCCGGATGGGACGACAATATTGATCGCAACCTTTGCGCATGCTGTAAATCCAAGTTTGCGCAGCAAAATGCCCTTCGATACACAAAAGGCTTTTGATCCTGTCGTACTGATTGGTCGTTCGCCTAATATCTTAGTTGTTCCTGCCAACAGCCCTTATAAAAATATCAAGGAGCTTGTTGCTGCGGCCAAAGCCGATCCGGGCAAACTAACGTTTGCCTCTCAAGGGGTGGGGACCTCTGCACATTTGGCAGGCGAGTTATTCAACAACTTGGCGGGGGTCAATATGACGCATGTTCCATACAAAGGTGCGGGCCCAGCACTCAATGACTTATTGGGTGGTCAAGTCAATATGATGTTTGCGACAGCGACAGCTGCGGCGCCATTGATTGAGAGTGGCAAAGTGCGCGCTTTGGGTGTCACCACGCCCGGGCGCTCGCCAGTTCGTCCGGAGGTTCCTTCAATTGCAGAGGCGGGGGTGCCAGGCTATGCGGCGGAAAGTTGGTATGGATTTTTCGTCCCCGCAGGTACGCCGGCTGAGATCGTCAGTAAATTAAACGCTGCAACGGCCAAGGCAGCACGATCAGAGACATTTCGTAAGCGTGTCGAAGGTGAGGGCCTGGTGATTACGACTGGGACTCCCAAAGAGCTTGCTGATTATGTCAACGCAGAGCAAAAGCGTTGGGCCGCTGTTGTTAAAGCCGCGAAAATCGAACCCAATTAATGATTGAAGAGAGCAGCATGAGTGAATTCATTGAATTGAATGTGACAGACGGTATTGCAACTGTCTTTCTGAATCGACCAGAAAAACGCAATGCCATGAGCGATTTGATGCGCAGCGAATTTATCGAGGTGTTAGACGGTATTGCAACAGATCGAAGCATTCGTGCCATGGTGTTGACGGGACGCGGAAAGGGATTTTGCGCGGGAGGTGATGTCGCGGGTATGGAAAAGCGCATGAAGGCGCCACCTGGTGAAGTCGCGTTTAATGGTTGGGCGCGTCAACAACGCGTTCATCACACACAGTCACTTCTTTTTACAATGCCAAAACCTACGATTGCGGCAGTAAACGGCTCTGCATCGGGTTTAGGTGCGGATACAGCGTTGGCTTGTGATTTTGTGATGGTGAGTCCGAATGCTAGTTTCACTTGGTCATATATCAATCGAGGTCTGATTCCTGATGGTGGCGGCATGTATTTTTTGCCCCGTCGAGTTGGTTTGCCTAAGGCCAAGGCATTGATCTTCAGTGGTAGAAAAGTCGATGCGCAAGAGGCGCTCACACTTGGTATCGCCGATCAAATGAGCACAGAAGAAGGACTTGTCGCGGATGCTCAGGCTTGGGCGAAGTCGCTTGGCCAAGGTTCGGCGACAGCACTTGCCCTGGGTAAGACGATCCTGAATCAAACGTTTGAACTGAGTGCAACGCAAGTGTTTGCCCAAGGTAGTCAGGCACAAGGTATCTGCTATACGAGTGGTGAGCACCGTGAGGCTGTCATGGCATTCCTCGAACGTGCTGCTGCCGCTAAAAAAGCATGACCTTAAACATGAAGTCGATTGAACGGTTGATGCAGCCTCGCAGTGTTGCAGTCATTGGTGCCTCAGCGGACTCGCGCAAGACCACGGGACGTCCAATTACTTATCTCATGAAGCATGGATATGCCGGCAAGGTATATCCCGTCAATCCAAAGGCTGAGCGGATTGGGGACTTACTTTGTTATGCAAGCATTGCTGACCTTCCTGAAGCGCCCGATGTTGCGATTGTGCTGCTTGGTGCGGCCAGAGCGCATGAGGCAGTACGTGAGCTTGCAGAGCGAGGTACGACGGCTGCGATTGTATTGGCGAGTGGTTTCGGAGAAACCGGTGAGGAAGGCGCTTCGCGGCAGTCGGCGCTCATGCAGGCAAAAGGGCAAATGAGGATTCTAGGTCCGAATACCATTGGCCTCGTCAATCTCACTGATCGCATCATTTTGTCGGCAAGCGCCGCGCTTGAAATGAGTGGTTTTGAAGCAGGTGCAGTTGCTCTGGTTTCTCAAAGTGGCGGTATCCTCGGTTCGATTTTATCTCGCGGTGCGGCACGTGATATTAACTTTTCAAAACTGATTTCAACCAGTAATGAAGTTGATCTCGAGTTATCAGATTTTGTAGAGTACTTAGCCAATGATCCTGCAACGCAGGTGATCGCTTTGTATGTAGAGACCATTCGCCAGCCAGAGCGTTTTCGACGGGCGGTTGAGGTGGCGCGTGCCGCAGGTAAGTCAGTCGTGGCCTACAAGGTCGGACGCTCGGAAGCCGGCGCACGCGCAGCGATCTCTCATACCGGTGCGATGGCCGGTTCAGATAGGATGTACGATGCCTTTTTCAAACAGATTGGCGTGATTCGTGCCGAGCAGTTTAATGATCTGTTGGATATCTGCTCTGCGTTAACGACGAACCGCATATTAAAAGGTAATCGCATCGCGGTGCTAACCTCAACGGGTGGTGCCGGCACCTTGGTTGCTGATAGTTTAGGAGTGGCTGGTTTTGAGACGCCTTCACCGGATTCAACGACGGCAAAGACATTGCGCGATTTACAAAAAGGTGATGAAGCGGCTTTAGATAGAAATCCAATCGACGTCACACTTGCTGGACTGGATCCTGTGTTGTTGCGCGGGATTATCCGAGCAGTGCTTGCGAGTCCTCTTTATGATGCCTTGGTGGTCGTGGTGGGCTCCTCTAGTTTGGCGATGCCTGACTTGGTAGCAGATGCGATTCGAGATTGTTTGGATGACTCAGAAAAACCTATCTTGGCCTATGTCAGTCCTCATGCACCACATGTTGTCAAGGTTCTGGAGGGCCGTGGAGTTCCAGCCTTTTTAAATCCTGAGTCTTGTGCCGTCGCGTTCAAAGCAATGGAAACTGTTTCTCTATCGTTACCTACTTTTACGCTATTTCTGAAGGCACAAGACCCCCCAATACTGACGGGTCGCGAAGGCGCGCTCAATGAATTTGAGGCGAGCCAGCTTTTTGGTCGATATGGTATTCATTGTGCTCAGACGCAAGTCGTACACTCTGCGCAAGAGGCTGTCGCTGCAGCTCAAAATTTAGCAGGTCCTGTGGTTTTAAAAGTCCTATCTTCTGAGATTCTTCATAAGTCAGAGGTTGGTGGCGTACGGTTAGGGTTGACGATTGAATCGTTACCACAGGCCTTTGATCAAATGGTCAGGGATGTACGAACACACACAGGACTCAACGCAACGTCTTTTATCGTCCAGCCGATGTTGCGCGCTCCGGCAGAGTTGATTGTCGGCATGCATAAGGATCCACTTGGCACTGCTCTGATGGTTGGTATGGGCGGCATTACTGCAGAGTTGATGAACGATAGTGTCTTGTGTCTGATGCCTCCCGGCAAGGTGATCTCCGAGGAACAAGCATTGAGTCTCCTTAAGCAATTGAAATCTTGGCCATTACTCGATGGCTATCGGGGCAAACCAAAACTTGATGTAAATGCTGTTGTTCAAGCGATGGTTGGATTTTCGATGATGGTCGCTTCATTGGGAGAGCGGTTACTTGAGGCAGAGATCAATCCACTGTTGGTGATGGAAGCGGGGCAGTCGGCCATCGCCGCAGACGCCGTCGTGATTTTGGCACCTAAGGCAATTTGATTTGCCCGTTGTTTCGCGGGATCCCATTGCCATCCAGCTTGGCTTCAAAGATTTTCCAGGAAATCGTTGTGTCAGGTTGGATGGTCATTTCTACTGCCCAGCCAGTATTGGTATCTTCGGTATCAAAGCTATCAAAAACAAAATTTCCTAGGCTATAAAAAATCGTTTTACCTTTGTAAATTTCTATATTTTGTGTGACGTGTGGATGCCCACCAATGACTGCATCCGCACCACTGTCGATCATTAAGTGTGCCAGTGCAACTTGATTGGCTGAGGCGAGCTTTTCATTTTCCCATCCCCAGTGCGGATAGGTGATGACAATGTCAGCTTTGTGTATATGGCGAGCTCGCCTGATGCCTTCGCGCACATAATCATCTTCACCCCATGCGCTTCCGGCACGATCGTCAAGGGCCTCAAAACTGCGGGGGAAAAATAAGTTATAGGCCAATAAGGCGATACGTTTGCCTTTTAGGTCAAAGATGATGGGTGCATATGCTTCCTGAAGATTTCTACCGCCACCAAAATATTTGATTCCCGAGGTGTCCAGTAAATCAAGCATGGCTGCAAAAGCCGTTGGACCGAAATCGCCGCTATGATTATTGGCAAGAGACAACGCACTGAAATATTTTTTTAGTAAGGGTAAGACACGCGGATGTGCACGCAATATATAAGGTTTTTCTTCTGCGATGCCGGTTGTTCCCACCACGCACTCAAGATTGCCAATCGTTAAGTCTGCAGATTTAAAAAGAGAGGAGAAAGAAGCGAAGGGGTCATTGCCGTCTTTTATATATTTTCCTGGTAAATCATCGAGCATGATGTCACCAACAAAAACAATCTTGATGGATTGATTTTCTGCATGCGCCAAATTTGCGCATAAGATTAGTATCAGAAGCGTGTAATGCAGAAATTTCTTCAGCATCGTCATTTGGAGCATGTTTTTATGCAATGGAAATAAAGTTCGCGTTCATCTTCGCTATCATAGACACGGTGTTGACCAAAATCTTGAGGGCAGGATGCTTGTGTAATGGCAAATGATTGAAGCGCCAGCAATACGTAGCGCTCTTTTGGTGTGTGATAAAGGTATGCTTTAAATGTTTTTAGTTCAGATAAATATTGACCTGCGAAGCGAAAGCCACCTGGTAAATCGATTTTGGTTGAGGTGTATATATCCTTAATTGGGTAAGTGATAAGCGTTTTTTGGGTATCATTAACATCGAAGACGCATTCGATTTGGTCTGCGTACGTAATCGTATTTCCAAATACGATCAGCAGTAGCAACCATAATTTTTTCATGATACAGCCACAATCTGGCCAAACTGACCGTTGTTGTAGTCCTGCATCGCTTGCATGATCTCTGCGCGGGTATTCATGACAAATGGACCGTGGCCGACAATCGCTTCATTGAGAGGTTCTCCAGAGAGCAGCAATACAACTGCGTCATCAATGATTTCCGCTAAGAGCGCAGTTCCTTCTCGTTCTATCACCGCCATTTCAGCTTTCACAATGCTTTGCTTATCCATTTTAAGTGCACCGCTCAACACATAAAGCGCTGCTGTGTTTCCTGAGGGGAGATCAAGAGAGAGCGTTTTCCCTGCTTTTAAACGGAGATCCCATACGTTCATCGGTGTGAACGTATGAGCAGGACCGGTTGTGTGATCAAGGGCGCCCGCAATGATGCGTGCGATACCTGCATTGTTTGCAAGAGTAACGTTGGGAATTTCTTCTGCCGTAATGCCTTGATAACCAGGTGTCGACATCTTGTCTTTTGCAGGCAAGTTCACCCAAAGTTGAATCATCTCAAACGGCCCACCTTGTCGGGCAAAATCTTCGCTATGAAATTCTTCGTGTATGAGTCCAGATGCCGCCGTCATCCATTGCACATCTCCTGGACCAATCGTGCCACCACCACCCGATGAGTCTCGATGCGAAACACCGCCTTGATACACAATGGTGACAGTCTCAAAGCCCCGATGAGGATGTTGGCCGACGCCCAGTTTTTGTTGGGTCGGAGGAAAGATTGTTGGACCGGCATGGTCCATCATTAAAAAAGGTGAGATTTTCTCAGCGATATCGTGATAAGAAAAAATACTTTGCACTGGAAAGCCATCGCCAACCCAGTGACTACCATTACTACGCTTGATGAATGAAAGTTTTTTCATCAAAAAATCCCTAAAAAATATTCTTAAATATTTGAATTTGGTTAATTTGGATTATTTATATTAATATCTATATTAATTTTATCTTCATAATTTACTAGGTAAGCTGATATGGCTCTGCGATTGATGACATTTCTCTTTGGATTGTTATGTTTGCCCTTGGTTCATGCACAACCTTCCCCAACAGCCTCGGCACCCTCATTGACACTGTCAGAACAGTGGCGCTTTAGTGTATCGCCCTATGCTTGGGGTATGGGAATTAGAGGATCGGTCTCTCATAATGGGACAAGCTTAGGCCATGTCAAACTCAAGACAGGTGATGTTTTGTCCGATCTTAAAATGGCGGCGATGCTAGTGGCAGAAGCTCGGCATGGTCGCTTTGGACTTTATCTTGATGGCATGTATGGCGATTTGGGTAAATCGACTTCTAGCGTGGCTGGTCGGGATGATTTAACTTCCAACACTAGCATCACCATGACGATGTTAACGCTGGCACCCTCATACAATATGGTGAGTACCCCCAGTCTGCAATTGGATGGATTAGTCGGTGCCAGAGTGATGTGGCAAAACGCGAGCACGAGGATTTCCTTTCCTCAAGCGGGAGAGTCAGTCACGGTGAGCTCTAGCCTCCAGCTTGCAACAGGTATTGTCGGAGTAAAAGGTCGGTACAATTTTGATAATTCGAAGTACTTTGTGCCCTTTTATGTTGATGTAGGTGCGGGCCAATCGTCGAGTGTTACAAGCCAAGCTTACTTAGGTGTTGGTCGTACGTTTGATTGGGGTGACGTGTCCCTTGTTGCTAAAAATGTTTATTACCAGTTCAAGCAAAATCAAACCAATATTGACTTGAATATGTTTGGTGCAGCTATCGCAGCTACGTTTAGATTTTGATCTGATCTTTGCTTTCAACAGCAAGTGTGATGCGTTTAATAACCTCTAACCTAGCATGCCGTTTGTCATTTGCAGACAATATATGCCAAGGCGCCTCGAGCGTGTCCGTTTTCGCAAACATTTCCTCGGCAGCTTTGGCGTAAACCTGCCATTGACGTCGATTGCGCCAGTCCTCGGGTGTGATCTTAAATTTTTTAAATGGTGAGTGCTCACGGGACTTGAACCGGAGGAGTTGTTCCTCTGGCGTGATCGCTAACCAGAATTTCAATAAGAGCGTGCCATGGTGGACGAGTTTCTGTTCGAACTCATTGATTTCATGAAAGGCTCGCTGCCAAGCCGAGCGTTTCGCATATCCTTCGACGCGTTCGACTAGGACACGCCCATACCAAGAGCGATCGAAAATCGTGATTCTTCCGCGGCTGGGTACATTTCGCCAAAAGCGCCAAAGGTAGGGTCGATCCATTTCAAAAGGGCGGGGCGCAGCAATGGATACGGATCGGTATTGCCGGGCATCTAGGGCATGCGTGACGCGTCGAATCGCACCACCTTTGCCCGCAGCATCTTGTCCCTCAAATACTAAGACAAGCGATTTTTTATTAAAACTCTTGTCGCGCACAGCATTTGCAAGGCGATTTTGCCATTGCAACAATTCTTGCTCGTACACTTCTTTGCTGACATTGGCTTCAAAGTCTAACTTATCTAAGCGGTGACGTATTCGAGTCTGTTGAGGTGTTGCGGCCGGATTATGTGAGGGGGGGACTTTGATGCTGCGTTGAGTAAAGGCATTCAATACCGCTTGTGCTGTTCTGACGATGCGCATATTGTCGTCAGCGCTTGGGATGATGATCCACGGCGAGTGTGCGGCATCCGTCGACTCTATGATGCGCTGACCTGCTTGTTTTGCACGGTCAAAATGCTTGAAAACTTTATGGTCACTTTTTCCCACTTGCCATGCGGTAGAGGCATTCGCTAAGAGTTGTTCGGTGCGTATGCGTTGAGCATCTCTGGAAAGGTGAAACCATAATTTGATGATTTGTACATCATTTGCAATGAGGGTGTCCTCAAACTTTCGAATCTCCCTTATGATGGACTCGATTTTGTCTGGATTCGCTTTATTTCGACTAATTTCCTTCAAAAGAGGCATGTAAGCAGCCCCAAACATAATGCCCACAGAGCCTTTGGGTGGGAGACCTAACCACAATCTTCTTTGTGGGGGATAGGCCTTTTCTTCTTTAGAGGGCTTGCTAAAGGCGAGCGTTCGAACATGCCTTGGATCTAGCCACTCATTGAGCAGATTGATCGTAGCGCCTTTGCCTGCACCATCAATGCCAGCGACTACAATCACAAGTGAGCGATCTTTGAGTTTGAGATGTCTATACTGCTCATTCAGCAGTCTAATCCGCAGAGGCTCTTCGAGATGCGCAAACTCTTCAACCGAGAGTTTCGGATCCTGCTCGGCTTCATCGAACATGCTGCTCATCAGGCTTCCTTGTTTTACATCACAATAAGCTATCTTATGCGATCTATACAGAAATCATGAATGAAATAAACAGACTGATCGAGACTCTTGAATTGCAGCCTCATCCAGAGGGGGGTTTTTACAGAGAAATGCATCGATCAAATAAAAAGATTAAGGACTTTGACACTCTCGAGGATAAAAGCGCCTACACCACGATTTACTACCTTTTATCTGGCCGTGATTTTTCAGCATGGCATCGTATCCAGTCAGATGAAAGTTGGTTTTATCATCTAGGTTGCGATCTACTTGTTTATTATTTTGATGAGCACGGCGCATTACAAACGATTCAGATCGGCATAGAGTCCATGAATCTTCAGGCGACTATTCCAGCAAACACTTGGTTTGCAGCAAAACCTCTAAATGAAAACGGTTTTTGCTTGGTGAGTTGTGCTGTGGCACCCGGCTTTTTATTTAGTGAATTTGAAATCGCTCAAGCGCAAGAGTTACTCGAGCAATATGGGCATTCAGAAAGTGGGATAAAGGCAATCAAGGCACTCACACGAAGTTGACCATGACAATATTTTATTAAACGTACTTGTATTTACTGATCAATAAAAACTTCATTTGCCCTTTGAGGTACAGATCCAATCTTTGCTATTTCTTCATTGAGTTGAAGCATCAGCGGATCGAATAGTTCATGAAAAAAATCATACTGCTCCATCCAAGTCTCGCGACCTTGATCATCCAAGGTCGGTCGCTTAGATAATCGATATTTCAGTCCAGGAAAATGGCTTGAGACATTTAACTGAAGTTGAATGATTGCAGCATGTAGATGTGGAAAGTCTTGGGGTATAAATTTGTAGTACACAAATAACTGCATGCTATTTTCCTATGCCGTTCCACCGCTTGACTAGGTCATTATCTAAGTCAAACAGGTCAAGCACGCGCCCAACAGTATGGTTGATAATATCGTCAATACTTTTTGGATTTGTATAAAGCGCTGGCACAGGGGGCATCACAATCGCACCATTCTCGGTGACTTGCGCCATCGTTTTGATATGCCCGGCATGCAGCGGTGTTTCTCTAAAAAGTAGTATCAGTCTACGACGCTCTTTTAAAACAACATCCGCAGCTCTAGTGATCAAATTTGATGTGGATCCCCAGGCAATATCTGACATCGTGTGAACAGAGCAAGGGGCAACAACCATTCCCAAGGTTCGAAAGGATCCTGAGGCAATAGAGGCCCCAACATTTTTGGCTGAGTGAACTTCGGTGGCCAAGGACTCAACGTAACTGGGCGTAAAGGTGGTCTCCATGGCCATTGTGATCTTTGCAGAGTCACTCATGATGAGATGTGTTTCTATGCCACTACTAGATAGTGCTTCCAGCAATCGAATGCCATAGATTGTGCCAGATGCACCGGTAATGGCAACGATCATTTTTTTTGGCGTTGGCTCAGTCATGTGAAATCACTTTATAAGTATCGATTCATACAATAGCATTTACCTGAAATGAGCATGGCGGGTGAGGATTCATTCCTACAGGCTAAGCCCAGAAATCTTTGAGCGCGGAAGCCTCTAGCTTTGAGCGGTCATAGCCCGCCTTGATTGCTGGCGCAATTTGTCGAGGATCGGTCAGGCTGATACCTGGCGGCGTGCCAGCTACGATCCACTTCGTCTTTGTGCCTGTAGCTTGAATATCTTTGATATTTTGTGCAATGGGGTGAGGGATTTTGGTCAGAATCGCCCCTGTGACGCCGTCTGTCAGTGTAATGATCAGTGCTCGCTTTGAGCCGGCAACTAAGTCTACATGTGCTGGGTTGGAGCACATGCCGCCATCCATCGCATAGCGCTGGCCAAGGAGGGTGGGTCCAGCAATACCAGGCAGTGAGCTGCTCGCGGCGGCAGCTTGCGCCAGAGGGATTCCATTTTTTCTGGCAGTTGTTTGGCTGACCACCAAACGCTGACCGGTATAGCAGTCGATCGCAGTGGTATGCATATTGGCGGCAGGCCACCCAGTTTTGCTATCGCCAGTCAGTAAGGCAGCAAGGGTTTCCAAGCGCGTACCATTCAGGTGATTATTCGCGGCAAGTGCAGCACGACCCAGAGTCTTGAGAGTTTCAATGCTGCCATCGGTGGCGGCCATGTTAATTTCCATGGCCCGTTGTTGGCTGATATTAGGGTTGCTCACAGGCGCGAGTTTGGAGAAAATTTTCGGAAACTCACCAAAAAACTCCATCTCTGAGCGAAAACGCAAGAAATGTCCGGACAACAGCGAGGATCCCATGTAGGAGCCTGCCGACGTGCCAACGACCATCTCTGGAAGTTTGGCCATATCTAAACCGGCTTCTAGCAAACCATGAAAAAAGCCACAATACCAGGCGATATAGTATTCACCCCCACCGCCAAGAACCATGGTTCGATCAAGCCCTTTTGCAAGAGGTGAGATCGTTGGAGTCGTCGCAATTGGAATCGCTAGTCCGTCATTAGCAAATAGTTTTTCAGAGATCGCGTTCGCTTTTTGTGCGAAGTCAGATGCGCCTGGGGATTGAGCTTGTGCTGTGCTAGTCGCTAAATAGGAAGTACTCGCCAGGACAGGTGCGACGAGTGTTGATGCTTTAAGAAACTGACGACGTGACATAAGGCACTCCAATTTGTTGATTAAAGGCATTAAAATCTGTTAAGTGATGGCGGGTTTAAGACTGTTTAGTAAAGAGGTGGCACTAGGAATACTTTGATCGCGCCACATGCAGTTTCCTATAGCTATCCATCAAGCGATGATGCCTGTCGAGCCCTTCTAGTTTTAGGTTAGTCGGTGTGAGTCCATAGAATCTCACACTACCGTCCATCGAGCCCAGCACGGCATTCATTCGCACATCGCCAAACATGCGACGTAAATTCACGATGAAATCTTCAACTGCGAGTTCGTCATCAATTTCGATCTCTAGTACGGCATCGAGTGCTTGATAAAACAATCTTCGTTCGATGGTGTTGTCGTTATATTGCAAAAAGGCACCCACTAATTCTTGCGCTTGTTCAAAGTTCTGTAAGGCGAGTTGAATTAAGAGCCTCAACTCAAGCACAGTGAGTTGACCCCAAGGCGTATTTTCATCAAACTCAATGCCAATCAGCGTCGCGATATCGCCATAATCATCTAAGTCGTTATTCTCAAAACGCACAAGTAGCGCGCGGAGACTCTTGTCACTAAGTTTGTGCAGATTCAAAATATCCGCACGGAATAACAATGCCTTGTTGGTATTATCCCAAGCAAGGTCCTCAATTGGATACACCTCTGAATAACCCGGCACCAAAATCCGGCAGGCAATAGCTCCCAGCTGATCATAGGAGGCCGTATAGACTTCTTTGCCCATTGCCTCGAGGATACCAAACAGAGCGGTTGCTTCCTCGGTGTTGGAGTACTCACCCTGTCCAGAGAAATCCCATTCGACAAATTCGTATTTTGACTTTGCACTAAAAAAACGCCAAGACACAATGCCACTAGAGTCGATAAAATGCTCAACAAAATTGTGGGGCTCTGTGACGACATCGCTGGCAAAAGTGGGCGGAGGTAAATCATTTAAGCCCTCGAAACTGCGACCTTGCAGCAACTCCGTCAAGCTTCGCTCAAGAGCGATCTCAAGGCTAGGGTGCGCGCCAAAGGAGGCAAATACACCCCCTGTGCGGGGGTTCATCAAGGTCACGCACATCACGGGATAGATTCCGCCTAGAGAGGCGTCTTTGATCAAAACCGGATAGCCTTGTTCTTCAAGTACTCGAATACCCTTCAAGATGCCCGGATAATTTGCAAGGACCTCAAGAGGCACGTCTGGCAGGGCAATCTCACTTTCTATAATTTCACGCTTGACTGCGCGTTCGAAAATTTCCGAGAGGCATTGGACTTGGGCTTCGGCCAACGTATTACCTGCACTCATGCCATTACTGACATAGAGATTTTCAATCAAGTTGGATGGAAAATAAACGATCTGTCCATCCGACTGACGTACATAGGGCAGCGAACAGATACCGCGCTGCACATTGCCGGAATTGGTGTCAATCAAATGCGAGCCACGCAATTCTCCATCGGGATTATAAATTTCCAAACAGTAATCATCAAGAATTTCAGCGGGCAGCGCATCAGCCTTTCCTGATTTAAACCAACGCTCATTTGGGTAATGAACAAACGTTGCGTTGGCAAGGTCTTCGCCCCAAAAGGCTCCTGCATAGAAGTGGTTGTTACTGAGTCGCTCAATATACTCACCCAGGGCTGAGGCCAGCGCGCTTTCTTTTGTTGCGCCTTTTCCATTGGTAAAGCACATGGGGGAGTGCGCATCGCGGATATGCAAGGACCAGACGTTGGGAATGAGATTGCGCCAAGAAGCAATTTCAATTTTGATGCCTAGATTTGCAAGCAAGCCTGACATATTGGCAATCGTTTGTTCCAGTGGTAGGTCTTTGCCTGCGATCAAGGTGCTTGAAGTGTTGTCTGACTTGAGAGTCAGCAAAGATTGCGCATCAGCATCGAGATTGTTAACGAGTTCGATCACAAACTCTGGTCCAGCCTGTACTACTTTTTTAACCGTACAGCGTTCAATCGAACGAATAATGCCTTGACGATCATGGTCAGAGATCTCTTCAGGTAGCTCCACCTGAATTTTGAAAAGCTGTTGATAACGATTTTCTGGATCAACAATATTATTTTGTGAGAGACGAATATTTTCTGTAGAGATATTGCGAGTATCGCAATACAGCTTTACAAAATAAGCGGCACATAAGGCCGATGAGGCAAGAAAGTAATCGAAGGGCCCCGGAGCCGACCCATCCCCCTTGTAGCGGATGGGTTGGTCGGCAATGACCGTAAAGTCGTCAAACTTGGCTTCAAGACGTAGCTTATCGAGAAAGTTGACCTTAATTTCCATAAAAAAACATTCCGAAAACTACATCAAAATAAAAATGCCAAAGGATTGAATCACCCTCGCTTTACTGAGTCATGACCTATTATTGAACGGCATTGCTGCAGTGCAGTGCTTAGTGTAATCAGGCTAGATACTTAAATCCATCAATAAAAAAGCTTGCCTTGATATTTATTTGGATTTGCTGTCATACACGCGTTTTCCATGCTTGATGGTTTGAAGAACTTGAATGTTTTTAATATCGTCTGGAATCACTTTTAAAGGATTGCGATCCAAAATCACTAAATCCGCCAGCATCCCTCTAGCGAGCTAACGGATGTGAATACTTGTAAGACATTCTCTCATTCAAAAGTATAAATAAAAACCTGCCTTAGCGGGTTTAAAAATTTATAGGAACACTGAGATGGTAGGGTTGCTGCATTGCACAGACTCCCTTATTTAACGATATCAATATCGGAGACACTTATCGGCTGGAGCGTGACATGATGGCCGATGGCGCGGCCGTCGAATTGAGACGATGGATTGGCCACCTTGGCAATTAACCGAATTCACTTGTAAACCAAATCCCTCAAGGTCAGTGATATGGAGGGCACATAAGTGACCACCATCAGACAACAAAATATCACGATAATAAACGGAATCAGTCGGCCCACGATTTGATCGAGAGAAATACGTGCGATGGTACAGGCTGCGAATAAGTTGACTCCGAAAGGAGGAGTGATCATGCCCATGGCCAGGTTGATGACCATGATCAAACCAAAGTGGACAGGGTCGATACCAAAGTGAATCGCGACGGGTACCAAGATGGGTGCCAAAACAAGGATCGCAGCGCTTGTTTCAATAAACATGCCGATCACAAACAAGGCAATATTGACGCCCAGTAAAAACATGGCGGGCGATTCAAGTACCTTATTGAGCCAGTTGCCAATTTCAGTCGGGACACCTGCGCGCGTTAATAAAAATGCGAATAAGCCTGCATTGGCGATGATGAACATGATCACTGCACTTGAAACGACAGACTTCTTAAGAATTGGGAATAAATGACGTGGTTTGATTTCGCCATACACCAACATGCCTACGAATAACGCATAAAAGACAGCGACCGCGGCTGCTTCAGTGGGTGTAAATACACCACCATATATGCCACCCAAGATGATGACCGGCATGAATAAGGCCCAGGCAGCTTGAACAGTCGCACGACCCACACTGAGTCGACCCTCACCGTCGTTCTTTCCCCAGCCCTTCCATCTACAGTAAAGGTGGACAAAGAGTATTAGTGATACACCGATAAAGATGCCAGGCCCAAATCCTGCGATGAACAACTCACCGATCGAGACCTCTGCAGCGACACCATACAAAATCAGAGGAATAGAAGGGGGGATAATGACACCTAGCTCTGCGCTTGTGGCTTGTAGAGCCGCCGCGTAGTTCGTCGGATAACCATGTTTGATCAAAGCGGGAATCAAAATGGCTCCGATCGCAAAGGTTGTGGCTACGCTCGAACCCGACACCGCGGCAAAAATCATGCAGGTCAGCACGCAAGTCATCGGTAAGCCGCCTTGTACGCCCCCGACAATGCTCTTTGCGAACTCTACGAGCCGTCGCGAAATGCCACCAGTCTCCATGAGATTGCCGGCTAAAATAAAAAATGGAATCGCAGCTAAAGGAAACTTGTTCAAAGAGTTAAACATCTCTTTGACGGAAATCAACATATTGATGTTGGCGATCTGAATACCCAAAATCGCTGCGAGTCCGATCGATACCGCCACAGAGATCGTCAGCGTAAAGCACAGCATCATCGTAATCAGCATAGTGATGCTCATTGTGCGGCCTCTAACTCACTGTTTTTAGGATCAAAAAACTGCGCCACAATCGCGGGGATACAGAAGAGTCCACCAACGGGGAGGGCTAAATAAGCCCAAAACATAGTGACCCCCTCGAGACCAATCACGCTTTGCATGCGTCCACGTGTCGCATAGTCCCAGCCCCACCAAATGATGGTGACCACCAATATGAGTGCCGCGACGCAAGTGCAAAATGAAAGAATGCGCTTGCCGATTGGTCCGACCCAGCGTGCCAGTACATCAACGCTGACCATCGCCCCGGCTCTAAAGGCAAATGGAATCCCCATAAAGACCATCCAGATCAGGCTGAAGCGAATGAGTACCTCTGTCCACTCAGCGGGGATTTCTAGCACAAACCGCATGATGACTTGGAACATGCCAAGCGTAGCGGCAAGCGCCATCATTAAGCAGGCCACCAGCGTTGAGAAACGGGTCGTCAGATTTTCTAACGCAAACAAAAACTGTTTCATTCTGAATCCAGAAAGAATGGGCGTAGCACTTGCGCGCTACGCCCATGTCAGATCACTCTCAATTACTTGTAATTACGGATGGCGTCGATCTTATCTTTGCCAAATTCTTTTTCAAACTGAGCATTCACCGGTTTAAGTTTTGCGACAAAGGGAGCTTTGTCGACATTTTCGACGACCAACATGCCTTTCTTGCGCAGCTCAGCCACACCATTGGCATCATCTTGATCAACGCGGGCGCGTTGAGCTTGAGACGCAACCTTGGCCGCATCTAAGAATACTTTTTGATCAGCGGGTGACAACTTGTCAAAGGCTGCTTTGTTCATTAGAAAAATGGCGGGACTGTAGACGTGACCTGTCAAGGTCATGTGCTTTTGTACTTGGTCAAACTTTGCCGCCATAATGACTGAAAGCGGGTTCTCTTGGCCATCCACAACACCTTGTTGCAAGGCTGTAAAAACCTCAGGAAAAGCCATCGGAGTTGTGATGATCCCAAAACCTTTGTATGCCGCCACATGGACGGGGTTTTCCATGGTGCGCATCTTGAGACCTTTTAAATCATCGGGTCCGTTCACGGGTCTCTTGCTATTAGTCATGTGTCGCACACCATTCTCAGACCATGCCAGTGCTTTGAAGCCTTTACTATCAAACTCTTTGAGCATTGCCTGACCAATAGGGCCGTCTAGGACAGCGCGTGCATGGGCTTTGTCACGGAATAAAAATGGGATATCTAAAATACGAACAGCAGGCACAAAATTTGGCACTGGTCCAGTGCTTGTGCCCGTGAGTTCCTGCGTGCCTAGCTGAACAGACTCAATGCTTTCTCGTTCACCACCCAGGCTGCCTGAATAAAAGTTTTTAATAATGATTCGGCCTTTTGTGCCTTTTTCTACCTCTTGGGCGAGCACATCAATTCCCACACCCTGATGCGAGTTTTGCGCGACTGAGATGCTGTTGCGCATTACGGATTGTGAATATGCAGTAGTGGCTAAACCAAGGGTCAGAACACCGGCCATGACGAGCGTTGCGCGTTGTATAAGTTTCATAAACTTCTCCAGATCAAGGTGATTGAGCGCCTGAGCAGACAAAGCCTCAATCATTGGGCTAAGTATTGCTATATTAAATACGTTAAGATTATTTTGCTTCTGCAGTTGATGCTAAAAGAAAAGATCAATCTCGGGGCTAGGTAGAATCCCTTGGGTGACGATTGAAATTTAGCGAAATCACCCATTGATTTTGGGTTTTAATATTGGCTTAAAAAAGACGTCTCGTCATGCTTAATTTTAGGTACCCTGATGAAATTGATCCAGCGAAACTATCATTCGATTAAGGCTGTTTGCTTCATAACGTTTTTGTCTGCGTTATTGACTGGTTGCGGTATGACGGGATCAACTTCCTTTCAGGCGATGTCGTCTTCTTATCGCGAAGTGTTAGAGGGCTATGCCAACGATAATATTCTGATTAATGTCATCAGGGCATCCGAACAGTTACCAATGACGTTTTTAGACATGCCTACTGTCGTGGGTTCGGGTACGATTGCTTCATCGGTAGGGGTCTCGACCAGCATCATGAGTGCTAATCCAGCGAGCATTGGTGGATTTTTTTCGTCTGTTGCCGCGAATGCCGGATCGTACTACGCTCCGAGTGTCGGTTTTGGAGTCAACAACGGCTTTAATTTCACGCAATCATCCCTCGATAATCAGTCTTTCATGCAATCATTTTTGACTGATCTAAAGCCAGAGGACATCAACAGTCTGACTAATAACAGCGCAGGTCCAAAGTCTGTCCTGTATTCTTTGGTAATCGAAAACGTGCAGATCCGTGATGGTGAAGATAATGTGACTCATCAGTGGGAGAATGATCCAGCGAGCCCAAATTATGCTGAGTTTCAGCGTATTCTTTATCGTTTGATCGATAGCGGTCTCAAAACTGAAGTGGTGACACAGAGAGAGGTCTTGTCCGGGCCAATAGATCTAGATTTTGTGTCGCAAAATCTAGATAAAGTGACACCTTTTTATACCATCCCGAATGTCAGACTGGTGCCTGTGAATGACAAACGAAATAAGACACGTTTGTATGAGTTTGTTCGTATCACACCCGTCACAAGAATGTGTTTAATTAAAAATAAAAGAGAGATACAGTTAGAAAAACAGTTTAATGACTCTGCGTTTTGTAATCCACATTACAAAAATTCAGATATTCCCCACAATTTAATTGGAGATCTCTCTAAGCCTGGGGCGACAAACAGTGATAAAAACACCCTTGCGATCAAACTGCGTTCACCCAGAAATATTTACGCTTTTTTGGGCAATATTGTTTCATTACAGCTTCAACCAAACCCCAAAATAATCAAAGTTAAAAATTCTGATTTTTTTGGGACCAAGCCAGGCATGGTCAATGATTTAAACGACGATGAATCATCGTTACCATTATTTGAGGTGGTTAAAAACAATCCCTCGATACTCCCAGTCGCTAAGGTTTCTTATCGTGGCGATACATACTCAATTCCGGCCGAGCGAACAAGTAGATCACGCGAAGTGCTAGTCTTGCTTTCTGAAATTCTCACGTTAAGCAAGGTGCCAGGTTCTATTCCGCCTTCACCCTCAGTGCTGATTAATTAACAGTTCCCGAATTATTTTCATTCGGGCTAAATTCAATCGAGACGCAGCCTTTCACCATGCTTCCATATCCAGAATCTCTTTGGCAAATCCTCTTAGTTGCAGTGCTATTGATCGCTGCTGTCATCAATGCGGTCCATCAGGCAGAAGTGATTGCGCATAAAACAGGCGAACCATTCGGTACGCTTGTCTTAGCATTATGCGTCACAATTATTGAGGTCGCTTTAATTGTTTCAATTATGTTGTCGGCAGGTGAAGACGGTGCATTAATTGCTCGTGACGCTGTCTTTGCCACGGTCATGATTGTTATGAACGGGATTATTGGGATATCGATATTTTTAGGTGGCTTACGGCACCGCGTTTTATCGTTTCGCATTGAAGGCAGCAATTCGAGCTTGACCGTCTTGATTGCACTGGCAGTGATGACCCTTGTGATGCCTAACTTTACAACTACAACACTAGGTCCTACCTTTTCAGATAGTCAATTGATATTTGCCGGTGCTATGTCTTTAGTACTGTATGGGACCTTTGTCTTCGTACAAACAATTCGACATCGCGATCATTTTCTGCAACAAAGCGAAGCTGGATCTGCAAATCCCATCAGTCATGCTTCCCCTCCCTCGAATGCAAAAACACTCGTCAGCGGCATTCTATTGTTGATTTCGCTCATTTTAGTGGTTCTCCTCGCCAAAGCCTTAAGCCCGTCTATTGAGTTAGCAATCGATGAAATGGGTGCGCCACGCGCAGTCGTGGGCATTGCAATCGCTTTGCTGGTCTTGCTTCCCGAGGGCGTCGCCGCAACACGCGCTGGATTTAATAATCGCCTACAAACCAGCTTAAACCTCTCTATCGGCTCGGCGCTAGCAAGTATTGGGCTCACGATTCCAGCCGTTGCCTTCGTTTCGGTCGTGTTCGATTTGCCCATAAGCTTAGGTATCGATGCATTAGGTATGACCTTTTTAGGACTGACTTTTTTACTTAGCATCCTAACGATCGCGGTAGGTCGTGCAACGATACTTCAAGGTGCAGTGCATTTAGTGGTATTCGCAGCGTATCTCTTTTTGAGTCTGATTCCCTAAAAGTTGCTCTGCGTCATTAAAATCAGACACAAATGCAGCAGTCATTTTGATAAAAGGCATGAAGGAATCAGCTCCGTGTGGCTTATTTCCTTTACCTTTTTGTCATCAAAACCGGTAAGCATTTTTTACGTCTTGGATTATCAGCCTCAGTCCAGGCGAAAGCGTCTGGTTGAAGTTGCAAATTTTTATATCGGTCAAGAAGAGCTTCCAGTGCAACGGATGACATGAGCCTGGCCAAGGGAGCGCCCAGACACAAGTGGATTCCCTTCCCGAAGGCTATGTGATGATTTTTCTGTCTTGTAATATCAAAACCCGTTTGCTTAAAAACTTCAGGGTCATGGCCAGAAGCGTAGATGCTGAGTTGCAATCGATCAAATTTTTTAATCTGCTGCCCCCCGATTTCTACATTTTCATGAGCAATGCGAATAAGATTTGAAACGGGTCCGTCAAACCTCATAAATTCCTCTACTGCGACAGGTATCAGTTTTTTGTTTTGCTCCAACAACGCAAGCTGCTCTGGATTTCGAAGCAGTGCATAAATTCCATTGGCAAGTGTGATGGCAGTTGTCTCGTGACCTGCAATTAATATCAAAACCAACGTAGCAACAATTTCATCGTCTGTAAAAGGGTCAGCACTTTTCCCGCCCTTTATCATCACGGAGGTTATGTTCGAACCTGGGTTTACTCTCTGTTCATGTACAAGCTGACGAAAAAATTCCACACACTCGGCGAGCTCTTTCTGTGACTTTTCTTTTTGCCCTTCGAGCACGGCTTTGGGTAGCTCAACGGCCCAGCGTAATATTTTGTGTGCATGCTCACGTTTAGCTCCGCACAAGTCGCTAATCACCGTCGCCGGAACGGGTACTGCAAACTCCTCAATCAGATCAACGGCACTGCGTGTACCAATCTTGTCCAAAGCTTCATTTGCAATCGCCAAAATACTAGGTCGCATCATTTCAATCGGTCGCGACATGAAAGCGCCTTGAAGAACCTGACGCAATCTTGTGTGCTCTGGAGGGTTTTTAAAAACAAGCCATCCCTGCAGTACCTCTGCCATGAGTCCACCGGCATCCTGATCCGCATTGTTACCAAAGGGAGCTTCTACAGAAAACCGAGAATCTCTTAGCACGAGGCCAATATCAGTGTGGCGAGTCAAAATCCAGGCGTTTTTTGAAGCATTCCAATAAACAGGTTTTGTCTCTCTCACCCAGTCGTCAGGCGACTCAACCCGAATGTTTTCTACAACGGTGTTGTGCGAGGTACCGTCAGCATTTTCCACTTGATCCTTATCAGCTGTCATATTTTGATCTTACAAAGTTAGGTAGAAAAGTTAAGTTTTTTTTGAAATGTATTGAATAAATAAATTCTGGAGCAATAAAAAATGACAAAGAAATTCTTTTGTGTTTTATGGCTCACAAATTGAAAGCTGTACATTCGGCTTATATCGATAGTACGATTAAATTATCAGTCATTATTATGAGCCTATTTATATGAAAGCCTCAAAATATTTGTTTACGTATTTGGTTTGTTTGCTGCCGAGTGTTACTTTTACAACCATAGTTCACGCTAATCCCGATCCCAGCAAAATGGTTGATCAGTTTGAGGCAACCAGCGGAAAGTTTGAAGGTTTTCGTCGCTCTGGGGCTAAGGGAGTTTGTGCGATGGGAGAGTTTGTCGGCAGCGCTGCGGGGCGACAAATTTCAAGTTCATCAGCATTTAGTGGTAACCCCATCTCCGTTATCGTGCGTTTTTCTGTGGGTGGAGGAAACCCAAAGGTGAGCGATAACACAAAAACACAACGCAATTTAGCGCTGCAATTCAACCTACCTAACAACGAGGTTTGGCAGATGGGGAATATTTCAGCGCCCGTATTTGGCGCTGCAACTCCAGAACAGTTGTTTGGTCGCTTGCAGTCCTTGCAGCCCGATCCGCATACTAAAGCTGTAGATCAAGCAAAAGTTAAGGCTTTTGTGGAGGCTAATCCTGAAGTACTGCTTCAAGGGAAATATTATGCTTCCCAACCTGTTCCTGCCAGCTACGTGTCAACAAATTATTGGGGCGTACATGGATTTGGCTTCTCTAATGAAAAAAAAGAAAAGATGTGGGGTAAATGGATTTTCGAGCCTGTCGGTGGAGTGCAAACTCTGACCGAGGAAGATGCAAAAACAAAAGGTCCTAATTTTTTATTTGATGATTTACGTCAGCGTGTCATGAGTGGTAAAGCAGCTTTTAATTTCAATCTTGAGCTTGCTGAACCTGGCGATATTCTCACTAACGCGACTATCCCGCTTCCTGAGGGACGCAAAAAACTGACATTAGGCGTCCTCAAAATTGTTTCGGTGTCAGACGACGCTGGTGGCCCCTGTTTAAATATTACCTTCGATCCAAACAGAATGCCCCAAGGGGTTGAGGGGGCGGCTGACCCTCTTTTGCCTGCTAGAACAGCCCCCTATGCTGTTTCACTAGGACGTAGACTTACTGAAGGCTCAAAGCAGTAGATTAGAAGCCTCATAATGATGATCCAAAAAAACTAGAGTTCATGAGAATAAACAATGAATCCTAGGTGTTTAGCGACCTTGTCATACAGGGCGCGACCAGCAGTGTTGGAATCTTGTGTTTGCCAATAGACGCGTGTAGATCCAGCTTTTAGCGCGGCGTCATAAACTGCCTGAATTAATTGGCGACCAATACCCGTGCCGCGAAGATCTTTATTGACATAAAGATCTTGTAAGTAGCAGACATCATTGAGTCGCGATGTACTTCGATGGAAAATAAAATGTACGAGTCCGACTAGCTGGCCATTTTGCTCAGCAACAAAGGCATTTACAGGCTCGTTTTTATTTAAGAAGCGCCCCCATGTTGTTTGTGTGATGTTCAAGTTGAGGCCAGTTTCACCGTGCCGTCCATAGAACGCGTTGTAGCCATCCCAAAGAGGGAGCCATGCTTCATAATCTATATTCGTGATGGGTCTAATACGTAATGAGTAAGGCATTAGTCACTTTAGAGGATGAGACGTATCATATTTTTTTGACTGAATGGAGTAGCATGCCTTTCTAGACGGCAGAGGGCAGCTTCACCACAAATCCAGCGCCAGGATGTTTGACTCTATTTCTAGCCTTTAGGGCAACCGTTTAATGTGGGCTTGCCAGCAATACGATCCTTCACCCATTTAAGGTACATCGGAGCAGAAACCCCAGGAGTTGAGAAATGCGTTTGCTCCCCAGGCAATTGAATGCGCTCGATATTGCCACCCATGCCACACATTTGTTTTTGATAAAGTTCGTGCATGATTGGAGGTACCGCGGTATCTTTCGTGCCCCAATAGATCACTACCGGCGCAACCGGCTTAACGGGCAAGACGCTGCCATCAATGAGGGCTTTGACCCAAGCCATTGTATTGGTTGGCTTATCACTTATAAGTGTTTTGAACTGATTGCCATAGGTGTAGTTGAGGGTATCTGAAACCACATGCATACATTTGTTCGAGAACACTTGATCAATAACATTGGAACCTTGATCTGTGAATAGATCACTGAGCTTGAGATTGGGATAGGCCGCTTGAGTCCCCCACATAGTCATTGCAAAATGGGAGAAATTAAATACATTGTCTGAAAATAACTGAATAAGTCCATTAATGGCTTTATCGGCAGACGCCTGATCCTTGGTGCCATTCTGGATCATCACCGCGGCATCTTCAGGGGCCATGGCAACAAATCCTAGCACCTGCAAATCATCGGTCACAGTACCCTTCTTATTTAAATAGTCCCCTAAGCTGGCAGCGGCAATCGTTGCGCCGCCACCTTGCGACCAACCATAGAAAATAGTGCGCTTATTCGCCCCAGTATCTTTTATGGAAATTGCCGCGCGCGCTGAGTTAATTAAATCGCGTCCGTTGGTTCCAGCCACTGCATATTGATGCTTACCGCCGCCGCCCAACCCTTGGTAGTCGGTTGCTACAACAACATAGCCCTCTTTAATAAACTCCTCTAAGTTTGGAATGCCATAATCCGTCCACGAATTACCGCCTACTAAGAAGTACTGATTCAATGGAACAGCAGGATTGGTCACTTGGGACGGTCCACAATTTTGCGCTGTGCCTGTTGTGCCATGCGCCCAAGCTAATACAGGACGCCCCTCTATGGGGGCTGGGCCCACCGGCGCTACAAGCAAACCTGTTGAAATCGTTGGGCGCTCTGCAATATCGGACGAAATATAGGCAATACGCCATGCTTGCGCACCTTTAATTGGTGTGCTGATCTTTTCTTGCTTGATGACTTGCCCTAGCTTGCCATTAGGATTGATTTTTCCAACCGCCTCATAGAATGGCTGCATAGAAGGCTCGGCATAAGAGGCCGCAAAATATAAGACAGTGAGGGTCCCCAATAAAAAAGATCTAAATAGCTTATTCATATATGAGTCAAAAATAAAATAGGGAAATTAACTATACCAAATTTGGTTTGCATGTAAATAATTTGCTCGGTATGCATTGATCAATATCGCACGTGCATTTTTAGACTAATTAGTTATAAAGAAATGGCAAAAATGTCGTTTTGGTTTTATTGCGTTTTTATTATGCTGTCACACCATCCGGATATGCCGTTCCGGATAGCGTTTGTGTAGCCGGCATCATGAAGATGAGATATGTCCAAAATTTATGTGATTCATGAGAACTCCGTCTGGGTGGAGCCGTTGCAAGCAGCTTTTCGGGAGCTGGAGTTACCTTTCGAGGAGTGGTTTCTGGACGAAGGCAAACTAGATTTGTCTGTGCCACCGCCGGAGGGCGTTTTCTATAACCGAATGAGTGCTTCGTCGCACACGCGCGATCACCGCTTTGCGCCTGAATACACGGCAGCAGTGCTCTCTTGGCTTGAGGCGCACGGTCGGCGTGTTGTGAACAGCAGCCGCGCCCTGCAACTTGAAATTAGCAAGGTCGCACAGTATGTTGCTTTGCAAAATTACGGGGTCAAGCCCCCCCGCACTATCGCTGCAGTCGGCAAGCAGCACATCATCGAAGCCGCCCGCCAGATGACAGGCTCCTTCATCACCAAACATAATCGCGCAGGCAAAGGGCTAGGCGTAAAACTTTTCCATCATATCGATGCTCTGCAGGACTATGTGAACAGCGTGCAGTTCGAGCCCTCCGTCGATGGCATCACGCTGATCCAGCAATACATTCGCGCACCGCAGCCTTTCATTACGCGTGTCGAATTCGTCGGCGGCAAGTTCCTTTATGCCGTGCGCGTTGATACTTCGTTGGGCTTTGAGCTCTGTCCAGCTGACGTCTGCCAGATCGGCGACGCTTTTTGTCCGGTGGGCGAAACTGCACCTGAAGCGCCTGCGCCACGCTTTCAGATCATCGAGGGTTTTGATCATTCCATTATCCAGCGTTATCAGCGATTCATCGCCGACAACGGGATAGAGATCGCCGGAATTGAGTTTATTGTTGATGAGGCAGGTGAGGTCTACACCTATGATGTCAATACCAATACCAACTACAACAGCGACGCTGAAGCTGCAGCTGGCCTTTACGGTATGCGTGCGATTGCCCGATATCTTGGGGCAGCCGTTGCATGATCTGAGTGCCCGAACGGTCAAGGGCGGATGCCCCTGAGCTAGTCCTCACTTATTGTGTTCAGCTGCTATATAGCGGGTCTCGCCACTTTCTGTCAATGTCCGCGTTGCCATCGGTGAAGCGTAGGTCCAGAGTATTTTCATACCCTGAGTCGTCGACTTATTGCGAAACCTGTGAGAGACATTCGGGGGTATCCATGTGGTGTCATGGGCTTTGACCTCATGGACCTCGCCCGCGATATCCAGAAAGGCCTCACCCTCAAGCAAAATGACACTTTCTTCACAGTTATGGCTGTGAAATGGAATTTCAGCACCCGGTCCGAACTCCGTAATTCCATTTATAAAAGCTTTTGCGCCGGTAGCTGCGGTCACCAAAGGAATAGTCTTGGCGCCACCACCCCGATCATGACTTTTGATTTGATCGGGGCGAAGCACTGCGTGTTTTAAAGTTTCGGCCATTTCTTTACACCCTTATTTACTCGGCTTTGATGTTGTTGTCTTTAATGACTTTACCGTATAGCTCATACTGCTTCTTTAAAGCTACTTCAAACTCTGCTGGCGTTGTGCCACGAATGGTGATGCCGAGCTTCGCAAAACGATCACGCGTGTCGGCATTATCCATCGCCTTGCGTGCTTCAGCAGAGAGCTTTTCAATGATTGCCTTAGGAGTTTTTGCGGGAGCGACCATGGCAGCCCAAGAGTTAAAGAAGAATCCTGGAAATGCTGACTGATCAATTGTTGGAACACCCGCAAACGGAGCCAGAGGCTTAGGGGTCGATAACGCTAACAGCCTTAACTTGCCGCCATTAATCAGCGCGGCAACTGTACCCAAACCTTGAAAGGAGACATCGACCTCTCCGGCAGCGGCGCCGACTGCAGCCTGGGTCGCGCCCTTATAGGGAATGTGAACAAGCTTGACGCCCGCGCGCTGCATCAACAGGGCCATTGCGAGGTGCTGGGGACTCCCGACTCCACCCGACCCAAACGTTAACTTCTCGGGATTTGCTTTAGCAAACTTAACTAAGTCTTCAAGGGTTTTGAACTGCGAGTCCGCCTTAACAACCACGCCCCATTCGATCGTTCCGATCAAAGAAATCGGTGCAAAATCCTTTAATGTATTGAAGGTCGTATTGGGATTGATATGAGGCACCATCGTCAGTACGCTGTCATTGACTCCGCCAATCGTATAGCCGTCAGCGGGCATTTTTAGCATGCGATCTGCACCGATCAAACCCGAGGAACCCGTAACGTTTTCAATCACAATCGGCTGCCCCATGCTAGTTGCCATATTTTGCGCAACCAAACGCAAAGCGTTATCCACGGCACTGCCCGTCGCCAACGGGATAATCATGCGGATAGGCTTATCAGGATAATTTGCTTGCGCCATCACGCCCCAGGAAGCCACTGTCAACGCAGCGGCTTGTGCAAATAATACAAACTTTTTTAATACACTCATTGCCTTCTCCAGTTCATGTTGAAATCAATTAATCGATTAAACCAGGTATCCCCAGGTCGCGCGATAGCAAGCTAAGTTCTTTTACTACACCAGCTGCAATCGGTATGCCATGCTCTGCGTAATCCATCCGTCGAGCATGGCTTTGTTCACCGGGCAACCAGATGCGATCAACATCGGGCAGTCTCTGGGAGCCCTTAATGTCACGAATGAGGGTATCGATCGCCCCTTTAAATAGGTCTACACCGCCAAAGGCGGCAAGATTCAACACCAAAATAGCCTGACCTGTATTCGTTGGCGTGATATGGTCTTTGTTGAAGTCAATCACGTCCTTACCCATCGCGGCACCTTGCAAGGTGCCCGCCAGAATACCGACTATCAAGGCTAATCCGTAGCCCTTGTAACCACCAATTGGTAATAAAAAACCTTCTTCAGAACGGGCTGGATCGAGCAAAGGCTTGCCTTGCCGGTCTATCATCCAGCCCTCCGGCATCATTTGTCCGGCTTTGGCTTTTGCTTTGACTTTGCCATAGGCGGCCACTGTCGTAGCCATATCCAGCACAATGGGGTTTTGTTTGCCAGCAGGGATGCCAGCTGAAATGGGATTCGTTGACAACAGCATATCCATACCGCCCCATGGGGGGAGGTGGTTGGCATTGCCTACCGCAAAATACAGGCCAATCATGTCGTGTTTAACTGGCATAGTGGCATAGAGAGACGCTGGACCCGCATGATTACTGCGCCGTGTGCCAACCCAAGCAACGCCCTGGGTACGTGCTTTTTCAATCGCTAACTCAACGGCATGCGAGACAACTAAGTGCCCCATGCCATTGTCTCCGTCGACCACCGCAACAGCCTGCGCCATGGAATGGGCTTCGATCTTTGGATGCTTGTTAATGCCACCTGCCAAAATCCGCTTGACGTACTGCGGCAAACGAATCACGCCGTGACCATCAGATCCCTGCAGATCAGCGCTTGCCATTAAACGCGCGATTTTTTTGGAATCTTGCTCAGGTAAGCCCACCGAGACAAAAGCACGCGAGATAAAGTCACACAGTACGTCAAAACGAACTGATACTGAATTGTTATGTGTTGTCATATATCCAAATTAGGAACTCATTCAAAAAAGCATGATTGAATGCGCCTAAAAATTAAATTAATCAAATGATTATAGGAATATGACACTCACAAGTCCAATATCAAATATTTCATTTGCCATATCAATTTGATATGTTTAAACCGTGAGCAATTAAAAAGCACTCCGCGATCTTGTTCTATCCGATGCTATAACTTAAAAATGGATAGACCGCTTCATATTGAATGAATGTTTGTGCCGTCGCCATTCTAATGACTGGACCCCTTCGTGAATATTTTCAGGTTTGATGCGCGGTGTTGCGTTGTTATTTAAACCGCTGTGGCGCATAAGGACTTGGATCCACGCAAGGCGGTTCGCCGCTTAGCATCTCGGCGAGCAAACGACCCGCCACGGGTCCTAATGTGAAGCCTTGGTGCGCGTGGCCAAAGTTGAACCACAGCCCAGGATGGCGAGGCGCGGGACCCATTACTGGCAGCATGTCGGCAGTGCAGGGACGTGCGCCTAGCCACGGTGGCTCAGTCAAGGGCTGGCCGAGGTCGATCAATTCGCGCGCCATCGCCTCTGCCTTTGTCAATTGTATTGGGGTGGGGGACGCGTCGATGCATGCAAACTCTGCGCCGGTGGTCAGACGCAGGCCACGTTGCATGGGGGCCAAAGCGCAGCCCCTTGTCGGTCACATCCGATATAGATCGTCCATATACAACAATGGGGTATTAATGACGTTTACCAATCTCTAGCCCATCGACCACATAGATTCTAGTAGTACTGTACTTGTGCGCAATTTGAATGGCATCTTTATAATCATGAGAGACAAGCATTTCTTCAGCTTTCTCTAGAGATGGAAATTCAACAATGGCAATTCTGGTTGAGGTTTTATGACCATGCACATCGATTAAAGTGCCGTGCCGTGAAATATAAAAGCCATCAAACTTGTTAAATACTGTGGCAATCAGAGGTGCGAAGTGCTGTATGTATCCATCTCGATCGGTAAATTCAATCTCAGCAATACGGTAAGCAGGTCTGGAACTGGAATGGTAATGACGTTTACTAATCTCTAAGCCATCGGCCACAAAAATTCTAACATTACTGTACTTGTGCGCAATTTGAATGGCATTTTGATAATCATCAGAGGCAAGCATTTCTTCAGCTTTCTCTAGAGATGGAAATTCAACAATGGCAATTCTGGATGAGGTTTTATGACCATGCACATCGATTGCAGCGCCGCCCCGTGAAATATGAAAGCCATCAAACTTGTTAAATACTTTGGCAATCAGGGGTGCGAAGTGCTGCATGTATCCATCTCTATCGATAAATTCAATCTCAGCAATAAAGTAAGCGGGTTTGGAACTGGGGTGGTCATTCATCTTTCTTCTCCTATAAAGTGAGTTCAGAAACTTATTTTTTAAGGCCTGCAACACAATTTACTCTCAATCCCCTGCGCTGTTCCAGCTAAATCCGCTAGAGCAAAAGCAATTAATAGTTTCGTGTTCATTTTTGACTCTCTACTATTCAATTTAGCGTAATTAACTTTAGCCGTGCTAATAGCAAATCTGAGATGAATGGCTCACTGTCAGCGAAGCTGCAATCTACTCGGAACTCCACTGCAGACTCAGCCGCTCAGCGACAAGCTGTCGCGTCACTGGGTCAATCTGCAAGGCGTTACGGCTCGCTTGTGCTCGTTGCTGATAAAGAATCTCAGCCTGTAGGGGTCGATAACCTCGCAAACCAGAGTTACTCAGAACCTCCCGACTGATGTTCAAGGCTATGGCGTGTCGAGCGCATTGGCAATGTTTTGTCATCACCAGCAAAATTCAATTACACGCGCCCACAAAAGCAAAAAACCCAGCGTGAACGCTAGGGTTTCAAAATTCATTGGCGGAGCGGAATCAAACTACTGACCTAAGGATTTTCAATCCGCTCTTAAAGCATGGCACTCTTTACTCGTAGTGAGTCCACATTCTTAAAATGCGAACGCACTTTTCTTTACGAAAGATTTCGTAAACTAAGCGATGCTGAATATTAATCCTGCGTGAGTAAGCTCCCTTTAGATCCCCAACCAACTTCTCATAAGGTGGTGGATTTTGGGGAGGGTCTGCCTCTAAAACATCTAATAAAGTCTGTGCCTTATCATTAAGTCCTGCGGCTAATAGTTTTTTAGCATCTTTAGTCGCGTATTTGGAATAGACTAAATTCCAAGTCACCATTTCAATGCCTTTTTACTTTTAGCAATGGGTTCATTCCTAGCATCTTTAATCGACTCACGCATTCCTGGAATCGCCACTAGATAAAGCGTCTCCTGAATAGCGCTCCAGTCTTCTTCAGAAACCAAAACAGCATTTGCCCGCTTACCAGAAATGACTATTGGCTTATGTGACTCTGCAGACTAATCAATCAAACGGTAGAGGCTTGCTCGAGCTTCGCTTGCGGTTAATGTGGTCATAATTTCACCCCTTTTTGATACGGTACGGAAAAGCGTACGTATTGTTAAATAACCATCTCATCTTCCTACTCAAAACAAAATGCCCCGCACGAAGCAGGGCATTTGTTGAATCTGTTAGGAGAATTCGCGTACTCTCGGTAGTGATTTACGACTTCGCCCTGGGCCATCAATAGAAATCAAAATCTATAACCAATGCCAGCAAGTCCGTTGTAGGTTGCCAAGCCATTGGTTGCGGTTCCGTCGAAACGTGGTCCACCTGGTGGATCGGTCACTGTCATCGTTGCTTTACCGTAGTTAGCATAGTTGAACTCAATGAATCCATACCAGCCATCAGCAAAGAGTTGCTTGTAACCCACGCCTAAAGAATAGCCTGTCAAGTTGTCGGTGCGTGTAGTGAAATCGGTTGCCTTTGCGCCTGTAAAGCCAACCTTGGCGTATGCCAAACCATCAGTACCCACTGTCACTGCAGGTGACAAAAATATATTGTATGACTCTTTCTTTTGCCAACGATAGTTATTAGATATGATCATCGGCCCTGCTTGTACGGTCGCTGTCTTGTTTGCTGCAGATCCGGCAAACGGAGAATATTCGGCACCAACACCCATCAAAAAACCTTTTCCAATATTCTGATACCAGCCCAATGCAAATGTTCCAGTCATGCTGTTCGCGTTATTTGCTGACGTGTTGACTGGAACGGGTGTGAAGTTGACCGCCCCTGAGGCGGTCTGTTGAGTTTGTGATGCCGACTCATACCCAATACCGAGCTGACCAAAAGCACCTTGGAACTTAGACTGTTGCGCAAACGAGGCATTGGCAAAGAAAATTGTTGATGCAACGAAAAGTAATTTCAGTTTATTCATGATTTTCACCTTTTAAATTTCATAAAATAGCACTTAATATGGGTCGTCCAAATGAAGAAATGGACATAAACTTTGAGTAGTGATTTCGATTTCGAAAAGAGCACGATACTTCAAAAATATTCATACAAGGTCAATTCAACGACTACTGATCTATATTCGTATTAAGATAATTTCATTTTCCATCATCAGAAATATTAGCCATGTTTGAACTTCACGTCGCGAATAAAAACTATTCTTCTTGGTCTTTGCGGCCTTGGCTACTGATGAGGGCCCTTGATATTCCGTTTGTAGAGAAGATTCATTATTTTTCATCTCCAGGAACATCAAGTACATTTGGTACCTTATCACCAAGCGCCAAGGTACCATTTCTGGTGAGTAACGAGTTTTATATCTGGGACACCCTATCTATTGTCGAATATCTAGCGGAAGAGTACCCAAATGTATGGCCATCTGAAAAAATAAATCGGGCCTGGGCTCGAAGTGCATGCGCAGAGATGCACTCAAGTTTCTTTGCATTAAGAAATGAATGTTCGATGAGCGTGGGTGTTCGTGTGCGTCTTCACGAAATGAGTGTTGCCCTTAAATCTGATATTGCTCGAATTGAAAGTTTGTGGGCTGACGGATTTGATCGATTTAAAGGTGTGTGGCTAGCTGGAAATCAGTTCACTGCGGTTGATGCATTCTTTGGTCCAGTTGCCTTTAGATTTCGAACATACGGAATCTTGTTGAGCGATCGTTCGCAGGCCTATGTAGAGAGACTATTGAGTCATCATGTAATGATTGAATGGGAACAGGGTGCGCTTAATGAGACTGTGCGTGATAAATCACACGACATTGAAATTGAACATATGGGCGTAATTGTTCAAGACTTGAGGGCGAGTCCTAATGTCAGATTGTGAGCCAGCATGGTGAGCTCATGTGAGGGCAAATGTTCGTCTAACCCGCGCTCGTAGTTCATCGAAATGCGTTGAAGTGATAGGATCGCAAAGCGGTGAATTTTTACCAGCCAGCAATTGCTCGCGTAGTCACGTTCGATCTTGTTGAACTTGCAAGCTATGTGCTAGTTGCGGTCTAGGGAGTTACAAACCCATAAAAGTCAAAATCCGAGCGCGAACGCTAGGGTTTCATCCGGTTAATTCGCCCGGTAAAATGTCGCGCCAATCAAAAAACAGCTAGAAAGCTGCTTTGTGAGTTCTGAGATGTTGAATGAATCTACTGATTATTAAAACTGCAGCTTCAGTCCCACGTTGATTGTGCCGAGTGTCTGGCTGCTGCGTGCTTCGCCCGAGATGCCTGCATAGGCAAACGTGTTCTCTGACATCTTGGCTGTGCCGTATAGTCCCGCCTGAACAAACGCGGTGCCTGCATTCGGTGTGGTGATGTTGGTGTTGATGCCCACAAGCGAGGCGTTCAGCGTTGGATTCAATAGTCCCGAGGAGTCCGCACCAATCCCCACATAAGCGCGGTAGGTGTGCTTGGCCGTCATCGGATTGTTTGCCTTTGAGCCCGCAGCCAAGCCAATCACCCCACGCACGCCATTGCCGGTGTAGCGATTCACACTCAGCGCCGAGGCCACATCACCCTCATTGACACCGGACTGCGAGACCATCTGCCAGGTCACCCGTGCAAAGGGCGTGATGCGCACGCTCTCTGT
>CAMDFD010000003.1 GCA_945897365.1 Bordetella parapertussis | reverse complement strand
GCGATGCTGGGTGTCTTTGAGGCAAGAGGACAAGATGCATTGACTTTTTTGCAAGGTCAGTTGACCAACGATATTGTGGCACCGGGAATAGGTCAATCCCGTCTGGCGGGGTATTGCACGGCGCAAGGTCGGTTGCTGTCGACAATGGTCCTTGGGCAAGCCCCCTGCCCTGAAGAGGTACCGCTTGTTCGCGGCTTTATGCATCAAGATATTTTAGCCAGTGTTTTAAAGCGCTTGTCGATGTTTGTTTTACGCTCAAAGGTCGTTTTAAAACAAGCTGAGGTTGAGGTCGTCGGAGTCGCGGCTTCAAAGGCCGAGATTTCATCTTTGTCTGCTGCGCTAGGACATCCCCTGCCACTTCAAGCTTGGGAAACTTTTCATACTTCAACGGGGACTTGGATTGCAGTCCCTGAGCGGATGACGGCATCCACGGATGCGGTTGTTGCCAGTCGCTGGTGGTGGATAGCAGGACCAGAACACCAAGTCGCTTGTGACAAGCTTGTTCTAAATTGGACACAAGGTTCAACTGTGCAATGGGAGGCTCAGGACATACAGTCAGGTTTTCCTTGGATTGAGTCACTGACGCAGGATCTTTTTATTCCTCAGACACTTAACCTTGAGTTGATTGAGGGTGTGAGCTTCACTAAAGGCTGTTACCCAGGCCAGGAGATTGTGGCGCGGAGCCACTATCGCGGTACCGTCAAAAAACGCATGGCTTTGGGTAAGGTGACAACCAGTGCTGAGCTTGCACTGTTGCCAGGTTCAGATATTTTTGAAGCAAATGATAGCGACCAAGCCTGTGGTCGCTTGATTAATATTGCGACGATCGGCATAGGCACAGAAACAACACATTGGGTGCTATTTGAAACATCATTCGATGCCTATGATCGACAACAGCTTAGAGTTTCTGCTCCTCAGGGTCCTGCGATAGAGACCGTTGCCCTGCCCTATCTGACCCGCGAATCATCATCGGGGTCTTAAGGCGCTTTGTTGCGCTCAGTCTTCTCGTTTGATGAGGTTGACAATGCTGGAAAAGTCTAACTGACCATTGCCCTGGCTGCTGTGCAGGGCGAAGAGATTTCGGGCCAACTCGCCTAGTGCGATCACCGAGCCTGTGCTGATAGCGGCTTCGGAAGCAAGGCCGAGGTCTTTGAGCATTAAGTCCACACCAAACCCACCCGAGTAGCCTTTCGCGGCCGGAACGTTTTCCATCACGCCAGGCCAGGGGTTGTATTTTTCGATTGACCAATTACAACCTGAACTTTTGGTGATGATTTCCGAAAGAACCTTTGGGTCCAGACCGTTTGCAACACCCAGTGCAAGGGCCTCGGCTGTACCCGCCATTGCGATGCCAAGCAGCATATTGTTTGCAATTTTTGCGACTTGACCTGCACCCGCGACGCCAGCATGGAAAATATTTTTACCCATTTTTTCAAGCAGGGGGCGCGCTCGGGCGAGATCCGCAGCATTGCCACCAACGATAAACGTGAGTGTCCCGGCGATCGCGCCTCCCGTTCCACCGGAAACTGGCGCATCAATCATACTCAGTCCTCGCTCAGCGGCTGCATGCGCGACGCGGCGCGCGCTGTCGGCAGCGATCGTACTGCAATCTATCACTAGCGCTGTGGGTGGACAGTGCTTGAGCAAGCCGTTGGCGCCGAGGTAAAGACTCTCGACATGTTTGCTTGCAGGGAGCATTGTGATGACAAACTCGGCATTTTCGACGGCTTGAGCGGCCGACGTGGCGCGTTGAGCACCCTGCTCTGTCAAGGTCTGTATTGACTTTTCCACGAGATCAAAGACCGTGACATGATGGCCGGCTTTTAACAAATTAGAGGCCATCGGTCCGCCCATATTGCCCAAACCAATAAATGCAATCTTGCTCATGTTGCGTCTCCTAGGCGATACAAAGGATGTTGTTCAGAGGGAAAAGGGAGTGAAAAGAATTTTTTAACCCATTCTTCATCGGCTTGTGCAAGCGTCGAAGGATTCCATTTTGGTTGTTTGTCTTTATCAATCAATAATGCGCGAATGCCTTCAGCAAAGTCGCCGTGTGCGGCTGCCATGAGCCCTGCCAGCCACTCCACGCGATAAACATCAGCTAAAGAGAGTAATTGGTTGTGCTCAAGCAAAGCAAAGGTTAGACGCGCTGAGCCTGGTGAGCCCGCCGCGAATGTTTTCGCGGCACGCTGAAGCCATGGATCTTGATGATCCGCGAGCTGCAAAATGTTGTGTGCAATTCTGTTGAGATCTGTTCCACCACAACATTGACGAATCAGTGCGAAATGTTCTTGCAAAGGCTTGATCAAGGGATCAGGCGCACAGGCGTGTTGCAAGATTAAAAGATGCAGACGATCATGATTGCGCGCGAGGGATTTTTTTTGCTCCTCCGACAGTACTTCATCGCACAACTCTGCCACAGGTTCCCAAGTTTCAGCGCAGAGTGTTTCTACAAGCGCGTTGAGCGTGTCACGTCGCAGGTGGTAATCAGCCATGCCTGCAAAAAGAGCATCGTTCGCACCGAGTTGAGCGCCAGTCAGTCCGAGAAATAAACCCGCACGACCAGGAATTCGATTCAGTAGCCACGTTCCGCCAACATCCGGAAACAACCCAATCGAAATCTCAGGCATCGCCATGCGCGTGGTTTCCGTGACAATGCGATGGCTTGCACCCATCATGAGCCCCATTCCACCTCCCATCACAATGCCATCTCCCAAAACTAAAATAGGTTTGGCGAACGTGTGAATGCGATAGTCGAGTGCATACTCTTCAGCAAAAAAAGTGGCGGCATAATGATTATCGACGGGATTGCCTGAGATATTTTCTTTCATACTGTGATGCAAGGAGTGAAGATCACCTCCTGCGCAGAATGCCTTATCACCGGCACCTTTGAGTATGACGAGCGCAATCTTTGGGTCTTGGGCCCAAGTTTCTAATTGGTGACTCAGTTGTCGCGTCATCTCCAAGGAAAGACCATTGAGTGTTTTAGGTGCATTCAGTTGCGCAATACCAATGTTGCAGCCTCCAACACAGCTTAGCTCCTCAACCAACACTAAATCTTGTGGGCCCGCCGTCATTTCAATTCTCCATTTTTTTCTAGGCATTGGCGCGCAATAATGACGCGCATAATCTCATTGGTTCCCTCAAGGATCTGGTGTACACGTGTGTCGCGCACCAGTCTCTCGATTGGGTAGTCCTTGAGGTAGCCATAGCCACCCAGTAATTGTTGCGCATCCAAGCAAACATTAAAGCCAGCGTCTGTCGCAAACCGTTTTGCCATTGCGCAGTAGGTTGTTGCATCTGCTGCGCCAGCGTCGAGTTTACAGGCGGCAAGCCTCACCATTTGTCGTGCTGCGACCGTGTGGGTGACCATGTCTGCAAACTTAAATTGCAGCGCCTGAAAGCTTGTGAGAGGTTGATTGAATTGCTTACGGTTTTGCATGTAATGTCGAGCTGTCTCGATGGCGCCTTGTGCGGCACCGACTGAGCATGTCGCAATATTGATCCGACCCCCATCAAGGCCTCGCATCGCAATTTTGAAGCCCTCGCCCTCTTGGCCCAAAAGATTCTCAAGCGGAATATTGACGTTTTCAAAGGTGACAGACCGAGTGCTTTGGCTGTTCCAACCCATTTTTCGTTCTTTGCGTCCGTAAGTGATACCCGGGGCGTTGCTAGGAACAGCGAAGGCTGAAATACCACTCGCACCCGCGGCACCGGTACGCGCCATGACGATTAAGAGATCAGTTTCACCTGCCCCGGAAATAAAGGCTTTAGCGCCATTGAGGACGTAACGTCCTTGTTCGATGTTGGCAGCGGTGCGTAAAGAAGCCGCATCTGAGCCCGCTCCAGGCTCAGTGAGGCAATATGAAGCGAGCTTCTCGCCCGTCGACAAGGAGGGGCCCCAGGTTTGGCGCAGCTCTTGACTGCCCCACTGCCCCACCATCCACGTTGCCATATTATGGATCGTTAAAAAAGCTGTCGTGGAGGGATCGATGGCCGCCATTTCCTCGAAGACAAGACTTGCATCTAAACGTGAGAGCCCGAGCCCGCCAATCTCTGTTGAGGCATAGAGACCACAAAAGCCGAGTGCGCCCGCTTGGTTCAGCGCTTCACGTGGAAATATCTCGTTTTCGTCCCAAAGCGCAGCTTGCGGAGCAAAAACACCGGCGGCAAAATCTTTAGCAACTTGGACAAAAGCGATCTGTTCTTCGTTGAGTTCTATATCCATGCTTATCTCCTCACGTTCTTCTGATCCTGAATGGCCTGCTAAAGCAGCAGTTATTGAGTCAGGTCATTAACGGGCATTTTCTTTTTAATATTCCTAACTTTTTCCCGATGCGCAGCGCGCCGTCTTCTGGCAATTTTCGGGTCTACACATAAAGGCGCATATATTTCTACCCGATCATGATCTTCGAGTAGGTGGTGGAGAGGCAAATGCTTACCAAAAATACCGATGCTGAGCTGTTCGATTGATCTAGCTGGAAAGTCACAAAAATAGCCTGAAGCGCTTAGCGAGTGTTCAATCGTGGCGCCAGCTGGCAAAGTCACTGAACGTTGCCAAAGGTTTCCCTCATGCATCATCACCACCTTAATTTGGATCGTGACTGTGCGCATCCGCAGAGTTTCTGCCTCTTTCATTCGCCGTAACAAACGAGAGCGCGCTGTGTGAAAGAATCGATAAAGCTTGACGCGATACGATTAAAAATGGGTCCCACCAAGGTTTCAAGCGTACGGTTAGAGAACTGATAATTTAATGTAAACAATACCTTACAGGCATCTTGTGATAAAGAAATGAACTCCCATTTCCCCGTAAGATCAGAGAATGGACCATCGACGAGCTCGAGTTCGATACAGCTTGGGTAGTGATGCTTGTTACGGGTCGTAAAGGTTTGCTTGATGCCTGCAAAGGAAATGGTGATGGACGCCTGCATCCCATGTGCATCATGGGCAGACACAGAGGCGCCGCCACACCAGGGCATGAATTGAGGATATTTTTCAACATCTGCTACGAGGTCAAACATTTGACTGGCACTATGCAGCACCAAAACGGAACGCTCTACTGAATGCATTGTTAGTCGCGATTGGCTAGAATGATGGGATTTTACCGTTAGACGTTAATCTTAGGGAGCGTCTTTCAGCTTGAATAAGGGCTGAACTCATGCATGGACTTTCCACCAAGGCTTTGTTGTCGAGCCTTTGCCTCTTTTGTGTCATGTTGTCTGGCTGCGGTTATGTCAGTCAATCAACCGCGAACGATTTCGATGCGCAGAGCATCGCGCGGACTCAACGCCAGGCGGTCAGCATTTGGGTACCCATGAAAGAAGGGTTTGCCTTGGCTCCGCTTCATTCAACGTTGGTCGAACGTCAAATCAGGTTCTACACTGCGAGCGGTACGCATCTCCAAGACTCCCTTGAACTCTCCAGACCTTATTTGTATTATGTCCTAGAGGAAGTCAAAAAAAGGAACATGCCGACTGAGATCGCGCTCCTACCTTTTTTGGAAAGTAGTTTCAATATTCGTCGGGGCAAAGGTCTGAATCCTGCTGGCTTATGGGGGTTGATGCCTGTTGCAGCAAGACATCTCAATTTAGCCCAAACCCCTTTTATGGATGAGCGCCGAGATATCGTGCTTTCAACGCAGGCGGCTCTAGATTTAATGCAAGAGCTCTACGAGAAATTCGGAGATTGGCATCTCGCTTTAGCTGCCTATAACTGGGGCCCAGGCAACATGAGCCTGGCCATTGCAAATAATCAGCGCAGAAAGCTACCCACAAACTACCCTAGTTTGAGTATGCCAATCGAAACGATGGTATTTGTGCCTAAGTTGCTTGCACTGAGGAAAATAATCGAAGATCCGGTTACATACAACATCGTATTACCGGATATTTTAAATAAGCCCTATTTTGAAAAAATTGAAGTCAAGCATGCCATTGATATCAGTGTCGTGACTCAATTAGCAGGAATTTCCCGAGACGAATTTATCGACCTGAATCCTTCCTTTAACAAGCCATTGATTCCTGCAGGTAAAAATAAATTCTTACTTTTGCCCGTTACACATTTCGAGACATTTCAAAAAAACTATCGGCAATTTGAGCAACCTCTTTCGCTCTGGCGATCGGTCCTCGTGGAACAGCCACAAACACTCGACGCGTTTGCTAAGCAATGGCAGGTTGATCCTACCCGCACGCGACAGATGAATGGATTGCCAATGGGCATCACCCTCAAGGCTGGGATGATGTTAGTCATCCCAAAACCTAGCTTCAAAGACGATTAGTTCATCGTATTGGTACGAGAGACAGAATATGCGGCGTGCGTCGGATTTGAAGTGCACGTTGTGTAATGGCTTGACTGGCGGAGTCGATCCATGTGTTTGTAAAATCGGTGTATGTCGTTAGACGCACTGATCCAAAATCTGGAAGATCTCGAACACGGTCTGGACGCATCAGCATCCTCAGTTGGTCTTTTTGATAGAGCATGTCAAATAAACAATCGAAGTCATTCAAAAAAACGTACTGATCTTTGAGATCGCAGGCTTTAAGTTCACGTTTTTCGACGGCAGAAAGTTGCTTGCGATTGCTATGTGTTGGTGTGAGATCGATCCCGCGCCCTAACTCCGTGGCGCTATAACTCCCCACGTTGACCCCATCACTCTGTACATGATAACGGGTCCCTTGCTCGAGTCCTTTGATGCGCCAAGTCATCCCTCTGAGTGCCTCAAGAGACTTATTCCCAAGCAGTTTTGTCTGTTCGGCGCTAGCAAGCATTGGAACGGGTGGCACCGCGCTTGCGATGTCAATGCTCGCTCCTTTTGCTCGATCCATGGTGGTGCGAATTCTGTCTATTTTTTTTGCTTCCTGATCGACCCGATGAAACTCAGTCTCAAGCGTGGCATCGCGAAGCGTGCTTTCGATCAGCGCGGGTTCCATATTGGCACCGATCTGACGAAGAAACTCAACGGCCATGATCGCATGACCTGCAGCACTTGGATGAATACGATCCGGGATCAGCTTAAAGTCTGGCTTTGTAGCCGTAGCATTCAAGGCTTGTTTCATCGGTTCGTGCCATTGAATTTTGATCACATCCGCAGAGACTTTGTGTCGACTCATCTCACTGACAAGTCGTTCAAGTTGTCGTTGTCTATCTATGATTTTTGCTTGAGCAGCGACACCTGCGATATGTGCGGGTGTGGGTTCCACCCAGATCACACGCTGGACACCACCTTGTCTCAAACGATCAATGATGGCCTCGATATTTTGGATAAAAGCGGCATGTGGGCTTCCCGCTGGATAACCCGCATCATTCATGCCAAAGTTCACCACCACAACGGTGGGTCGATGCGAGAGAACGTCCTGATCCAGGCGATTGAGACCATTGAGTGCGGAGTGTCCACCAATACCGGCATTTATAAAGGTCAGGTTAAGGTCTGGCCTTCTAAGTAAAAAAAACGTTTCTACGTAACGACCATAAGTGTGGGCAGCGGTAATGCTGTCGCCAAGCCAAACAATCCTGTCACCCGGTACAAAAAGCAAGCCACTCGTTGGCCTCGGGCCAGTGGGACGCGCAGGAGTAGATGTATTTTTGTTAGAACCTTGCGTCAGCCCAGAGTTGCTTGTTGTCACGCGCTCAGATTGAGCGCAAGAGGCCATGGTAAAGCTTAAGGTGGAAAGCAAGCAAACGAGCGCAGCCTTGCCACGCCTTTGGTGTGTGGATGTCATGCTAAACAATAATCTCTTAAACATCGGAATCTCCTATTAATGCGATCTTTGATGCTATTGAGTAGCATCCTCTTGTTGTTTCTTGAGGCGCTTTTCCGCCTCGGTCAGCCAGGCCGTTGAACTTCCTCGCGCCACTTGCCGCATCCTCTCTTGGTGCGCACCGGAGTTTGCTGTAATCGTCGCATTAACAAATACTAGGTCGGTCACACCAAATGAATCCACAATATCCTGGATGTTTCTAGAAACATAGCGATAGTCTAAGACAACGACACGATCAAAGTGCGGTAATAAATATGGTGCGAAAGCATTACCATAGGAATTTTTGACGACAAGTGCTGTTCTTCCGGTGCCTGCATTGGTATTGGAGGCCATTAGGGGAATGTCTCCACCTAGAAACACAATATATCCCCTACTTTTCTCAGCGAAAAAAGGTTGCGGAACAGGTATTTTTTGCTGTGGCCCGGTATATTGCGTACCATCAAAGGTCACCGTTTTCGGGACATAATAATAAGATTCCTTGTCAGCGTGACGTAGCTCTGGTGCTTGGGTCAAGCTCCAATAAGAGCCTGCCACACCTGGCACCGAACGTTTGTCAAAGTCGGAAAGCTCCAGGGGGACTACCCCTGCCACTTTAGCCCAGGCACGATAAGCATAGTATGCCCCGAGTCCAGTCCAATGGTGGTCAGATTTGTAAAATAAGAGCTGCTCTTGATGCCCTTCCATTTCTTTGATGACATCTGCAAAGCGAACTTCCGGCAATAAGGCATTTCGCATTGCTGTCAGATTTTTTTCCTCCGAAGTTGTGCGCGCGCGTGCGGCGGGAGGTAGATAAAAATGACTGCTTGTTGGTGTCACGACAACGGTGGCTGTCATCCCTGCTCTCTTTTTAGCAACAAGCTCAACCCAAGTATTCACCGCGTTGGCGTAGCCTTGTGCACCACGGTCTGTACCTTGAAACATAAACAGTGCTTGTCCCTCATATAAAAGCACGCCTCCTACGACATTAAGAGGTTTTTGTTGAGGGGCTGCTTTGGGCTTAATAACAATCCCCACATGTTCATTTTCATCTGCAACAAAAAAATCGCTTTCAGAGGAAATCTCAGAGATCGCGATCACCTCAGGCACAATTTCTGCGACGGCCCATTGACTCACGTTATCGAAAGCGGTTTCCACATCTTTAACTTGAATCACGCGATTTTTGAGCTCAACACCACGATAGGTTCGAATCATAAAGGCCACTTCAGTCAGCCAAGCACGTCCAGGAAAATGGTCAGCGACATAGGTCTCTACGCCTTGGGCAAACTGTCCATTCAATACACTTTCCTTGTTAAGAGCCGGCCACTGCGCAAGGCGCCGATTTTCTACCTGAGACACTTCCTGATTAAAGCGAAATGTATAGACAAAAAGAATACCAACAAAAATGACAACGCCGATCAGCATCAAGGCATGAAATCGAGACGAACTCTGATACTTATTCAATGATATTTTAGAGTCTGCTTGCATCGCTAGAACCTAAAATAGATAAAGGGGTTGTAGCTTTGACCCACTAAAAGCGCTGTGGATGAAGCAAGCAATATCGAGTCCACGATCAATAAAACGAAAGATTGTGTACTAGGACGCCATCGCTCGAAGCGAAGCCACTGGATGTTGTCTTGAAACCATCGCCCAAGGGGCATACACCAAAGCACGGCCAATACAAGCCAGAGCGCATGCGAGGATAAATCACTCATTGTTGTGATACCTGTCATCTCTGCATCGGTATAACCAAAAATGATGTGCAAAAAAGTTGTCAGGCGCGACAAGTCAGTAAAGTAAAACAACGCCCAACCAAGCGTCACGATAAACATCAGATAAAAATGACTGATCGCAACCGGAAGAGCTTGTAGTAAGCGTTCTATGAATAGTCTTTCGAGAGCAATCCATACACCAAAGTAAAGCCCCCACAGCATGAAATTCCAACTTGCGCCATGCCAGAAACCTGTGAGTGCCCAAACGATGAATAAATTGCGTAACCCCCAGCGATGATTCCCTCCCAGAGGGATATAGACATAGTCTCTAAAAAAAGTACCGAGAGAAATATGCCAGCGTCGCCAGAAATCCGTGACCGATTTGGCGATGTATGGATAGTTAAAATTCTCTCTATAGTGGAATCCAAACATCATTCCTAAACCAATTGCCATATCTGAATATGCTGAAAAATCAAAATAGATTTGAATCGTAAACATGGCTAGTCCAAGCCAAGCATCGGCGACTGACAAGGTGGATAAGTCACCCCCAAGCGTGCGTTGAGCCCACTCCCCCGCTACGTTCGCGATGAACACTTTTTTAAAGAGACCCACGCATACACGATGCAGTCCGTGACTGAAGTCGCTCCAGGTATGGACGCGGTGATTAATTTCATTGGCGATGTGCACATAACGCACGATCGGACCTGCGACAAGTTGATGAAAGAGGCTGACATATAAAAGAAAATCTAGAAATTTTCTTTGCGCCCTGACCTCGCCTCGATAAACATCGACAACATATGAGAGAATTTGAAAGCTATAAAAAGAGATGCCGATGGGTAGTGCGAATCCGGGGTTATCAAGCCCAGTAATAAAAGCATAATTAATATTTTCAACAATAAAGTCGCTGTACTTGAAAATAGCCAGCAAACCTAAGTTCGCCAAGATAGCGAACGTGACGGCGATTTTTTTTCCAAAAACTGTTTTGCAACCTTCTAACCAAAGTCCAACGAGCCAACCTACAGAGGAGCTCAGTATGAGTAGAACCACCCATATTGGTTCTCCCCAGCCGTAAAAAAAGAAACTGGACGCCACTAAGATCAGATTTTGAGCTTGGGTGGCATAGCTGTGATCTGCTAAACCGCCGTGTTCCGTGCGTCGACCGATCTTTGAGCCTATCAAATAGTAGATAATGAGGCAGACCGGCAAAAACAGATATAAAAAGACCAGCGAGGAAAAAACCATGACAGCCCGATGTCGACTTTATCGCTGAGCGCCTGAAGGTTGGAGCTTAACGTCTGTAATTTTTGAAAAATTTAGTAACCAGAATCATAACGATTTTTCGTTATGATTGAGTGTTTAAAAGCAGTTTAGTCTGTCGGTCATCCAATACCGATTGTTTTGTTGCATATGCGTCAGTGACGCAGGGATCTTATGAGTATTATTGAAAACCGGAAGGCTTTTCACGACTACACCATCGAAGAGCGCTTTGAGGCAGGTCTCGTGCTTCAGGGCTGGGAAGTCAAAGCCATTCGTGCGGGTAGAGCCCAACTCAAAGAAAGCTATGTTGTGGTTCTTGATGGCGCACTTTGGTTGCTGGGTATGCACATCAGTCCTTTACATTCTGCCTCCACGCACATCCATCCGGATGCAATGCGGACACGAAAGCTTTTGCTAAAAGCCGAAGAAATCAGCAAGTTGATTGGCAAAGTAGAACAACGAGGCTTTGCACTTGTTCCTATCAATCTACATTTTAAGAACGGTCGCATCAAGCTCGACTTCGGACTTGGAAAAGGTAAAAAACTTCATGACAAGCGCGATGCAGCCCAAGAAAAAGACTGGGCTCGTGAAAAAGAGCGTCTGATGAAACATGACACGAGAACAAGAGACTAATCAATTGCACCACTCAATAAACTGGGCCCCTTCTTGATCGAGGGACCCAGTCATTCTTTAGACTCGTCTATTCCGCAAGCTTTTTCCAAGTGTCGACAACGGTATCAGGATTAAGCGATATTGACAAAATGCCTTCGTTTTTCAACCAGATCGCAAAATCTGCATAGTCGCTCGGTCCTTGACCACAAATGCCGACGTATTTGCCTGCCTTCAAACACGCCTGAATCGCGCGTTGGAGCATGAATTTGACAGCCTCATCACGTTCGTCAAAGTCAAGGGCGAGTAACTCCATTCCAGAGTCGCGATCCAGTCCCAACGTCAGTTGTGTCATATCGTTCGAACCGATCGAAAACCCATCAAAATGCTCGAGAAACTGTTCAGCCAAAATTGCGTTTGAGGGAACCTCACACATCATGATGATGCGCAAGCCATGCTGACCCCGCACCAAACCGTGAGAAGCCAAGAGCTGAATCACGCGTTCGGCTTGCTTAACGGTTCGAACAAAAGGCACCATGATTTCGACGTTTGTGAGCCCCATCTCTTCACGTACACGCTTGAGTGCTTCGCATTCCATTTTGAAACACTCTGCAAAATCTGCGGATATATAGCGTGAGGCACCGCGAAATCCCAGCATTGGATTTTCTTCTTCGGGCTCATAGCGTGATCCGCCTACAAGCTTGCGATATTCATTCGACTTGAAATCAGACAATCTAACAATGACAGGCTTGGGATAGAACGCAGCACCAATCGTCGCGATACCATCCGCAAGTTTGTCAACAAAAAAAGCGCGTGGGCTGGAGTGGCCACGAGCCGCCGACTCGACTGCGATTTTGAGCTCAGCATCGACGTTTGGATAGTCCAGTACAGCTTTTGGATGGATACCAATATTGTTATTGATAATGAACTCAAGACGAGCCAGACCCACACCGTGGTTAGGGATCTGAGAAAAGTCAAAGGCCAATTGTGGGTTACCGACGTTCATCATGATTTTGAGGCCAATATCCGGCATCGCACCGCGTCGGACCTCTTCGATTTCAGTCTCGATCAAGCCATCGTAGACTCTGCCCTCGTCACCTTCTGCGCATGAAACGGTGACTTGCTGACCTTCTATTAAGCGATCGGTTGCATCCGCGCAGCCTACGACAGCCGGAATGCCAAGCTCACGCGCAATGATGGCGGCATGACAAGTGCGACCACCCCGATTCGTCACGATGGCCGATGCACGTTTCATCACAGGCTCCCAATTGGGATCCGTCATATCGGTGACCAATACATCCCCAGCCTGCACTTTGTCCATTTCAGAAAGATCGCTGACGATACGGACAGGGCCCGAGCCGATCTTCTGACCAATCGCGCGACCCGTCACGATCACTTTACCCGTTGCTTTTAACTTGTAGCGTTGTTGGATATCACTGTGACCTTGCTGTGACTTGACCGTCTCAGGGCGTGCTTGGAGGATATAGATTTTGCCATCGACGCCATCTCGTCCCCACTCAATATCCATGGGGCGCTGATAGTGCTTTTCAATAATGACAGCGTAACGCGCGAGTTCGTTGACTTCATCATCCGTGAGCGAAAAGCGATTGCGTTCAGAGACAGGCACGTCCACGGTGCGAACCGCCAGCCCCTTGGCTCGCGTAGGATCAAATTCCATTTTGATCAATTTGGAGCCGATCCGCCGATTGACAATTGGATAATGCCCCGATGCAAGCGTCGGCTTAAAGACGTAAAACTCATCAGGATTGACCGCACCCTGGACGACTGTTTCACCTAAGCCGTAAGAAGAGGTGATAAAAACAACATCCTCGAAACCGGACTCGGTGTCGAGGGTAAACATCACACCCGCGCTGCCTTTGTCAGAGCGCACCATACGTTGAATGCCGGCGGAAAGTGCGACATCCGCATGGGCATAGCCCTTGTGAACACGATAGGAAATCGCACGGTCGTTATAGAGCGATGCAAAAACATGACGAATTTTGTCAATGATGTCGTCGATGCCGACAACGTTTAGAAAAGTTTCTTGTTGACCCGCAAAAGAAGCATCGGGTAAGTCTTCAGCTGTGGCCGAGGAACGCACGGCAAAAGAACCGTTACCCTCTGTATCAAGCAAGGTAAACGCTTTTTTAATATCTGAGTGCAACAGATCTGGCAAAGGTGCCTCAACAATCCACTGACGAATCTGTCCCCCTGCCAAAGCAAGTTCGCGAACATCCTCAGGATTGAGTGTAGAAAGGCGCTCAGCAATACGGACGTCAAGACCTGTTCCGGACAGAAAGTCACGGAAGGCCTGCGCAGTGGTGGCAAAGCCGCCAGGTACACGTACTCCAGCATCTGAAAGCTGGCTAATCATTTCGCCTAAAGAGGCGTTCTTTCCTCCAACAGAGTCAACATCCGTCATACGGAGCTGCTCAAAAGACACGATATATGACATGAAAGTCACCCTTTTACAATGTGAGAAAGCGAGTTTGGTGAGAACAGTCAGCGTTTCGTTTCGCAGCAATGTTATAAAAATGCGTGCATGCAGGTGCTTACGGGTGCTTACGAATGCTTACGGGTACTCACCAAACTTGCCTTGGCCGTTTTAGGGTGACAATCGAACGAGCTCATGTTGCGCTGCATTATACTACTCAAGACTCTGACTTTGGACCTTCTGAAATGAATATGAGCGTAACCGAACGGACTGTTTTCATTATTTCAGATGGAACGGGTATCACTGCAGAAACCTTTAGTCACTCCGTCCTATCCCAGTTTGAGTCAGTGACGTTTAGACAGGTCCGAGTGCCATTTATTGACTCTGTTGAAAAGGCAGATGCCGTGGTGCAGCGTATTAATCGCTGCGCCGCAGATCAAGGAACTGCCCCGATTGTCTTTACAACACTCGTCAATCCTGATGTGTTAGGACGAGTCAAGCTCGCCAATGCTTTGTTTTTAGATTTGTTTGGTGCCTTTGTAGAGCCTCTCGAACATAATCTAGGTATGAAATCGAGTCATTCAATCGGTAAATCCCACAAAGCCGCTAGCTCGATGCAATACAGAAATCGTATCGAAGCCATCAATTTCAGTCTGGCACATGATGATGGACAATTTGTATCCGGACTCGCTCAGGCTGACGTGATCTTGATTGGTGTCTCTCGCTGTGGAAAAACCCCAACAAGCCTCTATCTGGCGATGCAATACGGGGTCAAGGCCGCTAATTTCCCATTGATTCCGGAGGATTTCGACCGAGGCGCTCTCCCCTCAACGTTGATGCCCTTTCGAGCAAAGCTCTTTGGACTCACGATTCAACCAGAACGCCTGATGGAGGTGCGCCAAGAGCGTCGTCCTGACAGTCTTTATGCTTCACTCCTCCAATGTCGTCACGAAGTCGCAGAAGCTGAACGCCTGATGCGCAGAGAGTCCATCCCTATGCTCTCAACCACCACCAAGTCGATCGAGGAAATCTCGACTACGGTATTGCATGATGTTGGACTAGATCGACATTCCGCGTATTGATCAAATGTGCTTCGTTTATTGAGCGAGGTGGTGTTGACGTCGTTGTTCAAACAAGCAAATGGCAGAGGCCACGGTGACGTTCAGGGATTCGACAGCGCGATCATGCATGATTTTGATGCGTAGGTCGGCGCGTGCAAGAAGTTCAGGGTTGACTCCTTGACCTTCGTTACCGAATACCCAAGCTGCATGTTTAGGTAAGGCTGTCATGTAGAGATCACCCGCATCCTCAAGTGTTGTCACAATCATGGGCACTGCCAAAGAGGACGACAGACTTTTCAGATCAGTCTGTTCATGCAGCTTCAATAGGAAATGCGCGCCTTGAGCACTACGCAGCACCTTGGGCGACCACAATCCTGCTGTACCAACAGAAGCAAACACACGCTTGATGCCTGCAGCAGCGCAGGTTCGTAAAATAGCACCTACATTGCCGGGATCCTGCAGTCGATCTAGCAATACGATGGTTTCAACTATTTTTTCTGGAATCGGATGAATCGTTGGTTGCGCGACAAACAATACACCTTGATCCGTATCAACGCTGGAGAGGTTGCTAAGCAGAGATCCAGACATCGTGAGGCATACGTCTGGATTTAATTTTTCGATTAAACCGGATAGCTGCGACTGGGACACACGCTCAAGATCGAAAATGGCATATTTAGGTTGTTTGCCCAAGGCGAGCCAAGATTCGCATAGATGTATGCCTTCAAGCAAAATAGGTTCATCTCTTCTACCAGCGCTTGACTGCCATTTGTAGAGCTGCTTATAAAGTGCATTAGAGCGGGACTCGATATGTTTCATGTTGTTTCCAAACAAGCGCGCACTGGCGCAAAACTGCGCCGATGTACTGGACTCGGGCCATACTGCTTAAGTCGTGCCATATGTAGTGCTGTTCCGTAGCCTTTGTGCTGATCGAATGCGTATTGCGGATAGAGGAGGTGAAGACGTTTTAGATCATGATCTCTTGCTGTTTTTGCAAGAATAGACGCAGCCGATATCGCTGGAATCAGCGCGTCACCTTTGATGATGGTTTGAACTCGGCAGCTCAAACGAGGCGGCTGATTACCATCGACCCACGCGAGTTCAGGCTGAATAGAAAGCCCTTCAACAGCACGTTTCATCGCCAGAAGCGTCGCTTGTAAAATATTCAAGCGATCAATTTCCTCAACAGTGGCCATGCTCACTGACCAACACAGAGCATACGCTTTGATATGTTCGGCGAGAAGCTCGCGTTTTTTCTCTGACAGAATTTTTGAATCAGCAAGACCATCGATTGGATGACGACGATCGAGAATCACAGCGGCCGCGTAAACATCGCCTGCCAGCGGACCCCGACCCGCCTCATCAACGCCAGCGGCATAAAGCGTCGTTTCTTTCTGCAAATCAAAAAGACTGGCTTGAGAGGCATGCGGAGTTGATTTTGCCATTTGATTTAATGACGATTGAGGGCGATCGACTCAATAACCTGAGCCACGCGCAAAGGTGTATTGCAACGCAGCGTCTGATGCATTTCAGTAAAACGACGACTGATGCGCTCACAACGATTCGCGTCATTTAATAAAGCCAAAAGTTCCTGCGCCAACTTTTCGGGTGTGGCATCCTCTTGAATCAGTTCGGGCACGACAAAGTCGTTGAGCAAGACATTAGGCAAACCCACCCAAGGTAAATAAGGACGTTCCTGCCCTGACTTCCAGGCCATGATTTTGCGCACTAAGGGTGAGACTGCATAGGAAATCACCATGGGTTTTTTAAACAGCGCCGTTTCGAGCGTTGCGGTTCCACTTGCAACGAGCGCAACGTCACACGCCTCAAGAACAGACCAGGCGATCGGATCAGCCATGCCGATTGCTTGGGGTTGCGACCTCACGATTTGCAAATGATTAACAGGATATTGCGTTAAAAAAACCTTGAATTCGCGCTCTCGCTGCTCATTGACCATGGGGACAACGAACTGTAGAGAAGGATCATGCTTTTGTAAGCGTTGGGCTGTTTGTAAAAATCTTGGAGCAATCAGTTTGATCTCTGAAGCTCGGCTACCAGGTAAAACCGCAATCACTCTCGCTTGTTGATCTAGCCCCAGGCGCGTGCGCGCTGCTTGTTGATCTGGTTCTATCGCAATCGCATCGGCCATGGGATGACCGACATAGGTAACAGGAATACCTTCTTTTTTGTAAATAGCCTCTTCGAAAGGAAACAATACGAGCATGTGAGAAACAGCTTCACGAATGTAATGAATGCGCTCGTAGCGCCAAGCCCAAATCGACGGACCTACAAAATGTACCGTCGGGACACCCGCCTTACGCAAGCGATGCTCCAAACGTAAATTAAAGTCTGGGGCGTCGACCCCTAAAAAAACAGAAGGTGGCTCTCGCAACCAGCGGTTTTTAACATTTTGATAAATATGAAATAAAGAAGGTAAACGCTTGATGGCATCCACATATCCAAAGACACTAAGCGCATGCATAGGATGCCAGACATTCAAACCTTCGGCCGCCAAATGCGGACCGCCAATTCCTTCTGGGCGAACCAAGGGATCTGCTTGTTTAAGTCCTGCCAATACTTTAGCGGCGATGATGTCACCCGAGGGCTCGCCCGCAATGAGCCCAAGGCGCCACGTCATGGTCGAATGATGCCGCGCGCACTCGCCTCTACAAAGTCGAGCAAGGGTTGAAGCGCTTGGGCAACAGCAGGTTCAAGTTGTTGTCTGTTGCGAATTTCAGCGCAAGCATCGCTGAGGCTTAAACCACGTCTATAAATAATCTTGTAGGCATCGCGCAGTGCACTAATTGACTCAGGAGAAAACCCACGGCGTTTAAGCCCTTCGACATTAATACCAACCGGGACGCAAGGATTGCCAGAGCCCATCACATAAGGAGGAATATCCATATGAAGCGCGCTTTGACCGCCTGTCATGCTGTGTGCGCCGATCTTGCCAAACTGGTGTACAGCAGCAAGACCACCGACGATGGCCCAATCACCGATGTGGACATGACCACCCATTTGAACGCCATTGGCAAGAATCGTTTGGTTGCCAATCTGACAGTCGTGCGCGACATGGACATAGGCCATGATCCAGTTGTCCGAACCAAGTCGAGTCACACCGCCGTCCTGAACTGTGCCGGTATTAATTGTGACGTATTCACGCACCATATTGCGATCACCCATGACAAGTTGGGTGGGCTCGCCTGCATATTTTTTGTCCTGAGGCATGCCCCCAATCGAGCAAAAACGATAAAAATGATTGCCTTGACCAATGGTCGTCTCACCATCAATGATGCAATGAGGACCAATAATCGTATCAGCACCGATACGGACACCCGGTCCGATGATGGAGTAAGCCCCGACTGAAACCGAAGGGTGTAAATGCGCTTTGGGGTCAACGAGAGCGGTCGGATGGATGATTGCAGCCATTTATTATTCCATTGGTCTGACAGCACACATCAACTTAGCCTCAGCGACGACTTGTCCATCAACAAAGGCATGACCTTGATATTTACAAATACTGCGACCTAAGCGCTCGGCAACAACCTCAATGTGCAGTTGATCACCTGGTAATACAGGTTTGCGAAATCGAGCGCCATCAATTCCAACAAAATAATACAAAGTCTCTTCATCTTTGGGTTTGAGGCCTGCCTCATCAGCAAAAGAAAATATTGCAGCGGCTTGTGCCATGGCCTCAAGAATCAGCACACCTGGCATCACTGGATGATGAGGGAAATGTCCTGCAAAAAAAGGCTCGTTAATGGATACATTTTTAAGCGCCTTGATCGACTTTCCCGGCACCATGTCGATCACGCGATCAATCAACAACATCGGATAGCGATGAGGAAGTCTGTCGAGAATACTTTTAATATCAAGTTGCATAACTTATCCTAGATGCTGTCGCGCTCAAGTGCTCTGACCCGCTTGCGCAGCCCAGATAACTGTGTGATAACCGCAGCATTTCGCTGCCATTCTTTGTGTTCTGCATAGGGGTAAACACCGGTATAACGCCCCGGTTGATCAATACTCGCGATAATGCCAGTTCCGCCTGAGATATGCACATCATCACCAATCACGAGATGACCTGAAACGCCGGCCATCCCGCCAATCGTGCAACGTGACCCAATCGCGGTCGATCCAGCGATACCCACACATGCGGCAATCGCGGTATGCGCACCAATCACGCAATTGTGACCAATCATGACTTGGTTGTCGATTTTGACACCATCTCCAATGATGGTGTTATCGAGCGCTCCTCTGTCAATGGTTGTGTTGGCGCCAATCTCTACGTCATGACCGATCAGCACAACGCCTAACTGTGGAATTTTCCCCCAAGCACCTTTTGAAAGGCTTGGATCGGGTGCAAAACCAAAGCCGTCCGCTCCTAGTACGACACCGCTATGGATGATCGCTCGATCACCCACTTTGACGCCATAATAAATAGAGACGCGAGGATATAGGATAGAGGAAGAGCCGATCTCGACATCGTCACCTAAAAAACAACCTGCGCCAATCTGAGACATTGCCCCTACAACACAACGTGCTCCGATGACCGCATGGGGGCCAATGCGTGCACTTGGGGAAATGATCGCCGTAGGGTCAACGACTGCAGTCGCATGAATGCCAGGCTCATAAGACGGCCGACTCGCCCATTCGAACCATTGAGAGATTCGTGCGTAAAGAAGATAGGGATGCCTACAGACAATACGCGTAAATTGAGGGACTGGGGATGTTTGAGCGAGCTTTTCTTCGATTTCAGGAAGAACAATCACCGCGCAAGCGCGGGTGCTTGCTAAGTGATCAAGATATTTAGGATGGACAATAAAGGAGATCTCAAGCTCCCTCGCATGCGCAAGAGAGCCTAAACCGGCAATACGTGGATCATTATCAAGACCCGCAGACACCACATTTTGAACTAAGCCGCCGGGAACGGCACGTAAAAGTTCAGAGAGAAGAGGTGCCCGTGCAGGGTCTAACAGGACGGGCATACGTTGATCTTATTATTTGGCACCCAACGCTTGAATCACCTTGTCAGTAATATCAATACGTGGGTTAACAGTGACTGCATCCTGCAGAATCATATCGTAATTGTCTTTTTCAGCGATAAGCTTGATCGCTGTATTGGCGCGCTCGATGATCGTCGCGAACTCTTCATTGCGGCGACGGTTAAAGTCTTCTTGGAGTTCGCGACGCTTACGCTGAAGGTCTGCATCGATATTGGCCAATTCGCGCTGACGCTTATTGCGATCAGATTCAGAAAGAACAGGCGCGTCTTTTTCAAATTTTTGAGCAGCAGTGCGCAGATTATTGCCGAGTCGCTGAATTTCTTCTTCGCGTTTCTTAAATTCGGTTTCAATTTTTGTTTGGGCAGTTTTGGCAGGCGCAGAATCTCTCAAAATTCGCTCAGTGTTGACAAAGCCGATCTTAGAACCCTGCGCATGTGCAACATTACCCGAGACCACAGCGAACATGACGCATGAAAAAGCGATGATCCATGCCAAGGGGTGTTTGACCAAGCCAATAGGCGAAGCGCGCATTTGTAACTGGGGGAAGGAAGTTGCAACCATTATTAAATTCTCTCGATAAACGAATACAGATTGGTATTGTGCCACTAAAAAGTACGATCTAAATCTTTAGAAACCTGTTCCGATTTGAAATTGGAAGATTTGCGTATTGTCACCCGGCTTGGAGTTCAACGGCCTGGCAAAGGATAACTGGAGTGGTCCCAAAGGCGAAATCCAAGACAGGCCGATACCTGCAGAGTATCGCATCTGGCCAAAGTCAATGGCGGTGTCATTGCCAAAACCGTCAGTACCAAAAACCTGACCTCCATCAGCGAATGCAAACCAACGCAGTGAACGATCTTGCTGGGTCCCGGGGAATGGGAGGTAAAACTGAACATTACCCACCACCCGTTTGGATCCGCCCAAATACGTACCGGTCAAAGGATCAGTTGGGCCGAGAGAGTTCTGTGAATACCCTCTGACAGTACCGATACCGCCGGCGTAGACGTTTTTAATGATGGGATAGGGATAATCAGTCTTGTAACTATTACCGAAGTCAAACATCCCATTCAATGCGAGAGTAAAGTCGCGGCCGACTGGAATATAAGTCTGGTGTTGCGCACCAAACATATAGTAATCCAAGCTGCCTGTGCCGACATCGAGCTTGAGCCGAGTAAAGGAGCCCTTGGTCGGACTCAGGGCGCTGTCACGATTGTCTTTTGACCAACCCAAATTCAAAATCGCGGCCGTCGTTGTCTCACCATAATCTCTCACGTATTCGCGATAAGCCAGTGGAGAGTTATCAAACAAACCGATCGAATTTCGTTCAAGGTTGACACCTAAGAAAATCCGATTAAATTCGCTGATAGGTACACCGAAATTCAAACCAATACCACCCGTTGTGACTTTATAGTTACCTGGGTTATTTGAGTAAGGCGTTATCGTGCGATAGTAAATCGAACTCGTGCGACTCACGCCGTCATTGGTAAAGTACGGATCAGTATGAGCCAAAACAACGCTGCGGTTGGATGCTCCTGTGTTGAGGTTGAGCGTCAGATTAGTACCGCTACCAAAGACGTTTTCTTCGGAAATACCCGCAGACAAAATGACTCCGTCGACTTGTCCGTAACCGATTCCTAAATTCAGCATACCCGTTGGCTTTTCTTCAACGGTCAAATTGATATCGACCTGATCTGGTGACCCAGGGACAGGTTCGGTTCCTACTTTGACTTCTTTAAAGTATCCAACACGGTCAAGTCGATCCCGTGATAATTTAATTTTTCCTCCATCATACCAAGCAGCTTCAGTCTGACGCACTTCACGGCGTATCACCTCATCCTTGGAGCGATGATTCCCAACGACTTGGATCCGACGAACATATACACGTCGACTCGGATCAATGTAAAAAGTGACTTCCGCTGTTTGATTTTCGCGATTAAGCACTGGGTTGGGATTGACGTTGGCAAATGCATAACCTAAACCACCCAGATAATCAGAAATGCCTTTAGCCGTCGCATTTGTTTTAGTGCCGGAAAAAATTTGCCCCGGTTTTAACTGAACCAATTGCTTGATTTCACTTTCAAGCCCTAATAAGTCACCCGCAAGTTTGACATCAGAAACTGTGTAGGGCTTACCTTCAGTAATTGTTAATGTAATGAAAATGTCTTTGCGGTCACCGGAGATAGAAACTTGGGGAGGTTCAATTTTGAACTCAAGATAGCCGCGATCAAGATAAAAGGATTTAATGGCTTCGACGTCTTTTTCAAGCTTTTCTCGAGAGTACTTATCGGAGTCGGTGTACCAAGTTATCCAACCAGGGGTGGTCAGAGACATCAAGTCGCGTAACCTGCTCTGAGTAAAGGCGGTGTTTCCAACAACATTGATTTCACGAATACGTGCAACACTGCCTTCGAACAGGTTAAAGTCGATACCGACTCGATTGCGTGGCAAAGGGGTGACGGTTGGCGAGATTTCAACCGCGTACTTTCCTTTATTGAGATACGCTTGACGCAACTCAAACTGTGCTTGCTCAAGCATGGATTGGTCAAACACACGGCCTTGCGCAAAACCCACTTGTTTGAGATTGCCAATGATGGCCTCTGTCTCGAACTCTTTCATCCCCGTAAACGTGATCGCGGCAATCGTTGGACGCTCTTGGACCGCAACAACCACAACACGATTTGCGGTCTGAATGCGAACGTCAGCATAAAGACCTGTTGCATAAAGTTTTCTAATCGATTCTGTGGCGAGCGCTTCAGTAAATGGCTGGCCAACTTTAAAGGGGAGCTGTGCAAAGATCGAACCTGGCTCTGTGCGCTGCATGCCTTCGACCCGAATATCGCTCACCACGAAAGGTTCGAAGGCTTGCACACCAAAAGGAATAAGCAGCGATGCCAACAAAAGCACCTGACACAAGGCATGCGTCATCAAGCGCAGGGCTTTGTCGAACAGATATGGCAAACGAACGAGCATCCCGGGTAATCCTCAAATATCTTTTGTATAGGTGAATATTGTGCTGAAAAAACAGCGTTTTGTTGATTTTAAGTCAGAACGGCCTTAGGTAAAAATGCGAATGAAATCATTAAACAAAGCAAGGCCCATTAAGCCCGCCAGCAAGGACAAGCCAATTTTATGGCCCCACTCCATGACATTCGCTGAAACAGGTTTGCCACGAACCATCTCCCAGAGATAATACAGTAGATGCCCTCCATCTAGCATAGGGATGGGTAGGAGATTAAGAATGCCAAGGCTCACGCTGACGAGCGCTAAAAATGAGATGTATGCAGCCCAGCCAATCTTGGCGGACTGTCCTGCATAGTCAGCAATAGTGACAGGTCCACTAATATTTTTAAGCGAAACATCGCCTGTGATCATCCGCCCCATCATGCGCAGTGAAAACCATGCCGTATCAAAGGTTTTAACAGCACCTTGAATCAAACTGTCAATCGGTCCATAACTGACATTGACCATCGCGACATCGGCGCCAATTTGAATACCTGCACGACCAACAACCTGTCCATTTTCAAGGGTAAACGGAGCAGGAATCAAAGAAAACTTAATTTTTTGTTGACCACGTTCAACGTCAATGACAATCTCACGACCCGCATGCTGCTGAATCGTTCGGACTAGAGTTCCAGTATCTGGATGATCAATCTCTCCGATTCGGACAATTCTGTCTTGTGGTTCGAGTCCCACGCGTTGAGCAATGCTACCCGTTACGATTCCGCGAACAAAGGGAGGTCCGCTCGCAAGACCCAGACCTAAATCTCTCATTGGATCGGCCTGTGACGGGTCCGCAAGTGTTGGCAGCTTGAGTGTGCGGTTGAGCTGGGCGCCACCTTGCTCTACCGTGATTTGAGTTTCTCCGCCGTCAGCGAGTCGTTGTAATAAGTTCCAGCGGAGTTGCGGCCAGGAGGCGACGGGTGTTTGATTGATGGCGATAATTTTGTCACCACCCTGGAGACCTGCTTGTGCAGCGGGTGAATTGATCGTCGGTTGAGCCAAAATCGCTTCGGGTTCTGCAGTTCCCGCGAGATTGATCCCTGCATAAAGTATGACGGCCAACAAAAGGTTAAACAAAGGTCCTGCAGCGACAATGGCGAACCTTCTGGATACCGGCTGTGATTGGAAACTGGTGCCACGTGGATCATGATCGGTCGACTCCAACACTGGACCTGGAGAACTTGAGGCAGCGCTCACTTTCGTTGGCGCTAAATCGTCCTGGTCGAGCATTTTGACGTAACCACCCAAAGGGATCGCCGATAGCGCCCATTCGGTCCCATTTTTGTCGACACGCTTAATTAAAACCTTGCCGAATCCAATTGAAAAGCGCAAAACTCGAACGCCGCACCAGCGTGCGACCCAATAATGACCCAGCTCATGAAAGGTGATGAGAATGCCAAGGGTCACAAAAAAAGAAAGAAGTGTCGTAAGCATAGTCCTAGCCAAAAAATCGTTAAATACTCAAACTCATGCACAGGCTATCCGTGCATCACCTCAAGCTAGGTAGATATCCATTGCGCAGCATACCGGCGGACTTCGGCATCTAGCGCCATGACATCCTCAAGCGAATTCAGGGTCCAACGGGGTCGTCCCGCATGCCAAGTCAGCGTATTTTCAATCAAAGTCGCAATACTTGTATACGACAATTTTCCATCCAAAAAAGAGGCGACAGCTATTTCATTGGCTGCATTGAGTGTGATGCATGAGCCTTGTCCGCTTCGTAATGCCTCAAAAGATAATTTGAGACAGGGAAACTGTTCAAGATCTGGTTGTTCAAAATCTAGCCTACCGGCAAGCGCCAAATCAAGAACACCGACACCGGATGATATCCGTTCAGGAAATCCTAAGCCATAGGCAATAGGAGTGCGCATATCAGGCTGACCTAACTGTGCGATCACTGAACCGTCCTCGTACTCTACCATCGAGTGGACAACACTTTGAGGGTGTATGACGACATGAATACGGTCTGCTGGCATTGCAAACAACCAGTGCGCTTCAATGACCTCAAGCCCTTTGTTGAGCATGGTTGCGGAGTCTACTGAGATTTTTTTTCCCATACTCCAGTTGGGGTGGGCGCAGGCCTGTTCAGGCGTGACATGCTTCAGTTCGGCCCATTTCTTTGTTCGAAATGGCCCTCCTGATGCCGTTAAGATCAATCTTCTGACGCCCGCGCTAGGACAGGTTGGAGCACTCGCCCTGCCATCGTGGGGTAAACACTGAAAAATCGCGTTATGTTCGCTATCAATGGGTAGGAGTTCAGCCCCACTCTGCTTGACTGCAGCCATAAATAATGAGCCTGCAGCAACCAGTGCTTCTTTGTTTGCAAGCAAAACTCGCTTGCCGGCTCGCGCAGCGGCCAAAGCTGAAGGCAGTCCAGCCGCCCCAACGATGGCGGCCATCACAACATCCGTCTCGTGATCAGACGCAGTATCAACGAGGGCTTGTTGCCCAACGCGGATTTCAGGAGAAGCAACTCCCACAGGCCAAGATTTTTTAAATAAATCAGCAGCAAGATCATTGGGCACAATCACTATTCGCGCCCCAGTTTCCAATGCCTGAGCAGCAAGCTTTTCTATTCGCGAATGTGCGGAAAGCGCGTACACGACAAAGCGTTCTGGATGACGCGCGATCACATCAAGGGTATTGTGACCAATCGATCCCGTAGAGCCGAGAATTGTGATGCGTGCGGGATTCAAAGTTTCCATCCCCCAGTCAGCAGGTATGCGAGTGGCACAACCGCCACAACAGCATCTATGCGGTCAAAAACACCACCATGACCAGGAAGAAGCTGACTCGAGTCTTTAACCCCTGCCCTTCGCTTGAGTAATGACTCGAAAAGATCACCAGAAATTGAGAAGATCGCAAGCAAAATAGCCAGCACAATAGAGCCGAAAAGTCCCCAGCGACGCATTAAATCGGCACCAAAACTTTCTGGCCATTGCGCTGAGACAAGAAGCCAAATCACAACACCCGCAATACCCGCCATGGCGCCTTCGCGGGTTTTACCAGGGCTAATACTAGGCGCCAGTTTGTGACGACCGACAGCGCGTCCAACGAAATAAGCGGCAATATCTGCCACCCAAATCACAATGAGCAGAGTGAGGATATAAAAAACGCCATGTTCTTGATATCGATCGGCTAAAGCCCCCCACGTCGCGAACAATGTGATGCAAGCAAAGACACTCCAACCCATCGGAGCGGCTCTCGTCGTGACCTGTGCCTGATAAAGCGCGCGACTGACGGCAGTGAACCAGAAGTAAACGCTTATCAAAGCACAAAGCTGAACAACCACAGTATTGCCCGACTCTTGCGTAAGCCAAAAATACGCCTGAGCGAGTGTGAGTAACAAAAGGCCGATCCCAAAAATGGGGGGCCAAACAGAGGAACGCTCCAAAGTAATACGCGTCCACTCCCAACCAGCAAGAGCACAGGTGATCGCTATAAATACAAGAAAAGGCAAAGCTGAATGTGCAGACAATACGATCGCTAAAATCACAAACAAAACGATAGCCGTGAGGATACGATGTTTGAGCATGTGTCTTAGAGAGGTGAATCAGTATGTAATTGTGCGCTAGTACGACCAAAGCGGCGCTCACGATTGCGGTACCACTCAAACGATTTTTTTAACTCATCGATGTCAAAATCTGGCCAATAACAATCAGTAAAAAACAACTCGGTATAAGCCAACTGCCAGATTAAAAAATTCGAAACGCGTTGTTCGCCGCCTGTTCTGATAAACAAATCTGGCTCTGGCGCCCAAGCCATTGAAAGGTGTTGTGCAAGTGCTGGCTCATCAATGCGCTCGGGATGCACGCCATAATCGGGATTGTTTTGCAGCATTTTTCGGGTTGCTTGCAACATATCCCATCGTCCACCGTAATTTGCGGCAATCGTCAGGTGAAGTTTGTCGTTATGTGCGGTCTTTTCTTGAGCTTGTATGATGAGTTGCTGAAGATGCGGTTCAAAAGCCGAAAGGTCGCCAATCACGCGAAGTCGAACGCCTTGCTCCTGCAGCCGGGAGACCTCACGCTCAATGGCTTGAACAAACAAGCGCATGAGCAAAGAAACTTCATCGGCAGGCCGCCGCCAGTTTTCAGAGCTGAAAGCAAACAGAGTTAAATAACGAACGCCAAGCTTTCCGCAGGACTCTACTGCTGAACGCACGGATTGAACACCGCGCGCATGACCTGCAGTGCGTGGTAAGAGACGTTTGGCTGCCCACCTTCCGTTGCCATCCATAATGATGGCAACATGTTGCGGAACAGCTGTGGTTGCAGGAATATCGATCGTTGAGCTCAGGGCCATAGTAATGGCGGTTTACACCGTCATGATCTCGGCTTCTTTTTGCACGATCATTTTGTCGATTTCAACAACGCAACGATCCGTCAATTTCTGCACGATGTCTTGAGCACGTCGTTCATCATCTTCAGAGATTTCTTTATCTTTAACTAACTTTTTAAATGCCTCATTGGCATCGCGACGAAGGTTGCGAATGGCAATTTTTGCATCCTCGCCTTCAGATTTAACAACCTTGTTTAAATCGCGACGACGGTCTTCGGTTAAGGCAGGCATTGGCACACGAATACTATCTCCCATGCCAACAGGATTAAGACCTAGATCAGAATCCCGAATTGCTTTTTCTACAGCTGCACCTAGATTTTTTTCCCATACAGAAACACTAAGCGTGCGCGCATCCATTAAGGTCACGTTTGCGACCTGACTGATGGGTACGGGAGAACCATAGTACAGAACTTGAACATGGTCCAAAATGCCAGTGTGGGCACGCCCTGTTCGAATTTTGGCCAGATTTGCCTTAAGCGTTTCGAGGGATTTGCTCATTCGGCTTTCGGCTGATGTTTGAATGTCCGCAATACTCATGTTAAATCCTTTAGACGTGAACGAGAGTACCCTCGTCCTCACCACTGACGGCGCGTCGTAATGCACCTGACTTGTTTATTGAAAAAACTTTAATTGGAAGCTTTTGATCGCGACATAGGGCGAAGGCCGTAGCATCCATGATCTCAAGTCGCTTGACGATGACTTCATCAAAGCTGATACGCGTATAGCGCGTCGCAGCAGGATCTTTGTTGGGATCTGCACTATAAATCCCATCGACTTTTGTGGCCTTGAGAACGACTTCCGCGCCAATTTCGGCACCACGTAGCGCCGCCGCCGTATCCGTTGTGAAAAATGGGTTGCCAGTACCTGCGGCAAAAATAACAACCTTGCCTTCTTCGAGGTAGCGCAGCGCTTTGGGGCGAATATAAGGCTCAACAACCTGCTCGATATTGAGTGCAGACTGAACGCGGGCATCTACGCCTCGATGTTTGAGCGCATCTTGAAGTGCAAGCGCGTTCATGACTGTCGCCATCATACCCATGTAGTCAGCAGTGGCACGATCCATGCCTTGGGCTCCAGGCGCAACGCCGCGGAAGATATTGCCACCGCCAATCACAATGGCAAGTTGCACGCCCATCTCTGAGACCTCGGCGACCTCCTCCGTCATGCGCATGATCGTGGCACGATTGATGCCGAACGCATCGTCACCCATCAAAGCTTCGCCAGACAGTTTGAGAAGAACTCGTTTATGCATTCTGCTGGTCATAGGGGGAATTATTCCGGAGTGTTAAACACAATCAAAAGTGTAAACGAAAGCCGGGCGGCCAATGATGCGCCGCCCGGCTTTAGGTACAAAATTATGCGTTACCTGAAACTGCAGCGGCCACTTCGGCAGCAAAATCGCTGGTTTTCTTCTCGATGCCCTCACCGACCACGAATAGGGAAAACCCTGTAATTGCAGAGGATTTTTCTTTGAGCATCTGGGAGACATTTTGCTTGTCGTTCTTGACAAAAGGCTGAGAAAGAAGGGCAACCTCTTTCAAGTACTTTTGAACAGCGCCTTCTACCATTTTCTCAACGATTTCAGCGGGTTTGCCAGACTCGGCGGCCTTTTGACGGGCAACTGAACGCTCTGTTTCTTTGTCAGCGTCGGAAACACCGGTTTCATCCACTGCGCGAGGCTTGGTCGCTGCGATATGCATGGCTAAGTCCTTGCCAACTTCGTCGGCGCCAGAAAACTCAACGAGAACGCCAATTTTGCCGCTATGGACATAGCTGGCAAGTTTGTTGGGCGTATCGTAGCGCTGGAACCGGCGAATGGAAATATTTTCACCAATTTTGCCAATGAGGGCAGCACGCACGCTATCTACCGTGCCATCTGCCATAGGCGATGCGGATAAAGCTACAACATCAGCGACACCCTCGGTCGCGACGAGTTTGGCTAGATTGGCAACAAAGGCAACGAAGTCGTCGTTTTTGGCAACAAAGTCGGTTTCACAGTTGACTTCGATGACAGCGCCCTTTTTAGCATCAGGAGAGATATAAAGCCCGATGAGGCCTTCTGCTGTGACACGGCTTGCTGCTTTGCTTGCTTTGCTACCCAGTTTGACACGCAAAATTTCTTCGGCGCGTGCCATATCTCCAGCAGCTTCAGTCAGCGCTTTCTTGCACTCCATCATGGGTGCGTCAGTTTTTTCGCGCAGTTCTTTGACCATTGCGGCGGTAATGTCAGCCATGTTTGCTCCAGTATCAATAAAAGCACCCTGAACCGCATGGTCAGGGTGTGAGAGGGATGCGTTCGATAGAGATCGAACGCGATCGATGATTAGGCTTTTGCCTGTTCAACTTCGACGAACTCTTCGCCCTGGGTCAGTTCTTCGACCAAGCCATTGATATTGTCACCACGCCCAGCAATCACAGCATCCGCTACGCCTGAGGCATAGAGAGCAATTGCCTTGGCCGAGTCATCGTTGCCAGGAATAATGAAATCAATACCATCAGGTGAATGGTTTGTATCCACCACTGCAACCACTGGGATGCCAAGACCATTCGCTTCGGCAACAGCAATCTTGTGATAGCCAACATCAATCATGAAGATGGCGTCGGGCAAGCCATTCATATCCTTGATGCCGCCGATCGATTTGTTGAGCTTGTCAAGTTCGCGCTGAAACATCAGGCCTTCTTTTTTGCTCATGCGCTCTGTCGCGCCTTCGGCAATCATGATTTCCATGTCTTTCAAACGCTTGATCGAGCTCTTGACCGTTTTAAAGTTAGTCAGCATACCGCCGAGCCAACGGCTATCAACAAAGGGCATTCCGGCACGTGCAGCCTCTGCGGCCACGAGTTCGCGTGCAGCACGCTTGGTACCAACGAACAATACCGTACCGCCTTTTGCAGCAACCTGACGCAAATACTTCGTCGCATCTAGATAGTTTGCAACGGTTTTTTCGAGGTTAATGATGTGAATTTTGTTCCGATGGCCAAAAATGAAAGGGGCCATCTTGGGGTTCCAATAACGGGTTTGGTGACCAAAGTGCACACCCGCTTCTAACATTTCACGCATTAAAGACATAGTAATAAAGCTCCGAGGGTTGGGTCTAATGTCATGTCTGCACCTGCATAGCAAGCACCCTGGTGACGTGACACGCGATTTTTAAGGTATGGATAAGTCTAGGTAAGCCTATAATTCTACTATCTTTCACTACATTTACTCAAGTCACTATGAGTCTTGTCACAAATCCCGAAGATCAGGCCAAAATGCGGGCCGCCTGTCGCGACGCAGCAAAAGTCTTAGATTTCATCACGCCTTTTGTTAAACCAGGCGTGACAACCGCTGAGTTAGACCAGTTGTGTTTAAAGTTTTTAACGGAGGAGCTCAAGGTGAAATCAGCCACCGTCGGCTATGCGCCTCCCGGTTACCCCCCCTTTCCCGGGGCGATTTGTACCTCCATCAATCACCAAGTTTGCCATGGTATACCTGGCGATAAGGTGTTGAAAAGTGGCGATGTTTTAAACATTGATGTCACCATTATCAAAGACGGTTGGTTCGGTGATACGAGCCGTATGTACGCGGTGGGCGAAACCTCGATTCTTGCCAAGCGCCTGACCGAAGTCACGTATGAGTGTATGTGGCTGGGCATTGCTCAAGTCAAGCCCGGAAACACGTTGGGAGACATTGGAAATGCCATTCAAAAATATGCTGAACAGCAGGGTTTTTCGGTTGTACGGGAGTTTTGCGGTCACGGAATTGGTCAAAAATTCCACCAAGAGCCGCAGATTTTGCATTATGGAAAAGCAGGGACGGGGCAAAAACTTGAACCAGGTCTCATTTTCACCATCGAACCGATGATCAATGCAGGAAAGAAGGATATCCGCCAATTGGCCGATGGCTGGACAGTTGTGACACGCGATCACAGTTTGTCGGCACAGTGGGAGCACACGATTATGGTGACTGAATCGGGATTCGAGGTGTTGACGCAATCACCGGGAATGCCTGCGCCACCCTCTTTCATCACGCTTTAGATTTTTCCATTCAATTTTTGCATTCATTGCTTGACTCGTTTTTAAGCCAATAGGTGTTTGGATGACTGAACAAAACGGCCTCACTGAAGTCATGAATGAAAAAATAGGATCGATTCGGTCTCAAATCAAGTTTGAGAGAGAAGCCGCCTGTACTCGCTATCGGCTCAAACCGCGCGTAGACGCATTATTAACCGCCTTGAGGCGGACAGCCGATCAAGCGTTACGTTTACTGCTCGAACTCTATCCCTTGCCCAAGGGGGCCGCACTCGCCGCAGTAGGTGGTTTTGGCCGTGGAGAGCTCTATCCTTTTTCAGATGTCGACTTATTAATCTTGCTGCCGCGAGATCCTAGCCCCGCTAATGAAGCGACGCTGAGCGGACTCGTTGCCGCCATGTGGGATGTGGGACTAGAGCCTGGTTGCAGCGTTAGAACAATTGAACAATGTTTGAGTGAAGCAAGCGCAGACATTACGGTCGAGACTTCGCTGCTAGAGTTGCGCTGGATTGCGGGAAGTCGCCTACTCACAAAGCGCTTTATGTCGTGCATGAATGAGCAACTTGATCCTCGCAGTTTCTTTCAGGCTAAGCGCAGCGAAATGCAGCAGCGTCATGCGCGCTACCAAGAGACGCCCTACTCTCTTGAACCGAACTGTAAAGAATCTCCTGGAGGGTTACGCGATCTGCAGGTCATTCAGTGGATGGCCAGAGCGGCTGGTTTCGGAAAAAGCTGGAGTCAAATTGCACAGTCTGGTTTGCTCACACGCGCCGAAGCGCGAGATCTTCATCGAGCGGAACAGGCGTTTAAGCGACTTCGCATCGAGTTGCATTTGTTGGCGAATCGTCGAGAGGACCGGCTTCTTTTTGATTTACAACATGGCTTAGCAGAGGCTTATCAAATCACGGCCTCGGCCACGAGACGGGCCAGTGAAATCCTGATGCAAAGGTATTACTGGGCAGCGAGACTCGTGACTCAGCTCAATACTTTGCTTGTTCAAGCCATAGGAGAGCATTTATTTCCACTTTCAGGCGACGATGTTCAAACATTAAATGAGCACTACTTCGCGCAGCATAATCGCCTAGACATCAAAGACGACTTTCTTTTTGAAAAACATCCGTCTGAGTTATTGCGTATATTTATTGTGATGCAGCAACATCCTGAGCTGACAGAACTTTCAGCGCGCGCTTTGAGGGCGATTTGGCATGCAAGGCATCTTATTAATGCCTCATTTAGGGGCGATCCGACTAATCGACGTTTGTTCATTTCAATACTGAAACAAAACCAAGGCATTGTGCACGCCCTTAGGCGTATGACGATGCTCAATATTTTGCCGCGATATTTACCCGTATTTCGTCGAGTCGTGGGGCAGATGCAACATGATTTATTCCATGTGTATACCGTTGACCAGCATACGTTGGCCGTGCTTCGAAACCTTCGAAGATTCACGATGCTTGAGCATGCGCAAGAGTATCCACTTGCAACACGCCTCACCGCGGGTTTCGATCGGCACTGGTTACTTTACGTTGCCGCACTTTTTCATGATATTGCCAAAGGGCGCGGCGGTGATCACTCAGCGTTGGGTGCCGAGGAAGTCAGGAAATTTGCACGCACGCATTATTTAGATCGTGATGAAACTGAGCTAGTCATTTTTCTAGTTAAACACCATTTGCTGTTGTCCCAGGTTGCACAAAAAAAGGATTTGTCAGATCCGCAAGTGATTCAAGAATTTTCTTTGCTTGTTCAAACGCCTCGAAAACTGACTGCGCTTTATTTGTTAACTGTAGCGGATGTCCGTGGTACAAGCCCTAAGGTCTGGAATGCATGGAAAGGCAAGCTGTTTGAAGATCTTTTTAATCTGACTTTAGCCGCCCTAGGAGGCTCATCTGGCGACGCCAACACAGTGTTGCAAAAGCGCATGGATGATGCAGCGAGTCTGACGCGTCTTGCTGGACTTCGCGATGATGCGCGTGAGGCCTTTTGGAATGAGCTCGATATCGCATACTTTTTACGACACGATGCCCCAGAAATTGCATGGCATACAAGACATCTTTATCATTGTTTTCGTACGGATAATACCGTGGTGAAAGCGCGTCCAACCGAAGGTGGGGATGGCTTGCAAGTATTAGTCTATACAAAGCATGATAAAAATTTATTCGCGCGCTTAAGCGGATATTTTGGTTTCCGAGGGCTGAGCGTTCAAGATGCTCGGATACATACCACCAAGGGTGGCTATGCTTTGGATAGTTTTATTGTCTTGCCGTCAGACCTCCAAATTGATTTGCGCTCTGAAGCGACAATGATTGAGCATGAACTGGCGACGCAACTTGATCAAATGCAGTTAAAAGATCTTAAACACCGTGTCGGCATGCGTGGCTCGAGGTTATCCAAAGCCTTTCCATACCCCCCTTCTGTCGCTATTAAGCCAGGCGAGAGCAATGCGTCTTGGGTGATCGATATCACTGCGACGGATCGTCCAGGTTTATTGAGCGAGTTGGCGCAAGTGTTTGTTTCATTCAATATTAATTTGCAAACAGCCAAGGTCATGACGCTTGGAGATCGTGTCGAAGATATCTTCGTCGTAAGAGGGGATACCTTGTCGCAGCCTCGAACCCAAAGGCAGTTTGAACGTGCACTTCTCGAAACCTTAACGCAGGAACAACACAATGCAGCTTGAGTTGAATCTTTTACGGCTGATCAGTGTGTTGAGTTTTAGCGCGGTGGCGATCGCACTTGTGTCACAGTATGTCTTTGACATGCAGCCATGCGCTTGGTGTGTTTTTCAACGTCTTTTGTATCTAGTGATCGGAGCATTTGCATTTGGACTTAGCATTGTCAAACCTACTCGTATGCGTATAGCGCTTGGCTTCGCAAGTATTGTTGCGGTGACACTCATGGGGGTCACCGCTGCTTTGTATCAGGAAAAAGTAGCTGCCAATACCTTTTCTTGTGCGCAAACCTTGGCGGATCAAATCATGACAAAAAGTGGCCTAGATAGCGCTGCTCCTTGGTTGTTTGGCATTTATGCGAGTTGCATGGATGCGCGCGTTAAGCTTCTCGGCATTGAATATGCATGGTGGAGCTTAGCCATGTTTGGCTTGCTTGCTACGATTGCTTTGGTTGCCTTAAAAAGACAATTTCGCTAAAGATCTTTTTGATCCCGCCAAAGATTTTTTTGAAGACTTGCTTAATCGTCTTCGGCGGCAAAACCCATATTAAAGAGTAATCCGTTTGCGCCATCTTGAGTATGACCCCTATTGCGCCCCACCCGCTCAAGATACTCCGGCGTAATGTCACCTGTGACATATTCACCCGTAAAGCAAGAGTTATCAAAACGCGTCAGTGCGGGATTCAGGTCTGAAACAGAGCGTTGCATTGAGTCAATATCTTGGTATACCAAGGCATCTGCACCGATAATTTTAGCAATTTCGTCTTCTTGACGTCCCGTTGCAATCAGTTCCTTTTGTGTTGGCATATCGATACCATATACATTTTGATAACGAACTGGTGGAGCCGCAGAGGCCAAGTAAACCTTGTTGGCACCCGCAGCACGGGCCATCTCAACGATTTCGCGACTCGTTGTTCCACGCACTATTGAGTCATCAACCAACAGCACGTTTTTGCCTTTAAATTCCATACCAATAGTATTCAGTTTTTGGCGAACAGACTTTTTACGTACAGCCTGACCTGGCATGATAAAAGTACGGCCAATGTAGCGATTTTTGATAAGTCCTTCGCGATAGTTCAAGCCAAGTCTGTCTGCGAGTTGCATGGCTGATGGCCGTGAAGAGTCCGGAATCGGCATCACGACGTCTATGTCACCTAAACGCAATGTTTTGGCAAGTTTGTCGGCAAGATACTCACCCATTCTGAGGCGGGAGCCATAGACTGAAACACCATCTAGCACGGAGTCAGGACGTGCAAAATAGACATACTCAAAAATACAGGGTGCGTGTATAGCTCCTGGTGCACATTGCTCGCGACTTAATTTACCGTCGAGAGTGATAAAAATAGCCTCCCCGGGCTCAATGTCGCGCACAAACTGAAAACCTGAGCCTTCAAGTGCGACAGACTCGGAGGCCACCATCCATTCAGTCCCATGAGGTGCTTCTGACTGACCCAGACAGAGTGGTCGAATCCCATGAGGATCACGGAATGCGACTAAGCCATAACCAGAAATTTGAGCAACAACAGCATAAGCACCTTTGACACGTTGATGCACAGCCTTAATCGCTCGGAAAATGGCTGATTCATCCAGAGAAACACCATTGGCTGCACGCTGCAATTCGTGTGCAAGGACATTGAGCAAGACTTCGGAGTCAGAGTTTGTGTTGATATGGCGTTGGTCAACCCTGAATAAGGATTCACGTAATTCCTGCCAATTCGTCAAATTTCCGTTGTGCGCGAACGTGATGCCAAAAGGTGCATTGACATAAAAAGGCTGCGCTTCCTCAACACTTTCAGACGAACCCGCTGTGGGATAACGAACTTGGCCAATCCCCGAGGTGCCGGGAAGCGAGCGCATGTTGCGCGTTCTGAAAACATCTCGAACAAGCCCATGGGCTTTGTACATGTTAAAAAGGTTGCCATTTGAGGTCGCAATGCCTGCGGCATCCTGACCTCGGTGCTGAAGCAATAAAAGCGCGTCATAGATCAGCTGATTAACAGGCCCGCGCCCCACGACACCAACAATTCCGCACATGAAATTTCCTGATTACAGTTAAACCAAAATTTAATAAACTTAAAGCATTAATACGGTAGCCATTCATTAATAGGTGGTGGAAGCCTAAGCTTTATTTGCTGTACAACACTCACAACCTGTTTGGAGAACATGGCATTTTTCCACCACGGCTCCTCTGGTAATGGTGTATAGCCTGCCAAAATAACAAGGACTAAAACGAACAAGACACCTCGCAGTAAGCCAAACATTGCACCTAAACCGTGATCCGCTGGCGCGAGTCCTGTTTTACTAAGGAGGGACGCGAGCGTCATGTTAATGACGCCGATAGCAAGCAGAACGACGATAAAAACACCAAGATACGCAAGAGCCATGCTGACGAAAGGTTGTGAAATCCACTGCGTTAACCATTCAGATACTGTAGGTCCCCACCAAATGGCCGCCAAAAAAGCCGATGCGTAGGCGACTAAAGACAAGACCTCTTTGAGGAGGCCACGTAACAATCCTAAAACGACCGAGATCGCGAGGATCGCTAGCAGGACAAAGTCGAAACCGGTCACTGGGTAGCAATGAACGCGCCACCGTAACCTTGGGTGCGCAGACGTGTCTGCGCGGCTTGGGCGGCTTCACGAGACTGAAAGGGACCGACTCTCACACGGTATTTAGATCGACCATTGACGTCCACCGGTCCATCAACAAAGGCATTATTGAGACCCGCGGATACGAGAACGTTACGTTGCTTTTGAGCCTCTGCAGAGGAGTCGAGCGACATCGCTTGAACAACAAAGCTGCCACGAACAGGAGGCTTGGGGCTGGGGGCACTCGCCACGGGCGATCGACCTTCGAGTAGGGCAAGTGCACGTGCGGCATCATCACGGCGTTGTTGGGCAGTGGGTGCAGCAGGAGGGGAAGTTGTGGCTGGACGACTTGCGTCCTGACTAGGAGTTATAGCAGGTTTAGAAGCGGCATCCGGTTTGGTTAGCGGCAATGCATTTGCGGAAGCGGGGGTGGTCTCTGAGGGCGCGGTTACTTGGCCCAATGTTGAAACGGTCTCTGCTGAGGCCGCGGGGGTAGTGGGTTCGGTCAGATTGGGTTGGAATGGCGTTTGGCGATCTGGGATACGTATTGGAATATTGCTTGCAACCGGTGCAGGCTCGGAGTCCAGCAGCATAGGCAACACTACGACCGCAGCAAGAATGAGAGCGACAGCACCCGCTAAGCGTCTTCTGGCTTTGATACGCAAATCGGCTGCTTGGGCCTCACTGGTGACAGAGGGGCGCGGCTTGCCAATGGGCTTGCGCGAAGGGGCACTATCTTTTCTGGAAAACAGTCCCATTTAAAACATCCTGACTTTCGAGTTAAGTGCCTCGGCGACCGTTAAAAACGATCCAAACACTACGATTCTATCATCCGGGTTGCATTTGCTGCGCGCAGCTTCGAAAGCATCCTTCACACTCTCGAACCCTGAAACCTCAACGTCTTTTGGTGCGTTGGCCTCTGGATCGGTCAAAATGCTTTTAACCTTGGTCTGAATGCTATGGCTTGATAAACCGCGAGGTCCTGGCAATCCCGCGCAGAACCAGTGGTCAATACGGGGAGCCATATGGCGTACGACTGATTCAATATCTTTGTCCGCTAGCATGCTAAAAACAGCATATGTATAGGGGTGAAAACCCATATTGCCAAGGTTTTTTTCCAGCACGGCAGCGGCATGAGGGTTGTGCGCGACATCCATGATGATGGTCGGCTGTCCGGGCAATATTTGAAATCTGCCTGGTAAAGAGGCTTGGAGCAAGCCTTGGCGGACTGCCTGCTGCGGCACAGCCAAGCGGTCGCGAACCGCCTCAAGAGCGGCAAGCGCTGCAGATGCATTGAGAAGTTGATTAGCGCCCCGCAAGGCAGGATAGGCGAGCGCATTGCGTCGCTGTTCACGCCCACCGAAAGCCCATTGTTGTCGATCTCCCGAATAATTGAAGTCGCGGCCAAAGAGCCACAAATCTGCCCCTATTTTCTCTGCATAATCCAACAATGACTGGGGTGGCGCAGGGTCACTGACGATGGCAGGACGACCCGCTCGAAAGATATGTGCTTTTTCAAAACCAATTTTTTCGCGGGTATCACCTAGCCAGTCGACATGATCGATATCAACACTGGTAATGATTGAGCAGTCAGCATCGACAATATTGACCGCATCCAGTCGACCTCCAAGCCCGACCTCAAGCACCATTGCATCTAATTTGGACCCGGCAAAGAGTTGCAGCACGGCAAGGGTGGTGAATTCGAAATAGGTCAATGAAATACCGTTTCTAGCTGCCTCGACCTGTTCAAAATGAGAAATAAGCGTGGCGTCACTCACAATATCTCCATTGACACGCGCCCTCTCATTAAAGGTGATCAGGTGTGGTGAGGTGTAGAGCCCGACTCGGTAGCCTGCCGCCAATAACATTGACTCGAGCATTGCACAGGTCGAGCCTTTTCCATTCGTGCCTCCTACGACGATTTTGACGGCATTGGACTGAATGGAAAGACGTCCCGCCACCTCGCGAATCCTGTCGAGCCCCATATCGATTGCGTTTGGGTGTAAGGTTTCGAGGTACTGTAGCCAAGCGTTAAGCGTCGAGCCAACGGGGGGGGGTGCAATCGCCATAGGAATATGCATCAATCAAGAGCTACAAAAGCACAATTTTAACAGCGCGGCGATCGGTATTTGTACTCTGCCAGCTATGTGTAAAATTAGCGGTCATAAAGGAAATGCATGACCCCCTCGCGTAAACCATTAGACGCAACTGCCTATCTGTGCATTGTCATGCTTTGTACGCTTTGGGGGGGGCAACAGATTCTCTTCAAGCTCAGCATCAATGACATCAGCCCATCGATGCTGATCGCTTTGCGCTCGAGCTTGGGTTGCGTTCTTTTAGCAATATTTATGTGGTACCAGGGCACATCGCTCGCACTCTGGCGGGGACCGTGGCGTGCGGGGATGTCCGTTGGCTTGCTGTTTGGACTCGAGTGGTGGATGATCGGTGAAAGCCTGCGTTTAACGACGGCTTCTCATACGGTTGTTTTCCTCTATACCGCACCCATCTTTACCGCACTAGGTCTTCATTATTGGGTGCCAGAGGAACGCATGAGTCTGCGACAATGGGCAGGCGTCTTTGTCAGTTTTCTCGGAATCGGAATCAGCTTTGTCGGAGGGGCCACTCAGTCCCATTTTGATATCAACATGCTGTTGGGTGATTTATTCGCAGTTGGCGCGGGTCTTGGGTGGGCAATTACCACCATCTTAATTCGCACGACAGGTTTGGCCAAACTGCCCGCGACGCAAACCACATTCTATCAACTGTTTTTCGCCGCCCTCGCCTTGCTATTCGGATGTCTACTTACTGATCAGTGGGGCGTTCGCTGGAGTACTTTTTTAGCGGTGAATATCATCGGACAGGGTATTTTTATTGCTTTTTTAAGTTTACTTGTGTGGTTTTGGCTTTTAAAACACTATCTAGCGTCACGCGTGTCAATCTTTACCTTTCTGACGCCATTATTGGGTGTCAGTTTAGGTGTTTTAATTTTGGACGAACCGCTACATGCAGAGTTCGTTTGGGGGGCTTTATTAGTGATGATCGGGGTGATCATGGTGAACTGGCCATCAAAAATATCGGCCGTGTCTGAACAGGTAAAAACTGTCTAATTTATGTGTCTTGCCATTATTGCGTTTAATTATTTGACTGACTGGCCATTGATTGTGATCGCAAATCGTGATGAATTGCATAGCCGCCCCACGCTACCTGCCGGTCCTTGGTCTGATGCGAGCAATATCTTGGGAGGTCGTGATCTGAATGCGGGTGGCACCTGGTTGGGAATGACGTCAAGCGGAAAACTTGCGCTATTGACGAACTTCCGCGAACCGGGGCGCCATGACCCCATTGCCCCTTCTAGAGGTTTGCTAACCGAGCAATACCTTCGCGGTGAATCGGTAGCAAAAAATTTCGCTCAAGAGGTTCAAAACCAATGTCATCGCTATAACGGCTTTAATTTGCTCATCGGCGACGGCTCTGATTTGTGGTACTGCTCTAACCGTAGCGATGCTCCTGTTCAGCAAGTTAAAAATGGCATTATGGGTATTTCAAATGCCACGCTTGATACACCATGGCCAAAGCTGACAAGAACTCGAAATGCCGTGTCAGCAATTCTTGCGCAGCACATACCTTGCGTACCGCCCGATCCCGCTTCTTTTTTTGACATCATGCAAGACACACGCTCAGCCTCTTTGAGCGAGTTGCCACAAACTGGGGTTGGACCTGAGCGTGAAAAGCTGTTGGGGAGTCCCTTTATCAAAAGTGAACGTTACGGCACACGCTGCATCACGCTCATCATGCAGCGCTCAGATGGATTGGTTCGATTTCACGAAAAAAGCTTTGATGCCCAGGCACTGGTTAGCGGTGAAAGCTTTTGGACCATCGACACTCAAAAAAATAACATCACAGCAGGAACACTTGATCGCTTTAACTTTTAAGCGGGTCGTGCGTGAGACGCTCTATAATTCCCATTCGTTTTCATTTGCCTGAAGGTCAACTATGTCTGAGCTAAAAATCCGAATTTCCGACTCTGTCAAGGACGCTATGCGTGCCAAGGCAGCCGATCGTTTGGGAACATTGCGTTTTCTTCAGGCTGCGATCAAACAGCGCGAAGTTGATGAGCGCAAGGAGTTATCGGATGCAGAGGTCACTGCGATCATTGAAAAACAGATCAAACAACGGCGCGAGTCCATTACTGCGTTTGAACAAGCCGGGCGTGTTGAAACCGCTGCCCAAGAAACTGCTGAAATGGTCATCCTGAAGGAGTTTTTACCTCAGGCCGCGACCCCAGACGAGGTCGCCACTGCCATGGATGCCGCCCTTGCCGAGGTTGCGGCCCAAGGTGTAACCGGCGCACCTGCAATGGGTAAGGTCATGGCGCTTTTAAAGCAATCACTTGCCGGACGCGCCGAGATGTCCACGCTTTCTGCTCAGGTTAAAGCAAAACTAAGCTAAAGGCTTGACCTTGAGGACTTTAAAGGCTGCGCTCGCTTTTGCAATCACATTGCCTGCTGTATCTAGGACCTCACCTTCACAAAAAGCAATGGAACTGCCGCGTCGTATGCAGCGTGCCTGAACCGTCAGATCCGTGATGGCAGGCTCCAGGCAGGTGGTATGCATATCGATGGTTGCCATGCCAAGGCCCAAGGGATCGCTTGCTCGCCCAGCGGCGCTGAGCGTGAAATCAAGGATGCTCATGATTGCCCCACCGTGGATGTGTCCCCTACTATTTTTTAGTTCATCACGAATTTTGATACGCGTCACGGCTTGGTCATTCTGGCAGAGAACGGGTTCAAGTTGAAGAAAATCTAAATACGGAATGGTTAAACCGAAATAAGATTTTGTATTTGAAGATGACACGTTGACACTCTTAATAAACAATCAATGTTAAATGATAGGCCCAAGTTTATTATAATGACTTGAGTGGTCGACTTATAGCGAGTTTCGCCTGACAGAGCCGGCACATTTCACTGCACAAGACACATCATTGTACGACCTTCACCCTGAGCCTATATTGCATAATCAAGATTCTTCTTTTCCATGGATAGCTGTCGCGGCTCTTTTGGGTCTAATGGGGGTCGCTATGGGTGCAATCGCTGCGCATGCACTCGCGGATCCCAAAGCAATCGCCGCGATTGAAAAAGCAGCAATTTATCAACTCATTCATGCTTTGGTTCTGATCATGAGTACTTTACTGACAGGTACTCTTGTGCAATGGAGTCGAGTATTTTTTTTAATCGGTATATTCTTGTTTTGTGGCTCGATTGAGTTGAAGTATCTTTTAAACCTCCCGCATCTCACCGTTGTGGCACCAACCGGAGGAATATGCCTGATGCTTGGCTGGGTCCTGCTTGGCATCGCGAGTTTGCGGCAGAGTCGGACGCAATAACACTGTATAAAAGCCGATAAGTTTAAAAAAATTTGTGCATAACAGTGGTAAAAAGATGGATATCACTTCATTCCTTTCACAACTCAATATCTAATCCAATGACTATACGAGACAAAGCATATATCGTCGGTGCGTATGAACACCCCACGCGTAAAGCCCCAGACAAATCCGTCGCGCAGTTGCACGCTGAATCAGCCAAGGGTGCCCTTGAAGACGCGGGCTTATCACTTAGTGATATTGACGGCTATTTTTGTGCTGGCGATGCACCGGGCTTAGGAATGTTAAACATGGCTGACTATATGGGGCTCAACAAGCTTCGTCATGTTGACTCCACAGAGACCGGAGGCTGCTCTTATTTGATCCATGTTTCTCATGCAGCCCAAGCCATCGCGGCTGGAAAGTGCGATATCGCACTGATTACCCTGGCTGGGCGTCCCCGCTCGGCAGGCTCCTCAGGATTACAGCCCCGTAACTGGGGCAATGATTTGCCTGACGTACCTTTTGAAGCGCCCTTTGGTCCCGTGACTGTTAACAGCTATGCAATGGTCGCAGCCCGACATATGTATGAGTACGGCACGACTTCTGAGCAACTTGCATGGATTAAGGTTGCGGCCTCTCACCACGCGCAACATAATCCTCACGCCATGTTGCGGGATGTCGTGACCGTTGAGGACGTGATTAACTCCCCCTTGGTCTCGACTCCCCTTCATCGTCTCGACTGTTGCGTGGTGAGTGATGGTGGTGGTGCTTTGATTGTGGCGCGTCCTGATATTGCCAAGTCACTCAAGCGACCGCTCGTCAAGCTTCGCGGTGCTGGAGAGTCATTCAAAGGACAACTCGGTGGTCGTGTTGACCTGACCTACTCGGGTGCACGCATGTCCGGAGCGAATGCTTTTGCAGAAGCCGGCCTGACGCCCCAAGATATCAAATATGCCTCGATCTATGACAGCTTTACCATCACGGTTTTGATGCAGCTAGAGGATCTTGGATTTTGTAAAAAAGGCGAAGGCGGTAAATTTGTCTCTGATGGCAACTTGATCTCTGGTGTAGGCAAACTGCCCTTTAACACTGACGGAGGTGGTTTGTGCAACAACCACCCGGCCAATCGTGGCGGTATCACTAAAGTCATCGAGGCTGTCCGTCAATTGCGCGGCGAAGCGCATCCTGCCGTACAGGTCAAAAATTGCGACATTGCCCTTGCCCATGGCACAGGCGGTTTTCTTGGTTCGCGCCATGGTAGCGCAACACTGATCATGGAGCGTGAATAATCATGACGATGATATATCAACCCAATCCTATTCCAGCCCCTGCCGAAGAGCAAGGAAATCAACCTTTTTGGGAGGCTGCCAAAACGGGTAAGTTTTTAGTCAAATATTGTAAATCTTGCAAAGAACCACATTGGTATCCTCGTATTCTCTGCCCCTTTTGTTTTGGTGAAACCGAATGGAAAGAAGGCTCAGGTCTGGGCACGATTTACTCGCTGAGCGTCATGCAGCGCGGCAATCCCAATCCTTATTGCATCGCCTATGTGACGCTCGACGAAGGCGTGACGATGATGACCCAAATCGTAGATTGTGATTTGGCTGCGCTAAAGATCGGACAAAAGGTCAAGTTGGTTTTCAAGCCAACCACCGAGGAAGGTCCTCCTGTTCCAATGTTTACGCCAGTTTAATCAACGCTTTTAAAGAGGCCTGACGAGAGTCATTAAAAAAGAGGATCTTTGGATCCTCTTTTTTTTATGCTAAGTTGTTGATCAAAGATCAAGTGCGATATTAATCATATCGTCAAGAAATTTAAGATTATCTTTTACGTTAAAGATTTTACCGTTCACTGACAACGTACCATTGGTAAATTCAAAACTTGTTTTAAGACCTTCTGGTGTTTTAACTGCAAATCCAAGCATCAAAGCCGTTGTCTGCTGGGCTTTGTCCAATACTCCGCTACCATTTAAGACAACTTGTCCTATCGCACGCAGACGCTCAGAAGTGGAGAAAGCTGGCGGGGTTCCATCGACCTTTAATACTTCGATGTTCAAGTCTCCGCTCAGGGATCCGCCCTCTACTTTAGCCATTAGGCGAGGTACGCCAATCGAAAAGCCTTTATTAAACAACTCTCGCAAAGATTTAGATAGCGCTACTCGCTCTTCTCCCGAAATATTATTAAAGCCTTCTGTATCACGAAAGATAGCTGAGATCGTCATGACACTGTCTTTATCCACGCCACGTATAGCAAACTCTTGATCAACATCACTTAGCTTGAATTTCTCATAAGAATAGCGCTTAATAGTTTGAGAAATAGCCAGATTGAAACGATCATTATTTAGGCTGGCGGTTTTAGTGAGTTTCATACCTTCAAAGGCAGATGATGCACTGTTGCCTTGATTGATTTCAAATGCATACGTACCTAATCCCATATTACGATTAGAGAGATTGATATCAATACTCAACCCCCGCCAATCTGTGACGACAGATTCTGTTCGTGCATTGAGATGCTCGGAATGAAGTTTTAATTTAAGTGTCTGATTATCCCAGGTCGCAGTTCCAGTCAGTGGTGTGAGTTTTAAGGCAGTTTGTGGATCTTTGAATAAAAGCTCTGAGAGTTCAATGCTTGAATGACGTTGACCACCATACCCAATATACCCTTTCCCATGCATCGTCGGGCCTTGCCCAAAAAGCTGTTTGAGTAAGGGATCAATCGAATCGACACCCGTCATCTTCCACTCAAGGCGACCTGCAGAGTCTGGCATGAGGAGGTTTGATATTTTGTATTGAATGATTAAACCGATTGCTGTAGGTCCTGCGTTAGAGATCGGAGCGAAATTTGGAAAACGAACTTCAAACTTCCCCGATGAAGAAAAAGCAGATTGATGGTGTTCAATTGTTTTGATATGTATGGAGTCATTCTGTTTATAGAGTTCAGGTAGTTTGGTGACGTATTGACCCGTGGTGTACGCCGAGTAAAAACTCGCACCCAACCAAACAGCAATGAGCGCACCAATCACTGCGACAAAACCAATCACTTTTTTCACGTGAGTATTCCAGTTATTTAATAAGTAACAATTTAATTTTAATAAATTAATAGGGATTTAGACACCGAACTCTTTGGAGAGCTCGGCGGCGCGTCGATCTGCGGCATGCATCGCTTTCGTGACAATCTCTACAAACTGCGACTCATGAAAGACAGACAACGCAGCAGCAGTCGTGCCTCCTTTTGAAGTGACACGCTCTCTAAGTGTTGAGGGTGTTTCAGGCGAATCACATGCAAGTTTGGTTGCGCCTACTAGCGTTGCTAAGGCGAGTTCTTTAGCTTGGTCAGGGGTCAAGCCAAGAGCTTCCCCGCCTTGAATTAACGCTTCAAGAAATAAGAAAACATAAGCAGGACCGCTACCTGAAAGTGCCGTGACAGCATCGATGGCGGCATCGTCCTTGACCCAAACGGTTTGACCTACAGCCGCCAAAAGATTGGTCGCGCTCATTCGATTCTCTGCCGAAAGAACGGAAGGCGCAGCGAGCCCTGTTACCCCGGCTCCTACAAGCGCGGGTGTATTGGGCATACAGCGAACAATATTGTTAAAGGGCGCGTGCGGGGAACCTAACCAATTGGCAAGCGAGGCAATTGAAATACCCGCAGCGATACTAATTACCAAGGTTTCGGGTGTCATCCAGGGCTTGCACTGCAACACAACATCTTTCATTTGTTGCGGTTTAACGGCAAAAATCCAAACCTGGTAATTTCGTAGATGTTCATCTGGCGACGCGCTTGTACTCATGCCTCGCTCTGACCACGTTTTACGTAGTGGATCCGCCACCTCAACAATGTGCACTTGTGATGAGGGGCAATGCTGGGCGAGCAAGCCGGAAACTAAAGCATTGGCCATATTGCCACCGCCAATAAAGGCCACAGAGGGAAAGTGAGTCATCAAAATACCTTTAGATTAAGACTTCAAATGCAATACCTATAAAAATGACAGCACCAATCCAAGTATTATGCAGAAATGCTTTAAAACAAGCTTGACGGTCACGTCCTTTTATCCAATTCATATGCTGCGCGGCAATCATGGCGGCAACAGAAAGTGCGGCATAAAAAATCCAACTATATTGGAGCCAGGCGCCAGCGACGCCCAGTAAAACGAGGGTCATGGCATAACACAGTCCAACGATCATGACATCATAGCGTCCAAAGGTGATGGCAGAGGATTTGACACCTAAGCGCACGTCATCATCACGATCGACCATTGCATACTCAGTGTCATAAGCCATCGCCCAAAAAATATTCGCACACAATAACAACCAGGCTACGTCAGGAATTTGATCTTGAATCGCGGCAAAACCCATGGGTATTCCAAAGCCAAAGGCGATGCCGAGATAAGCTTGAGGGATCGCAAAAAAACGTTTGAATAGCGGATATGTGATCGCCAAAATTGCGGCAATCAATGCTAAAAAAATCGTCAGAGTATTTGTGGTTAAAACAAGAAGAAAACTGAGTAATCCCAATACTGCGGCAACGTAAAGCGCTTCTCTTGGCTTGATCGCGCCCGTTGCGATGACTCTAAGCTGAGTACGTTTGACATGTAGGTCGACTTCGCGATCGAAATAATCATTCATTGCGCAGCCTGCCGAGCGCATTAAAACGGTGCCTAAAACAAACACCACCAAAATATAAAGCTTAGGCATCCCTTGAGCGGCGGCAAAGAGCGCCCATAAGGTTGGCCAGAGTAAAAGCAAGATCCCAATAGGTTTATCGATTCTAATCAATTGACCGTAGAGTTTTAATTTAGAAATCACGGTCAGATCCTAGGCTGCCTGTGTAGGCACTTGCAACTGCTGAGGCAGCATTTTGACATCTTTTAACTCACAGGCATAGACTGCTTGAGCGAGGGCATCAATCGCAGCAGCACGGGGAAAGCTTTTACGCCAAGCGAGTACGACACGTCGATCTGGAATCGGACGATCAAAAGGAATGTAGCGTAATAATTTATTATTGCGCTCTTCTTTTGGCACAGAGGTGCGAGGCATCACAGTAATACCAATCCCTGCCGCAACCATATGGCGTATGGTTTCGAGTGAGGATCCTTCAAAGGTTCTTTGAATGCCTTCGCTCGAGGCTGCAAAACGTGATAACTCGGGGCACACTTCAAGGACCTGATCTCTGAAACAGTGGCCACTTCCAAGTAGAAGCATATTTTGTTGTTTTAAATCTTCGGCAGAGATCGTTTTACGCGTTGCCCAGGGATGGCTAGCCGGGATCACGACGATAAATTCTTCATCATAAAGAGGCTGAGTCATTAAGCCCGCATCTGGAAGAGGCAGTGCCATGATTGCACAGTCGATCTCCCCTTGTCGAAGCAGCTCAATTAAGCGAATAGTAAAGTTTTCCTGCAATACCAAGGGCATTTGTGGCGTTCGTTCAATTTGAGTTGGGACCAGTTTGGGTAAAAGATAGGGACCAATTGTGTGAATCACGCCAACGCGCAATACCCCTGCCAAAGGATCGTGACCGAGTCGGGCAAGCTCTTTAAGATTGGCACTTTCCTCAAGTACTTTTTGTGCTTGAGACACAATTTGCTGACCAATAGGCGTGACACCAACCTCAGTGCCACCGCGTTCGAACAACGTGATACCGAGTTCGTCTTCGAGCTTGCGAATGGCAACAGAGAGTGTTGGCTGGCTGACAAAACAGGCCTCCGCAGCCCGCCCAAAATGACGCTCTCTGGCGACAGCGACAATGTATTTCAGTTCGGTCAAAGTCATCAAAAATCCAAATTTCAATCAGCACGTTGTTTGAATGCAAAAATAGCTATTTCTTTGAGATAAAAAATCTTAATTGAAACCTCAACTACGTAAAAAATCCTCCCGTCCGCGCATCCATCGATCGAGGTGCTTTTCAACCACCTCGGGAGCGTATTGACGGAGATCCTTTGCTACCTCACGCGCAAGATTGACAAGACTAGAATCGGTCGCGAGATCAGCAAACTTTAGCAAAGCCATCCCCGATTGTCGTGCACCGAGTAATTCACCAGGTCCACGCAACTCAAGATCACGTTGCGCGATTTCAAATCCATCCTGAGTTTCATACATCGCTTTGAGGCGTTGACGGGCAATCAAAGATAACGGTGTCTGATAAAGCAGGACACAGACAGACTGCAGTGCACCTCGCCCGACTCGACCTCGCAATTGATGTAGCTGCGCCAAGCCAAAACGTTCCGCATGTTCGATCACCATCATAGAGGCGTTTGGAACATCAACCCCGACCTCAATCACTGTCGTCGCGACGAGCACATCAATTTCGCCCATCCGAAATGCCTGCATGACACGTGCTTTTTCAGCGGTCGGCAAACGACCGTGCACAAGTCCGACATTGAAGCCTACAAGCGCTTCGGCCAAGTCTTTATGCGTATCCACTGCGGTTTGTAAATCTAAAGCTTCACTTTCCTCGACGAGGGGACAAACCCAGTAGGTTTGTTGCCCTTTATCGCAAGCCTGAGCGATATGTTGAATCAACTCACTGCGACGGTCTGACGCGATGAGTTTAGTCACGACCGGTGTGCGTCCTGGTGGCAACTCGTCTATTGAAGAGACCTCTAAGTCGGCATAAAACGTCATCGCGAGAGTGCGAGGAATAGGTGTCGCGCTCATCGTCAGCTGATGAGGGACCCAGTCTGTTAAACCGAGGTGTTCGCCTTTGCGTGAAAGTGTCAAACGCTGCGTCACACCGAAACGATGTTGTTCATCCACAATAATCAGTCCAAGCGCATGAAAATCTACACTCTCCTGAATAAGCGCCTGGGTGCCGACCACTAATTTTGCTTCTCCGGAACGAATGGCTTGCAAGGCTTCACGGCGATCCTTTGCAGACACGCTTCCAGCGAGCCAACATACTCTGATGCCTAAAGGATCGCACCAAGACTTGAGTTTGACGTAATGTTGTTCGGCAAGTATTTCGGTCGGAGCCATTAATGCGACTTGTGCACCATGATCGATGGCCTGAAGAGCAGCAAGCGCCGCTACAACGGTCTTGCCACTTCCAACATCGCCTTGCAACAAACGATACATTGGAAAACTTCGTCCTAAATCAGCGGCGATTTCATCGGATACACGTTGTTGCGCTCCTGTCAGTTTGAAAGGGAGCGAATTTTTAAGGTTGGCGACAAGACTCTGATTGGTTTTGTGCGTAAAGGGCTGAGCCTGTTTACTTTGACGAGCGGCTCGCGCGGCTGCGAGTGATAACTGCTGAGCAAGTAATTCATCAAATTTAATTCTTGTCCATGCGGGGTGTTCATGTTCTATTAACGCATGAGCATCCATCTCGGGTGTTGGTGCATGAAGCGTACGGACTGCCTCTTCAAAGGGCATCAAGTCGAGCTTTTCAAGGAGAGCAGCAGGCAAGGTGTCTTGCATGGCTGCACTTCTCAATGCTTGTGTAATGGCTTTGCGCAAGCTTGGCTGAGAGAGACCGTCCGTTGTCGGGTAGATCGGAGTGAGGGCCACGGATAAAGGTGCCCCTGGAGTTGAGATGCGCGGATGTATCAACTCATAGCCGTACAAGCCACCTCGAACTTCTCCTCGTACACGCCAACGTTTACCTGCTTGCATTTGTGCCTGTTGGCTTGGGTAGAAAGTGAGCCAGCGCAGCCCAACTTCTGCGGTGTCATCACGTAACACGGCGGTCAACTGGCGTCTAGGTTTGAGAATGACATCAGAGCGCACAATCTCACCTTCGACCTGCGCAGACATACCAGGGCGTAAAGCTGCGATATCTTGAATCTGTGTCTCATCTTCGTAGCGAAGAGGAAGGTGCAAGATCAGTGATTCAGGCGTTGTCAAACCGAGACGTTCGAATTTTGAACGTACAGACATATCAGACGATGCACCACGTTTAGGCGATCGACCAAACGAACTAGGCATGACAACTCCTGCGGCACATGCGCATCGTCAAATAACGATAATCGCTTCTATCTCAAACTGTGCATCTTTAGGCAGACTGCTAATCCCGACGGTAGACCGTGCGGGGTATGGCTCAGGAATGAGCTCGGCCATAATGCTATTAGCGACAGGAAACTGCTTGAGGTCCGTGAGAAACAAAGTCAGTTTGACGATATTTTCAAGACGTCCGCCCGCCGCTTCGATCACGGCTTTCATATTCGCGAAGGATTGGCGTACTTGCGGCTCGAAACTGTCAGAAACCATGAGGCCGGTTTCTGGAACGAGCCCAATTTGACCTGATAGAAAAACCATTTTCCCGGCAGGTGCGGCCACAGCTTGTGAATAAGGACCGACAGCTGCGGGTGCGGTATTGGTGTGGATAATTTGTTTAGACATGTTTGTTCCCAATCAATAACTATTGGATTTTAACGTTCAATAGTCGAAGTCAGTAGCTTAGTGCCTAAAAACAAAGAAAATAATCAGTTCGTCAGTTCAGGTTGGTTATCGGCATAACCAGAGTCCATTCCCAACTCTCGAAGTTTTCGAGTAATAGTATTACGCCCCATGCCAAGTCTGGCGGCAGCCTCAACGCGGCGTCCACGACAGACCTCGAGAGAGGATTGCAAAATTGTGCGCTCGAACTGTCTTGTTAAAGCGGACCACACTTCTGGGTCGGAGCGTGAAAGAAGAGTATTTGCTTCGATAGCAAGAAGTTGCTGCCAGGTCTGGGGGCTCACAAGACCTGAAAGATTTGTGGATTTTTGAGGAAAATCGGCGGCGCGAACTTCGACAGGAAGATCGCTAACTTCTACAGTTTGACCTGGGGCCATGACGGTCAGCCAATGACAGAAGTTCTCCAATTGCCTGACATTTCCAGGAAAATCGAATTGAGTCAAAATCTGCATAGCTTGATCAGAAATACGCTTGGCTGGAACGCCTAGTCCGCGCGCACACACAGATAAAAAATGCCTGGTGAGTTCTGGAATATCCTCACGCCGCTCTCTCAGAGGGGGGAGTCGCAAGCGAATGACATTCAGACGATGAAATAAATCCTCACGAAATTTGCCTTCCCTCACACGCTCTTCAAGAGGCTGGTGGGTGGCGGCAACAATCCGGACATCGACACTCACGGGCTGTGCACCCCCTACCCGATAGAACGTGCCATCAGACAACACACGCAGCAAGCGAGTCTGTAATTCGAAAGGCATATCGCCAATCTCATCCAAAAACAAAGTTCCGCCACTCGCCTCTTCGAAACGTCCGCGACGTAAAGAGTTGGCGCCCGTAAAAGCACCGCGTTCATGACCAAATAATTCGGCTTCAAGAAGGTCTCGTGGAATCGCTGCGGTATTCAAGGCAACAAAAGGGCCTTTCGAGCGCATGCCATGGCTATGTAATGCACGAGCCACAAGTTCTTTACCCGTACCGGATTCACCCGTAATCAATACGGTAACGTTTGAATGAGCTAAACGTCCAATCGCCCTGAACACTTCCTGCATCGCCACGGAGGAGGATTGGGTCAAGATACCTTTATCAGACGGTCTTGCGGAAGGAGTCGTTTGCCCAGAAGTTGAAGAGAGACTCGCGCCATCGCTGGGCGAAGGCTCTCGCACGGCGCGTTGAATGAGCGCAACAGCCTCATTGATATCAAAGGGCTTGGCCAAGTAGTCAAATGCCCCCCCCTGAAATGCACTGACTGTGGTGTCAAGATCGCTATAGGCCGTCATGATGATGACTGGCAAGCTAGGATATTTTTCCTTGACTAACTTGAGCAGTGTAAATCCATCCGTGCCTGGCATCCGGATATCAGAAATCAATGCAGCGGGAAGCTCGGACTCAAGCGCGATCGATACGTCACTAGCTCCGACGAAGCTGCGTGTCGTCATACCAGCGCGGCTCAGAGCTTTTTCAAGCACCCAGCGGATGGCTTGATCATCATCCACAATCCAGACTGGTTTCATAAAGACTCCATGGGTAACATTAAACGAAACTCAGTGTGACCGGGTCGAGAATCAAACTCAATCACCCCACCGTGCTGTTGAACAAAATCCTGAGCGAGACTCAGACCTAATCCTGTACCGCCTTCGCGGCCTGTCACAAGCGGGTGAAAAATACGGTCCTGAAGATTTAAGGGCACACCAGGGCCGTTATCAGTGACCGATACCACGATCGCCATCTTGTGTTGCTTATGTCTCAATAAAACTTGACGTGCAACTCTGGTTTTTAAAGTGATTAGAGGTGAGGCTACCGGTATAGAACCGGTCATCATTTGTGCCGCATTTCTGACTACATTTAAAAGCGCTTGCACCAGCCTTGCAGGGTCAGCACGAAACTCAGGCATGGAGGCGTCATAATCACGAACTAGAGCAACTTCTCTAAACTCCGCACGCACCAGGGCGCAGACGCGCTCACATACTTCATGAATATTGACAGACTGCCATTGAATGGGCATCCGCTGTGGTGCGGCTAAGCGATCGACTAAAGCCTGCAGACGATCAGCTTCAGAAATGATGACCCGTGTATATTCTTGTAAAGCAGGATCAGGAAGTTCGGACTCAAGCAACTGTGCTGCGCCGCGCAAACCTCCAAGAGGATTTTTGACCTCGTGCGCAAGATTACGCAAAAGTTCATGCTGCGTTTCAATGTCGTCAACAAGCCTGATACTGCGGTCAACTAAGACACGTTGTTCAATGTCCTTGATCTCGAGTAAAGCTGCCCAGGGCTTGTTTGTTAAAGCAATGGAAGTCACACTGACTTCCACAGTCTCCGAGCCACGACGCATGCGCGCGAACTGACGACAATCATCGACTTCGCCCTCACAGGCTTGCCGAATAGATTGTTCTAAGGCATCGTCACGTTCAAAAAGAAATACTGCCGACGAACCAATAATGTGTCGCCGAGATCTGCCGAACATCATTTCTGCTGCCGAATTAGCCTGCAAAATCTCGCCACGACGATTCAGTAATAAAACCGTCGTGGCAAGGAGATCAAAGGCTTCAAAAGCAATCATGGGTATCGGGCCGGGAGGCCCGACCCCAAGTTTTGTCGGCAGTTTAGAGGCTGTAATACATATCGAACTCGACGGGGTGAGTCGTCATACGTAGACGATTCACTTCGTTCATTTTCAATTCGACATACGCATCGAGCATTTCGTTTGTAAACACGCCACCACGTGTCAAGAACTCACGATCCTTGTTTAGTGACTCGAGAGCCTGCTCCAACGAGCTACACACTGTTGGGATTTTTGCATCTTCTTCTGGTGGCAAATCGTACAGATTCTTATCAGCTGGATCGCCGGGGTGAATCTTGTTTTGCACGCCATCCAGACCAGCCATCATCAAGGCAGAGAAAGCCAAGTAAGGGTTGGCAAGTGGATCAGGAAAACGTGCCTCGATACGGCGACCTTTTGGATTAGCGACGTGAGGAATACGAATCGAAGCAGAGCGGTTGCGTGCTGAATAGGCAAGCTTGACAGGGGCTTCGTAGTGAGGAACCAGACGCTTATAGGAGTTGGTGCCAGGGTTAGTGATGGCATTCAACGCCCGAGCGTGCTTGATAATGCCGCCGATGTAGTACAGAGCGAACTCTGACAAACCTGCATAACCATTGCCTGCGAACAAGTTTTGACCGTCTTTCCAGATGGACTGGTGGACGTGCATGCCTGAACCGTTGTCACCAACGATTGGCTTGGGCATGAACGTCGCAGTTTTGCCGTAAGCATGTGCGACATTATGAATTGTGTACTTCATAATTTGAATCCAGTCCGCGCGTTTAACGAGCGTGCTGAATTTTGTGCCGATTTCCATTTGGCCTGCGCCTGCGACTTCGTGGTGATGGACTTCGACCGGAATGCCGGCTTCTTCGAGCAAAATACACATTTCCGAACGCATGTCTTGCATTGAATCTACGGGAGGCACAGGAAAGTATCCACCCTTGACGCGTGGACGGTGTGCAAGGTTGCCGCCTTCGTTGTCAGCGCTTGAGGACCAAAAACCTTCGTCTGATTTGATTTTGACGTGGCAACCAGACATATCGTCGCCCCAGGTGACGCCGTCAAAAACAAAGAACTCTGGCTCAGGACCAAAGAAAGCGGTATCGCCTAAACCGCTAGACTTGAGATAGGCTTCAGCGCGTTTGGCAAGAGAGCGTGGATCACGCTCGTAACCTTTCATATCGGTTGGCTCAACCACATCGCACGTGATGATCATCGTGGACTCTTCGCGGAATGGATCCATGTGAGCGGTTGATGGATCGGGCATCAGCAACATGTCAGAGGCTTCGATACCTTTCCAACCCGCGATCGATGATCCATCAAAGGCGTGTCCATCAGTGAACTTGCCGTCACCCATTTGACTCACAGGCACGGAGACGTGCTGTTCTTTGCCAAGGGTATCTGTGAAACGGAAGTCAACAAATTTGACTTCCGTTTCAGTAATCTTCTTCAACACGTCTTGTGAGGTGCTCATAATATGACTCCGCTAAAAAAAGAGGTAATGTACAAAAATCTGTCGCAGAACATATGATCTGCATGGTTTGTTACAAGCAAATTTTATGCCAGCTTTCGAACACTGGAATTCGCCCCGAAAAGGAGCGCACTAAAGCACTATATTAGTGCATATGCACAAAAATGCGCACTATGTTGGTGAATGATGCATGATTTATGTTCAAATCAAGACAAGAAAATACTTTGTAATTCATTTAAAAAGCGCCAACCTGTGTCTGTCGCCTGAAGCCTTGAAGGATCTGCGGTTAAAAGTTTCTTTTGCCTAGCCAGTGCTAAACGTTCGGCAATATCGCCATAAGACAGTCCTGTTCGCTCGTTGAAAAGATCCAGAGCGACACCCTCTCGAAGACGAAGTGCATTAAGCATAAATTCAAAGGGCAAATCTTCGCGGGTCACGATCCTTTTCTCTGAGATTTGACTGCCGTTTCTCAACACACTTGCTTGCATCCAGCTTTCTGGATTGCGCAGGCGAATCTCGCGCTGTAGGCGATCTGGAAATGAAACTTTACCGTGGGCGCCAGGACCGAGCCCGAGATAATCACCAAATTGCCAGTAGTTGATGTTGTGACGGGCACGTGCTCCGTGACGAGCAAAAGCAGAAACCTCGTAACGGTCAAAGCCTGCCTCAGATAACAAGGACTCAATGCCCTCTTCCATTGAGACAGCCAAGTCATCGTCTGGCAATGGAGGTGGAAATTTGGCAAAAATGGTGTTCGGCTCAAGCGTCAGTTGATATATCGATAGGTGCTCTGTTCCAAATGAGAGTGCCTCGCGCGCATCCAACATACAGGCTTCAAAGCTTTGACCAGAAAGGGCAAACATCAAATCGAGATTGACGCGATCGACAGCCGCCATCGCCATTTCAATGGCGTTGCGAGCTTGGGTGCCGTTGTGTACGCGGCCTAATTTTTGAAGTTGCTCATCATCAAAGGTCTGTATCCCTAATGAAATCCTGTTGATGCCGCTCTCAGCATAAGACTTAAAGCGCCCTGCTTCTGCCGCGCCTGGATTGGCCTCCAGGGTGACTTCTGCATCGGGCCAGAGATTAAAGTGCGCTCTGAGCATACCCATTAAACGATCGATGGCAGAGGCAGACAATAAACTCGGCGTTCCGCCGCCAATGAAAACCGTGTGCACCTGCCGACCCCAAACATCGGGAAGAGCCTGTTCAATATCAGCCTGAAGTGCAGCTAAGTAGCGCTCTTCGGGTATGTCACCTTTAGCTTCGTGAGAATTAAAGTCGCAATAAGGACACTTACGAATACACCAAGGCACATGGATGTAAATAGACAATGGAGGGAGAGTGCTAAGCATCTGCCCTGAACGCACACGTGCAGACATGTGCTCTGGCACAACCAGGCGATCGATCTCTAAGCCTGTTGGCTTCCAGTTTTCAGAGCGAATAGGAATTGTGCGCTTCATCAGGAGCAGTAGCCTCGCTCACGCATTTTAGAAAAAAGCAATTGCATCGCTTGGCCACGGTGACCTATACGATTTTTAAGAGCGGGTTCAAGCTCTGCAACAGTGCATCCGTGTTCAGGAATAAAAAAATACGGGTCATATCCAAAGCCATGAGTACCTCTTGGCGCATCAATAATCTCACCATACCAGCTAGCTTCGGCAATCAGAGGCTGAGGATCCTCTGCGTGCGTTAAAAACACTAAGACAGCAACATACCAAGCTTTTCGGTCCGTTATGTTTGCAAGTTCATGAACCAGTTTTTGGTTATTTGCCAAGTCAGAACGCACACCCTGTGCTGTTTGTGCATAGCGAGCAGAAAGTATGCCAGGAGCCCCCCCTAGGGCGCGAACGCATAGACCGGAATCGTCGGCGATCGAAGGCTGACCTGACAAAGTACTGGCATGTCTGGCCTTTGTAAGCGCGTTTTCGACGAAGCTTGGGTGAGGTTCAGGTGCATCGCTGATGTTGAGCAATGCTTGAGGAATCAGGGAGATTCCAAGCGGCTGGAACAAAGCGGCGAATTCTTTAATTTTTCCGGCATTGCCGGAAGCGAGAACGATGGATGTCAGCATGGTATGAATTGAATCTAAAATTTAAGCTGTTTGAACGTCTTCAATCAACATATTGACGAGATCTCTTGCAAAGCTAGGTAATTGCTGGAGGTTACGTACGCAAATTTGAAGTTTTCTTTCTGACCATTCGTCAGAAAGGCTCACGATCTTGATGTTGAGTCGCTGGGCATAACGTTTGGCCACCAGCTCGGGAACCACCCCGATACCAACACCCGCCTCGATCATTCGGCATACGGCCTCGAAACTACCCACTTCCACACGAAAACGAAATGGATAGCCAAGCTTGTCTGCCGCTTGAATTAAAAATGCATGAATCGCGCTCCACTCGGAGAGACCAACGTACTCAAAAGCGAGCGTATCTGAGAACGCGACCTCGCTCAGTTCACTCAGAGGGTGTTCATTAGGTGTCACTAATACTAAGCGATCTTCGCGATAGGGAATGTATTCGAGCTCGGAGGAAGCAGGCTTGCCCGCAACGATCCCGATATCTGCAGAACCTTCTGACACAGCCTTAATCACCAAATAACTCAACCGCTCTCGCAGCTCAACCGTCACATCAGGGTGAGAAGCCAAGAACCGGCTGAGCACTGCGGGCATGAACTCGGTCATGGCGGTTGTATTGGCCAGCATTCGCACTTGACCTTTAATGCCACGCGCATACTCGTGGATATCCCCCCGTAAATGATCAATTTGACGCAATACTAATCTGGCATGACGTAAAAAAGCTTCACCAGAGGGCGTGAGTGTCACGCCCTGACTATTACGGTGAAAAAGCCTAGTGCCAAAGTGGTCTTCCAGGTTTTTGACTCGATTACTCGCTGCAGGGAGTGATAAGTGTGACTTTTCAGCACCACGCGTCAGGCTGCTGGCATCTCCGATATTCACAATGAGCTGTAAATCTGTCAGGTCAAAATGGTTCGCCATAGGGTTGGCAGTCTCTTAAGCAATCAAAAAGCCCGGGTTAACCAAACATAAATAGTCAAGTTTGACGCCATGGGGCACATTAGCATCTGAATAACATTTGCCATCATAAGACAATCATGAACTCCAACGTTGATCAGTATCAGGATATCCGTGACGCGATAAGGGATCTGTGCAAACAGTTCCCAGATGAGTACTTTCGTAAAGTGGACGAAGCCAGGGGTTACCCTGAAGCGTTTGTCAATGCTCTGACTCAGGCCGGCTGGATGGCTGCGCTGATTCCTCAAGAATACGGCGGTTCGGGACTGGGTTTGACCGAAGCCTCCGTGATTATGGAGGAAATCAACCGTTCCGGAGGTAACTCAGGTGCCTGTCATGGTCAGCTCTACAACATGGGCACCCTGCTGCGCCATGGTTCAGCTGAGCAGAAAAACTTTTATTTGCCAAAAATTGCTGCTGGTGAATTGCGCTTGCAATCCATGGGAGTGACAGAGCCCACAACAGGCACGGACACCACAAAAATCAAGACCACCGCTGTTCGTAAAGGTGACCGATATGTGATTAATGGTCAAAAAGTATGGATTTCACGCGTCCAGCACTCGGATTTAATGATCTTGTTGGCCCGTACGACACCTATTGATCAAGTCACTAAAAAAACCGAAGGCATGTCGATTTTTATCGTTGATTTGCGCGATGCAATTGGCAAGGGTTTGACAGTTCGCCCGATCTTAAACATGGTGAATCACGAAACAAACGAATTGTTTTTTGACAACCTCGAGATTCCTGCAGAGAACCTGATTGGTGAGGAAGGCAAAGGGTTTAAATACATTCTTGATGGCCTGAACGCCGAGCGCGCGTTGATTGCCGCCGAATGTATCGGTGACGGTTACTGGTTTGTGGATCGTGTGACCGCTTACGTCAAAGATCGTATTGTATTTGGACGTCCGATCGGTCAAAACCAAGGCGTGCAATTTCCGATTGCGCGGGCGCATATCAACGTTGAAGCCGCAAGCCTGATGCGTTACGAAGCTTGCCGCTTGTTTGATGCCAATCTCCCTTGTGGTGCGCAGGCCAATATGGCAAAACTTTTGGCAGCCGATGCTTCTTGGGAGGCGGCCAATGCTTGCTTGCAATTCCATGGTGGCTTCGGATTTGCGTGCGAATACGACGTAGAGCGTAAATTCCGCGAAACGCGTCTGTATCAGGTTGCGCCGATTTCGACTAATCTGATTTTGTCTTATGTTGCCGAGCACATTCTCGGTTTGCCACGATCCTTTTAAAGGAGAAATAGATGACTGTTGCGCGCTCTCCCGTTGGTGCCGCTGTGTTGCACCCCAGTGCTGTACTGGCAAAATTTTCCTCCGAGCTCAAGTATTCAGATATCCCTGAATCCGTGCGCATGCGCTGTGAGGATTTGTTTTTGGATACTATGGCTTCCATCCTCGCAGGCTCGTCTGCGCGTGCGGTGAAATCCATGGCCAAGTATGCCGAATTGATGGGTCCCTCTGATGGCAAGTCTGAAGACTTCGTGAACAGACGTCTGACCTCTCCTGTGTTTGCCGCGATGGTCAATGCTGCCGCCTCCCACGTTGTTGAACAAGACGATGTGCACAACGGCTCTGTTTTTCATCCCGCGGCAGTGGTATTTCCCCCAGCACTTGCCGTTGCTCAAGCGATTGGCGCTTCTGGAGAAGACTTCATTACCGCGTCCGTTGTCGGCTACGAAGTGGGTATTCGTATCGGAGAGTTCCTAGGTCGTTCACATTACAAAATTTTTCATACGACAGGGACTGCAGGCACCATTGCAGCGGCTGTGACCGTAGGTCGCTTGCTCAAGCTCAATCCTGAGCAAATGCTCAATGCAATAGGCTCTGCCGGCACAACGACAGCGGGACTTTGGGAGTTTTTACGTGACGCGGCTGACTCCAAGCAATTGCACACAGCGCATGCAGCCTCTACTGGCATGACCGCAGCCTATTTAGCGCAAGATGGTTTTACAGGCGCGCGCCGTATTTTAGAGGGCACACAAGGCTTAGCGGCTGGCATGTCTACGGATGCGGACCTGGCTAAACTCACTGATCGTTTGGGCTCACGCTGGGCGCTCGCTGAAACTTCTTTCAAGTTCCATGCTTCGTGTCGTCATACACATCCTGCTGCAGATGCGTTGCAGCATGCAATGAAAGAGCATGGACTCAAAGCGAGTGACATCGCTTCAGTCATTACACATGTCCATCAAGGCGCAATCGATGTCTTGGGTCCTGTCGTAGATCCAAAAACGGTACATCAGTCAAAATTCTCGATGGGGACGGTGCTTGCACTGATTGCTTTACGTAACTCTGCTGATTTGGCTGGTTTCGATGAGGCACTCAAGGACGGCGCTGTGACCGCGTTTCGCGACAAAGTCACCATGGAGCTTGATGAGGAGGTCGATACCGCTTACCCACAACGTTGGATTGGTAAAGTCACGGTCAAGACCACCGACGGTCGTACCTTGACAGGCCGTGTCGATGAACCTAAAGGGGATCCAGGCAATACCCTTACCCGACCAGAGATCGAAGAAAAAACATTGCGCTTAGGGACCTATCAAGGTGCAGCAACGGAGTCACAAGTTAAGAAATTGACTCAAACGGTGTGGGAAATCAGAAAGCAAGCCAAGCTAGGACAGTTATTAGCCGCTGCATAATGAATATAAGGGCCTGATGATCAGGCCCTTGATCTTTAGGAGACCAAGAATGATGCGTTTAAAGGATAAGGTTGCGATCGTCACAGGCGCTGCAAGTGGATTTGGTGCAGAAATCGCTCGCAGTTATGCCCGCGAAGGGGCCAAAGTTGTGATTGCAGACCTGAATGAACCCGGTGCGCAAAAGGTTGCGAATGAAATCGGAAACGCCGCTGTTGCTGTGAAATGCGATGTCAGCAAACGTGCAGATATTGATCTAGCTGTCAAGGCTGCACGCGATCATTTTGGTGAGATCGATATCGTCGTCAATAACGCAGGCTTTACCCATAAAAATCAACCATTCTTAGATGTCGACGAGGCCACCTACGATCGCTGCTTTGACGTCAACGTCAAAGCCATCTATCACATGATAAATGCCGTCGTGCCTTCAATGCGTTTAAAGAAATCCGGTTGCATCATCAACGTTGGGTCAACCGCTGGTATGCGTCCACGTCCTGGTCTGACTTGGTATAACGCCTCAAAAGGTGCTGCTAATTTGCTATCGAAATCCCTCGCAGTCGAATTGGCAGGTGACAACATTCGCGTCAACGTGATTTGTCCTGTCATGGGCGATACAGGGATGCTTGGAGATTTTATGGGGATTCCTGACACCCCAGAAAATCGTGCCCGTTTTATCGCCACGATTCCGATGGGACGCCTGAGCGTGCCAAAGGATATCGCCAATGCAGCGGTGTTCTTGGCCTCCGAGGAAGCTTCGTTTTTGACCGGCCTAGAATTGCCTGTAGATGGTGGCCGAACCATTTAACAGACTTCAGGCTTGACGAGCGGCCCTCTGTTTTTCTTTGAGGGCCTGTATCCCCTGCTCCGCCAGACTCAATAAGGCATTGAGTTCCTGCCGATCAAAGGCATGACCTTCTGCGGTACCTTGGACTTCGACATACCGACCTGCACCCGTCATGACAACATTCATATCGGCGTCGCAGCCTGAGTCTTCGGGATAATCAAGATCTAAGGTCGGATGGCCATTGACCATACCGACAGAAATTGCCGCGACGGAGTCTTTGAGTGGATTTTTAACGATTTCGCCGCGTGAAAGAAGTCCCTCGATCGCATCGGCTACCGCAATCCAGGCGCCCGTAATGCTTGCGCAACGTGTTCCACCATCCGCTTGAAGGACATCGCAATCGATTTGGATAGTTCGCTCGCCTAGTGCCTCCATATCGATGACTGCTCGCAGGCTTCTACCGATGAGTCTTTGAATTTCCTGCGTACGACCGGATTGTTTACCTTTGGCGGCCTCTCGATCCGAGCGGGTGTGCGTCGCGCGGGGCAACATCCCGTATTCGGCGGTCACCCAGCCTTGACCCTTGCCCTTTAGAAAGGGAGGGACTTTTTCAAGTACGCTTGCAGTACAAAGGACTTGTGTTTCGCCCATACAAAATAAAACTGAACCTTCCGCGTAGCGGGTAAAGTTTCTTTGAACCTTGACGATACGAAGTTCATCGAGTTTTCTGCCTGAAAGGCGGCTGGGGCTAGTGCTAGTATTTGACACGTTGAGCGCTCACTTACAAAGACGATTGGATAACCTTGATGCAAAACAACCAAAACCTGATGCACCTGCCGCACAGTATACGCAGCAGGCCTTTTGCTGTCTTGCTCGCTACCTTTTTATCCTTCTATCTGGTGTTTCCTTTCAAACTTTACGCGCAAGCAGCCGAGAACGTTGCCATCACCCGCTATGACAATAGTCTTGAGATTTTTCATCCTGTCAGAGCAACAGGCGGCATGGTGGCCTCTGATCAGCGACTCGCCAGCGAAATCGGCGCAGAGATCTTGCGTCAAGGAGGAAACGCCGTTGATGCGGCAGTGGCCGTTGGTTTCGCTTTGGCCGTTGTCTTGCCCTATGCGGGCAACCTTGGCGGTGGTGGGTTTATGCTCGTGCGAGAGGCGAAGACAGGTTCTATGAACGCCTTAGATTTTAGGGAAACCGCTCCGGCTGCGGCCCGTCAAGACATGTTTCTCGATCCTCAAGGTCAGGTCATACCAGGTAAATCGACAATCACCCCCTATTCCGTCGGTGTTCCAGGTACCGTTGCCGGCCTTATTTCTGCACTACAACAGTTCGGTACCTTGCCTCTCGAGCAATTGTTGGTACCGGCGATTCGTCTGGCTGAAGATGGATTTATCGTCAGCCCTGTGCTCGCCCAACAATTCGCCGTGCAACGTAAACATCTCGAGCGTTGGCCGTCTACGCGCGAAGTGTTTTTCAAACGTAAACCTGATGTGCCAGCGTGTCATTTGCAAGACTGTCCGATTTCTAGTCTAGTCACTTACGAAGCGGGAGAGCGACTCTTTCAGCCAGACTTAGCAAAAACGCTAAGATTGATTGCACGACTGGGTGTGGATGGTTTTTATAAAGGAAGCGTCGCTCAGAGTATCGTTGACACGCTCAGCACCTCTTCGCGACCTATGCGTCTTGAGGATCTTTCAACATATCAGGTTGCAATGCGGGCGCCTGCCAAAGGCAAATACCGTGGCTATGACATTTACTCCATGCCAGCACCCAGCTCGGGAGGTGTGCATCTCCTTCAAATGCTCAATATATTAGAGCGCTTCCCCCTGACTGAGTTTGGCGCCGGAAGTGCCCAAACGATTCACTTGATCGCAGAGAGCGCACGCTTGGCTTACGCGGATCGGTCTGAGTATTTAGGTGACCCGGATTTTATAAAAGTCCCTCAGCGCGGACTGACAGCAAAGTCCTATGCTGACACACTGGCAGCACGTATCAATTTCGAACGTGCAACACCGAGCAAACAGGTCAGACCAGGACCCGCCAGGGATTTTGAAAGCGAACAAACCACCCATTTCTCAGTCATGGATGCTCTGGGCAATGTTGTCAGCTGTACCTACACGTTGAATCTAAATTTTGGCTCTGGCATTGTCGCGCGCGGGACCGGCGTGTTGCTTAATAACGAAATGGATGATTTTTCTGCCAAGCCAGGCGTACCCAATGCCTTTGGATTGTTAGGTGGCAGTGCCAACGCGATTGAGCCGGGCAAACGTCCGTTGAGTTCAATGACGCCTGTGATTATCCTCAAGGATGGGAAACCATGGCTCGCAACTGGCACCCCCGGGGGGGCCAGAATTATTACAACTGTTTTGCAAACGGTACTCAATACGATAGATTTTAAAATGAATATTGCAGAGGCATTGTCGATGCCTCGCGTTCATCATCAATGGATGCCGGATTTTCTACGTATCGAAAAAGGCTTGAGTCCTGACACCATTCGGTTACTCAAAGATAAAGGTCACGAAGTGCGTGTCATGCCTACAATGGGGCGTGTGCAGACGGTTCAACAACAACATGGATTTTTATTTGGCGCGACAGATCCACGCAACCCAGATGGCGCCGCAATCGGTATTGAGAGAGTGCAATGATCACAAGTATGACTGCCTTTGGCAGTGGTAAATCCGAACAAACTTTTGGTTCGGTCACTGTTGAACTTAGATCAGTGAACAGTCGATTTTTGGATATTCAGTTTCGATTGCCAGATGAGTTAAGAATGGCAGAACAGCCAATAAAAGAACGTATATCTACGGAGCTGTCGCGTGGAAAAATAGAGGTGCGCGCGCATTTCAGTCGTGCGCAGGCATCGGCTCCAACAGAGATTTCAGAGAATGCTTTATTGCTTGTAGCCCGACAGCTTTCGCAGGTTAGAAAAGTATTACCTGAGACTGCCTCTCCCAGCTTTTATGAAATGCTGAGTTCGCTGAGTGCGCAGCATCCTGCAATTGATCCTGAGCTTTGGCTGGCGGCCTGTCAACAAGCTTTGACTTTAGCGCTTTCAGAGCTTCTTTCCGGACGACAGCGCGAAGGCCAACGTCTCAGTCTTGCGATGCTTGAGACAGCAAAACAAATAAGTCTGATTGTTGAGGCGGTCGAACAACAAATGCCTGTACTCATCCAGACACAAAAAGATCGCCTCGCTCAGAAATTGCGGGAAACCATTCATCAAGCCTTCCCCTCTGGATTCAGCCATATTTCTGGGCCCGAGCTCTCAGAGCGTCTTGCCAGTGAATCAAGTTTATTTGCCTTGCGTATCGATGTTGCCGAAGAGCTCACGCGCTTGAAATCCCACCTGACTGAGCTGGAATTTTTACTCAAGGACGCGCCTGATTCGTCTGGTAAACAAAAAGGAAATCTCGCTCGTGGAAGTGCAGGGAAAAGACTCGATTTTTTATTTCAGGAGATGAACCGTGAGGCCAATACACTTGGCTCAAAAGCAGGCAGCCTTGAAATGTCCAAGGCCGCGATTGATCTAAAACTACTCATCGAGCAAATGAAAGAACAGGCAATGAATATCGAGTGAAACTACCCTCGCCTGTTCTATTTCTGGTTGCGCTAGGTTTAACCTCTTCCGACAAACGGCATCGTCGTCGCCATGATTGTGACGAACTGTACATTTGTTTCCAAAGGAAAACTCACCATTTGAGTGATAGTCTGCGCGACATGGTTCACATCCATGCGTGGCTCTACGCGCGTGGAGCCATCAGGTTGAGGAACGCCTTTAGTCATGCGCTCGGTCATAGGAGTCGCTGCATTACCAATGTCAATTTGGCTGCACGCAATACGATAGGCACGTGTATCGAGTGAGATGGACTTGGTCAGACCCGTGACCGCATGCTTGGTCGCCGTATATCCAATCGAGAAAGGCCGCGGCGCATGCGCTGAAATCGAACCATTATTAATGATGCGACCGCCTTGTGGTGATTGAGATTTCATGATTCGAATTGCAGCTTGCGCACACAAAAACATACCGGTTAAGTTGATGTTGACGATGTCTTTCCAAATCTCGACAGGGAGGTCCTCAATCGGCACTGGAGGGCCTCCGCGACCGGCATTATTAAATAAGACATCCAAGCGTCCCCAGCGACGAACAACCTCGGCAAACAGCGCATTGACGGATGCTTCTTCACTGACATCGGTCACGATCGGATGCAAATTCGCAGCAAGCGCGCCGCCTTCCTTTTTAGTTTCTTCAAGCGCATCTAGACGACGGCCTGCCAACGCAACCTGATAGCCCGTTGCAGCGAGATGGATTGCTACGGCGCGTCCAATGCCAGAACCTGCACCTGTGATGACAGCGACCTTGAGATCAGACATTTCTTCTTCCTTTTGTTCAATGTATTAAGTGTTTATTTTAAGATGTTGCTTGGGCTGGACCCGTTTCGATTAAGGTATCGGGTTGTGCGCACCACTCACTCCAAGAGCCGCCATACAGCGCTGCACCTTTCAAGCCCGCAAGTTCCATCGCAAGCAATAGATGGCATGCGGCGACGCCGGATCCACAACTTGCAATGACTTGCTCTGGAGAATGACTTCCCAATAAAGACAGAAACTCTGCTTTAAGCACATCGGGAGACTTGAAACGTGCGTTCGCATCAAGATTTTTCTTAGAAAACCGACTGAGAGATCCAGGAATATGACCTGCTTTTAGATCGAGTGTTTCATTCAGGCCTTCGAAGCGATCCTCAGGTCGACCATCGATAATCAGTCGGTTTGGGCGACCAATTCCTGCACGCACTTCCTCATAGTTCACTTGTTTCGAGAGTGATTCTCCACGTTTAAAGTTACCCGCAGCTCTAGCCGAAGGCGTTTCTTTTGAGAGCGGTTGGCCCGCTTGAACCCATGCCTCAAGCGCACCATCGAGCACAACAACATTGGCATGACCGACCCAGCGGGCGCACCACCACAAACGGGCTGCATGGGATGCGCCAAGAGCATCATAGGCAACGATGAGAGTGTCTGCATTGACGCCTAGTGCAGCGAGGTCCAAGGCAAGACGGTCGGGATTTGGCAAAGGATGACGTCCGTTGGTCCCCGTCGAAGAACCACTTAAAATTTTGCCTAAATTAAGATAGATCGCACCTGGGATATGGCCTGCTTCATAAGCACGAAGGCCCAGCTCTGAATCGACCAAATCGTAACGGCAATCACAAATCAGTACATTTGAGGGATTTTTGGCTAGTTGCTCCTGCAACTCAGGAACTGTGATGAGGTGTTGGGTCTTCATATCTTATGCAATCCTTGTTTATCCAATGGTTCGTTAAATGGGGCACTCTGCTATGCTTGAAGCTTAAATCACTTTTTTGCATTGTCACCTATGTCACTGGCCGCCGGAAACGTTTTTATGGTTGTCGCTCCAAGTGGAGCGGGTAAATCTAGCTTGGTGAATGCGCTTTTAGCGCGTGATCCTACGTTGTGCCTGTCTGTTTCTTGTACAACACGGCCCGCTCGCTCCGGCGAAACCGAAGGCAAGGACTATCGTTTTGTCACTAAAGAGCAATTTGATGCAATGCGACATCAAAATCAGCTTCTAGAGTGGGCCGAAGTTCACGGCAACTTTTATGGAACACCACGAGACAAAATCGACCAAGCCATCGCTTTTGGGCAGGATATTCTGCTCGAAATTGATTGGCAAGGCGCTAGGCAAGTTAAACAACTATTTCCCCAAGCGATCGGTGTTTTTATCCTACCTCCAGCCATTTCAACGCTTAGAGAGCGTTTGACCCAACGTGGACAGGATGCAGAGGCGGTGATCGAACGCCGTATCGAGGCTGCAAGCGAAGAGATTTCACATGCATCTGAGTTTGAATATGTTATTATTAATCAAGACTTTAGCATTGCGCTCACGCAATTGAGTCAGATCATCGAAACGGCAAAATTGCGTTATACACGCCAACTTGCCCGACATCCTGAACTTTTCAGATCCTTCGATTTACTCCCTTGAGCGTTCGCTAAAGCTATACTCAACGATCAATGTAGTTTTTACCTTACTGACAGGACTTCCATGGCCCGCATCACTGTTGACGATTGCCTCGAGCACATTCCTAATCGCTTCAAGCTCACCTTGGCAGCCACTTACCGTGCGCGCGAACTCGCTCAAGGTCATGCCGCTCGAATCGATAGCAAAGACAAACCCACCGTGACCGCTTTACGCGAGATTTCAGCAGGTTTGACCGGCATTGAAATGCTGCGCAAGGTTCCCACTTAAGTAGGATTCCAATGGCCTTTCCCGGACTTCGATACGCATCTTCCGGGTTATTGGCCGCCCTGCGCGTTGGTTCACGCCTCACCCGCAGGCCTGCAGCACCTCAAGAACGATTAGGTTCAGTTTCCGGCTCTGCCACACCCGTCGTGACGGAGGCAGAGCCTGCAATTGCCTCTATGGCATCTCTTCAGCTTTTGCTAGATGGATACCTCGATACAAAAGAAATCGCTCTTGTCCGTGATGCCTATCGTTTTTCAGATCAAGCTCACCTTGGTCAGTTTCGTTCAAGCGGTTCCCCTTATATCAGTCACCCGATCTCAGTTGCTGAGATCTGCGCTGGCTGGAAACTCGATGTCGATGCCATTCGTGCCGCTCTCTTGCATGATGTCATGGAAGATCAAGACATTGCCAAACAAGAACTTCTTGAAAAATTTGGCTCAGACGTTGCAGAGTTAGTGGATGGTCTCTCAAAATTAGACCGGCTCGAGTTCGCCAGCAAAGCGCAACAGCAAGCGGAAAGCTTTAGAAAAATGCTGTTGGCGATGGCACGTGATATACGTGTCATTCTCATCAAGCTTGCAGACCGTTTGCACAATATGCGCACACTGGACGCAGTCAATCCAGATAAAAGAAGACGCATCGCGCGCGAGACATTGGATATTTACGCTCCGATTGCACATCGGCTCGGTCTCAATGCCTTATATCGCGAATTACAAGATTTATGCTTTGCCGCGATTCATCCAAATCGCTATCTGGTTTTGGAAAAAGCGGTCATGGCCGCACGTGGAAATCGACGAGAAGTATTGACACGTATTGATGAACAAATCAGAAGCGCTTTACCTGCAGCAGGCATAGAAAGCGAAGTTCGTGGACGTGAGAAAACGCTTTATGCCATCTATAACAAGATGGTTAAACAAAAAAAGAGTCTCTCGAATGTTCTGGATATTTATGGGTTTCGCGTGATCGTGCGAACTCTGCCTGAGTGCTATATGGCGATGGGTATTGTGCATCAGCTCTATCGCCCTGTACCCGGAAAATTTAAAGATTACATCGCCATACCAAAAATCAACGGTTACCAGTCGTTGCATACAACGTTGGTAGGCCCTTTTGGCACCCCAATCGAGTTTCAGTTTAGAACACACGACATGCATCAAATCGCCGAAGAAGGCGTTGCAGCACATTGGCTTTATAAAGGAGATCAGTCCAACCTCCAAGAAATACAAAGCCGGACGAGTAAATCATTGCAATCCCTACTCGATATACAAAATCAGACAGGTGACTCGACAGAGTTTCTTGAACACGTCAAAGTTGACCTGTTTCCAGATGCTGTTTACGTGTTTACACCCAAAGGAAAAATTGTTTCCTTGCCCCGTGGTGCGACGGCCATTGATTTTGCTTATTCGATTCATACTGATGTCGGAAATCATGCCGTTGCCAGTCAAGTCAATGGTGAAGAGGTTCCCCTGCGCACTGAGCTCGCAAATGGCGACTCTGTTGCCATCACTACCTCTCAAACTTCTCGTCCGAGTGCGCAGTGGTTGAATTATGCACGCACTGGACGTGCACGCTCAGAGATCAGGCATTACCTTCGAACTGTTCAATACGATGAGTCTGCGGCCTTTGGAGAAAGGATGCTGGCCCAAGCCTTAAGCGACCTTAAGTTAAATCTTCCTGCGAGTGATGATCCGATTTGGGAAAAACTCGCTCGCTCAAGCGGTGCAAAGTCACGTGAAGAAATTCTGGCAGACATTGGTCTTGGCAAACGTCTTGCGGCGGTAGTCGCCCGACGCTTTGCGCCTGACCATCCCTTAATCGCAACCACTGCCGCTGCTGATGATGAGATGACATTGGCAAAGCTCACGCCGATTCAAATCCATGGAAACGAGGGACAAGGCGTTCAATTAGCGCCCTGTTGCGGCCCTCTTCCTGGCGACCAAATTATTGCTGGCATTCGAGTGGGTCATGGCCTCGTGGTGCATACGGCAGAATGTCCAGTGGCTCTGCGCGCACGTCTCAAGGAGCCAGAACGTTGGGTGGACGTCGCGTGGGATCAAGAAACGGCCAAGCACCTTTCCGCTCGCTTCGATATTATTGCTAAAAATGAGCGTGGTGTTTTAAGCCGGATTGCAGCCGAAGTGGCGCAGGCAGATTCAAATATTATTCACGTGACGATGCATGACGATGCGATGGCAACCGTTGTTCTCAATCTCACTGTCCAGGTCGACAGTCGACGGCACCTCGCCCAAGTTTTTCGTTTTATACGACACGTCCCTCAAGTCAAGAAAATCATACGTGCAAAAGGTTAAAAAATACTTTATTTTGAATTTCACTTGATCTTGAGAAGTTTGCCGATCGTTTGATTGAAGTCCGTTACACACGCATCGGCGCAACGCTCAGACCATTTTGGTAAAACCTTTTGCGTTGAAATACGTTTGATTGTCGCAATGTCTGCGTTGGATGGCGTGACTAATCTCATCTGTCCGCGAGGCATTGAAAGACACTCTTTGCTGCCAGTGTTGCAATCGATGCCGCGTTGAGTGAGTTTGTCAGAAAAATCCCAAAGATTTTGAATCAAAAAGTCAATATTAGACTCAAGGAATTTCTGCACTGGCTCATCTAGACTATCCCATACCTTTTGGTTAACAGCATGGACTTCTTGATTCCAGCCGACAGGCATGGCATAGAGATGTGTCGACCCTCGGTACCATTTGGCTGTGTAACCCGAGTAGGCACCCCCAATCGCACAGGAGATATTTTTTGATTCCAGCGCTTTTAAGACTTCAGAAAAAGGCAAGCCTATGCTTTTTGCGCCAAGCGCTTCGACCAACTCAGCTTGCGTTCTGGTAATCGTACGAATCGTTTGACCTTTCAAATCTGCAAGGCTACGAATCTCGACATTACAAAAGAAAAACTGCGCTCCGTAAGGGGCAACACCCAAAAGCTTCACCTGATGTGTAGAGGCCAAATAATGCTTAAGCACTGGGTAAAAGGCGTTGATGGACTCTTTTGCAATGTTCTGATTTGGTACAAGTCCTGCGATATCGACCGCCTCAAAAAGTGATGCTTCTCTGGCGTAGTATGAGAGAGGAATCGTTCCGAACTCAATGACACCTTGGCGCATCAAGCGAATTAATTCTTGACCTTTGAGGCCTAACTCGTCAAAACCTTTGATCTGAGCAGTCACAGCGCCCTCGGACCGCTCGGCAATGGAATGATTCCAGAAAGGCTTTTCAATTTCCGAATAAGCGGGTCGGCTGCTGAGTCCTCCAACAACCTTGAGCTCAGTTTGAGGCAGAAGCTGTGCCATGGCGATACTGAAAAGACTGGAAAGTAATAAAGCCAGTCCAAGTTGCCCAAAGATTACGCGAAACATAAGTGCGCGCACAACCGCAGAGTTTAGGGTTAAGTTCTTCATAGCTGTTGATTTTAACAATCCCTAGGCGGGAAACAAGTTAAATAACGCAGGTATGATCATCAAAGTACCGTGTTTATTCACGCTTTCCTACAATCCGACACATTACAGGAGATCGGTTGATGCCTCGGGTATCTGCACTGAATGCAGCTTCTTCTGCATTCGCCCCACGGGCTCAACGCCCTTTGCTTGGCATCTTTTTCTTCCTACTTTCCTTTCTTTTTTTGACAAGCCTAGATGGCATGGGAAAGTGGACCATGTCCGTTGGCGTACCTTTGCTCGTTTTTTGCTGGTTTCGATACGCCATCCATCTCGTTTTGTTGATGTCGATCATTTTACCTAGCCGCGGATTGGGTATTTTTAAAAGCCAAATGCCCAAATTACAGTGTCTGCGAGGCGCAGCCATGCTGGGCTCAGCATTGACATTTTTCACAACGCTGAGTTATTTACCTCAAGCAGAGGCAACGGCACTCATTTTTATTGCCCCCCTTTTAATGCTGGCTGTCGCACCCTGGGTTTTAAAGGAGCCTTCCCGTCAATCACGCTGGATCGCTGCTGGAATCGGACTGATCGGCGTGTTGATTGTGGTGCGTCCTTCAGCGGGATTGCCCCTGATGGGGGTGATCATGGGGCTGATCACCGCATGCCTCTTAACAGCACAACACTTAATCTCAAGAATGCTCGCGCGAGACAGTGCATTTACCACCGTACTTTGGGGAGGGGCGATTGGGACAGGATCCTTAACGCTTTGTTTGCCCTTCGTTTGGCCCACCGCAGTGAGTAGTCTACAAACCTTGAGCGCCTGGAACTGGACCATTCTTCTGCTCTCTGGTGCGGCGGGAGGTTTAGGACATCTGCTACAAATTCAGTCGTATCGCTACGCACCCGCGTCGCTCCTTGCTCCCTTTATCTATTTACAAATCATCTTTGCCGCAACAATTGGGTGGCTTGTCTGGTCTCACCTTCCCGACACCACCACGTGGATAGGCATCATCATTATTTGTGCAAGCGGCATCGTCAATAGTCTGATCGAGTGGCGCCGCAGCCGAAGCTAGGCGCTATATTGGATCAGGAAACCACTCGACCGCCCTGTAGAACTAATTGTCGATCACAGCGAGCTGCCAGAGAGAGATCGTGCGTCACTAGAACAAGCGTCGTGTTTTGTTGTGCGGCAAGCTCAAACATGAGGTCAATGATCGTCGCTCCAGTCCCAGCATCCAAGCTCCCCGTAGGTTCATCGGCAAAGATTAAAATCGGTCCTTGAACAAAAGCGCGAGCAATTGAGACGCGTTGTTGCTCGCCGCCAGACAGGGTCGATGGATAGTGATGTAGGCGCTCGGCAAGCCCTACGCGTTGCAACATCGAGTTTGCCGCTGCTTCGGCAGGCTTCCCCGCAAGCTCAATCGGTAACATCACGTTTTCAAGAGCAGTCAAATTTGGTAGAAGCTGAAAGGATTGAAAGACAAATCCAACATGACTTGCTCTGAAGGCCGCTCTGCGATCCTCATTCATATGAGTCAGTGATTGTCCAAGCAAATGAACTTCTCCCCCGCTTGGTTGGTCCAAACCAGCAAGTAGACCTAAAAGCGTTGATTTGCCAGAGCCAGAAGCGCCAGTAATTGCAAGGGACTGTCCCACTGGAACCGAAAAGCTTACGTCATCTAAAATATTCAATATTCCCGTAGCATCGATCACTTGTTTAGAAAGTCGCTCGACTACAATTGCTTTGGTCACATCATTCATGAATTCATTCTCTCGCTATCGACGTCACATTAACTTTGGAATGCTCGGGCTTGCCATGCTTCAAGGTTTAGCCGCGCACGCACAAACCCCACAATCTACCAATCATCCCACAAGAATATTAGTCGTGGGTGACAGTCTCTCTGCAGAATACGGCTTAAAGCGTGGATCCGGCTGGGTAGAATTGTTAAAAACATCTCTTTCAAATACGCATCAAAAAATAGAAATTATTAATGCGAGTATTAGTGGTGATACAACGAGTGGTGGACGCACGCGCTTGAAGGCATTGCTTGAACGCACAAGTCCCAATATCGTGCTGATTGAGTTAGGCGCGAATGATGCGCTTCGAGGATTGCCACTTGAGATGACAAAAAACAATTTACTTGCAATGGTCCACTTGGTCAAAGCGACGGGTGCCAAGCCCATCATTGCTGGCATGCAAATACCCCCCAATTACGGAAGGGAGTACACGACTGCATTCAAAAGATTATTTGAAGAAGTTGCCTTGAGCGAAAAAACTGCACTTATACCGTTCTTTCTAGAGGGTATTGCGGAAAATCCGGCCATGTTTCAGGCCGATACAATCCATCCAAATGAGGAAGCGCAACCGATTTTGTTGGGTAATGTGCAAAAAATACTTTTACCCATGCTCAAGCCATGAGATCAACCATGACAGCGGCTACGCGTTAAAGCTTCGCCGCGTCAAGCTCTCCACTAATGAGTTTCGATGCATCAGGAAGCATTTTGACTTTAAATTCCTTGCGTAGCACCTTTAGAGCAGCCTGTTCTTCAGCTGCGCCCCATGCTTGTGAAAGCTGCGCTTGCAATTGACTCAGTTGCGCTGGCTCAGGTTTGGGGCCTTCTTGAACTTTAGACAGTCTCAAAATGGTGTATTGCTCAGCACCTGCAACGCCAACATAGGTTGGTAAGGGTGCCGACTTCGATGACATCACCGCTTCGAGCTGTTCGCGATTTAACGTAACGGGCTGCTGTCGAGTGACTTCGATCGCGGCCTCAAAATCCTTGGGCTCAGTTTGAGGTGCGGCTTTGAGTAGTTCAAGCTCTTTAAGGCCAGACGCTTGCGCAGCAGCCAAAGAAAGCTCGGCAGTCAACTGTTGTTTAATCTGTTCGGAGACAGCGGTCAAAGGGGGAATATGCGAGGGATGAGTCGCGGCAATACGAACAGCAACAATCACATCAGGGGACACCTCGATTAAACCTGAGTTTAATTTATCTTTTAAAACATCAGCAGAGAAAACCGCTTGACGAACTTTCGGATTACCAAAGATCAGTTGCTCCTCTTCGGTGATAGCCGAAGCAGAACGCTGAGAAGCCGGTAACAAACCTTCACGCGTCAATCCGGACGCAGTTAAAACAGGCAGATTGAGCGCTGTGGAAATTGGGGCGAGACTATCTCGTTGGTCATAAACGAGACTGGTGAGCTTGTTAGCGAGCTGAGCAAATTGTTCAGCAGCCATTTGTTTGCGAATTTCACTAGTGATGTCGTCTTTAACCTCAGCTAAAGGCTTGATCGAAGCAGGCTGAACATCAACAACATTAATCACGTGAAAGCCAAATGGACTCTCAACGACCCCAGAAATTTTGCCTCGGTCAAGCTCAAAAACAGACGTTTCAACCTGTGGAACTAACATATTTTTACTAATCCAACCGAGGTCACCGCCTTGATTTGCAGAGCCACTGTCTTGGGAGAACTCTTTAGCAAGCGCTGCAAAATTTTCAGGCGCAGCGAGCGCACGTTTGGCGATGTCATCGGCTTTGGCACGCGCTTCTGTTTTCACAGCATCGTTTGCGGAAGCAGGTAGTTCAATCAAAATGTGACTCACGCGCCGGCGCTCAGGCTGACCATAGCGCGCTTGGTTTTGTTTATAAAAACTTTCGATATTTTGTTCGCTCACCTTGACATCTTTTGAGGCGACTTTCTCATTAAGCACAACATATTGCACGTCGACGTTTTCAGGAACTTGCAGCTTTGTCTGATTATTGTCATACCATTTTTTAATATCCGCCTCAGAGACATTAATGGTGTTTACGAATGCAGAGGCCGCAAAACTACGACGCTCGACCGTTCTTTTTTCAGTCAATAGTAAAAGAATTTTTTCAGCGACATCTGAAGGAACGCGAGCGGTCAAACCGATAGGCTGAAGAACCTGGCCAATGGCGAGATCACGTCTGAGTCCAAGCTCAAAACTCGTGGGGGTCAAGCCCTGCGCTGCGAGAACATCTCGATAGCGTTGCGATGAAAATTGACCGTTTTCCTGAACGGCAGGAATAGCAGCAATCGTACGACGCAGTGTTTCATCAGAAACGGAGTAGCGACCTTTTGCCGCAGCGAGCGCGATCGTGCGTTCATCAACCATCCGATTTAAGAGCTGCTCGCGAAACTCAGGCGTGTCAAAGGCTGCAGGATCAAACTGCGCGCCTAGTGCATTGCGAACCTGTTCAAGTTGCGATGTGCGGGCCTGATTAAACTCCCCCAAGGTAATGGGCTGTTCTCCGACAGAGACTAACTCTGGCTCTGAGGACATAAAGCCCGAATATCCCTGAACACCGAAAAAAACGAAAGAAGGGACAATAAGAAGCAGTAGGATCAATTGCATCCAACGCTGATGATTACGAATGAAATCAAACATAAATGAGCCGCACACCTAAAAAGTAAGCCGCCGAAGTTTACCACCGGCTTACGCTATGCTTAAAGAATCTTTGAAAGTGAGTGTGTATTTGATACGACTGACAGAAATTGAACAGATTTTTAAATCATACAACGACATTGCCTTAAGTACTACATGAATTTATTTATTTAAATAATTGATTTACAATACAAATATATATTTCGGAGAGTCATTTGTTTAGTTATCGACACGGTTTTCATGCAGGCAATCATGCCGATGTTCTCAAACATATCGTTCTCACCCATATTCTGCAGTATTACAACCAAAAAGATACGCCTTATTGGTTTGTTGACCTCCATGCCGGCGCTGGCTTGTATGACCTAGGAGGAGAATGGGCACAAAAAAAAGGCGAATATCTCGATGGTATTGCGCGTGTTTGGGATGCCAAGTCTCGTCCGCCCGCAGTCATGCAGTATCTTGATGTCATCAAAGAGTTGAATCCCGATGGCGAGTTGCGAATCTATCCTGGCTCTCCTTGGATCGCCCTAGAAGCCTGTCGCGCGCAAGATAAACTGCGTTTGTTTGAAATGCACCAAAACGAAGCTGACATTCTTCGTCAAAACCTCGATCAGCGCGCAGCGAGAGTGCCAAGACAAACTTCAGTCTTTGGTGATGATGGCTTTGCAGGCCTCAAAGGTCATATTCCACCACCGACACGACGTGCAATCGTTTTGATCGATCCTTCTTACGAAGATAAGCAAGACTATCGACGCGTGGTCGAAACGTTAAAAGACGCGCTGCTGCGTTTTCCAACGGGCTGTTACGCTGTGTGGTATCCGCAGGTTCAACGCCGCGAAGCGCAAGAGCTCCCACGACAAATAGAAAAGATATCCGGAAAAAATTGGACACATGTCAGTGTGTCCGTACAAAAGCCCTCCTCCGATGGCTTGGGTCTTCATGGTAGCGGTATGTTTATCATCAATCCGCCCTACACATTAACTGCGGCAATGAAAGAAACATTGCCATGGTTAGTCAAAACATTAGGGCAAGATGAACGTGCGCATTACAAACTGGATTTTCTCACGCACTAGTGCCTGAGCCTTGTTAAAACCGTTCGTTGGTGCCGAGAAAGCGCCACTGGCCCACAGGCAAGTCCGAAAGCTTGACACCACCGATCCGAACGCGTTTCAGTCCCAGAACCTTGAGACCGACAAGCTCACACATTCGACGAATTTGTCTTTTTTTTCCTTCACGCAAGACAAACTGCAACTGATCCTCATTTTGCCAACGCACTTGAGCGCGTTTGAGGCGTTTTCCATCCAGCGAGAGACCTTCATTGAGGAGTTCTAAACTGCCGGGCGCTAAACGGCCCTGCACGCGGACAAGATATTCTTTTTCAATCTCTGAATCCTCACCAATTAGTTGGCGAGCAATGCGACCGTCTTGTGTCAATACCAACAAACCGGTCGAATCGATATCGAGCCGACCAGCGACAGCGAGTCCCCTTAGCTGTGATCGGTCGAACTTGAGAGGACTTCGATCTGATTGAGCGCGACTCGTCGCATTGATCAAAGCAACAGCAGGCGTATAACCATCCTCGGCTTGACCTGAAACATAGGCCATCGGCTTGTGAATAAGGATCGTGACACGAGAGATTTGTTGCGCCGCGACATTTTTATCGAGCGTAATAGTTTGAGTGGGCAAAGCGCGCTCCCCCAAGCTCGCGACCACGCCATCGACCTTGACCCAGCCTCGCTCGATGTAACTATCTGCCTCGCGTCTTGAGCACAGTCCACGGTCTGCCATTAATTTTGATATGCGTAACTTTTCCATAAGTTGGATAATACACACCCATGCATCCTTTTGACTCCTCTAGACCGTGGCGATCTCGCCCTGCACCTTCATTATCGGTGCTTCAAAAAAAGTGGCTGACCCGTCCCGGTGCCCTCACCGTGGCCCTGCGCGCGCTTGGCAACCTCAGACTGCGGGTCTTAGCAGAGTATCCCGCGGGAGCGCAGCCTGACGAAGCCTATCGTCTTGGAACGACTGTGCAAGCGCCCGTATGGGTAAGAGAAATCGTGATGGAGATCAAGCAAACCGAATGTGTTGTTGCACGAAGCGTGACGCCACTGCAGGCGTCGCACGGTGTTTGGCAAGGAGTTCGTCGGCTCCAAAGCAGACCTCTCGCTGACATCTTATATGATGATGTCGCAATATTACGTTCGGATTTCGAGGTCGCTCGTTTAACGAAACAAATCCCTTTGTATCGAACCGCGCAACGCACCCTCATTCAATCCAACGGGATGCATGCGTGTTGTAAACCTTTGCTAGCAAGACGATCCGTATTTTGGCGGCAAGGCACTCCACTTTTGGTAGCAGAGTGTTTCTTGCCCGAGTTCTGGCAACTTTTACGGTCGCTTAAAACCCAACGGCCTGGCCATCTCGACGGCTATCACTGGCCACAACATAGCCGTCTTGCAGATCCTTGGACAAGCGCCAAATAAACTGCCCCGAACCAAAGTCCATATACGGATCATCGATTGCTTTGAGCGAATGACCAAGCTTTTCCAACCCTGCAATCGTCGTTGCACGCATCGTGGACTCGACGTCTAGCGTGAAATCTCGATTCACCTTCCATCGGGGCGCATCGCATGCTGCTTGAGGCTGCTGGTGATAGTCCACCATTCGAATAACCGTTTGAATATGTCCCTGAGGCTGAATATCCCCGCCCATCACACCAAAACTCATTACGGGCTCACCGTCACGCGTTAAAAATCCGGGGATGATGGTGTGGAAGGGTCGCTTGTGACCTTGGACGGCATTGGAGGATTTGGGATCCATGGAAAAACCAACGCCACGGTTCTGAAAACTGACACCGGTTCCCGGTACAACAACACCAGAACCAAAACCCATGTAATTGGACTGAATAAAAGAAACCATCATGCCATTTTCATCGGCCGCAGTCAGGTAAATCGTTCCACCTGTTGGTGGCATGCCTGGAGGAAAATGTGTTGCACGATTGAGATCGATGAGTTTTGCACGCTCAGCGAGATAATCATCATCGAGCATTTGAGAGGCAGAAACCTCCATGGCGCGCGGATCTGCAACATAACGATAAAGATCAGCCATCGCGAGTTTCATCGCTTCGATCTGGACATGCTGAGACTCGACAGAGTCAACCTTCATGTTGGCGAGATCGAAATGCTCAAGCATGCCAAGCGCCTGCAACGCGGAAATTCCCTGACCATTCGGTGGAATTTCATGAAGCGTATAGCCGTGATAATTTTTTGAAATCGGTGTCACCCACTCTGGGCGATATTGACGAAAATCCTCGAGTGTGTGGGCACCGCCATGCTCGCGGATAAAAGCGACCAGTTTTTCTGCGGTCTCACCTTCGTACATGTCTCGTCCAAGTGACGCACCAATTTTTCTCAGTGTTTGCGCAACATCCTTAAAGACAAAGCGCTCACCCACTTTCGGTGCACGACCTTCAGGCATGAAAGTATGCGCAAAACCAGGCTGGTTTTTGAGTTCTGGAACCGCAGCAGCCCACTTTTGTGCAACCACGGGAGGCACCGAATAGCCTCGCTCTGCGATTTCTATTGCGGGCTCCATCAGTTCGGCGAAAGGCAGCTTGCCATAACGCTCGTGCAGGGCAGCCCAACCCGCGACAACGCCAGGCACTGTAATGGCGTCTACGCCTCGTTTGGGTGCTTTAGCGAGTCCGTTGACATCAACGCCGTATTTCTTTTTGAAATAATCAATATCCCACGCTTTAGGGGCATAGCCGGAGGCGTTTAGCCCTTGAAGCGTTTTTCCATCCCAGACGATCGCAAAAGCATCCCCTCCAAGCCCACAGGAGACAGGCTCAACCAACGTAATGGCTGCTGCAGCTGCGATCACGGCATCGACCGCAGAGCCGCCTTTTAAGAGCATGCGCAAACCGGCTTGCGCAGCTAAAGGGTGAGAGGTAGATACAACGTTACGGGCGAACACTGGGATACGAATAGTTGGGTACGGGTTGGCCCAGTCAAAGGATTTCATTTGGATAAGACTCAATAAATTAAAGAAAAATCACAGCGCAGCGTCACCGCTCTCGCTCGTACGGATTCGAATGGCTTGTTCGACAGCGGTCACAAAAATTTTGCCATCACCAATTTTTCCGGTGCGGGCGGCACGAACAATGGCCTCAATCACACGATCAACCGCCTCATCGGCGACGACCATCTCAACCCGTATTTTGGGGAGAAAATCCACCACGTACTCTGCGCCGCGGTAGAGCTCAGTATGACCTTTTTGACGCCCGAAACCCTTGACCTCCGTGACGGTCAATCCGTTCACACCCACATCGGCCAGAGCTTCACGCACTTCGTCAAGTTTAAAGGGCTTAATAATGGCAGTCACTTGCTTCACGATGAGTCCTATTTTTGTAAAAAATTATGTTTAGTCTCGAAAACCATTAGACAAAGGATAACGCCAATCACGTCCAAATGCCCGTTCCGTAATACGAGGACCAAAGGGACCCTGCTTGCGCTTGTACTCGTTGATGCGGATCAAGCGTACTACCTGCTCCACAGCGGCGAGTGGGTATCCTGCCGCCACAATTTGTGCAGTCGAAGCATTTCTCTCAACGTAATGTTCAATAATTGCATCGATCACATCATATTCAGGCAGGTTATCCTGATCGGTTTGATCTTCTCGCAGCTCAGCGGAGGGGGGTCTCGTAATGATTCGAACAGGAATGACTTCGCCAAACGTGTTTCGCCAGCGCGCAAGGCGGTAAACCATTGTTTTCGCGACATCTTTCAGAACAGCAAAGCCGCCCGCCATATCCCCATAAAGGGTGCAATAGCCTGTTGAAAGTTCGGATTTATTACCTGTCGTGAGGACCAGATGACCAAATTTATTGGAAAGAGCCATCAACAGCATGCCGCGCAGCCTCGCTTGGATGTTTTCCTCGGTGGCATCAGGCGCGCGCCCAGCAAAAATGGGGGCAAGCACATGATCAAAACTGCTTGCAAGGTCTGCGATCGCAATTTCACGATAATCCACACCCAAGCGTTTCACCATGTCTCTTGCATCGATTTGCGAGATATCTGCCGTATAACGGGATGGCATCATCACAGCATGCACACAATCAGCGCCAAGGGCATCGACGGCGATGGCCATCACGACCGCAGAGTCGATACCGCCTGATAGACCTAAAATAACACTACGGAATCCATTTTTCTTCACGTAATCGGTCAAGCAAACCTTGAGAGCTTCCCATACTTGGGCTTCTTTAGACAAAACCTCCGCAGCTAAAAGCTTACCTTGGGTATGGTTTCCTATCTCTAGCAAAGAAACGACACCCTCAGAAGAAACCTCAATATAACTTAGTGAGGACTCGAAATCCGACGCACGCAAAACGAGCTGTCCCTCACGCGACAAGACAAAAGACGCACCATCAAATACCAACTCATCCTGAGCACCCACGAGATTGGCATAAACCAATGCGCAATGTGTCCGCTCAACACAACGCAGAGCAATACGCACACGTTGCGCTTGTTTTTCAAGACTATAAGGTGAGGCGTTGAGCACTAACAACGCCTGAATATCAAGCGCGGATGCGGCTTCTGGGGCTGTCTCACCCCAAATATCTTCGCAAATATTGATACCGAAGCGAACCCCTTCCACACTAAAAGCGAACGCTTCGGTGCCAGAGGTGAAATAGCGTTTTTCGTCGAAAACTGAGTAATTAGGGAGTTCTTTTTTGAAATAAGTCCCCAACACAGCACCGTCGACAAGGACGGTGGCCGCATTGCGCAAACCCTCCTGCGTGTTGCTGACATGCCCTAAAACAACGTGCATGCCTTTGAGCGTCGAGAGATCCTGGCAAAGCGCACGTAAAGTGGTTTCGCAGCGCTCGACAAAGTCAGGCCTGAGTAATAAGTCCTCGGGGGGATAACCCGTGAGCATGAGCTCGGGCGTGATCAACACACGAGCGCCCTGCCTGTAAGCCTCCTGGGCGGCCTCCAATACCAGGCGCGCGTTCCCCGTTAAGTCACCCACGAGGGCGTTCAATTGTGCAATGCCGACCCTGACCGCAGACATAATGATTCCGGTTTAAACAAGTTGTCGTGAGTAAAAATTATCTCATGCCTACCAAGGCTGCGCTGCGTTCTATAATTTGCTCATCATGAAAAATACACCTAATCCAAATCAGAGCCAATTCGACAAAAAAGCCCAAGCGTGGTCCGCCCGCTTTTCGGAACCCGTTTCGGAGCTCGTCAAACGCTATACAGCCTCTGTGGACTTTGATAAACGCCTGGCACATTTCGATATCCAAGGCTCCTTGGCGCATGCCCAGATGCTCGAAGCCGTCAACGTCATCACACCTCAAGATCGCAGCGATATCGAACGCGGCATGATGCAAATTTTGACTGAAATAGATGAGGGGCGCTTTCAGTGGCTGCTAGACCTCGAAGATGTCCACTTAAATATTGAAAAGCGGCTCGTTGAGCTCGTGGGAGATGCTGGCAAGCGTCTTCATACTGGCCGCTCGCGCAATGATCAGGTCGCGACCGATATCCGCCTCTGGCTGCGCCATGAAATCGATGGGCTGATCATATTGCTTGGGCAACTTCGTCATGCACTTGCGCTTGTCGCCTTGGAGCATTCAAGCACGATTTTGCCTGGATTCACGCATATGCAGGTCGCGCAACCGGTCACCTTTGGTCATCATTTACTCGCATATGCCGAAATGTTTGGGCGCGACGCAGCTCGCTTGGCGGACTGTCGCAAACGCGTCAATATTTTGCCCCTAGGCGCTGCTGCCTTGGCCGGCACCAGCTTTCCAATCGATCGTCCTTTAGTCGCCAAACTACTCGACTTTGATGATGTCTGCCAAAACTCGCTCGATGCAGTATCCGACCGTGATTTTGCGATTGAGTTTTGTAGTGCGTGCGCCCTGATCATGACGCACATTTCAAGATTTTCAGAAGAAATCGTGATTTGGATGAGTCCACGGGTGGGATTTATTGATCTGGCAGATCGTTTTTGCACAGGCAGTTCGATCATGCCGCAAAAGAAAAACCCGGATGTGCCTGAACTTGCCCGAGGTAAAACGGGACGTGTCAATGGTCACCTCGTCGCGCTGCTGACGCTTATGAAAGGTCAACCTCTCGCTTACAACAAGGACAATCAAGAAGACAAAGAAGGACTCTTTGATACGGCCGATACGGTCCGCGATACGCTCACGATTTTTGTTGATCTCGTCGCGGGCATTCGTGTTAAAGCAGACGCAATGCGTGCAGCTGCATTACAAGGTTTTGCAACGGCCACTGATTTAGCGGACTACCTTGTCAAACGCGGTGTTCCGTTTCGCGATGCGCACGAAGCCGTCGCGCATGCAGTGCGTGAGTGTGAGGAAAAAGGCTGTGATCTTGCAGATCTGAGTGTTGCTGAACTCAGAAAATTTCATCTCTCAATCGGTGACGATGTACACAGCGTACTGACCCTCGAAGGATCCGTTGCAGCCCGCAATCACATTGGAGGTACCGCGCCTGAGCGCGTGCGCCAAGCAGCACAAAAAATTATTGACTCAGGACTCAAAAACGGCAATTGATTCAACATGGCTGGTGTGGGGAAACATGTTTACCACACCTGCCGCTTTGAGCTTGTAGCCACCTGCATGCAACAAAATAGCGGTGTCTCGCGCAAGCGTTGCAGGATTGCATGACACATACACAATGCGAACAGGTCGATACGATTTTGGTAGGTTGATCAGTGCCTGGGAAAGCGCTTGCGCACCCTCACGAGGTGGGTCGATCAGCATCCTGTCAAAGTAACCAAGCTCTGCTAACCACTCTGCTGTCACATCGAACAAATTCAAAGTTTCAAATTTAGCGTGATCAATCCCAGCGCGTTTTGCTGCCTCCTGAGCGCGCGCGGTCAAGGTTTCGCTACCTTCGACACCCACCACCTCTCGACAACGTGTTGCCAGAGGAAGCGTGAAATTCCCAAGACCACAAAACATATCCACAATACGATCTTGTGTCTGTGGTTCAAGCAGGGTCAACGCGCGAGAAACAAGCACTCTATTGATTTGATGGTTGACTTGAGTAAAGTCAGTTGGTTTGAATGGCATTTCCAAACCGAACTCTGGCAAGGTGTAGTGCAAGAAGTGCGCTTGGTCTGGGTCTAAAGGGGCGACTGTTTCCGGACCATGTGGCTGAAGCCACCATTGGATGGCGTGACGGGCAGCAAAGTCACGCAGCACAACGAGATCTTGTGCAGTCAGTGGGACGAGATGTCTCAACACCAGCGCAGTGGCGCCCTCTCCAACCGAGACTTCGATTTGGGGAAAACGATCAGGGGCAGACAAATTCATCACGAGTTCGCGCAATGGCATCAATAAAGCAGCGACGTGGGGTGGTAAAACGTGACAAGTTTTAATGTCGGCAACAAAACTGCTTTTACGTTCATGAAAGCCTACTAAAACAGTCCCCTTTTTAGCGACCCAACGTACCGCGAATCTGGCACGATAGCGATAGCCCCAATAAGGGCCATGCAATGCTGGTAAAACGTACTCAGGGCGTGTTTTGCCGATATGGTGAAGTGCGTCTTCGAGGGCGCGCTGCTTGACAGCGACCTGGGCGCTCGGCTCAAGATGTTGCATCACGCAACCACCACAGATACCGAAATGTTCACAGCGCGGCTTGACGCGCACCGATGATTCTCGTCGAATCTGTATAACGTGACCTACATCATAGGAAGGCTTACGTCGAAACGTGTTGACAGTGACATGCTCGCTTGGAAGCGCACCCTCAATAAAAACAACTTTCCCATCACGGCGAGATATGCCGCGGGCTTCTAGGTCGAGAGATTCGACCTGCAATACATCACCAGACATGTTTAACGACCCCAGGCCTCTAAATACTGCTTCCAATGCGGTTCGGTGCTTTGCTCCAGCGTTTCGCGTACTAAAGCCACCTCTGCCTCATAAGAGGCCGCATCAAGTTCACCACGCAATAGACGAAAACGACAATACACAAGCCAAGTATTCACCACATCAGTCTCGCAGTAAGCCCGTACATCTTGTGCCTGCCCCTGGGTCCATGCATGCCAAACTTGGCTTCCATCCATGCCTAATTTTCCCGGGAAGCCACAGAGCTTGGCAAGATCATCGAGCGGCGCATTACCACGACCATTGTGCTTGGCCAAAACATCCATCAAATCAACATGCCGTGTATGGTAGCGACTGAGATAGTTGTTGTAGCGAAACTCTCGGTCATCATCGCCAATGTCCCAATACCTGGGCGCAACCACACCGTGGATCAAACTCCGGTAGTGGAGCACTGGCAAATCAAAGCCATTACCATTCCAGCTCACGAGCTTAGGCGTGTAGCGTTCGATGGTTTTAAAAAAACCAGAGAGCAGAACATGTTCGGGATCATCCGCCTGGCCAAGGCAGCGAACACGAAAACCTTGATCATCGCGAAAAACACAGCCTACAACAGCGACACGTTGTAAGTGCAAAGGCAAAAAATCACTGCCCGTCAGTTCCTTTCTCGCAGCAAAGGCACGTTGAGCGACTTCGGTGTCAGGCACCTCGCTGCCCCAGCCATGAAGTCGTCGCAAGCCTTCGACATCAGGAATTGTTTCCAAATCAAAGACAAGTGTAGGCGTCATCGTAAGAGACTATCGAACGGGTAAATACTGGAGTGGATCAACCGGTGTGCCGCGCCGACGCACTTCGAAATGCAAACGGACTGACGTCGTATCAGACTGTCCCATTTCAGCGACTTTAGTACCGCGTTTAACAGCCTGACCTTCTTTGACTAACAGGGTTTTGTTGTGGGCATAAGCCGTAATAAAGCCATCGCTGTGCTCCACAATCACTAAATTGCCAAGGCCTCTTGGTCCATCACCAGCAAAAATGACTTTTCCATTGGCAGCAGATTCGATCGGATCGCCTGAATGACCAGCAATATCAATCCCCTTGGTTGCAGGCGTGAATCCTTGAATGATTTTGCCTTTGGCAGGCCAGCCCCAACTAATCAACCCCGCGTCAGAAGCCCGAGTACTTCCAGATTCTGTGTTGTTAGCAGCCGCTTCCGATTGGGCGGATAGCGAATTTTGTGATGCTGAAGGACTGCCTGGGCGCATGGCTGGCGCAGCACTACTGCCCTCTGATAAGCGTAAGGTTTGACCCACGATCAATAGATTAGGATTGCTGATTTTATTCATGCGAGCAAGGGTGCCTTCGGGCACACCAGTGGCGCGCGAAATTTTATTCAGTGTATCGCCCGGTTTAACAACATACGTGGATGCACTGGGCGTGCCTGAAGACAAATTTGATACAGGGGCGCTTCTATTCGACGTGCAGCCCCCTAAAACGAGCGCAAACACAATAAAGGCTGTGCTAGAAAATGTTTTAAGCAGAGTATTTGATTTCACGCTGACCTCTTTGTTTAGCTTGATGCATGTTTGGGCATCACCACGCATACTTTTCTCCTGAATATTCAAGGTTGCAATCCAGACTTGAGCGGAACAAATCGAACCTCTTCCAGTTCTTCTCTAGACCAATTCGTTTCACTTTTGCGTTGAACTCGTATCAATTTTTGAGCACTTGCGCCTTCAGGCGCGATCAACACACCTCCAATACTGAGTTGCGTCATCAGGGCTTGAGGAATTTTCAAGCCGGCAGCCGCAACAATGATCGCATCAAAGGGTGCTGAGCTCACTAATCCAGCCATCCCATCACCATAACTTAATCTGACTTTTGTCAGTTGCAGAACACGAAGATTTTCTTTTGCCATATCGTACAACGCGCGGATACGCTCTACAGAATAGACCTGAGGAAAAACATAGGACATCACTGCAGCTTGGTAGCCACAACCCGTCCCGACCTCGAGGACACGTGATGGTAGACCTGTCTCGCAAACCGCAGCGATCATTCTCGCAACAACCCATGGCTGAGAAATGGTTTGTCCGTGTCCGATTGGAAGTGCAGCATCATCGTAGGCACGGCTTGCCAACGCTTCGTCCACAAAAGTATGCCTTGGCACGCGTTGCATTGCGCTTAAGACCCGCTCATCCGTGATGCCTTGTGTGTGCAAACGCTCAACCATCGCAATACGCAAGCGTTCAGAATTCAGGCCAAGATTTTCGAAGTTTCTAAGAGATGCAATGGGCACTGCATGTGCGCTCGACAAACGAGAAATCGAAATTTTTGTGTTGCTATTGGCTGGGGAAATGCCCTGAAGGCCTCTCGCACCAAGAGATTTGATGTCCTTTGCCGAAGCAGACAAGCACGGATGCTTTAGCCATTGCATAGTGGTTCGACCCAAGTCGCGACATCTGCCAATTGTGCATGTTGGGTCAGATCAAGCCGTAAAGGCGTAATCGACACGAAACCTCGAGCGATCGCATCAAAATCAGTACCCTGCGTCGCATCGTTTGCCGCGCCAGCAGGCCCGATCCAATATACGGTCTCGCCGTAGGGCGTGCTGGAACGAACGACCGGCTGCGAAGGATGACGTTTACCTAAACGGGTGGCGAGGATCCCTTTGGTTTGATGCACTGCTAAGTCGGGAAAATTGACATTGAGAAGTGCCGCGCCACCCAGCGGATTTTTAAGCTGCCGGGCCACGATATTGCGCGCATGTGCTGCAGCAGCGTCAAGATTGGACCAGCCTTTGGCAACTAAAGAAAAAGCAATAGAAGGAATGCCAAATAAATACCCTTCGGCGGCCGCTGCAACCGTCCCCGAATACAAGGTGTCATCACCCATGTTGGCGCCATTATTGATGCCAGAAACGACGAGGTCGGGGCGACGGTCGAGTAGCCCCGTGAGCGCAACGTGCACACAATCTGAAGGCGTTCCGTTCACATAGGTAAAACCGTTGGGCGCCTGCCGCACTGCCAAAGGTCGACTCAAGGTCAGGGAGTTTGAGGCGCCGCTATGATTGACCTCGGGTGCGACAACGGTAATGTCAGCTAAATCGCGCAGGACAGAGACTAAAGCCTCAAGTCCAGGGGCGTTATAACCATCGTCGTTTGAAACAAGAATATGCATAGATCGGCGCTAAATTATCTTTTATACAAATTGTTCTACATTGTACTCGCTGCATGCCTTGCAAAAAACTAAGAACCCTCTTAAAAAGAACCTTCGCGCTAGAATGAGAACTTGACTCCCCGCCTCAAACCGGAACTGCGTGATGGACTATTCGGATAACGTATTAACGTCTCTCGGCATGCTTGTCGCTGCATATCTTTTAGGTTCTGTTCCATTTGCAGTGATATTTAGCCGTTTATTTGGCCTTCAAGACCCTAGAACCTATGGCTCGGGCAATCCAGGTGCGACGAATGTCCTGCGTTCAGGTAACAAAGCAGCTGCAGCGCTCACCTTAATCGGTGATGCGGCCAAAGGTTGGCTCGCTGTATGGCTTGCCATTCACTTTAAGACAAGCCCTCTCTTGGTAGCAGGCGTTGCAATCGCAGTGTTTCTGGGTCACCTTTATCCCATTTTTTTAAAGTTTAAAGGTGGCAAAGGGGTCGCGACAGCTTTTGGCATCATAATTGCCATTGAACCCTTCCTCGCCTTAGCCACGATGGCGACTTGGATCATCATGGCCGTGTTCTTCAGGTTCTCGTCACTGGCTGCATTAACGTGTGCGGTGTTTGCGCCCGTTTACTATTTTTTTGGGGGTATGCTGGTTTGGAAATCCTATCTCCCAATTGGCACAGCATTAATTGTGATTGCGCTCTTTTTACTCTACCGACACAAAGCGAATATCCAACGCCTGATCGCAGGAACCGAACCGCGCATTGGGAATAGCAAAAAAAACTAAGGCCCTTTTACTGAGAATGACTTAGATCGAGGCAAGATCCCAACGTGGACGGACATCAAAGCCATGCTGATGGTCCGTCAAATCAACCAGTCCTCGAGCAATGCGTTGTGCGGCGGCAAAGGCGATCATGGCGCCATTGTCCGTACATAACTCGAGAGGTGGAAAAAATGCCTCCGCCTGACGTTTAATCAATGCATGCGAAAGTTTTGCTCTGAGCAGTCGGTTCGCGCCTACGCCACCTGCGACAACGAGACGTTTTAAACCTGTTTGATCAAGCGCTTTGATGGATTTAGCCACCAAGACTTCGACAATTGCCTGCTGCGTGGCTGCAGCGAGATCTGCCGCCAAGGTGTCACTCACGACCGCTAGCGCCTGTGCGTCTTTTAAACGCGTCAGTACGGCTGTCTTGAGGCCACTAAAGCTAAAGTCTAAATTGCCGCTATGGAGCATCGGCCGAGGTAAGCTGATCGCGTTCGGATTCCCTTGCTCAGCCAGACGTGACAAGGCGGGACCACCCGGATAGCCTAAGCCAAGAAGTTTGGCAGTCTTGTCAAAAGCTTCTCCTGCTGCGTCATCCATGGTTTCACCCAACAAGGTGTAATGACCGACATCATCGACCCGCATCAACTGGGTATGGCCGCCCGACACAAGCAACGCCACAAAAGGAAAATCTGGGCAAGGATCCGCCAACCGAGGTGAAAGCAAGTGCCCTTCGAGGTGATGAATTGGAATCGCCGGCAGAGAGAGCGACCATGCGAGGGACTGCGCGACACTCGCCCCAACGAGTAAAGCACCCGCCAGCCCAGGGCCTGCTGTATAAGCTACGGCTGAAACGTCAGTAAGTGACACGCCAGCGTCCTGAAGCACCGCCCGCGTCAGAGGAATGATTCTGCGCACATGGTCTCGCGAGGCCAGTTCGGGGACTACGCCACCATAGGCGGCATGCATCGCGACCTGCGTATGTAGAGCGTGAGAGAGCAAACCTTTCTCGGTGCAAACGAGCGCGACACCGGTTTCATCGCACGAACTTTCAAAGCCGAGAACGATCATATTTATCTTAGTCCTCAATACCTTTTGAGGCCAAAAATTCCTCATAGGGACCGCGATAATCGAGGACATGACCAGTGGGCTGAATTTCCCAAATGCGTGTCGCGAGCGCAGAAACAAATTCGCGATCATGAGAAACAAAAAACAAGGTGCCTGGATACTTATCAAGCGCAAGCTGAAGTGATTCGATTGATTCCATATCAAGGTGGTTCGTGGGTTCGTCAAGCAACATAACATTGTGCTTTTTGAGCATCAAGCGACCAAACGTCATGCGGTTTTTCTCACCCCCTGATAAAACATGAGGCGCTTTAGGAAGATCATCTGCCGAAAAAAGTAAACGACCCAACACTGAGCGAATGGATTGATCATCATCTGAAGGTTGACGATAGTGTGTCATCCATTCAAACAAGTTGCTATCTTTATCCATGAAAAGCTCAGAGACGTCTTGAGCCATATACCCAAGGTCCGCATTTTCTGACCATTTGACCGTACCGCGATCCGGGGCTAGATCGAGTGCAAGCATCCGCAGCAGCGTGGTTTTACCCGCGCCGTTCGCACCAATAATGGCGATCTTTTCACCCGCCTCGACCATCCCTGAAAAGGGGCGTATGACGGGCGCGTCAAAACTCTTTTCTGTCAATTCAAGTGTCACGGCCTGACGATGCAACATTTTTAATTGCTCAAACCGAATAAAGGGATTTTGACGCGATGAGGGTTTGACTTCGATTTGAGCAGATTTAATCCGATCAATTTGCTTGAGTCGGGAAGTGGCTTGTCGAGCTTTTGATTTGTTGGCGGAGAAGCGACGAACAAAGTCCTGCAATTCGCTGACACGCTCTTTGGCTTTGGCATTGGCATTAGAAACACGTTCGCGCGCTTGAGTCGATGCCAACATATAGTCGTCGTAATTACCCGGATACACCCGCAACTCACGAAAATCCAAGTCGGCCATATGTGTACATACTTGGTTGAGAAAGTGACGATCGTGACTGATAATGATCATCGTGCTTTGATAACCATTTAAAACATTTTCCAACCAGCGGATCGTATTGATATCCAAGTTGTTAGTGGGTTCGTCCAAAAGCAAGACATCAGGATTGGAAAAGAGTGCCTGTGCCAACAACACCCTTAGCTTCCAACCCGGGGCGATCTCACGCATGGGGAGTTGATGCTGTTCAACAGGAAACTCAAGCCCCAAGAGCAGTTCACCGGCTCGCGCTTCAGCCGTGTAACCATCGTACTCGGCAAACTTGGCCTCGAGATCGGCCGCTTGCATATAGTCTTCGTCAGTCGCTTCTGGATTGGCGTAAATGGCATCACGCTGTGACATCGCCTCCCACATCTCAGTGTGGCCCATTAATACGACATCCAGCACTCTGGAGTCTTCGAACGCAAATTGATCCTGTCTGAGCTTGCCCAAGCGCAAACCTGGCTCGAGATGAACGTTGCCTGCGGTCGACTCAAGATCACCACCGATTATTTTGATCAGCGTGGACTTGCCTGAACCGTTGGCGCCAATCAATCCATAACGATTGCCCTCCCCGAATTTGACATTGACGTTTTCAAAGAGAGGTTTGGGTCCAAATTGAATGGCGAGGTTTGATGCTGTTATCACGGTAGGCTACTTTAGTAAATAATTGAGTTACATCTTGATAGATATGTTTTCAGTGTAACAAGACGGGCAAAACTGACCTTTTTAAATTCTCCATCCCTATCATGCGCAGGGTCAGCAAACCATGCTGAACTCATTGATACAAAACGAGGAGAAAAATTTGGATCAACTTACTATTTTATTTCATACCCTGGGTGGATATGTCTGGGGACCGGTCTTGTTGGTATTGCTCGTTGGAACGGGGCTTTATCTCACCCTACGTCTAGGCGCCTTACAGATTCGACTTTTGCCTGTCGCGCTCCATATGGCGTTCTCCAAAGGTAAAAATCCCAACTTGCCTGGCGATATTTCACAATTTCAGTCATTGATGACGGCGCTGGCCGCTACGATCGGGACCGGCAATATCGCAGGTGTCGCAACGGCCGTGGTACTTGGCGGTCCGGGCGCCTTGTTTTGGATGTGGGTCAGCGCCTTCTTTGGCATGGCCACCAAATATGCCGAAGGCCTGTTGGCAGTGAAATACAGAATAAAAGAAGCAGACGGATCGATGTCTGGCGGGCCGATGTATTACATTTCAATTGGACTCAAGATGAAATGGCTTGGCATGGCGTTTGCCGTGTTCGGAATGATCGCCGCACTCGGTACAGGCGCCTCGGTGCAGTCCAACTCTATGGCGCAGTCGATTCAATCAAGCTTCGGTATCTCCGGATGGTTAACAGGAACGGTGCTGACTGCCGTCACAGCGCTTGTCATCCTTGGAGGCATTAAAAGTATCGGCCGCGTCACAGCCGTGATCGTTCCCTTTATGGCCGCGGTCTATCTTTTAGGTGGCCTGGCGGTGATAGTCTCTAATATTGAGGGACTTTGGCCCGCCTTACGCTTGATTATGACGGATGCCTTGTCGGGCTCAGCCGTTGCGGGTGGTGCGATCGGCACCATGATCCGCTACGGAGTCGCGCGCGGCGTGTTCTCAAACGAAGCTGGACTCGGTACTGCTCCCATTGCCGCTGCGGCAGCCAAAACTGACCAGCCTGTTAAACAGGCACTTGTTTCGATGACCGGAACTTTTATCGACACCATTATCGTGTGCTCGATTACCGGTATCGTTCTTGTCATGGGTGGTCAATTCAAGTCAGGCGTCACCGGAGCCGCCCTTACCGCCCAAACTTTTGACACGATGTTGCCAGGGCCTGGGGGCTGGATTGTGACGATCGGTTTGATCTTTTTTGCCTTTTCAACCATTCTTGGCTGGAGTTATTACGGTGAAAAATGCGCGCAGTACGCATTGGGCAAACGGATTGTCTGGCCTTATCGCTGCCTCTATACCGCTTTTGTCATGATCGGTACGGTTGTTTCCCTAGATCTTGTTTGGGCCGTCTCAGACGTCGTGAATGGTCTCATGGCATTCCCCAACCTCATAGGCATCGTGTTGCTTTCAGGCGTCGTCATCAAGGAAACACAAGTCTATCTGGCCGCCGAGCGTGCGCACAAACAAAACAATAAAGATTAAAACTCCTCAGGATGCTCCTCGAGGACCAAGTGGGCGATGCCATCCTCCGTCGCAAGGCCCACTTTGGCACCAATCGGCAAGGTCGCCTTCATCGGGGTATGACCAAAAGGCAGACCTGGAATCACCGGGATCTTGACCGATTGCCTAATGAACGCGACAGCGGCGTTGAGATCGTAGCCGCGGTCGTGCTCTGCCAATCGATATTCAGTAAACCCACCGAGCAGCAATGCTTTTTGTTTACCTAGAATACCTGCTTGCGCAAGCTGATTCAGCATGCGTTCTATCCGATATGGATGCTCGCCCACATCCTCGACAAAGAGAATACCGCCTTTGATTTTTGGCATAAAAGGAGTGCCGAGCAAAGACGTGATCATCGCAAGATTGCCACCCCACAAGACACCTCTACAATCAACCGCATCGGCCTGTTCAGACTCAAAGCTTAGGATTTCAAGCTCACCGCGCATGACTTCACCAAAAATCTCGGTGGTCAGTATTTCAGGCTTGGGGGCGCCAAAGTCATAACAAGCGGTCGGGCCGGCATAACTGATTAAGCCAGTTTTGGCGAGTAGTGCCAAATTGAAAGCAGTGAAGTCACTTTGCCCTACAAATCTTTTACCTGACTGAGATAACGCAGACCAATTGAGATGGGGCAACAGTCTAGTGACACCATAGCCACCGCGTGAAGCCATCACAATAGGAAGTTTTTGTTTAACCGCTCGCTCAAACGCAGCGATACGTTGTGCATCCGAACCCGCAAAACGTTGATCACACGCCAACGCCGTAGGATCCAATGCAACCTTAAAGCCCATTTTCTCTAAACGCTTGACACCTCTGGCCAATATTTTGGCATCAGCGACGGCGCTCGAGGGACTCATAATATAAATACCCTTGTGCGCGGCGGACGATACGCGCGTTAAAGGGCGGTTAACGGTGGCTTGACTACGACTCAATCTGGCTCTCCTTGGAGCGACGACGTTTGAAAAAATCACGTAATGTCTCGCCGCATTCATGCTCGAGTACGCCACCCTCGACACGCGTGTGATGGTTTAAACGCGACTCTGACGGCAGGTTAATCACACTTCCACAGGCACCTGTTTTGGGGTCTGAGGCACCAAACACCACACGCGCAAGACGTGCATGCATGATGGCACCCATGCACATGACACAAGGCTCAAGCGTGACGTAGAGCGTAGCGCCAGGCAATCTGTAATTACCGTTTTTTTTTGCCGCGTTTCTTAAAGCGACGACTTCAGCATGACCCGTGGGATCATGGTCTTGAATCACACGATTAAACCCCGAGGCTAACAGCATGCCATTGGCGTCAATCATGACCGCGCCAACAGGAACCTCGCCTGCCTCTTGCGCAAGACAAGCTTGCTCAAGCGCTAGGCGCATAAATGAATCATCCACGATAGACACGAGATTTCAGGGCAATTCGGCCTGCGAGGCTTGTTAAAGCCTCTTCGAGCCACTGATACAGTTCTGCATCATCGTCGTAGCGGGCTTGATTCAGATTTGAAACGCGTCCATCCTCGATAAAACCCCATGCACGGCTGCGTTTGTCACGATGTTTAGGATCCCAAACACCAAATGCAAATCCGCCAGAGCTGCGGATCAATGAAAAACACGGAATATCCGTATAGCCGTCGCCAACAAAGACCATTTGGTCAAAGGGCACACGCAAACGGTCTTCGGGGATTTTACGGTTGACTTCGAAAGGTTTACCGATATAGCTCGGTCCAACAATGCCTTTTTGGATATGAAACAGATATCGGGTTTTGTCTGTAAAACTGACAATGCGGCGCGGAAAAGTAATCCCGCCTTGCGCGTCATAAATAAACTCTGAAGCCCAAATGCCAGTGAACTCATGGGCAATGCGTGTGTGACGCACAACATCACCGATACCGCTTGAGATCAAATAAAACTCAAGCTGCACCTGAGGATGAACAACTTTGACTTGTTCGCGCAAACGGCGAAAAAGAGTTTCTACTCCAGCATGCAATGGCAGAGATTGGCCCCATGTTTGAAGGCGCTCTTGTGTGATGGTGCCGTATTTGCCTTCTTTGGAAAGCGCAATCATCTCGTGCAAATAGGCTGGGACAGGATCCCAGTCGCGCGCCAATAAAGGATCGACTCTACCTGACCAAAATTGTTGGGTGTCCACACCTAGGCTCTCTAGAAAGCCTGAAGTGCTGTCTGGAGCAAGCGTGTCGTCAAAATCAAAAATCAGCGCAATGACATCAGACATCGTCTCTATCCGGCGGTTCAGAACAGCGCTATTGTAACGACCTTCATCTCAAGTCGATATTGAAAACGTTAAATATCAAGTCCCTAAGACCAAATCAGTCGTGCCTGGGCAGACCCAGCGCACGACGTCTCTAGAGGCATCGATACAACCACCCTCAGCATAAACGCCTCTGACATCTCGGTAGCGCATCATCCTGTCAATGATCTTTGCGGAATGCTCGGGTGACTGCTTAGTCTGCAATACTTTTTCTCGAACGATATCCTCATTCATTTTGATCTCACCCGAGTCGTCAAAGTACACACCATCACGCCAGTGGTAAATCTCCAGACACTTATCCGACAAGGTAAAGGGTTTGGCGCGCTCCCACAAGTTGCAAAACTCCCCATTGCCGTGATAGACCACCCATGATCCTTCAAAGCCCTCAACATCCGCAGAGCGGCTGTCAGGATTACGAAACCATAAGCGGCTCCCGGGCACATAAAACCGCATAGGCAAAGGATGCTCTAACGTCCCTATCTCAAAAATAAAAGCATCATTAAAGTCATCAGCAAGCAAGGCACGTGTTTGCCACTGTTTTTCTAATCCTTTGTACAGAGACTGGTTGTGACCCTTAAGCTCTTGGGCAATCGCCAACAACACAATGTATTCTGCTGCACGACCACAAGAAAAAGTATAAAGTTGCTGACCGGAGACCTCAGGCTGAGTGGTTTTGATTAAGGCCTCAACCATATCGACGCCGGGTCGCAACAAAAAACCACTATTTTCGTCATAGGTCCAGCACTCTTGAGGGCGCTCGTAACCATCCGGATTAAAGGCTAATTCAGTACGACGCGCAGCATCGACCGCAAAATGCCGAACACGCACTGCAGCCCGAAGCTCCTCAACAGAGGGAAAACAATAAGCAATAGGTGCGCGTGCCAGACACAGGACAATTTCAAGATCAAGCTGCGTTGGATTTTTGACTGTATCTAAACCCAGTCGCTTGTTTAAATTAAGCGTATCGTAATCGGGCGTCAAGGCCAACAAAGTTGACGTTGCGGTCACTTGGACGAGATATTGATCTCTATATGAAGTCAGGTCGATATTGAGGTAAGCTTGAGCTTCAAGAGCTTGTCTCCAGCTAGAGATTTCGGAAGCTGCGGTTTTCGCTTGCTGCTCAAGATCGAACAGCAAACAAATCCCTTCGAGCTCCTCTATCTTATGTTTAGAATAATCAGCCATTGAGATAAAGAGTTCCTAAGTTAAACCTTTATTCGACATAAGTATGCCTGAATGTGCACTTTATGTCATAACCGCTGCCCATGTCGATACCCGAAATTCGTCCAGAACAGTCCATTGCTTTACTCAAAGCGCTGCACATCCTCACGCGGGATGGCAAGCTCAACCAAGACAGCAGACGCAAACTGAAACAGGTCTACCATTTGTTTCAGTTTATCGAGCCTTTGCTCAAGCAAATACTGCTTAAACACGAGGACTTCTGTGTTGTCGACCACGGCGCGGGTAAATCCTACCTAGGATTTATACTCGTTGACCTTTTTTTACGACACCAGGCGCCCCGTGCGAGTATGGTTGGCATCGAAACACGGCCAGAACTTGTCGCGCAAACACAAACACTTGCACAAGAACTCGGTTTCACACAGATGCGGTTTTTAAACGAATCTGTATCGCAATCCCTCAACTCCTCAGCCTTACCCGCTCAGGTCGACCTTGTCACCGCTTTACACGCCTGCAATACCGCCACAGACGATGCGATTCGCTTTGGATTGGCCAAGAATGCCGAGTTCATGGTGCTAGTGCCTTGTTGTCAAGCAGAGGTGGCCGGTGTGCTGCGCAAACACAAAGCAGAGCAGCTTAAAGACCCCTTGGCAGAAATCTGGCGTCATCCACTCCATACAAGAGAGTTCGGTAGTCAGGTCACCAATACGCTGCGCTGCCTGCAACTTGAAGCGCATGGATATCAAGTCACCGTAACTGAGCTGGTGGGTTGGGAACACTCCATGAAAAATGAGTTATTGATTGCTAGGCGCTTGGGCCCTCCGAAACCGCACACCATCGCCAGACTCGAAGCGCTTTTGGAACGTCTTGGTTTAGACGAGCTAAAAGAACGCTTTTTTACCCCTCCTTTGGAAGGTATTAATCAAAAGACACAACAAGAAAAAACATCATGATGACTACGCCGATCCGCTTATTGATTGCTGGCTGTGGGGATTTAGGTATGCGTGTTGCTCAACGAGTCATACAAAACCCAACCAATCGCGTGTGGGGATTAAAGCGAACGCGTCCTGATGATCAAGAGAACACTCTCGGGTTTACATGGTTTAAAGCAGACTTGTCTAATCCAGAAAGCATGCAGGACTTACCTGCTGGCATCACTCATATTCTGTTTAGTGCAGCCCCGCATGTGCGAACAGAGTCCGATTATCGAGCGGTGTATTTCGATGGTTTGCGCAATGTTGTTCAACATGCATACAGTTCAGCGTTAAAGCGCGTTCTGTTTATCTCCTCAACGGCGGTCTATGGGGAGCATGGGGATGAGTGGGTCAACGAAGACACTCCAGTGAACCCAAAGAACTTTAATGGTCGAGTGCTCCTAGAGGCCGAGCAATGGCTTTCTACGTTTGGCCGCGAACATGCATTGACCACACTCAGTCTTAGACTTTCAGGTATCTATGGGCCAGGACGGATTGCGTTGCTTGAAAAGCTCAAGCTTGGACAAGTTGGCGCACCCTCCTTTGCCGCACACTGGTCCAATCGTATTCATATCGACGATGCGGCTGCCGCCGTTGTGCATTTGATGGGATTCGAACATCCTCAATCTACGTATTTAATCACCGACAGTACACCGCTTCCCATGCGCACTCTCTATGAAGCATTGGCGCAGCAAGTCGGAGGGCCAGTCCCCCCGGTCTCTGAGTCACCTGCCTTCGTTGGAAGTAAACGACTCAGTAATGCAAAGATTCGTGAAACGGGCTTTATCTTTCAATGGCCAGATAGTCGCGACGGCTACAGAGATATTATTCAAGCCGGATAGGATATTTCAAGAATATCGAGTTCTTCTATACCACCAGGCGTTCTGAGGCTGACGGTATCGCCAAGCTTGGCCTTTGTGAGCGCGCGCGCCACTGGCGAAATCCAACTAATGCGCCCTTGCAAAGGCTCCGCCTCATCGACGCCCACGATGGTGACACGTTGCTCTTGGCCTTCTTGATTGGCATACAGCACTGTCGCACCAAAGAATACTTGTGCGCGATTGGTTTGCAGCGCAGGGTCAACAACTTCGGCCAGTTCTAAGCGTTTGGTTAAAAACCGCATACGGCGATCAATTTCTCTTAAACGTTTTTTACCGTAAAGATAATCGCCGTTTTCAGAACGATCACCATTGGACGCCGCCCAAGAAACGATTTTGACCATTGCAGGCCGTTCTTCATTCATTAAGTGCGCAAGTTCGTCACGTAGCGAAGCGTATCCACCAGGTGTCAGATAATTTTTTGTACCCACCGGGAGCGCTTTGGCTTCTGGAAGGTCATCATCTTGAACATCATCTTGCTCTTTGACAAAGGCCTTGTTCATCTTGTTTTATACCAAGTCTTTCCAAACAGGCTTCAAATCTGAGGGGAGCGGTGGCAAACTGCCCAGCTGAATCCGACTTTCATGAGGGCTATGAAAATCTGAACCACACGAAGCCTGAAAACCATAATGACGCGCGACTTGCGCATATTCTTGAAACTGAGGAACACTATGACTGCCAGTGATGACCTCGATGGCCCTGCCCCCAAGGTCCTTGAAAGAATCAAAGAGGGCTCCAAATTGTGTCGCTGTATATTTGTAGCGACCGGGGTGCGCGATCACCGCTGCTCCACCCGCGGCTCCGATCCAACCCAACGCCGCCTCCAAAGAGGCCCATTGCATGGGTTCATGCGCGGGACCGTCATCTTTGAGTAGCCGATCAAATACCGCCTGCACCTCCGGAAAGTAGCCGGCTTGAACTAGGAAACGCGCGAAATGCGTGCGACTGATGAGTTCTGGATTGCCTGCGAAAGTCAGAGCACCTTCGAATGCCCCGGGCATGCCCAGTCCAGCCAAGCGATCGCCAATACGCTTCGCACGCTCCGCACGACCCGCGCGTGTTTGGCGCAACCCCTCAATGAGAGTGGTATTTTTTTGATCAATGCCCAAGCCAACAATATGCACCGTCTGGTTGGCCCAGGTGACTGAGATTTCAACGCCTGTCAAATAGCAGAGTCCGATTTCGCGTGCAGTTTCCATGGCGAGTGCTTGCCCTGAAAGCTCATCGTGATCCGTCAATGACCAGAGGTTCACGCCAGCGTCTTTTGCACGTAAAGCCAACACATCGGGCGCAAAAACACCATCCGACACCGTCGAGTGACAATGCAAATCCGCACAAAAATTTTCTCTCAAAGCACTCATCACATTAACACCTTGAGTCACACGGGGTCGCGAGACGTTGGTTCTTTAAAAAATCAGTCACCATCGAAATTTGAACAGGATCCATGAGGGTCGGCGCATGACCCACACCTTGAATCTGTGAAAGTCGCGCGTGAGCTTGAGCCTGCAACATCTTGTGACATGTTTGTTCAGATAGTAAATCTGATTGTTGTCCACGTATGATTTGCACAGGAATATTTAAGGTCGTGAAAGCCGCCCACAACATGATTTCTGCCTGTGCAACTATTTCAGGGGAAACTTGTTTAAACGCTGCAGCAATAGCTAAATCATAGTGTTTAATCCATCGACCGGATTGTTCAATATAAACATGACGCGTTAGATCGTGCCATTGATCGGTTGTATGGTGCCCAAAAGATGCGCAGGTGGCTTGAACATAAGCAACCGCATCATCAAAACAATCAAAACTGACGGCTTCCCCGACATATTGGCCAATTCGCGCAAGAGAAACTGGCTCGATATGCGGTCCGACATCATTTAACAAAAGCGAATCAAGTGGAAAGTACGTATCTGGAAGGGACGTATGACGTTGCGCAGGCGTATGCAACGCATTTCTCATCTGTAACTGTGCATACGCACCCGCGTATACCAAACCAATCAAGCCTCCCATCGATGTGCCGATCCAATGCAGGCGCTTTGGTTGAATACGCGCTATTAAGGTCACCATATCTGAAACATACTGTGGCAACGCATAAAAAGCAGGATTTACCAACCAATCGGATAGACCGCGGCCCACCACATCCGGGCATATCACGCGATAGCGGGTAGAAAGTTCGCTAGCTAATGAGTCGAAATCTCTACCGGTTCGGGTGAGTCCGTGCACACACAGGATAACCTCATCACAATCGGGGTCGCCCCATTCGCGATACGCCATGCGATGCAAACCAGCTGGGCTTGAGCAGGTTACAGCATGTAAACGGGGTGACAGCATGGTCGGCCTCTCAAGTCAAACTCGGACAGTGCGCAATCTTGTTCTTATTGTAGTCCTTAGCTCACAGCAACGCTGCGGTGCAGCATCATAAAAAAAGACCCGAGAATTAATTCTCGAGTCTTCATTGACAAAAAAGGCTGATTATTTTTTGAGCATGCCCGCGTTACGTGCATCTTCCATGACTAAAGGTTCTTTTTCTTTCATGAAGGCGGGGATTTTGTCGAGCGGGATGTCAACAAGCACAAAGCCGCCATCCTCGAGACGCTTTTTCGTTGCAGGGTCTGCATTCAGCTTTGCCATGTAATCAGACATTTTCTTTTGAACGGCGAGGGGTGTGCTTTTGGGCATTGCAATGCCGCGATATGCACCGTCGACCCAATTCAATCCAAGCTCTTTAAAAGTTGGAACGTCAGGAAGCGCTGGATGCCGCTTCTCAGTGGCGACTGCAAGAGTCCGTACACGACTTTTTTGTTGAATCGCCAACGGCAAATAACCCATCGCACCATCAACGTGCATACCAATCAGGGATGCAATCAAATCACCGGTACCTTTGAAAGGCACATAGTTCACTTTGACATCAGCGAGTTTATTGAGTCGCTCTGTGGCCATATGGTTGGCGGAGTATTGCGCAGAACCAGCGAGTGTCATTTTGCCGGGATTTTTCTTTGCGGCGGCAATGAACTCTTGGTAAGTTTTATAGGGACTGTCAGCCGAAACCATCAATGCATCAGGGGTGAAGTGATAGTAATAGACCGAATTGATATCGTTGGTTTTGTACTGAGTGCCTTCTTGTAAAGGCTGCAACATAATGTGCGGGATATTGACACCGATAACATTGGTGCCATCATTTGGATAATTGTTGAGTTGGCTCCACACCAGCGCACCACCTGCACCTGCTCGGTTAATCACAACCATGGGCTGTTTATGTTGTTTAGCAGAGAGATCGGCCTGCAAGCGTGCCACGATGTCTGATTCACCACCGGGTGGAAATGGAATGATGTATTGAATGGGTTTATCAGAAAAAACTTGTGCAGAAGCTTGTGAGGCGCCGAGTAAAGCCGCCGATACCAAGCCTACGATTGTGGCAATTTTTTTAACTTGCATTTTTATATCTCCATTTAGCTTTTATTGACACTGGCCCACTCCAAACATAAGAAGCTAGGCGAGTTGAACACTACTTTACTCCGAGTTTGTTTTAAATATCCGAAAATCACTAAAATTTTTTTAAATATCGCTTTAAAAAGGCTTAATCCCTTTCATGCCAATAGCGCTTTCGACGAAATGATTCGGACTGAACTTTCAAGCCCTCTAAACTTGATTGAACTGTGACAGCCCCATGAATATCGGTACGCCAAAAGCGGGCGCGCGCGTTTAACCATCGCTGCTGCACATCCTGCGCCGGATGCGAAAATCGATTGAGATATCCCACTTGAACAATCGCGTGCGATGCGCCTGAAAAACGGACAAATGATTCCGATGATGATGTCAGCGACCCATGATGACCTACCAACACGACGTCGGCAAAAGAGCGACTTGCGTTATTCGTCAGGGCCAAATCTGCAGGCGTCGCAAGCGGTGTATTAAGTCGCTGCAATATTTCCTCTTCTTGCTTGATGCCAATATCCCCAGTCAGCAACGCTGAATGATGGTTTCCGTGTATGTGTAAAACACAACTTTGTGTATTTGTACGCACTTTTTTCTTTTGTTGTGATAAGTTCTGGCTTTTAAACGTATCAGAAGTTTCGTCTTGGGGATGGAGAAAGCTAAATCTAACACCATCCCATTCCCAGTCATAGCCAGCCACACATGAGGATATCGCGTTGGGTCGGGGTCGATTGGCTACAGTTGATGCGCTCTGCTTATACTTTAAAAGCCAACTCTCCAAATTGAAGCTGGAAAATACATGTTGGACCGAAACCTCGTTCAAAAGCCCGAGCAAGCCACCCGCATGATCAATGTCTGAATGAGAGACCACCAACGCATCCAGTTTCCTGACACCCAAAGCACGCATCACAGGGATCACGACACGTTGCCCTGCATCTGTCGACCCCACTTTAGGCCCCGTATCGAATAACAACGCATGATGGCGAGTTTGCAACAAGATGGCGCTACCTTGTCCAACATCTAACGCGGACAACCACCACCCTCCATAGGGCATTTGCTTGGGCTGCCAAGATAAAGCGGGCAATAGCAGCGTCCACCCCACCCATCGTAATGGAACGCCAGGAGGTTGTAAGGCCCAACATATACCCAAGACACTGAGAACTAAAGACCATAAAGGCATCGCTGCCACCGCAAAAGATGACCAAGCAGCATGCGCAAGCCAACTAACAGGAATCATGCATCCCTCAAAGGCGACATGTGCGATCCATGCAGTCATAGACGCTACCGCCGACAGGCCAGGCACACACGAAATCAGCGCCGTCAAAAGTGCGAACGGTGTCACGATAAATGTGACAACAGGAATGGCAACCGCGTTGGCGAGCGGAGATGAAATTGAAACCTGTTGAAATAGAAAAGCCAAGGCAGGCAACATGGCCAGCGTGATGAGCCATTGCAATCGAGCTGACTCTTTGAGTATTTGCCATAACCGTACGCCCGGTAACACCAGCCCTGTTGGAACAGACTCCGCCTGAGATCCCACAAAGAACAATATGGCGACAGCACCAAATGAAAGCCAGAATCCTGATGAAACGGGCGACCAAGGATCAATCACTGTGACCACTGCGGCAGCTAAACACAAAATGCTAGAAGCATTGATCGGCAGTCGCGCCATCATTGCAAGCCCTGAAACTAGCAACATAAAAAATGTTCTTCGTGCAGGCACGCCCCAACCCGCAAGTAAACAATAGAGCCAGGCGACACCGAGTGCTGCGGCACCCGCCATAACTTTTGCGGGGATATGCTCGCCAAGCGCCCGATCGCGCCAGCGCATTCGTTTCCAAAACCACAACATTGAAAGACCGCCAAAAGCGGCCAGCATGGTCACATGTGAACCACTGATTGAGACTAGATGAGTAATTCCCGTTTTATTGAAAATATTCCAGTGTTCAGTTTTGACACTATCCTGATCCCCTATTGCCAGAGCAATCAAGACTGCACCGTAGGTCATTTCACCTACATGTCGGCGCATCGCGCTGCGAAGGTGTTGACGAGCAAGAGATACCATCACTGGCATTGAGTGAAATGCATCCTCGCTCAATAGCACGGGACGACCTCGAACGCGTCCGATCGCTCTAATATTTCGACTTAAAAGGTGCGCCTCATAATCAAAACCATGTGGATTCAATGCGCCACGAGGACGTTTAAAGATCAATGCGGCTCGCCATTGTTGACCTGGCCTGACCTCCAGCGTCTTTTGTTCAGGAAGTGATTTGTGCCAAACCACTTGAATATTCCGGGGAATTCCTGAGACAAGCACATTATTTTGTGGCTCTGACTGCACGATTGCCTCAAAGCGCAGACTATCACCTTGGTCTTGAACCAAACCGTTGACGAGAAAAGTGATGCGACTCACAACATTTTCTTGTTCGGCAGAGAGCCGGTCGCTCAAACGGAGCTCAGCGCGCCAGCATGACCATGTCAGAGACAATATGAAGGCACAGAGCATAACTGAAACACGAGCAAAGAGTACAAACCATTTGTTTGAGCAAACACGAAACAATAAAAATAGGATGACGCCCCATACAACACACAAGGCAGACAAACCCAAAAGGATTAACCTTTCAGGAAGTACCGGTAAGGTCTGTAAATATACGGCCGCTGCGACGATTGAGAGCGCAATCAGTCTGCCCATCTGATCTCCGGTGAAACACTGAATAGTGCAACACCATTGCTGATAGGAAGCTTCTAAAAAACAAAAATATCAGTGAGGAAAATTACTTATGAAAGGAAGATCAAGATGGCACTCGAGACCTTGAGCGTCGCCATTTTTTAAAATGAGTGATCCACCGTGCTGCTCGGCGATGCTTCGAGCAATGGTCAAGCCCAAACCAGTACCACCATGATCACGATTTCGCGATGATTCGAGCCGATAAAATGGCTCAAACAAACGCTCAAGCTCCTCAGCAGGTACACCAGGCCCGTCGTCACTCACCACGATATGCAACGCATCTGATCGTTGAATCACACTGACTCGCGCTACACCTCCGTACTTAATTGCATTTTCTATCAAATTGGAAAGACATCTCTTGATAGATTGAGGTCGACATAAAAATGGGCTTGTTGTCCGACCATTGATTTGAATGGTCTGCCCTCCCTCCTTAGCATCGTCTTGTAAGCTTTCTAGCAAAGCGTTGATGTCCAAGCGCTTTAATGGTTCGGTCGTTTCCAATCCACGCATAAAAGAGAGCGTATCCGTCACCATATCCTCGAGTTCAGATAAATCACGGATAAATTTTTTACGAATCGGCTCATCGTCAAGCAGTTCTGCTCTAAGCCTTAATCGGGTAATTGGTGTTTTCAAGTCATGCGACATCGCTGCAAGAATGCGAGTCCGATCGTGCAAATAGCGCGATAGTTTAGCCTGCATGCCATTTAATGCACGAGCGGCTTGCACCACTTCGAGAGGTCCTTTTTCGAGCAATGGAGGTCGATCAATATTTTTACCTAATTCAATGGCGGCCATCGAGAATTGTTTGAGCGGTTTTGTGATCCAACGAACGCCGACAATCGCAAGCATCAATACGGCAATCAATAATATAAGCGCGCTCAGTAAAGCCCTGTAAGGCCAAGTCCAGGCCTCAGGTTGAAGTTGTGAATCAAAGCTTACCCAGTATCCGTCATCAAGTCTTATCTGAACGAGAACCGATGAAGTGAGGCCAGCACGGTAACGTCTTGCCGAGGGAGTCTGCGGATTGGCAATATCAGCGTCATGGTTTCGACTATGCATCATGCCTGGCTGCCAAACACTTTCGTTCAAACGTGAAACACCCGCTGGCTCCAGCACAACCAATCGTATCTCACGATCTCGGCCAAGCGCTCTACGTAATATCGAAGCAAAAAGAACAGACTGGGTGGATTCACTCGCGACAGGTTGCACTGGGGTTGATAAAGAAGGTGCCACTGGACTGAGCGAAATTCGCATCATGGGTGAGCTCAGAAGCTTTACCAGGCGTTGCCGCTCAGATATATTGACGGTGTCAAACAGAATGACCGTATCCGCGATACGCCTTACCGATTGGACACCACTAATGCGGGATAAAAACTCTCCTCGATCATGCAAAACAACCGTCAGACTGATACCTTGTGCAACAATCAGACCTAATAAAAATACGATCACCAAACGGCTAAATAATGAGCGCGGCAAAAATTTCATTCGTTTTCCATGATGACTTCAGCCGCGAATACATAACCTTCACCACGTGCCGTTTTGATGATTGCAGGCTCTTTCGGAGGATCATTTAAGCGTCGTCTCAAACGGCTCACTTGAAGATCAATGCTACGGTCAAAGGGACCCGCGTCACGCGATTGTGTCAGGTCAATCAACTGGTCTCGATTCAGTACACGATTAGGATGATCAAGAAAAATTCGTAATAATTTGAAATCCGTACCACTCAAGGCAATCGATACCCCCTCAGGGGAAAGCAAGTTTCTTGTTTTGATATCCAACGTCCATCCAGCAAAATGAAACAGCTTTGCTTGGTCAGGTTTTAGATTCGCTGGCAAGGCACGAGAACGACGCAGAATGCTCTTGATCCTTGCCACCAACTCCCTAGGACTGAAGGGCTTTGCCAAATAGTCGTCCGCACCCATTTCTAAACCAACAATTCGATCGACTTCGTCGCCTCGGGCCGTCAGCATCAAAATCGGAGTATCAGACTTTGCTCTAATTTCACGACACAACATCAGCCCGTCTTCGCCAGGCAGCATGAGATCCAGAATAATTAAGTCGGGATCAGCACGAGACATCATGTTGCGCATGGCACGACCATCCGCTGCGACGCTGGTACGGTACCCCTGTTTTTGTAGATATTCGCTCAGCAAGTCCCTGATATCGCGATCATCGTCAACAATAAGAATGTGATCCATGGGATTCATCATGCCACTCTGACTCCCTCGAGAATAGTGATACAGGTGACTTAATTGTATTGCAATGTATCAAACGACCATTTTCCGTCAAAACGTTACAAAAACAATGTGAAGCGACATAAAAAATCATGTTTGACCTGATTCAATGTGACGTATCCGCTGAACAGAATCCATCTGAGCGGTGACGACATCTCAAAAGGAAATACTTCATGAAAAGCTCACGCAACTTAGCCACAACGATTTTGCTCGCACTGAGCACCACATTAGTCTTTGCCAGCGCTAACGCTCAACCAAACGCAGCTCAACCTAACGATGTCTCAACACCTCCGTCTGCTAACACTCCCGCAACAGGCTCAGGCTCGGGTCAAGGTCGTGGCATGCATAAAGGTATGGATCACGGAATGAAAGGCCAGCGCTCAGAGATGAGCAAACTGATGACGCCCGAGGAACGCACGGAAATGCGCTCCAAGATGCAAGCAGCTCAGACACCGGAGGAGCGTCAAGCATTACGCACGAGCATGCGTACAGAAATGCAAAAGCGCGCCCAAGAAAAAGGGATATCGATGCCCGCTCATCCGGGTGGACGTCAGCAACAAAACTGTCACCAAGCAGGTTAACTCAAGCGCTTGCTTTTACAGCGAGTCTCGCCAATCCTGGCAAGACTCGCATTGCTGTGCTGGCAGTTTCATCGAACACAAGTTGCTCCGATACCCCTCGGAGTTGAGCGAGCGTTTGCGCAATCTGCACGACCTGGTCAGGCTCGTTGCGGCGATTGTCATGTAACCAGGCGGGTGCAATATCTGGTGCGTCCGTTTCTAAAACAATCGCGCTAAGAGGTAACTCCGCAGCCAAGCGACGGATTTGTAACGCACGCGGATAGGTCATCGCACCCCCAAAACCAAGTGCAAAACCTTGTTCAACAAACTGCTTGGCTTGTTGCAGGCTGCCATTAAAGGCATGCGCAATCCCTCCACGTACTGCGCTACGACGCAAATACTTGAGAATGACATCCTGTGAGCGTCTGACATGCAAAATCACAGGTAAATTAAATTCGCACGCGAGTGAAAGTTGTGTCTCATAAAAATATTCTTGTTTTGCGCGCTCAGCACCTGTTGAGATTTCAGAAACAAAAAAATCGAGACCGATCTCCCCAATGGCCAATAGCTTTGGATCGTCCTGATATTTGCTCAGCGCATCGTGGAGATGATCCAAATCCTGCATGGAGGCGTACTGCACATACATGGGATGGATCCCAAGCGCATAAAAACCTTGGGGAAAATCGTGCGCCAGGACTCTGACCTGTTCAAAATTCGCATATTCGACTGAGGGGATGACAATCGCAGAGATATTCGCTTGTTGAGCGCGATCGATTACGTCTTGACGATCTAAGTCGAACTCTTTGGCATCAAGATGACAATGTGTGTCAAAGCGCATCGACCAGTCGCCCTGCATCCATATGCAAACGTCGATCTGCGAGCGCAGCCAACTCGGAGTCATGCGTCACGATTAAAAATGCCGTGTTTGACTCAGTATTCACCTGCTTTAAAAGTTTGAACATCTGATGGGCCGTGTGACGATCCAGATTGCCTGTTGGTTCGTCAGCAAGGACACAAGCGGGCCGCGTAACCAACGCACGCGCAAGAGCGACGCGCTGGCGTTCGCCACCAGACAGCTGACCGGGATAATGCGTGGTGCGCGCTGATAAACCCACCATCTCTAAAACCTTAAGAGCTTGCTTGCGCGCGAAATCTCTCGTTTCACGACGCACAATAAGTGGCATGGCTACATTATCGAGGGCAGTAAATTCAGGTAATAGGTGATGAAACTGGTAAACAAAACCAATTTCGCGATTCCGTAAACGGCTACGTGCAGACTCGCTCAACCCTTCGGAGGTCTGACCAGCGACCATAATGGAACCTGAACTCGGCATGTCTAACAAGCCAAGCGCGTGCAACAGCGTGCTTTTTCCTGAACCCGAGGCGCCGATCACGGCCACCAACTCTCCTCTGGCGATGCCCAAGCTCACGTCACACAATACATCGATTCTGGTGTTTCCATCATCGTAATGTTTGGATATGTGTTGAGCTTGTAGTGCAAAATCAGTCATGACGTAAGACCTCCGCAGGCTGGAGTCGCGAGGCGCGCCAACTTGGATACAAGGTCGCAAGCAACGACATGATCAATGAGGTCACACCAATGGTAGTGATGTCGGAAAGCTGGGGATCCGAGGGCAAGGCGTTGATGAAATAAATTTCACGAGGTAAAAATTGAGCACCGATCATGCGCTCAATCGCGGGAACAAGGACGTCAACATTAAAGGCGATCGCCGTTCCGCCCATCACACCCAACAGCGTACCGATCATGCCGATTAAAGCCCCTTGGACAAGAAATATACGCGCAATTTCGCCGGGGGTAGAACCAAAACTTCGCAAAATAGCGATGTCAGACTGTTTGTCCTTAACGGCCATGACAAGTGAAGACAATAAATTGAAAGCGGCCACCGCTACGATCAAGGTCAAAATCAAAAACATCATGCGTTTTTCTGTCTGAACAGCAGCAAACCAAGTCCTATTGTTGCGAGACCAGTCAGCAATCGCAACGTTTTGAGGAAGAAGGGAAATGAGAGACTGAGCGATTTCGGGTGCGCGATGCATGTCCGTGACACGCAAGCGGACCCCCGCCATGCCACCATCCCTAAACATGTTGGCAGCATCCGTGGCGTCCACGAAAGCAAGCGAAGAGTCATACTCATAATGACCCGAGCGAAAAGTACCCACCAAGGTAAATTGACGCATTCTCGGCGTAAAGCCTGCGGGACTGATATTGGCAGCGGGGGCAAGCATCATGACGGTCTGCCCGATCCTGACCTGTAATAAATCAGCGAGCTCTTGTCCTAGAACGATGCCAAATGATCCGGGCTTAAGATCCGTCATTTTGCCTCTGACCATTTGACTCCCCGCATCGGAGACTTGTTTTTCAGCGAGGGGGTCAATGCCCCTCACCTGAATCCCGCGCAATTCTTGCCCACGCATCAGCATCGCCTGCGCTGCGACGAAAGGCGCGGCACCGGTCACCTGGGGTGATTGACGCGCCTGTTTAGCTAGCTCGGACCATTCATCAAGTACCTTGAGCGGTTCGACACCAGGAACATAAATTTCGATGTGCGGTAAAACCGACAACATACGGTCTCGTACTTCTTTTTGAAAACCGTTCATGACCGACAACACGACGATCAATGCCGCTACGCCAAGCGCGATTCCAACCATCGAAGTCCCTGCGACAAACGAGACAAAGCCGTCACGTTTTCCGCCTCGGGCACGAGAACGCGTCAAGCCCGCGTAGCGGGCGCCAATCCAGAGTTCGTAGGGTAGTTTAAACACCCGAGCATTATCGCATCAAACCCCCATCAAGGCACTCCTCCCACTACAATTCAATCTATGCATCTGATTATCAACGGCGCATTGCCGCCCCAAAACGTCGCCCCAGATCTTGCTCCCCACTTGCGGGAGCATTGTCCCGTATTGGTTGAACGCCTGAACCGAAACATCGCTGCCGAGAGGAAGTGCCCGCCAGAGGAAACAGGCTGCACAGCGCAAGAGTTTCTAGCGCTTTCCGCGCGTGGATTTGTCGCGCCTCCTGGGCAGACCCTGAGCAGTGGTTTGGGTCCGCTCAGGGCTGGCATCTCAGCACCAAACGAGCAGGTCTGGGTGGCTGATCTCTGTTCTGTCGCAATCGGTCGCGAGGGTGCCAAACTCGCCTTTCCTGAGTCACTTCATTTAAATGCTGAACACGCTAACGCGTTATTCGAGGCAGTCAAGCCTCTTTGGACCGATACTGAGATATCAGCCTTGCCCATTGCTGATGGTCGCTGGCGGGTTTGGCTTGCCCAAGAAGCACGCTTGACCTCAATCACACCGGCGGCGGTTTCTCTCTTGTCTGTATCGGATTGGTGGCCACAAGATGACTCAATGAAAGCTTGGCGAAAACTGCTTAATGAAATACAAATGGTTTGGCATCACCACCCCGTTAATGAGCAAAGAGCCGAACGAGGACTCGAGCCAATCAATAGTTTGTGGCTTTATGGAGGGTCAAGGGGTTGGAAAGCGCTTGATCAAGATTCGACACAGATCCATTATGACAAGCTAACTAAGTCATTTTTAGAGTCGGATTGGGCGAGCTGGATCGCACAACTCCAAGCTCTTTCTCATTATCTGGAAGCCTTACCGGCGCAAGCAACCATCACACTCGTGGGTGAACGCAGAACAGTCAGCCTAACGGCCCCTCAACAGCGCTGGTGGCATACCCTGTTGCCCCGACGCAATCAAGACTGGATGACATGGTGGACACGCCAAAACTAACCGTACGCCCCTCAGAGCAAGCTTCCACCCAGCACCTCGAGTCTGCCGGAATCCACCCCCTGCTCGCTCGTCTCTGGGCGTCTCGAGGCGTCAAACGGCACGAAGATGTGCTGCTTGACTGGCCAGCCTTGCTCGCGCCCAGTACGTTAACGCAAGCGATGAAAGCCGCCTCTTTATTGGCTGACGCGATTAAATCGGGTCAACGCATGCTCATTGTGGCTGATTACGATTGTGACGGAGCAACAGCCTGCGCTGTTGCAATGCGTGCACTGACTGAAATGGGTGCGATCGTCGATTTTCTCGTACCCAACCGTTTTGAAACGGGCTATGGTCTTTCGCCTGCGGTCGTTGAACTTGCGGTGCAACATGCGGCTGGCCGTCCAGACCTGTTGATCACGGTTGATAACGGGATTGCGAGTGTCGAGGGCGTTGCTGCCGCTAACGCGCTGGGTATTGGCGTGATCGTCACGGACCACCATCTGCCGGGCGATGAATTACCAAACGCATTAGCCATTGTTAATCCCAATCAACGTGGCTGTACGTTTCCCTCAAAAAATTTAGCGGGCGTTGGTGTTATTTTTTATCTCATGCTCGCCTTACGTGCTGAGCTTAGAACACGAGGTCATTATCCCGCGAATGGCGGCCCACGACTCGATGCGCTCGCCGACCTCGTCGCTCTTGGTACCGTCGCGGACGTGGTCAAGCTCGACGCGAACAATCGACTGCTTGTGACGCGGGGTCTGGAACGGATGCGTCGTGGACTGATGCAACCTGGAATACGTGCATTGTTTGCTGTTGCGGCAAGAGACCCACAAGCAGCAAGTGCCTTTGATTTGGGGTTTGCTTTAGGTCCTCGGATCAATGCTGCAGGACGTCTTGCAGACATGGGACTTGGGATTCGATGTTTGATCACAAACGATGATATGCAAGCGCTTGAACTTGCACGCGAGCTTGATACGATCAACCGCGAACGTCGTCAAATCGAAAACGTGATGAAAGAACAAGCATTGGCGGCCACCGAGTCCGTTCAAACGGGAAAATTAGGCGCTTCGGTCTGTGTCTTTCATCCGGAATGGCATCAAGGTGTCGTGGGTCTTGTGGCATCACGTCTGAAAGAAAAATATTTCCGACCCACCCTAGCTTTCGCGCCTGCTGGAGAGGATGAGCTCAGAGGTTCTGGGCGCTCTATTCCTGACGTCCATTTACGCGACGTCTTGGACCTTGTTTCCAAACGCAATCCCGGATTGATCAGAAAGTTTGGCGGACATGCCATGGCGGCTGGCCTGACTCTAGGTCGCCACGATTTCGACCATTTTGTCCTTGCGTTTGATCTGGCTGTCGTAGAACTAACGGGGCGCACAAGCTTTGAGCCCCTCATCGAAACCGACGGCTCCCTTGAGGTCGGCTACGCCAACGCTCAAGTCGCGCATATTTTGGAGCAACAAGTTTGGGGCGCAGGATTTACGGCCCCCCTCTTTTTGGACGAATTTCAAATTCGAAATCAAAAACTCGTTGGAGAAAAGCACTTAAAACTCTCTGTCCAGCGCGGTCACCAAAGATTTGATGCGATCTGGTTTAACCATACCGAGCGACTCCCTGAATTTGTCAAGATGGCCTATCGACTGGATCAAAACGTTTGGAACGGCGTGATTTCAGTGCAATTGATCGTTGAGTATGCGCAAGGGATTTAAGCCTTGTTTACGCAATATGGTCGATCTCCCCGCATTGCTAGGGTGAGAGTCCGTTAAAATACGGGGTTACATGCATTTTTAGCGGAAATAAAGCTCATGGAAGCAGAACGTCAAAATCAAATTTCAACGCGTCTCCTCGACTACGCAGCGCGCGAGGCTGCGCTTCGGGGGTATCTTTGACTACGAAGTCAAAACTGAACGCCTGCATGTTGTCAATGCCGAACTCGAAGATCCTAACGTCTGGAATGATCCTAAACGGGCTCAAGACCTCGGTCGCGAGAAAAAGAGCATCGAAGATGTTGTTGTCACGCTGACAGCCCTGGCGCAGTCTATCGCTGACTCGCGCGAACTCTTCGAACTGGCGGCCGCAGACAACGACGACGCAACCTTAGAAGCGATTGAAAGCGACGCTGAACAATTTCAAACGACGTTGGAGGGGATGGAATTTAGGCGCATGTTCTCAAATCCCGCCGATCCTCTCAATTGTTTTTTAGATATCCAAGCTGGCGCGGGTGGAACTGAGGCTCAAGACTGGGCCTCCATGCTGCTGAGACAGTATCTTCGGTATGCGGAACGCAAAGGTTTTAAAGCCGAGCTTCTAGAAGAGTCAGAGGGTGAGGTCGCTGGCATTAAGTCCGCCACAATCAAAATCGAAGGTGAATACGCGTTTGGATTTCTGCGGACGGAAAGTGGTGTTCATCGTCTCGTTCGCAAAAGTCCGTTTGACTCCTCAGGTGGTCGTCACACGTCATTTGCCAGCGTTTTCGTCTATCCTGAGGTCGATGACTCAATAGAAATCGATATCAATCCGGCTGACTTGCGCATTGATACCTATCGCGCGAGCGGCGCAGGTGGCCAGCACATCAACAAAACCGACTCTGCGGTTCGCATCACCCATGTCCCGACTAACATCGTCGTGCAATGCCAAAATGATCGCTCACAGCACCGAAACCGTGCTGAGGCCATGCAAATGCTGAAATCACGTTTGTACGAACTTGAAATGCGCAATCGAATGGCTGAGCAACAAAAAATGGAAGATGCCAAAACGGATGTGGGCTGGGGGCATCAGATTCGTTCCTATGTCCTTGACCAAAGTCGAATCAAAGATTTGCGTACCAATGTCGAAATTTCAAATACTCAAAAGGTGTTAGATGGCGACTTGGATCCATTTATTCAAGCTAGTCTGAAGCAAGGGGTATAAGCAATGACCACATTGACAATCTTGACAGGCACGACACGCGGTCTGGGCGCCGCGATGGCCGAGGAGCTTGCCACCGGCGGAGAGCATCTTGTGACACTTTCGCGTCAAACATCTCCTTCACTTGCTGCATTGTCCTCTAAGCACGGTACAACGCTGACACAAATCGAAGTTGATTTAGCGCAGTCCGCAGCTGTAAAAAATGCAGTCTCTGTGTTGCTCCCCCTACTTAAAAATCACACACACATCCGTTTTATTCATAATGCGGGTGTCGTCAAGCCGATTGCACAAGCGCAGAATTTGACCGATTTAGATGCCATTAACGACGCTTTCCACGTCAACATCACTTCACCCATATTTCTGACAGCGCAAATTCTTCACAACACGACTCACGCCCTCGATCGTCGCGTGATGCTTATTTCCTCTGGCGCAGGACGAAGTGCAAGTTCAGGCTGGGCTGTTTACTGCTCAACCAAGGCAGCGATGGATCGTTTCGCCGAGGCTGCCCAACTCGATCAAGGAACGAAAGCACGCGTTGTTTCCATGGCGCCCGGTATTATCGATACACCCATGCAAGAAACCATCCGCGCGACGCCAAAGGAAGACCTTCCGACCTTAGAGCGTTATATTGGGTTCAAAGAAAGTAAACAACTTGCGGCTCCCCTAGCCGTCGCGCAACGACTGCTCATCGTTCTCGAAAGCGAAGCCTTCGGCTCTAAAACCATCGACGATATTCGTCAACATAACGTCTAATCATGACTGATACGAACATTCCACAGCACGACGAAAATCATCTCATCGCAGAGCGCCGTCAAAAACTTGCTAGTTTGCGCGCTCAAGGCATCGCTTTTCCAAATGACTTTGTCCCCGAGCATCGAGCCTCTTCGCTCCACGCCCGCTTTGGTGAACAAGACCAAGCAACACTGGCCTCTTTAGCACAACCCGCTTCCGTAGCCGGAAGGATGATGCTTAAGCGAGTCATGGGAAAAGCTAGCTTTGCGACGCTTCAAGATAGTACGGGGCGTATTCAGATATACCTAGAGCGCAACAGTCTTGGGGAGGACATTTATGACTCTTTCAAGCAGTGGGATATTGGCGACATCATTGCCATACAAGGTCATATTTTCAAGACAAATAAAGGCGAGCTTTCCATCCATGCGACCCAGGCCCGGGTTCTAGCAAAGTCCTTGCGTCCCCTGCCCGACAAATTTCACGGCATTTCTGACCAAGAGCTACGCTACCGTCAGCGCTATGTTGATCTCATCATGACAGAGCAGACGCGCGACACCTTCATGGCGCGAAGCAAAGCGATTAGTGCAATACGTCAAACAATGGTCGAGGCTGGATTTTTAGAGGTCGAAACCCCAATGTTGCACGGTATCCCTGGTGGTGCTGCGGCAAAACCGTTTATTACGCACCACAATGCACTCGACATGGAAATGTTTTTACGTATTGCGCCTGAGCTATACCTCAAGCGACTGATCGTAGGCGGATTCGAGCGGGTCTTTGAAATCAATCGAAACTTCCGTAATGAAGGTGTGAGTCCGCGTCACAATCCTGAGTTCACGATGATGGAGTTTTACGCAGCCTATACAGACTACCAATGGCTGATGGACTTCACCGAGCACATTATTCGGGCGGCAGCGATTCATGCTTGCGGGACCGCCACACTCACCTACCAAGGACGCGAGCTAGACTTAGCCAAGCCTTTTCATCGTTTAACGATTGTAGAAGCGATTCTCCAGCATGTGCCCGATTTCACAGAAGCGCAACTCACTGATATAGACTTCGTCAAAAACCAACTCAAAAAACGTGGTGTTGATGTCAATGCGCCCAACCTGGCTCATGTCGGTCTTGGCGCGCTGCAGCTGGCTCTGTTTGAAGAAACCGCCGAGTCACAACTCTGGCATCCGACCTATATTATCGACTATCCGATTGAGGTTTCACCACTCGCTCGAGAGTCTGATACACGCCCAGGGATTACTGAGCGTTACGAGTTGTTCATCACAGGAAGAGAAATTGCGAATGGTTTTTCTGAGCTAAACGATCCAGAAGATCAAGCTGCACGATTTCATGCACAAGTCAAAGCAAAAGACGCTGGCGACGAAGAAGCCATGTTTTATGATGCCGACTATATTCGGGCACTCGAATACGGCATGCCACCCACCGGTGGCTGTGGAATCGGTATTGATCGACTTGTGATGCTATTGACGGACAGTCCAAGCATCCGGGATGTCATTTTGTTTCCGCATCTGCGCAAAGAAGACTAAAGTCAATATCGCTAAAGACGATACAGTGTGAGGACATGTCGCAGGACTTGCCTCACACATCTACACCATAAAAGGTGCACGCCACGCTAGACCGGCTTCGACGCTCGCACGGGGTTTGTACTCGCACCCAATCCAACCTTGGTATCCCAAAGCGTCGATTCGCCGCAATACCACTGAATAATCCACCTCTCCCTCATCAGGTTCAGCACGCGATGGCACAGCCGCAATCTGGATATGACCGATATGCGGAAGATAATACTCAAGCTTGTTGAGGATATCGCCTTCGGCAACGCCTACGTGATAGACATCAAACATGAGTTTGATATTGTCGCGTTCACATTTTTCACGTATCGCATTAGATTCGGCTTGAGTTGAGTAAAAATACCCAGGCTTATCTCGTTGATTAATCGCTTCTAGCAAGATCGTGAAGCCACATTGGGCGGCAAGATCTGCTGCCCATTGGAGATTGTTGATCAAGGTCTTTGTGGCAAGGACGCGTTGCTCTAAGGGGACAATTCCGGGCAACACATGAATCGCTTTCGCACCAGCCTGCTGGCACCACACCAAACTAGCTTCAAAGGACTCTTTGAAATCAGCCTCACGTCCCGGTAAGGCCGCTAAGCCCGACTCACCCAAGGAAGCGTTTCCTATCGGTGCGTTCGCTGCCAGTAGTTTCAAGCCATTACGTTGACAAGCATCCCGTACTTCGGTGGGCGAAGTGTCATAAGGCCAGTGCAATTCAACGGCCGTAAATTGGCTGGCCGCCGCACGTTCAATGCGCTCAAGCAAAGGCCGCTGCGACCATAAAAAACCAAGATTTGCGGAGAAACGCAGCATTGAACGCTCTTAATTTATACCCGGTTTATTAATACCCAGTTTTAGAGGCACCAGTAGGTTGAGCACCACGCGCCGTTGCGACCGCGGCTTTTGCCGCACTCGCCATCAGTGCCGCTTCGTTACCAGGCGTCACCATCTGAAAACCTTGTTTGATTCTCATGGCGGCCGCCTCACCAGAAGAGCAAAAAATACCGGCAATCTTGCCATGCGCAAGAGCGCGTGCTCGAATATGCTCCACGGCCTTCATGACGACAGGATCATCCGACTCCGACTTAGGCACAGAACCAAGCGCTAACGCAAGATCATTCGGACCGATATAAATACCGTCCAGCCCTTCAATCGCGAGAATCTTGTCCAAGTTATCTAAACCCGCTTGCGTCTCAATCATGCCAAGCGCCAAGATCTCTTTGTCAGCGTGTGGGTAGTAATCAGAACCACCGTACAACATAGCACGTGCAGGTCCAAAAGAACGTTGGCCGTGGGGTGGATAGCGGCAGGAGGCAACAAAACTGACCGCATCATCCACAGTCGAAATCATTGGACAGATGATGCCGTAGGCACCACTATCAAGCAAACGCATAATCTGGGAAGGGTCGTTCCATGGCACACGCGCCAAGGGAATGGTCGGCGTTGAGGACAGTGCCTGAAACATCGGCAGCGCAGCATCGATACCAATCATGCCATGCTGCAAATCAACCGTGACTGAATCAAAGCCTTGATGCCCGATGATCTCTGCAGAGTAAGAGGATGGAATGGCCAACCAGCCATTGATGACAGGTAGGCCTGAAGCTATTTTTTGGCGAATACTATTGGCTCTCATGCTATCTCCACTGTTATTGATATGCGAGATACTTTACACGATTTAAATCCAAGCGTACTTAGTGATTCTCTTTGGCGTGATTAATCGTATAGCGCGGAATTTCGATTGTCAGATCAAGATTTGCGACTTTGGCTTGACAGGCGAGTCTAGAAGTCGTGGAAAGCCCCCAAGCACGGTCTAAAAGATCCTCTTCTGAGTCAGAAGCCTCAGCAAGGGATTGAAAACCTTCCTTGACAACGACATGGCAAGTCGTACAGGCACAAGAAAGCTCGCACGCATGCTCAAGCTCGACATCGTTATCCAACAAAACGCGACAAATCGACACGCCAGTTGGAGCATCCTCGATCACTTTACCCTGCGGGCAAACATCAGGATGAGGTAATACAGTAATTTTTGGCATGGTTAATCCTATAAATCCTCTAACGATCGACCCGTTAGTGCCGCCCTGATACTGCGATCCATACGTCGGGCCGCAAAATCATCGGTCACAGCAGAGAGCATTTTGACAGCGACACGAATGCTATCCACATCATCACCTGCCGCCGCTTCAGTGGTCATCTGTAATTGCTGGGCAATCCGTGTTTGCTCAACCGCGCTCAACAAGTCAGCATCCGCAGCAAGAGCGGCCTTGACAGACTCAATCAGTTGTTGAGCATCAACTTGCTGCTCACGCAACATGCGCATTTGAGCATCAACACCAGCCTTAGACATACCTTCTGTCAGCATCCGCGAGATCTCATCGTCGCTTAGACCAAAAGACGGTTTAACCGTAACGCAGGCCTCGACGCCCGAACCCAGTTCTCTAGCAGAAACACTCAGCAATCCATCTGCATCTACTTGAAAGGTGACGCGTATTTTGGCAGCTCCAGCGACCATCGCAGGAATGCCTCTGAGCTCGAAACGCGCCAATGAACGGCAATCAGAAACTAAATCGCGCTCACCTTGAACAACATGCACAGCCAATGCGGTCTGTCCGTCTTTAAAAGTCGTGAATTCTTGAGCGCGGGCAACCGGAATCGTGCTGTTACGGGGAATAATATGTTCAACCAAGCCACCCATCGTTTCAAGACCCAGTGTCAAGGGGGTGACATCAAGCAATAGCCAATCTTCACCGGGGTTACGGTTACCGGCCAAAAGATTCGCCTGCAAGGCCGCGCCAAGCGCCACCACTTGGTCTGGATCTAAGTCAGTCAGTGGTGGCGTACCAAAAATATCTCCTACGCGCTGACGCACGATCGGCATTCTTGTTGCACCACCCACCATCACAACGCCTTGAATATCTTGGGTTGTCAGAGAGGCATCCTTGAGCGCTTGCTGAACGCAAGAAATCGACCGCGCGATTAAGGGCTCCGCAATCCGCTCAAAAGCCTCTCGTGTCAGTGTCAGGGAATCGGTCTGACCACCAATCACAACAGACTCAGCGTGCTTAGAAACATCCGTCAGAGACTCACGCAAGCGACGCGCTGCGCTCAAGAGCGTCCGACGTGTCAGATGACTCACGTCTGTCAATTGCCGTGTTTTGATGAAATCGTCCGCAATCAAAGCGTCAAAGTCATCTCCGCCTAAGCGAGTATCGCCGCCGGTTGCAATGACCTCAAACACCCCACGTGACAGTCTGAGGAGTGAAACATCAAAAGTGCCACCGCCTAAGTCATAAACGGCGTAGATACCTTCTGAGCCATGATCAAGACCATATGCAATCGCGGCGGCAGTCGGTTCATTGAGCAAACGCAAAACATTTAAACCAGCCAGCCGAGCCGCGTCCCGAGTGGCTTGACGCTGGGCATCATCAAAATAAGCGGGAACCGTAATGACGGCACCCACTAATGCATCGCCCAAAGTTCCTTCGGCTAAAAGCTTTAACTTCTCTAAAATTTTGGCAGCAATCTCGACGGGAGATAAGGAGGCATACCGAGTATGCACGCGGACACTCTGCCCGTCTTCGACAAACTCGTAAGGCATACCAGAGTTCAATGCTTCTAAATAAGAACGCCCCATGAGACGCTTGATCGATACGAGCGTATCAAGCGGAAATAATTCTTGTTTGGCAAGCGCCTGAGCGCCTACCAACGCTTGACCGCATGCTTCAATAAAGACAGCGGAAGGAACAAGGGCTCTGCCTGCTTCATCGGCAAGGACTTCTGGCACGCTGCTGCGCACTGCGGCGACAAGGGAGTGCGTTGTACCTAAATCAATCCCGACCGCCAAGCGACGTTGGTGTGGTGCGGGTGATTCACCGGGCTCAGAAATTTGCAATAACGCCATATATTTGATTCAGTTGCGCACTCTGTGCTGCGTAGAGACCGCAAGGCCTAATCAATTGCACGCAATTGCGCAATCATCTTATTTAAAAACATCCATTCACGCACACGCGAAGCCGCTTGTTCGTAGCGATCCTGATCAAGTAACTCACCAACCTCAAACATCAACTGATTTTCAGCGAGTGACAGCTCTGCATTGAGGGATTGAGAAGCAAGCTCTCGCGCAGGTGAGTCATGACTTTCTTCAAGCAACGCGTCTAACTGCTCATGCCACGTCATTTGACGGAATAAAAAAGCGGGCGACATCGCCGTATTGGTTTCAACTTGAAGATCCACGCCAGCGAGTTCACATAAATAGCGGGCTCTGGACATCGGATCTTTTAAAATCCGATATGCCTCGTTGGCCTGTGAGCTCCATTGCATCGCGACGCGTTTTTCAGCAGCAGAACGCGTCGCGAAACGATCTGGATGAACCGCGAGCACCACCCTCTTCCAGGCAGCCTCTAGCGCTTGATGATCTAGACTAAAGCTGCGAGGAAACCCAAGTAGGGCAAAATGATCCTGCGTAGCCAGAGAGCGATCCGTTGAAGCGTCCAAGTCTATTTAAACCGTGAAAGACTCACCACAACCGCACGTTGCCTTTTCATTCGGATTACGGAACTTAAAACCCTCGTTGAGTCCTTCGCGTGCGTAATCAAGCTCGGTACCTTCGAGATAGGTGAGGCTCTTTGGATCAATAAAGACTTTAACGCCGAAACTTTCAAATACTTGATCTTCGGCCACAGCCTCATCGACGTATTCAAGTTTATAGGCCATCCCAGAACAACCCGTTGTTCGAACACCCAAACGCAACCCAATACCGCTACCGCGTTTTTGGAGATATTTGCCGATATGGTCGGCAGCCTGAGAGGTAAGTGTGACGCCCATGATCATCCCGTATGCTTATTTTTGTAGTCCTCAACCGCAGCCTTGATTGCATCTTCAGCCAGAATGGAGCAGTGAATCTTGACAGGAGGCAAGGCCAACTCTTCGGCGATCTGCGTATTGCGAATCGTCAATGCTTCGTCTAGCGTTTTACCTTTGACCCACTCTGTCACGAGTGAACTCGAGGCGATCGCCGAGCCACAGCCGTAAGTTTTAAAACGCGCGTCCTCAATGATACCGGCATCGTTGACACGAATTTGTAATTTCATCACATCACCACAGGCAGGGGCACCGACCATACCGGTACCAACTTGGTCATCGCTCTTGTCGAACGTACCGACATTGCGGGGATTTTCGTAGTGATCTAAGACTTTATCGCTATATGCCATTTTATTCTCCAACCTTTGTGTTTAGTGGGCGGCCCACTGAACTGAATTTAAATCAATACCTTCTTTGGCCATTTCCCAAAGAGGTGACATATCGCGGAGCTTGCCAACACGAGCCTTGAGCAACTCAACCGCAAAATCAATTTCTTGTTCAGTCGTAAAGCGTCCGATCGTAAAACGAATCGAACTATGCGCTAACTCATCATTACGCCCTAATGCACGCAACACATAAGACGGCTCAAGACTGGCAGAGGTACAAGCCGAACCACTTGAAACTGCAAGTTCTTTGATTGCCATAATCAGAGACTCGCCTTCGACGTAGTTAAAGCTCACGTTCAGATTGTGTGGAACGCGATGCTCTAAATCACCATTTAGGTACACCTCTTCAATCTGAGACAAACCTGCCCACAGGCGATCACGTAACATACGAATACGTTCATTTTCCGTGCCCATTTCAAGCTGAGCGAGTGCAAAAGCTTCGCCCATCCCGACGATCTGATGGGTTGCGAGAGTACCTGAACGAAAACCACGCTCATGACCACCACCATGCATCTGGGCCTCGATCCTGATACGGGGTTTACGACGCACGTATAGTGCACCGATTCCCTTGGGACCATACGTCTTGTGCGCACAAAAAGACATCAAATCGACTTTAAGTGTTTGTAAATCAATCACAACTTTACCGGTAGCCTGTGCGGCATCCACATGAAAGATAATATTCTTTGAACGGCATAACTCTCCAATCGCAGCAATATCCTGAATCACGCCAATTTCGTTGTTCACGAACATCACAGAAATAAGAACCGTGTCAGGACGAATGGCCGCGATGAGGGCCTCCATACTAATCAATCCATTTTCCTGAACATCGAGATATGTCACCTCAAAGCCTTGACGTTCTAATTCGCGGCAAGGGTCCAGCACAGCTTTGTGTTCTGTTTTGGCAGTGATCACGTGTTTGCCACGTTCGGCATAAAACGTCGCAGCACCTTTGATCGCAAGGTTGTTCGACTCTGTCGCGCCTGAGGTCCAGATAATTTCGCGGGGATCCGCGTTGACCAAGGCTGCCACTTGATCCCGTGCACGTTCAACGGCTTCCTCGGCTTCCCAGCCGTAAGAATGGCTGCGAGATGCGGGATTGCCAGCATGCTCATACAGCCAGGGGATCATTTTTTCAACGACGCGAGGATCAACGGGAGTCGTTGCCGAGTAGTCAAAATAAATAGGACGAGTGGACATACAAAAACTCCTGAGTATTTTAAAGGCTAACCGATGCTTGTTCTGAGGTCAGTGCGGCACCACTTGTTCCAACCACATTGACGCGCACGCCAGCACCAGAGGTTTTGCTAGCCTCCTGAATCTGACGGAGTCTTTGCTGATCGACGAGATCTTGAAGTGAAACCGAATCAAGGAAATCGACCATTTTGCGATTGAGCGTAGACCAGAGCTCATGGGTCATACAGATACCAGGTTTGCCATCCGTGCCGCTATCACAGGAGGTCTTTCCCGCACAGTTGGTCGCGTCGATCGGCTCATCCACTGCGAAAATGATGTCCGCCACAGTAATATTGCGGGCAAGGCGGGAAAGCGTATAACCACCGCCTGGACCACGCACACTTTCAACTAACTCATGACGGCGCAACTTGCCAAACAACTGTTCAAGGTATGACAAAGAAATATTTTGACGTTGACTAATCGCAGAAAGCGTGACAGGACCACCTTGTTGGCGCAGAGCCAAATCGATCATTGCGGTGACGGCGAAGCGTCCTTTTGTAGTGAGCCTCATGACAATATCCTTTTAAAGAAACCTTGCTTATTTGATGACTTACCCGACTAAACAACTCAAGTATACATAATTCCCGAGTAATTTAGTTGGGTATACCCTTAAAACCTTGTAGGGATTCAGGGTAAAAGTCGTAAAAAAACCGCGCTGAGCGCGGTTATTATCATTAAAGGCGATCAGGCTGCCTGATATTGAGTGGCACGTTTACGGACCAACTCAAGCACGCCTTGACAGGCGTCTTCGAGGTAATCTAGTACTTTGCCAAAGCCTTCGGGGCCGCCGTAATAAGGATCTGGCACCGTAGCTTCTTCGAAATCATTGGCAAAACGCATCAGCAACATCAGTTTATGCTGGTGAGGCTTAGGGCACTGTTGCTGCAAAGCAGAAAGATTTTCCCAATCCATCGCAAGAATCAGGTCAAATTCGAGAAAATCCTCAGCCTCGACTTGTCGAGCTTCAGCGCGCGTAATTTCATAACCGCGTTTTCGAGCAGCAGTAATGGCGCGCGGATCAGGAGCTTCACCAACATGAAAGCTGTGGGTGCCGGCAGAATCAATACCGACAACCTCTGAGAGGCCAGCGTCATTGATGAGGTGGCGGAATACGCCTTCTGCAGTGGGCGACCGGCAAGTATTGCCCATGCATACGAAGAGAACTTTTGTCATAATGTTTCGTATTGTGCGGGAAAACCCGTAACATGTCTACATATTTTTTTGATTTTTTTAAAGAAAAATAATATAGGTTTTAAACAAACATATATATTTAAAAACAATTACTTATAGATATTTTCTCATGTTAACTATTAATAAAAGGGATGAAATTATTACCCTTTAATAAAGAAAAAACAAGCAAAAAATGCACTGCAACATCGCGTTCAAACCGAAATCATGCACCAGACAGAAGCACACGTTCTTTGAGCGCTTTTAAAGCATCTCGTGCGGCGGCAGCCTGCTCAAACTCAAGATTGCGCGCATGATCAAGCATTAACTTTTCCAGGCGTTTGAATTCTTTGGCCAAGGCTTTTTCATCCGTCAGTAAAGAAAGAGAAACCTCGGCTGTTCCTTGATCTCTGAACGCAGGCGCAACAATCCCATCAATCAATTCGCGTACCGCTTTTCGGACGCTACGCGCTTCGATGCCATGCTCTTTATTAAACGCAAGCTGTTTAAGCCTTCTGCGTTCGGTTTCTCCCATTGCACGCGTCATGGAATCCGTGATGCGATCCGCATACAAAATCGCCCGACCGTTCAGATTGCGTGCTGCTCGACCAATCGTCTGAATCAAGCTGCGATCAGAGCGAAGAAAACCTTCTTTGTCGGCATCCAAAATCGCAACCAAAGAAACCTCTGGAATATCAAGGCCTTCGCGCAACAAGTTAATGCCAACAAGGACATCAAAAACTCCCAACCGAAGATCGCGAATAATTTCAACACGCTCGACTGTATCGATATCGGAGTGGAGATATCGGACACGAATCCCATGTTCTGCTAAATAATCGGTTAAGTCCTCAGCCATCCTTTTTGTCAGCGTGGTGACAAGCACCCTTTCTTCGATCGCGACACGAATTTTGATCTCACCCAACAAATCATCGACCTGTGTTCTGGCCGGCCTCACCTCTACGACAGGATCCACCAGCCCTGTTGGTCGTACCACTTGCTCAACCACGTTGTCAGTGTGCGCTTGTTCATATTTTCCAGGCGTGGCTGAAACAAAAACACATTGACGCATTCTGGTCTCGAACTCTTCCATTTTCAGCGGTCGATTATCCATTGCGGACGGCAAACGAAAACCATACGTCACGAGTGTTTCTTTACGTGAACGATCACCAAGATACATACCACCTAACTGACCGATCGTGACGTGACTCTCATCGATGAACATCAGTGCGTCACTTGGTAAATAGTCAATCAGTGTCGGGGGCGGATCGCCAGGCGCCGCACCGGAAAGATGACGAGAATAGTTCTCGATGCCCTTACAGAAACCCAACTCTGTCAGCATCTCAAGGTCAAATCGTGTTCTTTGTTCGATCCGTTGCGCCTCGACAAGATGACCACCATCGACAAAAAATTTAACCCGCTCCCGCAACTCTTGTTTAATGGTTTCAATCGCACGTAAAACGGTGTCTCGCGGGGTCACATAATGCGAACCCGGGTAAACAGTAAACCGCGGGACTTTTTGACGGACTTTACCTGTCAAGGGGTCAAAAAGCTCCAGGCTCTCAACCTCATCATCAAATAACGATAAACGCACTGCAAGTTCGGCGCTTTCAGCGGGAAAAATATCAATCGTCTCCCCGCGTGCACGAAATGTACCTCGCGTAAATTCGGTATCGTTTCTTTCATATTGCATGGCGACGAGACGCGCGAGAATTTCGCGACGGGGGATCTTATCTCCGACACGCAGAATCAACACCATCGCATGATAATCGGAAGGGTTGCCAATCCCGTAGATACAAGAAACAGTGCCTACGATGATCGTATCGCGTCGCTCGAGCAAGCTCTTGGTCGCGGACAACCGCATTTGCTCGATATGCTCGTTGATCGAAGAATCTTTTTCAATGAATAAGTCACGTGTGGGTACGTAGGCTTCGGGTTGGTAGTAGTCATAATAGGAAACAAAATACTCAACGGCGTTCTTAGGAAAAAATTCGCGCATTTCTGCGTAAAGCTGAGCAGCAAGTGTCTTATTAGGTGCCAAGACGACCGCAGGCCGTCCGAGACGGGCAATCATATTGGCCATGGTGAACGTTTTACCCGAGCCGGTCACACCCAGGAGCGTTTGCATCATCAGACCATCCCTGACGCCTTGCTCAAGCTGATTAATGGCATTAGGTTGATCGCCGCCCGGTGGATAAGGCTGATACAAATGAAAAGGACTGTCCGGATAATCAACATAGCGTGGCTCTTCGTTTCCTGTGGAGATCGACGCGGGGACATACGGGATTGAAGCGCGTACGGACAACACGCCCTCATGTGCAATCGCAGCGGGTAAAGCAGGCGAGCCATTTACGTTCATTTCGACAGGTGGAATCTTTGAGGCCATGCTAGACTTATTCGGGAAACCACTCGGATGCGGGCAACCTTCTATTATGTCCCCTGTTCGTCAGAGCGTCCACCCAAAACGAAGAGTGGTATTAAAATTCGGTACTTTTAATCAAGTATCAACCTTCTAGCCTCCATCTACTGACACCTCAAATGAGCACCCTCTTTCAATCCGTAGAACTCGCCCCACGTGATCCAATCTTGGGTCTTAACGAACAATTCAACGCCGATACACGTGCGCACAAGGTCAATCTTGGCGTGGGTGTTTACTATGACGATCAGGGCAAAATCCCCCTGCTTGCGGCAGTCCACAAAGCAGAGGTCGCGCGCGTCGAAGCCGCTGCAGCGCGTGGCTACCTGCCGATCGAGGGTATTGCTGGCTATAACAAAGGCGCTCAAGAGTTAGTATTGGGTAAAAACTCTCCTTTAGTTGCAGCGGGTCGAGTTCTGACCATGCAGGCGCTCGGTGGTACCGGAGCACTCAAAATTGGTGCTGACTTTATTAAACAATTAGTGCCTGACGCAAAAGTTGCGATCAGCAACCCCAGTTGGGAAAACCATCGTGCCTTGTTTGAACGCGCCGGTTTCGAGGTTGTCAACTATCCCTACTACGATGCCAACACGCACGGACTTGATTTTCAGGGCATGCTCAATGCATTGCGCGCACTGCCCGCTCAAAGCGTTGTCGTACTCCATGCTTGCTGCCACAACCCGACCGGTGTGGACTTAACCACCGATCAATGGCGTGAAGTCGCTCAGGTTGTCAAGCAAACCAACCTTATTCCATTTCTGGATATCGCGTATCAGGGCTTTGGTGACGGCCTCGAGCAAGATGCAGCTGCAGTGCGCCTTTTTGCTGAACTCGACATGACCATGTTCATCAGCTCCTCCTTCTCAAAATCATTCTCACTGTATGGTGAGCGGGTAGGCGCATTGACCATCGTGACGGGCAGTCAGGATGAGTCGAGTCGTGTGCTGAGCCAAGTCAAACGCGTCATTCGGACTAATTACTCCAATCCCCCTACCCATGGTGGCACCATCGTTTCAGTCGTGCTCAATACGCCTGAGCTCTTCACGCTCTGGGACCTAGAGCTCGCAGGAATGCGCGAACGTATTCGCTTAATGCGCCGTCAACTTGTTGAGAAACTAGCCGAAAATGGCGTCAAAAAAGACTTTGGCTTTGTGATGAAACAACGCGGTATGTTCTCCTTTTCAGGGCTGACTGCTTCGCAAGTCGAAGCGCTTCGCACAGAGCACGCTATTTACGCTGTGAGCAGTGGTCGCATTTGTGTAGCAGCTCTAAATAGTCACAACATCGACGTTGTGGCCAAGGCGATCGCGAGCGTTATGAAAAACTAATTATTACTTAATATAGAGTGGTTTCAACAGCTCCGCTTGTCGGAGCTGTTTTTTTATACAGATAATATTTGCTAAGTATTTGTAAATAGTGCAAAATACATGCTGTATATAAAAACAGCACTGTATGTGCATTGACCTCCAGGATCAGATCATGACAATCAAACTGACTGAGCGCCAGCAGCAAATTTTGGATTTGATCAGGGAGGCTGTCGCGAGCACCGGATTCCCTCCCACTCGTGCCGAGATTGCCCGCAAGCTCGGATTTCGTTCTGCAAACGCCGCAGAGGATCACTTGAGGGCCCTCGCTCGAAAAGGCGTCATCGAGCTGACCGCTGGGGCCTCGCGTGGCATCAGACTCACTGAAAGCGCTGCTGACTTCACGTCTGATGAAATCGACAGTACGGATGACCATGTGAGGTCTTCCGAAAAACAGGAACGCATCGGCCTCAGAACTCCCCCAGAAATGGGTCGAATGCTTGTGCCACTGATTGGTCGTGTCGCAGCGGGCTATCCCATGTTGGCCGCAGAAAACATTGAAAAAGAAATATCCGTTGATCCTAACCTATTTAGCCAACAACCTGATTACCTACTCAAGGTAAAGGGTTTAAGTATGCGCGACGTAGGTATTTTGGACGGTGATTTGCTCGCGATCAAAAAAACCAACGAGGCTCGCAATGGACAAATTATCGTTGCACGTATTGATGATGAGGTCACAGTCAAGCGCTTAAATAAAAAAGCAAACCTCATCGAACTCTTGCCAGAGAATCCTGATTTTGAACCGATCATCATTCAGCCTGGCCAGGACTTTAGCGTTGAGGGTATTGCCTTGGGCTTGATCCGAAACAGTCCCTTAAATTAATCACCTCAACACGCTACAGTACAGAAGGCTGAGTCTGACAAAATCTCAGTTTTCCTTCCAGCGGTCTAGAGCCCTTCGATGACGCTTTGTTGGACGACCCGCAATGTCTTGAGAGGGCTCGTTATAAAAACGTCTATTTTCGGCTAGGGTCTGACGAGCAAGAAAGCTTTCGGGCGTTTCCTCATAAAGCAATCTGGCTAGAGGTGCTGATTTACGCAGCTCCGTGATTCCACGAATCACAAGTTCAAATTTTTCTTGCTCACGAGTGATTTTTAGGCGCTCACCCACCTTGATCAAACGCGCTGGTTTAGCGCGATCATCTGCAACTAAAACACGCCCAGCCTCGATTGCTGCAACAGCAAGCGTGCGCGACTTGAAAAACCGTGCGGCCCATAGCCATTTATCAAGTCGCACGGAATCAACAAATACCTGCATGAAAGACTGCTTAGTGCTTGATCACAGGATCCGTAGCAGCTAGAGTCTCAGACTTAGCAACCACTTCCTTTGAAACCACCGACTCCTCAGGAAGAGGCTTCGTAGGTTGTGAAAGAGCAACCTCGAGTACTTTGTCGATCCAGCGAACTGGTACGATTTCCAGATGATTTTTTACATTATCCGGTATCTCAGCTAGGTCTTTAACGTTTTCTTCTGGAATCAAAACAGTTTTAATCCCGCCACGATGTGCGGCCAAAAGTTTTTCCTTTAGACCACCAATCGCAAGTACTTCGCCTCGTAGGGTAATCTCTCCGGTCATCGCAACATCTGAACGAACGGGGATGTGCGTGAGCGCTGAGACAATCGCTGTTGTAATGGCAATACCTGCAGAAGGACCGTCTTTGGGGGTCGCACCCTCAGGAAAGTGCACGTGAATGTCACGTTTTTCGAAAACGGTGTCTGGGATACCAAGGCGAGCAGCACGAGCACGCACGACACTTCTTGCGGCTTCGACGGACTCTTTCATCACGTCACCAATCGACCCTGTGCGTTGAATGACACCTTTGCCAGGCATATCAGCGACTTCGATGGTCAGTAAATCACCACCAACTTCAGTCCATGCCAAACCCGTTACCTGACCGATCTGATTTTCTTTTTCAGCCATGCCAAAGTTGTAACGACGTACACCTAGATAGTCACTGAGGTTTTCAGAGGTGACGACAACTTTAGCGATAGGCTCCGAAGACTTAGCCGCTTTCTTGGCCTCGCTTTCAGCCAGTAATTTCTTGACTACTTTACGGCAAATTTTGCCAACATCGCGCTCAAGAGAACGCACACCCGCTTCTCGCGTGTAATAGCGAACGATGTCACGAATCGCGGATTCTTCAACAATCAACTCTTCGGCTTTAACGCCATTATTCTTCATGACCTTGGGAATCAGATGATCCATTGCAATGTGGATTTTTTCATCCTCGGTGTAACCAGAAAGACGAATCACTTCCATCCGATCCAACAATGCTGGTGGAATGTTAAGTGTGTTGCTTGTCGCCACAAACATGACATCCGAGAGGTCGAAATCAACCTCAACATAGTGATCCTGAAAGGTATGATTTTGCTCGGGATCCAGAACCTCAAGCAAAGCCGAGGCAGGATCGCCTCGAAAATCCATCCCTAACTTGTCAATTTCATCAAGCAAGAAAAGAGGATTTCGTACGGCGACCTTGGACATATTTTGCAAGATTTTCCCAGGCATCGAACCAATATAGGTACGACGATGTCCACGAATCTCAGCCTCATCACGCACACCACCCAAGGCCATACGAATAAACTTGCGATTGGTGGCTTTGGCAATGGATTGACCTAACGAGGTTTTACCCACGCCTGGGGGGCCGACCAAACACAATATGGGGGCTTTAACCTTGTCGACGCGCTGTTGAACAGCTAGATATTCAAGGATGCGCTCTTTGACTTTATCCAGACCATAATGGTCGTTATCAAGCACACTTTCGGCATTTGGAATGGAGTTATTGACCTTGCTCTTTTTGCGCCAAGGTAAAGCAATAACTGTGTCGATGTAGTTACGGACAACGGTCGCCTCGGCTGACATAGGCGACATCAGTTTGAGTTTTTTAAGCTCACCATCGACTTTTTTACGCGCGTCTTTAGGCAGATGAGCGGCTTCGATTTTTTTCTCGAGCTCTTCGATATCAGCGCCCTCTTCGCCCTCGCCCAACTCCTTTTGAATGGCTTTGACCTGCTCATTTAAATAATAGTCACGCTGGCTTTTTTCCATCTGCTTTTTGACGCGACCACGAATCCGCTTTTCAACTTGCAGAATATCAATTTCAGTCTCAAGCTGAGATAACAAAGCCTCGAGACGCTCAGAAGTTGAAATGATTTCAAGCATCTTTTGCTTTTGCTCGAGCTTGAGGGGTAAATGCGCTGCGATGGTGTCCGCGAGCCGACCCGCGTCATCGATCCCCGCAAGAGAAGTCAAAATCTCAGGAGGGATTTTTTTATTGAGTTTCACATACTGTTCGAACTGACTGACGATCGCACGCCGAAGAGCCTCGATCTCCGCACCCGTCGTGGTGTCCGGTGCAATTGGCACGAGTTCAGAAGTGAAATGCGTATCAGCGTCCTGGATGGTGGTGACACGCGCACGCTGGGCACCTTCGACGAGGACTTTGACAGTACCGTCAGGCAGCTTGAGCATTTGAAGAATTGTGGCAACGCAGCCGATTTCATAGACATCCTCAGGGGTTGGATCGTCTTTACCAGCAGATTTTTGAGCCGCCAACATAATACTTTTGCCCGCTTCCATCGCGGCTTCAAGGGCACGAATTGAGCGGGGACGACCCACAAAGAGTGGGATCACCATGTGAGGGAACACGACAACGTCGCGCAACGGCAGCAAAGGCAGATTAATGGGGTCAGAAGGCAAAGTCTGATGTCCGGACATGATGTCCTCCTAATAAAAACTCGGCGAATCCTAACTGGGCGGCCGATACAAAGCCCTTGTTTCTACGAATAGCTTCGTTATTGGGACAATAGCCTAAATTTCAAGTTAGATACCTCTAGAAAGGACAAAGCCCCTATGAGGGGCTGGGAAAACAAGCATTCACCGTTTGAGCTCAAGCCGCTGCATCGCGGATAGCAGGCTTTTTGACCGCCGGTTTAGGTTCGTTTTCATCTGCATAGACTAATAAAGGTTTACCCTCGCCAGTGATGGCAGCCTCATCAAGTACAACGCGTTTAATATTACCTTGAGTCGGCAACTCATACATCGTATCTAGCAAAGCAGACTCTAAAATAGAGCGCAATCCACGCGCACCCGTTTTGCGCTTAATCGCCTTGCGAGCGATCGCTTTTAAAGCAGCTGGACGGATCTCGAGTTCTGCCTCTTCCATCGCAAATAACTTTTGAAATTGCTTGACCACAGCGTTTTTTGGCTCGGTCAAGATTTGCATGAGTGTGTCTTCGTCGAGTTCCTGAAGCGTAGCGATCACGGGCAATCGACCAACCAACTCAGGGATCAAGCCAAACTTGACCAAATCCTCTGGCTCTACCTCTAAGAAAGTATCACCCGTCGATCGTTCGGTCTTTGACTCGACAGAAGCTCCAAAACCTATGCCAGAACGCTCAGTGCGGTTACGGATCACCTTTTCAAGGCCGTCAAAAGCACCACCGACGATGAAAAGGATATTGGTGGTATCAACCTGAACAAAATCCTGATTGGGATGCTTTCGACCACCTTGGGGTGGCACAGAGGCGACAGTACCCTCGATCAGTTTGAGCAAGGCTTGTTGAACACCCTCGCCAGAAACATCTCGTGTTATCGAAGGGTTGTCTGCTTTACGTGAAATTTTGTCAATTTCATCAATATAAACAATAGCGCGTTGGGCTTTGTCGACTTCGTAGTTACAGTTTTGGAGTAACTTTTGAATAATGTTTTCAACATCCTCACCGACATAGCCCGCTTCGGTCAAAGTCGTGGCATCAGCCATCACAAAAGGAACATTCAACTGACGTGCCAACGTCTGGGCAAGCAAGGTTTTGCCAGACCCTGTAGGACCAATCAATAAAATATTGCTTTTAGACAACTCGACGCCGTCACTTTTAAGTTCGCCGTGCTTTAAACGTTTGTAATGGTTGTAGACAGCAACCGCTAACACGCGCTTGGGCGCAGTCTGTCCGATGACATACTGATCCAGAAAAGCCTTAATTTCAGCCGGTGTCGGTAAATCTGTCTTGATAGACTCTTTGGCGCTCGCCTGAGCTTCTTCGCGAATGATGTCATTGCACAAGTCAATACACTCATCGCACACAAACACTGAAGGACCCGCGATCAGCTTGCGAACTTCGTGCTGTGCCTTGTTGCAAAACGAACAATGCAAGACTTTAGTCGTTGCAGATCCTTTTTTTTCGGACATAACGTTCCTATAGATCTTGGGCGGGGCTCAATGATTAAACGGTGTCCGCACGTGAGGTCAACACTTTGTCAATCAAACCATAAGCAACCGCATCTGGCGCAGACATAAAGTTGTCACGTTCTGTATCGATCTCAATGCGCTCTACAGTCTGACCCGTATGCTCAGCCAGCATCTGGTTTAAACGCGCACGCAAGTCAAGAATCTCACGGGCCTGAATCTGTATATCAGAGGCTTGGCCTTGTGCACCACCCGAAGGCTGATGAATCATAATGCGCGAATTAGGCAAAGAGAAACGCTTGCCCTGTTGACCCGCCGCAAGTAAAAAAGCACCCATGCTCGCGGCCAAGCCTGTACAAAGGGTTGAAACCTCTGGCTTGATAAAACGCATCGTGTCATAAATGGCCATACCCGCATAAACCGATCCGCCTGGAGAGTTGATATAGAGCGCGACATCCTTGTCTGGATTTTCTGACTCTAAAAACAACAATTGCGCGACGACGAGATTGGCCGATTGGTCATTAACCGGACCGACCAAAAAAATTACGCGTTCTTTGAGAAGACGTGAATAAATATCGTAGGAGCGTTCACCACGGCCCGATTGCTCAACCACCATCGGTATGTAACCAAGCCCGGTGGGGGTCACTGAAGAGCCGCCGTGCATGGACGCATAGAAATCGGTAAAACGTTGCATTTAGGCTGTTCCCATGACTTGATCAAATGGAACCTGCTCGTCTTCGACCTGAGCCTGAGCTAGTGCATGTTGGACAACGTTGTCCTCAAGCACGATGCCCTCAACCTCAGAGCGGCGAGCGCGATCTGATAGATAATAGCTCACAACTTCAGCAGGCTTTTCGTAATTAGCGGCAAATTCTTCGATACGGGCACGCACTTGTTCTGGCTTGGCCTGAAGCTGCGCTTTTTGAACGAGTTCAGAAACCAAAAGACCCAGGCGAACACGACGCTCGGCTTCGGCTGTGAACGCATCCGCGGGGATAGGCATTTTGTCCGCATTCGGAACACCACGCTGGGTAAGCTCGGCGCGCGCAGCTTGCACACGGGACTCGCACTCACTCTCAACGAGTGATTTTGGAACATCAAACGTCGCCGCACCGATCAGTGCATCCATCACACTATTTTTAGTGCGCGCAAGTGTACGGGCTTTGACTTCACGCTCAATATTGCTGCGAATGTCCGCGAGTAGTTTTTCAACATCACCTTCGGTCTGGCCGAGGGACTTGGCAAACTCTGCATCGATGACAGGCAATACGGGCTCAGCCACTTCTTTGACCGTAATGGTGAATTCAGCCGTTTTACCTGCAACGTCTTTACCACCATAATCAGCAGGAAATGCCAATGGAAATACTTTGGATTCGCCGGCTTTCAAGCCGCGAACAGCGACTTCGAATTCGGGCAACATACGTCCCTGACCCAGCACAAAGGGGAAATCATCGCCTTTACCGCCGTCGAAAGGCACTCCGTCGATCGTTCCAACGAAGTCCAATGTGACGCGGTCCTCATCCGTCGCGGCGCGACCATCGCGTGCGGCATACTCAGCACGCTGTTTACGCAGAATATCAACTGTGCTCTGCACCTCAGCGTCGCCAACTGTCGTCACGGCGCGCTTGATTTTGAGGGTCGTCAAGTCAGGCAGTGTGACTTCGGGATACACCTCGAAAACGGCATAAAACGCCATGCTACCCTCGAGCGTGCCTTCTGTTTTGGGTTCGAGCTTGGGGGAGCCCGCAATGCGCAGGCCCGAGGCCTCGACCGCTTGTTCAAAAGCCTGACCGACCTTGTTATTGATCGCATCGTAACGAATGCCAGAGGCATGCGAACGCTCAAGCATCGCCATAGGCACCTTTCCAGGACGGAAACCAGGTGCTTTGGCTGTCCGGGAGACGCGTTTAAGCTCAGACTGAACAGCTTTTTCTACATCGGCCAATAAGACCGAGATTTCGATGCGGCGCTCGAGGCCGGCGAGGGTTTCAACCACAGGTTGCATGAAAATCTACCAAACAAAGAGGACGGAAAGCGCAGCAAAAAGCCCACGCCGAATCAAAGAGCAGTGTTGGTGCGAAGGGCGGGACTCGAACCCGCACACCTGTTACGGCGTCAGGACCTAAACCTGGTGCGTCTACCAATTTCGCCACCTTCGCAATAGCCAGACATTGTAGCGCACACTAAGCGTATTTTCCGCCCCACCCTGCCAGCCAACTGGTTAAAATAACAGAATGAATCCTCGCCTCGATACTTTACAGCCCTATCCGTTTGAAAAACTTCGTGCCTTGTTGGCACAATCAAACCCTGCCGCCTCGGGCTTGCGGCCTATTAATCTATCCATTGGTGAGCCCAAACACCCGGCTCCCGAATGCGTAAAAACCGCAATAACTGGGGGGTTAGACGGTTTATCTGTTTATCCGCCCACCAAAGGCGATCCAAAACTTCGCCAAGCCATCAGCCAATGGATAGGTAAACGCTACGGTATTCCTTGTCCGGATCCAGAAACACAGATCTTGCCCGCTCTAGGCTCACGCGAAGCACTTTTCGCATTTGCTCAGGTTGTTTTAGATAGCTCCAAAGACGGACTGGTTGTCTGCCCCAATCCTTTTTATCAAATTTATGAAGGTGCAGCGCTCTTAGGGGGGGCGACTCCCTACTACGTCAACTCAGATCCCGCCAAAAACTTTCGTTGCGATTGGACCACTGTCCCTGCTAGCGTTTGGGAACGTACTCAACTCCTTTTTGTCTGTTCACCAGGCAACCCGGCCGGCAACGTCATGCCCTTAGCCGACTGGAAAATTTTGTTTGATCTCTCTGACCAATATGGCTTTGTGATTGCTTCCGATGAATGCTATTCGGAGATTTATCTCGATGAAAACAATCCCCCCTTAGGCGGGATGCAGGCCGCGTACCAACTCGGTCGAACGGATTATCGTCATTTGATCAGCTTTTCGAGTCTGTCCAAGCGTTCAAACGTACCCGGCATGCGCTCCGGTTTCGTCGCAGGCGATGCACACTTGATCGCAAAATTCTTGCTATACCGCACTTACCACGGCAGCGCCCTTTCTCCTGTCGTATCCACCGCGAGTATTGCTGCGTGGAATGATGAAGCACACGTCATACAAAACCGTGAACAATACCGAGCAAAATTTGATGCGGTATTGCCGATTCTCAAACCTGTTCTAGAGGTCGAGCGTCCGGATGCCTCCTTTTACCTTTGGGCTGGCACGCCCGGCCCTGACGATGTCTTTGTTCGAGATCTGCTCACCCACACCAATGTGACCTTGTTGCCTGGCAGCTTCGTTGGACGCACGGTTCAAGGTGTCAACCCCGGACTGAACCGCATCCGAATCGCCCTTGTTGCACCTCTTGGGGACTGCGTCGAAGGTGCGCAGCGTATCGCAGACTTCGTACGCAAGCATTACACCCATATCAAACGCTAGTCAGATTATTCAACACACGTCATTATTTCTTTTTCGATTTTTTATATAGGGCTCACATGACTCTCGATCTTCAAACCACCATAGAACAAGGCTGGGAAAACCGCGCGAATCTTTCCGCCTCTGCCGCTGATGCAGGCGTTCGCGAAGCCGTTGAACACACTATTGATGCTTTGGACACTGGACATTTACGCGTCGCTGAAAAGATCGACGGAAAATGGGTCGTTCATCAATGGATTAAAAAAGCGGTCTTGCTCTCCTTCCGCTTGTATGACAATGCCATCATGGGTCAAGCACCCATGCAGTTTTATGACAAAGTCCCTCTCAAATTTGCAGAATTTGGTGAAACTGCCTTTAAAACAGGTGGCTACAGGGTAGTACCACCCGCTGTAGCGCGCCGTGGGGCCTTTATCGGCCGCAACGTTGTGTTGATGCCCTCCTACGTCAATATCGGCGCATATGTCGATGAAGGCACAATGGTTGACACCTGGGCGACAGTAGGTTCATGCGCGCAAATCGGCAAAAACGTTCACTTGTCCGGTGGCGTAGGGATTGGTGGCGTACTCGAGCCTCTCCAAGCGAACCCCACCATTATTGAGGACAATTGCTTTATTGGTGCGCGCTCCGAAGTCGTTGAAGGCGTCATCGTCGAAGAAAATTCCGTTCTGGCCATGGGCGTATTTCTTTCACAAAGCACACGCATTTATGATCGTGAAACCAAAGAAGTTCACTACGGTCGTGTCCCGTCCGGCTCTGTCGTTGTGCCTGGTTCCCTGCCCTCCGCAGATGGCTCGCACAGCTTGAACTGCGCCATTATCGTCAAGCGCGTGGATGCGCAGACACGCGCAAAAACAAGCATCAACGATTTGTTGAGAGCCTAATGACCAAATTAACAGACGTTTCAAGCGAAGCGTTACTCAGCGTGCGCGATTTAATTCGATACGCTGTGTCGCGCTTTAATGAGCACAAGCTTTTCTTTGGCCATGGCTCTGATAATGCTTGGGACGAAGCTGTTTATTTGGTTTTACATGCACTGCACTTACCTCCCGATCAACTCGAGCCCTTCATGGACGCACGCGTTCTTCCGTCTGAACGTGAAAAAGCCCTGAGCTTGATCGACTTACGATGTGAGCACCGATTACCCGCACCTTATTTGACCCATGAAGCATGGTTACAAGGCTATGCTTTTCATGTAGATCAACGGGTCATCGTGCCACGCTCACCGATCGCAGAATTACTGATGAATCAGCTAAGTCCTTGGATCCCTGATCCTTACGAAGTCACGGGCATTCTTGATTTGTGTACCGGCTCCGGCTGCTTAGCAATCATCGCCGCGCATCAGTTTCCTGAAGCTTTTGTCGATGCAACAGATATCTCTAAAGATGCACTCGATGTTGCCCTCATCAATGTGGCGCAGCACGGACTAAAAGATCGCCTCAATCTGCACCATGGGAGTCTTTACGATCCACTCCCTGTTTCGGCGCAATACGATCTCATTATTTGCAACCCGCCCTATGTCAACGCTGCATCAATGCAGACCTTACCTCCGGAATATCGCCACGAGCCTTCCTTAGCGCTCGCAGGTGGCGATGACGGTATGGACGTGGTGAGAACGATTATTGAACAGGCACCCGCACACTTACGTGACGATGGTCTACTAATCATTGAAATCGGTCATGAACGGACTTTTTTCGAACTTGCCTTCCCTGAGCTTGAGCCAGTATGGCTTGATACAGCAGAGGCTTCAGATCAAATTCTTCTCCTTACCAAAGAGCAATTAACACCGTGATTCGTGCGTCTGGCTTGACGGTTCGTCGTGGCACCAAAGTATTACTCGATCAAACTGAGTTCGTTGTGCATCCTGGCGAACGTGTTGGTTTCGTTGGTAAAAATGGTGCTGGCAAATCGACGCTATTCGCGCTGCTTCAACACGAAATCGATGCTGACGCTGGAACACTAGAGGTTCCGCAAGGCTGGCGCATGGCGAGTGTTAAACAAGAAATTGCCTCAAGCGACAACAGTGCACGTGACTTTGTGATTGACGGTGATACACATTTGCGCGAACTTCAACGTGAACGTCATACCCTTTCATTCGAGCTTGAAAATAATCCAACTCAAGCAGAAATACTCGGTGCACGTATCGCAGAGCTCGAAGCCGAACTCCTCGAGGTTGGCGCATGGACCTCTGCCTCGCGCGCGGAACAACTGCTGGCAGGCTTAGGATTTACACCCGCACAGTGGGATCATTCTGTGAACAGTTTTTCTGGCGGTTGGCGGATGAGACTCGCACTGGCCAGAGCCTTGATGGCCCCTTCTGAGTTGCTTTTGCTGGACGAGCCAACCAATCACTTAGACCTTGATGCCATGCTTTGGTTGGAACGCTGGTTGGGTGCCTATGCAGGCACTGTCTTGCTGATTTCTCACGATACTGAGTTTTTGGATTCTGTCGCGCAAACGATTCTTCACTTTGACCAAGGGAAACTCAATCGCTACAAAGGCGGTTATCAAGACTTTATCATCCAGCGGTCGGAACGGCTTCGTCAAACCAAAATCGCTTGGGAACGTCAGACGAGAGAAACGGCTAGGCTGCAAGGATTTATTGATCGTTTCAAAGCCAAAGCATCAAAGGCCAAACAAGCTCAAAGTCGTGTCAAAGCATTAGCGCGCATGGAATTGCTCGCACCCATTCATGCCGAATCTGGGATTGACATCCGCATTCCCTCGCCCGAAGACATGCCCGATCCTCTCTTGGTTTTAGAGGATATGCAGGCCGGCTATACCAACGAGCATGGCAACGTCATTCCTATTTTGAGTAAAGTCCGTTTGATGGTTCGAGGTGGGGATCGGATCGGTATCTTGGGTGTCAATGGTGCGGGTAAAAGTACGCTTGTCAAAACACTCGCCGGAGAACTTGAAGTTCAAGCCGGCAGTCGCAAAGCATCTCGTGGCCTGGAGGTTGGATATTTCGCTCAACATCAGCTTGATATGCTGGATCTCGATAGCAGTCCCCTGCAGCACCTTGCGCGTCTTGCTCCTCAAACGCGTGAACAAGAGCTGCGTAACTACCTTGGAAGCTTTGGTTTCGGCGGAGACCGCGTGATGGACAAGGTCGAGCCAATGTCAGGGGGCGAAAAAGCAAGACTCGCGCTCTCACTCATCGTTTGGCAAAAACCCAATCTTTTGTTGCTTGACGAACCAAGCAACCACTTGGACGTAGAAACACGTGAAGCCCTAACAAGAGCCTTGGCTGAATTCGGAGGCAGCATGTTGTTGGTATCGCATGACAGGCACCTGCTACGCACGACAGTCGATCGCTTTTGGATTGTCGCGGATGGTGGCGTGCAAGAATTTGACGGCGACCTCGAAGACTATCGAGATTGGTTGGCACAACACCAGTCCAACGCGCGCAAACAAGAGCTCGCGGGCAAACAGACAGCGGGCTCGGTACCACTGACTCCATCATCAAACACAACAATAGGCACAGAGTCTAATCATGCGGATCGTAAACAACAAAAGCGTGATGAAGCCCAAGAGCGTCAACGCACCGCGGTCTTACGAAAACCCATCGAAGCCAAGCTGGTAAAAATTGAAAAAGAGCTCGAGTCCGCTCAAAGCAAGCTTAAAGCACTTGATGCGCTCATTGCGGATGCGGATCTGTATTCAGAGTTAAGGCGTCAAGAACGCGTGCAGACGCTCGCTCAGCATGGAGAGCTCACCAAAAAACATGGGGAGCTTGAGGAAATATGGCTTGAATTGCAAAGTGAACTGGAATCGATCAGTGCTCATTTTAGCGAAGGGCAAACGACGCCCTAATTCTGAATGATTTCAAGCTTGGCTACGCCGAGTGCCAAGGTTTTTGCGCCAATATCACGAAATTGGATCTGAGCCTGTGCGTCCAAACCGCTTCCAGACAAACCAAAAATTGTTCCTTCGCCAAAACGACCATGACGCACTCCCTGACCAATACGAAAGTGCTGACTACCGACGGTTACGCCCGAGGTCGTGCTGCGATGAACCGATGCGACAGTTTGTGCCTTACCTTGCCTTGCATACGGGTCAAAACCCGCGCCACTGGACCTCCAGCGAGGCTCTGAGTCAGCAAGGCCCTGCTTGGGCGTCAGCCATTTCAAATGCGCTTCGGGCACCTCGGATAAAAACCGCGAGCGCATTGCGTAGCGTGTCTGCCCATGGAGCATACGACTTTGAGCAAGGCTAAAGTATAGTCTCTCACGGGCGCGGGTGATCGCGACATACATCAGACGTCGTTCTTCTTCGAGTCCCGCTTGTTCGAGAATGCTGTTTTCATGTGGAAAAAGACCTTCTTCGATACCAGTAATAAATACAGCATCAAACTCCAGTCCTTTGGCTGCGTGCACGGTCATCAACTGCACCGCATCTTGACCTGCTTGCGCTTGATTGTCCCCAGCCTCAAGCGCAGCGTGGGACAGAAATGCCATGAGTGGAGAGAGACCATCAAAGCCCTCTTGCATCGCATCTTGCGCGCCCATCGTCTGCACGACTTCACCTGCGGGCAAGCCCCCCATGTCAGACTCCGCAACAAAAGCCGCAGCCGCAGTAATCAGCTCACGTAGGTTTTCGATTCGATCAGCACCTTCACGGTCTAGCTGGTAGTGTCCGATCAAACCACTATGTTCGATCACGTGCTCCACGAGATCGGGCAAAGGCAAACTGTGCGTCTCTTGCGCCAAGCGCTGAATTAAGAGAGAAAACTGAGCAAGATTAGAACCACCCTTGCCGGGTACTCTTGCAACTGCCGCACTCAAGCTCGTATCGTAGGCTCTTGATTGGTCACCTAAAAGCTCAAGCGTGCGTGCCCCAATGCCACGGGGAGGGAAATTGACGACGCGCATCCAGGATGTATCGTCATCAAGGTTTGCCATCAGACGCAAGTAGGCTAAAGCGTGTTTAATTTCTTGACGCTCAAAAAACCGCAAACCACCATATACCTTGTAAGGCACACCCGCTGAGAATAAAGCATGCTCAATTACGCGGGATTGCGCATTACTGCGATACAAAATTGCGATTTGACTTCGGTCACGGCCATCAGAGATTAAGCCTCGGACTTCTTCGACCAACCACTGTGCTTCGAGCAGATCAGTGGGCTGTTCCACAACACGTATTTGCTCCCCTTCGCCTTGCTCGGTCCAGAGGTTTTTACCAAGGCGACTGGTATTGTGGCTGATCAGCGCATTCGCCGAGTCAAGAATATGGCCAAAAGAACGATAGTTTTGTTCTAGGCGAATGACCGTACCATGGGCGTAATCACGCTCAAAGTCCGCCATATTGCCAACATTAGCACCTCGAAAAGCGTAGATGGACTGATCGTCATCGCCAACGGCGAACAGATGTGCCCCCCCACCCGCGAGCAACGTGAGCCATTTATATTGAAGTGTATTTGTGTCCTGAAACTCATCGACCAAGATGTGTTTGAACCGTCGCTGATAATGCTCACGAATCGGTGCATGTCTCGATAACAACTCATAGGCCCGCAAGAGCAGTTCTGGGAAATCGACAACACCTTCTCGTTGGCACTGCGCCTCATACAAGGTATAGATCTCAATCAAGCGTCTTCGGAAACTATCGTAAGCCTCGACGTCGCCTGGTCGCTGCCCATCCTCTTTGGCACCATTGATAAAACGCTGCACGTCCCGAGGTGGATACTTGTCATCATCCACCCCATTCGCTTTTAGAAGTCTCTTGATGGCGGCGAGTTGATCGGCCGTGTCTAAAATCTGAAAAGCCTGCGGCAAACCTGCATCTCGATGATGCGCGCGCAACATCCGATTGCAAAGTCCGTGAAAGGTGCCAATCCAAAGTCCACGCGTATCAATCGGCAAGATTGCCGAAACGCGCGCGACCATTTCACGGGCCGCTTTATTCGTGAAAGTGACAGCTAAAAGACCAAGAGGACTGACTTGGCTTGTTTGAATCAGCCAAGCCATACGCGTGGTCAACACCCGGGTTTTACCGCTGCCCGCTCCTGCCAACACCAGTGCGTGTTGAGCAGGTAACGTCACCGCATCGCGCTGTGGGTCGTTAAGCTTGTCGATCATCCCGCATAGCGGCGTAAACGCAAAGCGAACTCCTCGAGGCTTGCAATACCGCTTTGTTGGGCACGCTGGCACCAAGCTTGGAGATCATGCAGGAGTTGTTCGCTCGACACGGTTGAACTGTCCCAAAGTTTGACAAGATCATGACGCATGAGAACCATCGTGGACAAAGACTCATTGAGGGAGAGCGCTTGTTCGATACGGACACGCTCAGCAGGTGCCAGGTTTTCCTCGCCGCGACCCAGCCAGTGCGTTGCAGCAGTCAAGGCATCTGCCTTGGTGTCTGATTTTGAGGCCTTTAAGCGAATCAACTCTTCTTTGCAGGCAGATTTCATCATGCCGGTATATCTTGCCAAAATCTCATAGCGGTGAGCGATCACGCCTTGCAAGGTGCGCAGATCAACACCGGCCTTTCCAGTGGCTTCAAGACGTAATTTCGGTGCGACTTTTTTGATCTTGACCAAACCAAGCCCTTTTAGGCCCAGGATATAAATCCAACCAATATCCAATTCATACCATTTATTGGAAAACTTGGCTGAGGTCCCATATGCATGGTGATTATTGTGAAGCTCTTCGCCGCCGATCAGGATACCGATAGGAAAGACATTAGTGCTCGTATCGGGACTGGCAAAGTTGCGATAACCAAAATAATGACCGACGCCGTTGACAACACCCGCGGCCCAGAAAGGGATCCAAGCCATCTGGATAGCCCAAATCGTCAACCCGATCGCGCCAAACAAAGTCACGTCGATGATGAGCATCAAGAGGATGCCTCGAGCACTATAGCGGGTGTAAACATTGGTCTCAAGCCAATCATCAGGGGTGCCATGACCAAACTTGGAAATAGTCTCTGCATTTTTTGATTCGTGGCGGTAGAGCTCCGCACCACTAAATAAAACCTTGCCTATGCCGTAGAACATGGGTGAATGAGGATCACCTTCGCGCTCGCATCGAGCGTGGTGCTTGCGATGAATCGCCACCCATTCCTTGGTCACCATGCCAGTAGTCAACCACAACCAAAAGCGGAAAAAGTGCATCACGGCCGGATGCAAATCCAATCCACGATGCGCTTGGCTTCGATGCAGAAAAATGGTGACCGCAACGATGGTAATGTGGGTCATTCCCAGCGTAAAAAGAACCACCTGCCACCAGTTTGCCTGAAGCAAACCGCCTGCTGCGAAAGAAATAATGTCGTTCATGTATGTGTCTATGATCCGAGACAATGAGATGGATAGAATTTTAGCCTACACATGCTCGGTCTGCTTATAAAAACCCTTAATTATTTGCGCAAAATCAAGTAATAGAGGGTTAACGGTCGTTAAGTAACCTAGAACGCCTTTAAACACCACTCAAATGAAGAAACTTAGGCGTCTTTGTGATCAGAATCGAGATCGGACGGGGTAAGTTCGACTTTTTGAGCCTTGGCTCTCTTTTTAGCAGGGGCCTTTATCGCTTTGGTGTCAGCTTTAGTCTCAGCTTTAGTCTCAGCTTTGGTCTTAGCTTTAGTCTTAGGTTGGACTTCAGGATTGATTTCTGGCTTAGTTTCTGGATTGGTTTCAGACTCGACCTCAAGGTCAATGACGTCAGAAGCTTCCACAAAAACCTCTACTTCCGCCTCGCTTTCCGCCTCGCTGGTCTTGGTGACAGTCTCAGAAACTAAATTCTTCTTTCTTTCAAAAATTGCAGCAAAAAAACCATCCGTTCCGTGAACATCAGGCCTCAAATTCAAATAGGGTCCCTCGATATGAAGTGACGTGCGGGCAGCCAAAATAGGCGCGGCATCCACCAACTCAAAATCAGGATGATTCGCTAGGAACAATTCTGCTTGATCCTGATTTTCTTCTTTGAGAAGACTGCATGTAGCATAAACAAGTCTGCCACCCGGTGCCACACAACGTGAAGCGCTTGCCAGTATGCGAGCCTGTAACGCGGTCAGCTCCTGAAGACTCTGGACGGACTGACGCCATTTTAAATCAGGGTTACGACGCAAGGTCCCTACACCGCTACAAGGCGCATCGACCAACACGCGCTGCGCTTTACCCGCCAAGCGACGCACGCGTGTGTCATTTTCATGCTCGATCGCCACCGGCACGATGTTAGACAAACCGCTTCGCGCAAAGCGTGGTTTAGCCTTGGCAAGGCGCGTGGCGGATACATCAAAGGCATACAACCTGCCGGTAGAGCGCATCAGCGCACCGAGCAATAATGTTTTGCCCCCTGCACCCGCACAAAAATCAATGACCATTTCTCCGCGCTTTGGACCTACAAGAAGTGCGAGTAACTGACTGCCTTCATCTTGCACCTCGATCAATCCGTGTTCGAATTGATGCCATTTATTCATCGCGGGGCGCCCTTTTAAACGAATCCCCCAAGGTGAGTAAGGCGTTGGTACTGGAGCGTGTCGCACGCCGTTGCCCTTGATGAGATCCGCTAGCATTTCATCTCGGTCGGCCTTCATGGGATTTACACGAATATCGAGAGGCGCTGCAGTGTTCAAAGAAGCTGTCAAGGCTTCAAGCTCGGGCATGTGCTTCAGACGCTCAAACAACCAGTCAGGCAAGCTTGTGCGCACTTGTAATGACAAAGACTGTTCTTCAATTTGGTTGATTCTGTCGAGCCATGCCAACTCACCCGTATCAAGGACAGGACGCACTTTTTCCGCGCCCATCACGGAGATGGCGCCTTGAATCGCTAAACGCCGCACCGCATTGCCTACGCCACTTTCACCAAGTTGACGATAACGGCGCAAATGCCGCAATACGTCATAGACAACCTCAGCAACCTCTGCTCTGTCACGGATGCCAAGTTTGGGATGCGCTCTAAACCAATGGGAGACAATCGAATCGGCGGCAAAGCGCCACGTCAGCACCTCATCGAGGACCTGCCGTATCTGATCGAGACGCACCGTCATCACGGGTTGACGAGGCTTGGGTACGTATGTCGATACCACCGGTTGTTTTTCTGCACCGTCCGTCTGGCTAGACTTTTGGCCCTCATAGCCGCGATCACCCTCTGGCCGCGCTCCGCGTGGCTGTGCATTCATGAGTCTTTCTGTCGCAGAGCCTGGTCTAGCGATCCCGGACGAAGCGCTTAGCGCGGCAGCGCGAGCCGCGTCTTTTTTGTTGGTGCGCCCTGCCGCCGCCGAGCCATGGGGCCGACGGGCTGGTTTGCTGGGATTGCTCATAAATGTTGGCCTGGAGTAAAAAGTCGAGTGGTGACGCCGTCCACCAAAACGCGCTGATCGCTCGTTAGATGTACACGGCCCTGCGCAAGCCAGCAAGCAACTTGCGGATAAATGAGGTGTTCCATAGCTAGCACTCTTGTGGCTAGAGTCTCAGGCGTATCGTGATGATGGACTGCCACGATGCCCTGCGCAATGATCGGACCGTGATCGAGGACGGGCGTGACGAAGTGTACGGTACACCCATGGGATTGCACGCCCGTTGCCAATGCCTGGGCGTGGGTATGAAGCCCTGGAAAGGAAGGTAAAAGGGAAGGATGGATATTAATCAACCTACCCGCAAAGCGCTCGACAAACCCAGGCGTCAAGACGCGCATAAAACCAGCCAACAACACATAATCAGGAGAAAACTGATCGATGGTCTCTGCAAGCGCCGCATCAAACGAGTCTCTAGTGGGATACGCCGTATGCGCCAGCCCCGCTGTGTGAATGCCCTGTGCTGCCGCCCAGGCGAGCCCGGCAGTTTCAGCACGGCTAGCAATGACTGCAGCGATATCGGCGGCACATTCGCCAGATTGACAAGCCTGCACGATCGCTTGCATGTTTGAACCCTGTCCGGAGATTAATATCACAAAACGAGGGCGTAGTTTTTTGGGGTCGGGCATGGTATTCCAAGATAAGACTAGCGTGAAATTGTAAACTGTCACCCGTGAAAACCAATCTCAGCATTTTTCGTCAAGCCCCTGCGCCTGCTCTGCGTCTGCCTTGCGCCCTGTCAATCGGTAACTTTGACGGGGTGCACCTTGGGCATCAGGCCATGATTGCCCGAGTCTGCGACGCCGCAGAGCGCCTCGCGCTTTCGCCTACGATCTTGACCTTTGCACCACATCCGCGCCAATATTTTGCCCGCTTGAATCGCCGACCTGAGCTCTCACCGCCTCAGATCACGGGGCTTCGCGACAAACTGACTGCCTTAGCCTGCGCTGGCATTGATCGTGTCGTTCTCGCTCGCTTTAATCGTGCCATGGCGGAAATGTCCGCCTCAGACTTCGTGACACAATGGCTTGCGGTTGAACTCAATGTCCGTTGGGTGCTCGTGGGAGAGGACTTCAGATTTGGCCGTCAACGCACCGGGGATGTTCATTTACTCAAAAAACTTGGTCAACAATGCGGCATCGACGTCCACACCTTAAGTGACATTACGGACGAGCAAGGACGGCGCATTTCGAGCTCTGAGGTCCGAGGCGCCTTGGCGGCCGGCGATATGAACCGAGCGGCAAGCCTTCTGGGACGTCCCTATGCGATGACCGGACATATTGTTCACGGTAAAAAACTCGGCCGTACCCTGAATATGCCAACGATGAACATGCGAGTGACTCCTCGCTGCGCAGCCCGCTCAGGCATCTACGTCGTGCGCGCGCACGGACTTGGTTTGACCCCTCGGCCCGGAGTTGCTAGCCTTGGAGTCCGGCCAACAGTCGAAAACGACGGACGAATCTTGCTAGAAACACACTTATTTGATCTGAACGTAGACGCATACGGTAAACTTGTACGCGTAGAACTCCTGCAGCATCTGCGGGACGAAGAAAAGTTTCCCGATCTGCCAACCTTGACTGCCGCCATGCATGCTGATGCGCTGCATGCGCGCGCTTACTTTGCGCTCCATGGACTATAAAAACACACTCAATCTGCCCGATACCCCCTTTCCGATGCGTGGAGATCTACCGCGTCGTGAGCCCGCATGGGTCGCCCAATGGCAAGAAAAAAAGGTTTATCAAGCGATCCGCGACGCAAGTCGCGGTCGTCCAACTTTTCTATTACATGACGGCCCTCCCTATGCGAATGGAGATATTCACATCGGCCACGCGGTCAATAAAATCCTAAAAGACATCATCGTCAAAAGCCGCAGCATGGCTGGCTTTGATGCGGCCTACGTTCCGGGCTGGGACTGCCACGGCATGCCTATAGAAATTCAAATAGAAAAGAAATTCGGTAAACATTTGCCCGTTGCCGAGGTACAGGCCAAGGCACGCGCTTATGCTCTCGAGCAAATAGAACGTCAGAAAAAAGACTTTGAACGACTTGGCGTGCTTGGTGACTGGAACCGTCCCTATCTCACGATGAACTTCAGTAACGAAGCCAATGAGATCAGGGCTCTTGGACGTATTTTGGAAAAAGGTTATGTCTTTCGCGGTTTAAAGCCCGTGAACTGGTGTTTTGATTGCGGTTCAGCCTTGGCAGAGGCCGAAGTCGAATACGCAGACCGCAAGGACCCCGCCGTCCACATTGCATTCCCTTTTGCGGATTGTGCCGCCCTTGCCAAAGCATTTGATTTGACTGAATTAGCTGCGGGTGCGATTGTGATCTGGACGACAACGCCGTGGACCATACCCTCCAACCAAGCACTCAATATCCATCCAGAGTTCAAATATGCCTTGGTTAAAGTGTCTCCCGCTCCAGCGACAGGCTCTTATTTAATTCTCGCCGCGGACAGAGTCGAGACTTGCCTAAACGAATGGGGACTCGAAGGCCAAATCATCGCTCAATGCGTTGGCCAAGCGCTGAGTGGAATCACCTTCCATCACCCGTTGGCAAACTTTGACGAAGGCTACCGTCGTGTCGCGCCCATTTATGTCGGCGACTATGTCACGCTCGATACCGGAACAGGTGTAGTGCACTCCGCACCGGCTTACGGTGTAGAGGATTTTCTGTCCTGCAAGACCCATGGTATGAAGGATGCCGATATCATTAACCCAGTGATGGGAGACGGTAAATTCGTGCCCTCCCTGCCCGGTTTCGGCGGGCTCAGTATCTGGGATGCCAATCCAAAGATTGTCGAGGCCTTAATTTCGTCTGGCACGCTCCTCAAACAAGAGTCCCATTCACACAGTTACATGCATTGCTGGCGTCATAAGACACCGATTATTTACCGTGCCACAAGCCAGTGGTTTGCAGGTATGGACGTTGTACCAAACGATGGTCAGCCAACGTTGCGCGAAAGCGCTTTAGCAGCGATCGATGAGACGGCGTTCTATCCTGCCTGGGGGCGCGCTCGTTTACACGCAATGATTGCAAACCGTCCTGACTGGACCCTCTCTAGACAACGTCAATGGGGTGTCCCGATGGCGTTTTTTATCCATAAGGAAACAGGTGCACTGCATCCCAATACACCTGCCTTACTCGAAGAAATTGCTAAACGAGTGGAAAAGTCTGGTATTGAGGCTTGGCAAGCGATCGAGCCTTCAGACTTGCTTGGTGAAGACGCCGCACTCTATGAAAAAAACCGTGACACGCTTGACGTTTGGTTTGATTCTGGCACGACGCACGCTACCGTTTTAGGTGGACCTGACAACATGCATTATGGCTCACACGGCGAGTTGCCCTGGCCTGCCGACATGTATCTCGAAGGTTCTGATCAGCATCGCGGTTGGTTTCACTCTTCGCTGTTGACAGGTTGCATGCTTTCAGGACGTGCGCCTTACAAAAGCCTGTTGACCCATGGTTTCGTGGTCGATGGACAAGGCCGCAAAATGAGCAAGTCAGTCGGTAACGTCATTGCGCCACAGAAAGTTTCAGACAGCTTAGGCGCTGAAATTTTGCGGCTTTGGACTGCAAGTACCGACTACTCGGGTGAGCTTTCAATCTCGGACGAAATTCTCAAGCGCGTGGTCGAAGGCTATCGTCGCATTCGCAATACTTTACGTTTCCTACTGGCCAATCTCGCTGACTTTGACGCCTCTACTGATGTGATCGATGCAAAAGATCTCCTGGAGATTGATCAATACGCACTCGCCATGACAGCGCAAATGCAGGCCGAAGTACTTTCGTATTTCGAGAAGTACGACTTTCACCCTGCGATGTCCCGATTGCAGCACTTTTGTTCCGAAGATCTCGGTGCGTTTTACCTCGACGTTCTTAAGGATCGCCTCTACACCTCCGCGCCCCGAAGTCACGCACGCAGGTCAGCGCAGACGGCACTCCTGCATATTACGCAAACACTGCTCAAACTCATGGCGCCCGTACTTTCATTCACCGCTGAAGAAGCTTGGGACCTTTTGTTGGGGACCACACTCAAAACCACTTCCGATATTGGACGCGTGACAATATTTACGGAATGTTTTCATGTGATGCCTGTCATCTCAGGATCTCAAACTCTCCATCAGCGTTGGGCTCGACTCCGAGAAATTCGTGCGCTCGTCATGCGTAAACTCGAAGATTTGCGCAGTGTCGGTAGCATTGGCTCCTCCTTGCAAGGCGAGGTCGATCTCAAGGCAAGCGGCGAAGATCTTGCCTTGCTTCAAAGTGTCGCAGAGCAACTACCCTTTATCTTTATTGTTTCGCGAGTCAGTGTCCATGCAGACAATGGAGAACTTGCTATTGAGATTAACCCTTCTGCGCACGAAAAATGTGAGCGTTGCTGGCACTGGCGAGATGATATTGGTCAAAATGCTACACACCCACATATCTGCGGCAGATGTGTCGCAAGCCTAAACGAAGCTGCATCCTCCTGAGCATGAGTACTCCAGCAGAGGAAATTGAGACTTCTCCCCCAAGCCCCGACAAATACCGCGGCTTGGGGAGATGGCTGTTAGCGGCGTTATTGTTGATCGTGCTTGATCAAGTCACAAAAATTGGTTTTGATCACGCATTGAAATACGGACAGCGCATCAACATACTGCCTTTTTTTGATTTCACCTTGCTTTATAACAAAGGTGCAGCCTTTAGTTTTCTGGCTGACCAAGCGGGTTGGCAGCGCTGGTTTTTTACTGTGCTCGGTTTGGGCGCGAGTGTCTTTATCCTCTGGATGATGCATACCCATCGCACCCAACATCGCTTTCTACTCGCGCTCACATTGATTCTAGGCGGAGCGCTCGGCAACGTGATTGATCGGATCGCTTATGGTCATGTCGTCGATTTTTTATTATTTTATTGGCGGGATTGGTATTACCCCGCCTTTAATGTGGCAGATGCGGGCATCACTGTCGGTGCTATTCTGTTAGTCATCGATGAAATTCTTCGTCTTCGAGGTCAGCATGCTAGATCTTCATGAAAAACGGATTGTGCTGGGTTTGAGTGGCGGCATCGCCTGCTACAAGGCCGCCGATTTGGTGCGACGCCTCATCGAGCATGGCGCGCAGGTCGATGTGGTCATGACGGAGGCTGCGACACGTTTCATTACGCCTGTGACGCTACAAGCGCTGAGCGGACGTACAGTGTTTGTCGATGCTTGGGACAACCGTGTTCACAACAACATGGCACATATCCAGCTATCGCGCGGTGCCGATGCGATTGTGATCGCTCCTGCTTCAGCTGACTTTATGGCCAAGCTCGTCCAAGGCCGCGCTGATGATTTATTGTCGACGTTATGTTTGGCGCGAGCATGTCCGCTACTCGTTGCACCCGCGATGAATCGAGAAATGTGGCTCGCTGCGCCGACACAACGTAATGTCCAGCAGCTTAGGTTGGACGGCATAGAAATTTTAGGACCCGGAACGGGAGAGCAAGCCTGCGGTGAGACGGGCGATGGGCGCATGCTTGAACCTCTGCAAATCGTTGCAGAACTCAAGGGATTTTTTCAACCCAAGCTTCTAAAAGGACTGCATGTTTTACTGACTGCAGGACCGACCGTCGAGCCCATCGATCCTATCCGCGTATTGAGCAACCGATCCTCAGGAAAAACGGGTTATGCACTTGCGCAAGCTGCTTGGGAAGCCGGAGCTGATGTGACACTCATCTCAGGTCCAACTGCGCTCCCTTGCCCTCACGGGGTATCGCGCATCAACGTTGAAACTGCGCAGCAGATGCTTGACGCTGTTATGGAAAATATTCGTGGTCAGGACATTTTTATCGCCGTCGCAGCTGTGGCAGATTGGCGCATTAAAAACATTTCTACTGAAAAAATTAAAAAAGACGGTCAATCAACGCCTAACCTACAGTTCGAGGCCAATCCGGATATTCTTGCGACAGTTGCAAGCCAAAAGTCTGGCCCCTGGTGCGTAGGTTTTGCTGCAGAAACTGAACATTTATCCGAATACGCGCATGCCAAACGTTTGCGCAAAGGGATTCCGATGTTAATTGGAAACTTGGCACAGCATGTGATGGATGCAGAGGATACAACCGTCTCGATTTTTGATGACCAAGGCGAGCACATGCTTCCCTTAAGTACCAAACCGGATATTGCCCGTCAGCTCGTCGCTGCCATTGCAGAGCGATTTACTCAGTCGCACCCCTCACGCTAATTTCTACTGGTTTTCGTATGCAAGCACTGATCGACCAACTTGTCTTATTTATTCAAAACAATCAGTCCTGGGCGGGCCTCGTTGTTTTATTGATGAGTTTCGGGGAATCCTTATTTGTGGTCGGATTATTTATTCCGGCCACTGTTCTGTTATTTGCGACAGGGACACTGATCGCGACCGGCACCCTTGATGCGGGACCTATTTTATTTTGGGGTATTGTGGGAGCGATTGTCGGAGACGCCGTTTCCTTTTGGTTCGGTCGTTGGATGGGACCGAAAGTATTGCGACACAAATACTTAAAACCCTACAGACGATATGTCGCACGTGCCCGACTTTTTTTCTATCGTTACGGTTTTCTAGCGGTTTTAATCGCACGCTTTATAGGGCCGTTACGCAGCTTTATTCCCACTGTCGCGGGCGTCATGGGCATGCCACATCTGCGTTTTCAACTCGCAAATTTTATTTCTGCGATCTTATGGTTCCCTGCCCTCTTGGCGCCGGGCTACCTAGCCACACTTAGCGTTGAAGCCATCAAAGATGGTCACCATGCAACCGTCTACTCATTAGTCGGCTTGACAGTGATCGCCATTATTGCCTGGATGGTGATCCGTCAGCGTCGCATAGTCGAACAACGTAGGCTCGCGTCACGCAAACGCGTTCGTTCGCATCACAATGCCTAAACTGATATGAGGTTAAGCATGAAATCCGTTGAAGTAAAAATCTTAGACGCCCGTATGCGCGAACAATTACCAACCTATGCCACGGCTGGCTCGGCGGGCTTGGACTTACGCGCTTGTTTGGATCAGCCTCTTGTGCTTGAGCCTGGTATGACACAACTCATTCCAACGGGCTTGGCGATTCATGTCGCAGACCCAGGTTATGCCGCGGTCATCTTGCCTCGTTCCGGCTTGGGTCACAAGCATGGCATCGTCTTGGGCAACCTCGTTGGTCTCATTGACTCGGACTATCAAGGTCCATTGATGGTGTCAGCTTGGAATCGCAGCAGTACTGCCTACACGCTGCAACCCATGGAGCGCTTAGCACAACTTGTCGTACTGCCCATCGCTCAAATTCAATTCAAGCTTGTCGAAGATTTCGACGCCTCTAGTCGCGGGACAGGGGGGTTTGGGAGCACTGGAAAAGGCTAACGACCACAGCTCGAGCCGCTCGGAGCTTTGCGACTGACTAAAGCCTCCGAGAGTTGTACAGCGAGCGACTGCACATTTTTTTGTTGACCTTGAACCAGTGCAAGCACTCCAATGCCTACCGGCTGCTGCAAACGGGTATAGCAAGTTAAAAATGACTGGCTACCCGGAAAACGCATACTCCAGACAGCATCAATCGTGACTGACTGCCCTGGAATTAAATCAAAACGCTGGACATCTAACTGGATTTTTGTAACAGAAGCCCTAGCGGCTTCGGCGACAAGGCTTTGAATGGGAGGCATGCCAAGGTGTTGTGTCATCTCCTGAGAAATAGCAGTCGAGAGCTGTGAGGATAGTGAGCCTGTCCAGCGATCATCGCCCAGGACCATAAGACGGCCATCACCTTGCCGAACGACAAGAGAAATATTATTAGCTTCCGCGGGAACGCCAATATCAGATAGTGTGTAAGCCCCTGCTTTCGCGCTCGTAGAAGGTACAACGGAGGATGAAAGCGCTAATTTCGCGTCAACACGGCTCAAGGTGTAGTATTGAGCGGGAGGTCCTGCACAGCCTACTAAGCTAAGAATCCCCATCGCCAGTACTAGGCGTTTAATAGAACGCATCATTTTCTTGTCGCTCCAAGCGTGTCACGCGAGTATGGCTCAGTTGCACGACCCCGAATAATTTCACTGGGGTTCGCTTGTAAGCCATCTGTCAAGGTCTTCAGTGATTTGAGAGTTCCCTTCAGGTCCTGAATCATCGATTCAGTACTCGTTGTCAGAGGGCTTCCGGGAGCAATCAACACGTTAAGGTTTTTAACTGTTTGTTCAATCTGAGTCAGGGTTGACGCCAATTTAGGTGTGACGCCTTTATCAATATTCTCACTCAAGCGTCTAATTTCAACCATCATCCCATCCAAATCACCTGCTATTTTCTCGAAAGGAATATTGTCAATTTTGCTAATAATGCTGGAGATCTGTGCCTGTATAGAATCGAGATTCTCGGAGGGCATCGTCGGCATCACGAAAGGTAAAGAAACCTGGGGTGGCTCCGAAAGGGGTAAGTTCGGAAAGTCTGACAACGTGATGTACAGCTGCCCGGTCAAAATACTCGCCGTACGAAGTTGGGCTCGTAAACCTTTACTGGTGAACTCACTCAGCGATGCGGCAAGGTCTTCTGGAGTTTGTTTAGCGACTTTGAGTTCGACATATACTGGGCCTAAGCGTTCTGGATAAAGCGTGGCCTCTACCTTAGTATAAAAGCGCCTCGTCACGACATCGAAATCAAGAGCGATAGCGTCCACTACGCCGATATCGACACCATGAAACGCAACGGATGCGCCAACGCTCAAGCCACGCACCGCTTGATCAAAACGCATCCGAATCGGTACAGCAACACCTTCAGGAACAGCCGCAGCGGCCGCTCTAGAGTCGAAAAGTTTAAACGGCTTCGCATTCTCGTCGAGCGGTTGAGATTTACCGAAAGAGGCAAAAGAAATCCCTCCCGCAATCAGCGAGAGCAAGGACTCCGTTTGCAAGTTCATACCCTGTGGGCCGATGGTGAGATCAACACCGCTTTCATTCCAAAAGCGTGAACTTCTATCGACAAATTTGTCATAGGGGGCATCAATAAAGATATTTAATTCAACATGCTGTCCCGCGTCATTGAGCTTGAATCCCGTCACCAAGCCGACTTGAATTCGGCGAAAGTAAATCGGTGCGCCAGGGCCAAGAGATCCAAGCGTGTTCGACCTCAACACAAAATGACTTCCAGGACGATCACTTGTGATGGGTGGCGGCTGCTCCAAACCCACAAAGTCTTTATCAACCGTCCGAGAGGTCGAACTTGGGTCTAAATCAGTTTCTATGTAAGAGCCAGAAAGCAAGGTTGTCAACCCTGACACGCCTCCAAGTCCGATACGTGGCCTCACCACCCAAAATCGCGAGCCATCGCGCGCAAAGGCGGCACCGTCCTTGGTAAGCTCTGCTTCAACAATGACGCCAGTCTGCTTGCCATTTAAGCGCACACTTTTTACAAGACCAATCGTCACATCTCTGTAACGGATTTGCGTTTTACCCGTTTCAATACCTGCCGCAGACTGAAAGGTAATCGTGATGGTTGGCCCCTTTTGAGAGTAGCCACGCCATATGATTGAAAGCCCCACCGCTAGTGCGGCGAGCGGAATAAACCACACCCAAGCCAAACTCCTTTTGGGACGTCGGGCTACGCGTGGGAGAGGCTTGCCGCCAATCTCGCGAATAGACTCGGATGTACCGGATTCAGTGGGTGAACTCAACGTGCTCTCTCTTAGCCATGATTCGATGTATTAAAGCTTGAAAATACGTGGCGGCGGTATCCTGCACGGCGCCATGCGAGCCTAGGGTCAAAACTGAGCGCCGCGAGCATCGTCAAAATCACCACGGCTCCAAAAGCAATGGCGCCACTGCCCGGCTCGATACTCAGAAGAGCCCCGAACCGCCCAAGAGCAGAGAGCAAAATTACGACAAACACATCAAGCATGGACCACTGACCGATAAACTCGACAACACGATATAACTGTGTACGAGACTTTAACCCACGAACAGCACCAAATTGAGTGAGCGCGACAAGAGTTGAAAGGGCAATCAGTTTAAAAACCGGTACCAAGACGCTCGCCACAAACACCACCAGTGCGATATCCCAGGATCCCATTTGATACAGTTCAATCACGCCACCTACGATCGTGTGACCAGAAGACCCACCAACAGAGGTGATTTGCATGATGGGCAAGAGATTGGCTGGCACATACATGATGGCAGCGGCGAGCAACAGCGCCCAGACACGGCTGATTTGCTGGGGTGATGGGGGTTTGGGTATTTCGGGCGGTTGAGCAGGAACGCCTAAATCCAAAGCCATCAAGCGCAACCTTCTTTCACTAAGTCGCGCGAGGCTCGTGATGAGTAATGCGGCACAGGCCGTAGCAAAAAGTCCGACACCTAACACCAGAGAGGCTAATCCAGCCAGTTTGACCGCAGCAACTAGAATACCCAACAAAAATACAGGTACCATGCACCAAGGTTTCAAATGGTCGATGATCTTGATGACGGCTTCGAAAAAAAGCGGCAGCCGTCCAAAAGACAAAGGTATAAGTACCCAAAATAATAAAAAAAGGTGTAAGACCGGTAACAAAAATCCGGCAGCGAACGTTGCAATGGAAACCTCAGGGTAACCTTCACGCCACACCACGGAAACCGCATCAAAAAAAGTCGCGGCTTGTCCTTGACCTTGAAGAAAAAGTGTCAAAACAGGATAAGCATTCGCAAAGCCCAGACTGATCAAGGCTGTCAAAACAATCGCCAACCAAGCCACGGGCGTAAAAGCACCGTAGGACTCCAACACACTATTGCAGCGCAGGCACTGCGCCCATTGATCGGGCTCTAGGGTCGGTCGCGCATACGAAGCCCCACATTGATGGCAAGTCAACGTGAGGGGCTGAGCGTGATTCAGCGATCGTTGCTGAGGCACCGAAGGTCCTTCCGATGACGTCATTAAAGGACCAGTTCGGCTTCCTGATCAGATCCCTTTGCCGCACCAGAAGACTTTGTATCCTTGACGTCGAAATCTAGCGTCACCTTGCCATCCGCATCGACATCAACCAAGACAGAACCGCCATCAACTAACTTGCCAAATAGCAACTCATCTGCGAGGGCACGCCGCAAGGTGTCCTGAATCAAACGCTGCATCGGACGCGCACCCATCAGAGGATCAAAACCGTTCTTGCCGAGGTGGGCACGCAGCGCATCAGTAAAGGATGCGTCCACACGCTTGTCATGCAATTGATCTTCGAGTTGCATCAGGAACTTGTCCACCACGCGTAAAATCACCTCTTGGCTCAGTGCTGCAAAAGGCACAATTGCATCAAGACGGTTACGGAATTCGGGTGAAAAGAGACGCTTGATATCGCCCATCTCATCACCACTCGCACGGGTGTTTGAAAAACCAATATTGGGTTTATTGAGAGCCTCTGCCCCAGCATTGGTCGTCATCACTAAAATCACATTGCGGAAGTCAGCTTTGCGACCATTGTTATCCGTCAATGTTCCGTGGTCCATGACTTGCAACAAGATATTAAACACATCCGGATGCGCTTTTTCAATTTCATCTAACAACAACACGCAATGTGGCTGTTTGTTTATGGCCTCGGTCAACAAGCCACCTTGGTCGAAACCAACATAGCCTGGAGGCGCACCGATGAGACGAGAAACAGTATGACGCTCCATGTACTCAGACATATCGAAACGCAATAACTCAACCCCAAGCGTAAAAGCCAACTGGCGAGCAACCTCTGTTTTACCGACGCCGGTTGGGCCAGAAAAGAGAAAAGCACCAATCGGTTTTTCTGGACGACCTAAACCAGAGCGCGCCATTTTGATCGCACCCGCAAGGGCTTCGATGGCACCGTCTTGACCATAAACAACGGTCTTGAGATCGCGCTCAAGCGTCGCAAGCTTGCTGCGGTCATCGCTTGATACGGTTTGTGGTGGAATACGAGCGATCTTGGAAACAATCGCTTCAATGTCTGTTTTACCAATAATTTTCTTTTGCTTTGAACGCGGCAAGAGACGCTGAGCGGCCCCAGCCTCATCAATCACATCGATCGCTTTGTCAGGCAAATGCCGATCGTTGATATGCCGGGCAGAAAGCTCCGCCGCGGCTGTGAGCGCAGCGCCAGAGTATTTGACACCGTGATGATCCTCAAAACGGCCTTTAAGACCGCGCAGGATTTGAATTGTTTGCGCCACAGTCGGCTCAGATACATCGACTTTTTGAAAACGACGAGAAAGTGCTGCATCTTTTTCGAATACACCACGAAACTCAGTGTAGGTTGTGGCTCCAATACACCTGAGTTGGCCAGAGGACAAGGCAGGCTTGAGCAAATTGGAAGCATCCAGAGTCCCGCCAGATGCCGAGCCCGCACCAATCAATGTATGAATTTCATCAATAAACAAAATCGCTTGTGGATTATTTTTTAACTGTTTGAGCACGCCCTTCAAGCGCTGCTCAAAATCACCGCGGTATTTTGTGCCGGCTAACAGCGCCCCCATATCGAGGGAAAAAACTTGCGCATCTTGTAAAACTTCGGGCACTTCGCCTTGTGTAATGCGATAAGCCAAACCTTCGGCGATTGCTGTTTTTCCGACGCCCGCTTCGCCCACCAATAATGGATTATTTTTACGGCGACGACACAAGGTTTGGATCACACGCTCGACTTCATATTCGCGACCTATCAAAGGATCAATCCGACCCGCTGTAGCGGCCGCATTCAGGTCCTGTGTGTACAAATCAAGCGGAGACTGACGCGCCTCACCAGATTGTTCTGCGCCCTCACCCTGCTGCTCTTTAGGAGCGGGTGTTTCAGCCGCGGCTTGCTTACTGATGCCGTGAGACAAATAGTTCACAACATCCAAGCGTGAAATCCCTTGTTGCTGCAGATAAAAAACAGCATGAGACTCCTTTTCGCCGAAAATCGCGACAAGAACATTCGCACCTGTCACGGGCTTCTTGGAAGCTCCGCCCGCCGACACATGCATGATGGCACGTTGAATGACGCGCTGAAAACCGAGCGTAGGTTGAGTGTCGACCTCTGCACCAGCAGGGATGACGGGCGTATTGTCCGTCACGAACTTACGCAAATTATTGCGTAATTCGTCCATGTTGGCGGAGCAGGCGCGTAACACTTCGATGGCCGCAGCATTATCTAGTAGCGACAATAATAAATGCTCGACAGTAATGAATTCATGCCGAGCTGATCTCGCCTCGACAAAGGCCATATGCAGGCTAACTTCAAGCTCTTGGGAAATCACATTTCCTCCGACGTTCTATCAAGTGTTACACCGTTAAATTGCATTCTATGCCTTAATTGTCACTTGCCGGTTCCATGACGCATTGCAATGGATGTTGGCGAGTCCTTGCATGCTGCGCAACCTGCGCAATACGACTGGCTGCGATGTCATGCGGGTAAACCCCACACAACCCTTTTCCTTCGTGGTGAACTTGCAACATGATACGCATTGCGTCTTCGTGGCCTTTGTTAAAAAACTTCTGTAAAACATGAACGACAAACTCCATCGGCGTGTAATCGTCATTGAGGAGAATCACCTTGTACATAGGCGGCGGAGTGGTTTTAGCGCTCTGCTTCTCGACAACAAGATCTGGACTGGAAGAAATACGTGCGGGCATGATCAACAGTTCAATTTAGAAAGAAGCCATCATTTTATATAACAGATTGATACAAAATTTCATTTAAGGTTCAGGATACTAGGCAAACCGATACTTGACGAACTTGTCAAATCTAACGAATATCACAACACATTCAAAAAAACTTGAGTGTCAAGATGCCGGAAGCAGATTTTTTGAAGCATACGCTTTTGATCAGTTTTCCGTTTGATTTACAACGTACATAAGAGGCAGTCGGAATGTCAGACTCGACCACAAGCAATGGCCCTAAGGTCACCGGAACCGTCAAGTGGTTCAACGATGCGAAAGGCTTTGGATTCGTCACGCCCGATGACGGAGGAGAAGACCTGTTTGCACATTTTTCTGCGATCCAGATGAATGGGTTTAAAACACTCAAAGAAGGCCAAAAAGTCGCCTTTGAAGTTACTCAGGGTCCTAAGGGCAAGCAAGCAACTAATATAACTGCTGCATAAGCAGCTGGGGTGAATAACCCCTTGGATACTACGCAATGTACAGATGGTTTACGCCTGAAAAACAGCGCGACCTTAGGGTCGTGTTGTTTGCTTTTTTTATGAGCTTGATTTCCCTTTCGGCCGCGCATGGGCAGACAAATCCTACGCTTCCGATCAAAAAACTCAACGCAGGCATGCACGTCATTCATGCGGAGATTGCGGCCACGCCTGAGACGCGCAGAACTGGATTGATGAATCGTAAATCGCTCGCCCCCAATCACGGCATGCTGTTTGTCTTTGACCAAGCACTCGTAGAGTGTTTCTGGATGCGCAATACCCTTATACCTTTGTCGATCGCTTTTTTGCTTGATGATGGCACGATCGTCAACATCGCTGACATGAAACCACAAAGCGATGCGTCTCACTGTTCAAGCAAACCGATCAGATTTGCGCTCGAAATGGAACAAGGTTGGTTTGCGGCTCGCGCAATGACGCCAGGGAAAAAAATACTCGGCCTGCAATGACCGAGTATCGTTTTTTTTACCACATGTCGCATACGCCGCTAGGAACGTTTAGACACGCTCTACGATGAGAGCGATGCCCTGACCCACACCGATACACATCGTACACAAGCCATAGCGTCCTCCCGTCACCTCAAGCTGGTGGACCGCTGTCATCACAAGTCGAGCACCGCTCGCGCCAAGTGGGTGGCCCAATGCAATCGCTCCACCATTCGGATTGACGCGAGGATCGTTATCCGCAATACCCAGCATACGCAAGACTGCGAGGCCCTGCGCGGCAAAAGCTTCGTTTAACTCGATGACATCCATCTGGGCAAGCGTCAAGCCCGCGAGAGCTAGTACCTTTTGTGAAGCGGGTGCGGGCCCGATACCCATAATACGGGGCTCGACGCCCGCCGTCGCCATTGCGACGATCCGAGCGCGCGGTTTGAGACCATGAAGGGCAGCGGCCTGTTCGTGCGCAATCAACATCGCCACCGCGCCATCATTGACACCCGAGGCGTTTCCAGCGGTCACTGAACCGCCCTCGCGAACGACGCCTTTGAGTTTAGCCAGGGACTCAAGGGTCGTTTGACGAGGATGCTCATCACGATTCACAATAATTGCATCCCCCTTCTTTTGGGCAATGCTGACTGCGACGATCTCGCTCTCAAAATAGCCACTTTTCTGGGCAGCAGCCGTCTTTTCCTGACTGGCCATCGCGAACAGATCTTGATCCGCACGCGAAATATTGAACTGGTCCGCCACATTTTCAGCGGTTTCAGGCATCGAATCGACGCCGTACTTCGCTTTCATGAGTTTGTTGACGAAACGCCAGCCGATCGTTGTATCGAAAATCGAAGCGCTTCGTGAAAAGGCGGAATCAGCCTTGCCCATCACGAAAGGTGCGCGCGTCATGCTTTCAACACCACCCGCCAACATCAGGGAAGCATCTCCCGCACGAATCGCACGCGCAGCCGTGCCAATCGCATCCATCCCAGAACCACACAGACGATTGATCGTGCCGCCAGGCACAACATCAGGCAATCCTGCCAACAGTGTGGCCATGCGAGCGACGTTACGATTGTCCTCGCCCGCTTGATTGGCGCATCCCATCAGAGCATCATCGAGCTCAGCCCATTTCACGCCAGGATTGCGTTCTGCCAAGGCACGCACTGGGATTGCGGCCAAATCATCGGGGCGAACCGAGGCGAGCGAACCCGCATAGCGACCAAAGGGTGTGCGGATTGCATCACAAATATAAGCGTGTTTGTCCATGAGGGATCTCTTGATGAATGTTTAAAGTCTCTTGCCAAATCTTAGCGCAAAAAAATGATAAAAAAAAACCGGCCAATCTGGCCGGTTTATATCAAGGCTTATGAATTAACCGAGATTTTTAGCTGCAAATGACCAATTCACCAAGTTCCAAAAGCTCTCGAGATACTTGGGTCGAGCATTTCGGTAGTCAATGTAGTAAGCATGCTCCCAAACGTCACAGGTCAACAAAGCAACGTCTGTCGAGGTCAGCGGAGTCGCGGCGTTGCTTGTGTTGACGATATCAAGCGAGCCATCCGCCTTTTTAACAAGCCACGTCCATCCCGAGCCAAAGTTACCCGCAGCGGATTTGTTGAAAGCCTCTTTGAAAGCGGCAACACTGCCCCACTTTGCATTGATCGCATCAGCCAGCTTGCCTGTAGGCTCGCCACCCGCATTGGGCGCCATGCTGTTCCAATAAAAGGTGTGATTCCAAACCTGCGCGGCATTATTAAAAATGCCACCTGAGGATTTCTTAACGATTTCTTCGAGAGAGGCTGCCTCAAACTCAGTGCCAGGAATCAGGTTATTCAAGTTGGTCACATAGGCTTGATGGTGCTTGCCGTAGTGGAACTCAAGTGTTTCTTTGGAGATGGTCGGTGCCAAAGCATCCATTGCATAAGGCAAAGCGGGAAGTGTGTGGGCCATTGTTGCAAAGTCCTCGTGAATGTGGTGGGTAAAAAGAATTTATCCTATTGTATCGGACGCCATGCGCTCCTGGCTACAACCCCTATTGAGGACAAGGGTTAGCAGAGCCCTACCCAGACTCAATCGTCCGAACGATCGAGACCTTGAACCTGAACAGAAGCCGCGCCTTTAGCAAGGCTGATTTCCAAAACTTGACCAAGCTTGAGATCTTGGCTTGAACGAATCACTTGTCCTTGTGTGCTTCGAACGATCGCGTAGCCGCGACTTAAGGTTTGCTCAGGGCTCAACGCGCGCAACTGTGCCTCTAAACCCATCAGGCTGGCCTGTCGTATCGCGAACAACCTACGCTGGCACACACTGAGCGCTGTCGTAGCTCTTAAAAGGCCCGCACGCTGAGTACTCGCCTCGGGCAATACGACTTTGAGACGCGCTTGAGCCCGATCCGACTGGACACGATATTGCTGAAAAACGCGCTGGGAGGCATGACGCAGCCTATAGACGAGTCCGTTGAGCCGTTCTTCTTGATGGGATAGGCGTTGAGCCGGCGAGACCATACCCACCGCAATGCGATCCAAGCGCTGCGACATTTTTTCGAGTTTACGGCGCATCACATGGCTTAATTGATCACGCGCACGTGATACTCGCCCCAAGAGTTCAGAACGTGCGACACAGACGAGCTCAGCCGCAGCAGTAGGCGTAGGCGCACGTAAATCCGCCACAAAATCAGCGATCGTGAAGTCCGTTTCATGCCCAACGCCAGAAACAACAGGAATGACGCTTGCGGAAATATCTCGCGCTAAAGCTTCATCATTGAAACTCCAGAGGTCTTCAATACTGCCGCCTCCTCTGACAAGCAAAATAGTGTCCACCTCTTGCCGTTCATTGGCTAAAGCTAACGCCTGTCTGAGCTGTAATGAAGCGCCCGTTCCTTGAACCATTGCCGGGTAGATCACAATCGGAACGTGCGGGGCACGACGCGCCAACGCTGTCAGAACGTCGCGTAACGCAGCAGCGGACAATGAAGTGATCACCCCGACTGCGCGAGGATGTTCAACAATTTCACGTTTATGAGCGGGATCAAATAAACCTTCTTGATCCAATTTACTTTTTAAAGCAAGAAACGCCTCAAAAAGCGAGCCTAAACCCGCGCGTCGTAACTGCTCTGCCTGTATCTGATACTCACCTCGCGCTTCATAAAGCGTCACCCGCCCTTTGAGCTCAATCGAATCACCTGCTTTAGGCATAAAACCCACTGCGGCCGCTTTACTGCGAAACATGACAGCTTTGACCGAGGCACCATTGTCTTTGAGCGTAAAGTACCAGTGGCCAGAGGCAGCGGGCATAAAATTAGAAACCTCACCCCGAACCCAACTCACATCGAAACTGTCTTCCAAAAGGCGGGCGACAGCTTGATTGAGCTCAGACACTGTCAGAATGTCCCGCGTGAATGCTGGATTGTCTTGTTGATCTCTAAGTGCCATAAGGGGTCTACACCAAATATTGTCCACAAACGTAATGAAAAAGTATTAAGTGTTTGTGCTTAAAGAAAATATTGTTTTAGATACAAAATCACATTAAAAAAAGATAGTAACTAATTGTTATTATTGAATATTAATTAAATCCATCATAAATTGCTCAATTTTTAAGCAAATACCCGAAAGCACCCATTTTCCATCATTTCAGAAGATGCGCACAGAATTATCCACAAGTTCTGTGGATAGCTTTAAATACGCTTTAGGCTTGCCAATTGTCCTGTCGCACCCGTACCATGCCACCATTGTGCTGTGCAATTCATTCTAAAGCTAGAGAGGTTACTTTTTGCAATCTATTGTCATTCAGGCAGGCTGGCCCATCTGGCCATTGATCGCCCTGTCCATCGTTGGTTTGGCCATCGTGATCGAACGTGCATTAAGCCTTAATGCTGCGCGCCTCATTCCTCGCGACCTACCCGCCCAAGTCATACAAATGGTTCGTGCCAAGGCAGACTCGCCCGAGGCAATTGAAAAACTTCGTGCATCCTCTCCACTTGGCCTGATCCTTGCCGAGCTGCTTCGGTGCAGACACTTGCCTCCCGCAGAGCTCCGATGCGCAGTCGAGGATGCCGGTCGTGATGTTTCTCACATATTACAAAAATACCTACCCGCCCTAGCTACGGTGGCAAGCATTGCGCCTCTCATGGGGTTGTTTGGAACCGTCGTAGGTATGATCGAAATTTTCGCAGCTTACAAACCAGATGGTTCAGATCCGACAGAGTTGGCACGCGGCATTTCCATAGCGTTATACAACACTGGGTTTGGAATCCTGATTGCGATTCCTGCTGTCATGGCGCATCGATTATTCAAATCTCGGGTTGAAGCTCTTTTATTAAAGATGGAGCAAGCGACTCGTTATGTTGCCCAGAATATTAAGCATTCCGCCTGATGAACTTTCGCTCAAACGCCTCTTCAGACGATAGTCCAGACATCAATTTGATTCCTTTAATTGATGTTTTGCTTGTGATGTTGATTTTTTTAGCAGCAACCACAACGTTTACACGTGAACGTCAGCTCAGCATTTCCTTACCCCAAGCGAACGCTGAGCAAACGACCGTATCAACAATCGAGGTCTCCATTGCCCAAGACGGACGCTACGCCATCGCGGGGGTCCTCATTTCCGCAAGCAATCTGGGCGCTCGCTTAAATGCACAACGTTCAGACCAAAAAGATAGCGCCTTGATCATTCGTGCAGACGCAATGGCCCCTCACCAAGCCGTTGTTCACGCGATGCAAGCTGCGCGTGAGGCCGGCATCAACAAAGTGCACTTTGTCACACAGGCTGCGCAGTGAGCTCCAAAGATCTGCGCACGAATATGGAACATTGGCTGCATCGCCAGTGGCAGCTAAGGGGGGTGTGGGCATGGTCCATGGCCCCGCTCTCCCTCCTGTTTGGTGTGATCCTAAAAATTCGCGCCATGCATCATCATTATTTCAAGCGCGATACCGATTTTCCAATTCCTGTCGTGGTGGTTGGCAACATCTACATCGGTGGGACAGGAAAAACACCCATCGTCATCGCTCTAGTTAAACAACTGCGCGCCTTAGGCTGGCATCCCGGTGTCATTAGTCGTGGATACGGCACTCAGATCGGTGACAAGCCTCTAGTGGGACAGGGAAAGCTTGATCCCAGCCTTTTTGGCGATGAGCCTGCTTTGATCGCTAGGGAAACGGGTGCTCCGATCGCAGTACATCCTAATAGACCAAAAGCTTACTTTTCCCTCCTGGCACTCAATCCGCAAATAGACTTGGTGATCTCAGACGATGGCTTACAACACCTGAGGCTGCACCGAGACATCGAAATTGTTGTCCAAGATGAGCGTGGAACCGGCAATGGTTGGTTGTTGCCTGCCGGACCTTTGCGTGAACCCATTAGTCGCTTGAATTCTGTTCAGGCTCTGATTTCTAGAACAGAAAATGCCGCCTCAACACCCGCGACTTCAATGTCCTCTTTGGTGCGAAAAACGGCGGCTTCATTACGAATGATTCAGTTCAGAAATCTTAATAGTGGTCAATTACTTGATCCGCCAAGCTTTATTGCCCTCGCCAAGGGACTAAAAGTCATGGCTGTTGCAGGCATTGCCAACCCAGCGCAGTTTTTTTTAAGCCTGCATAATATTGGCATTGAGCTCTCCGAACAACGCGCTTTTGCTGATCACGTCAACTTTGATGCATCAATATTTCAAGCATTAGAGGCAGAATGTGTGCTGATGACGGCTAAAGATGCCGTCAAGTGTGAAAACATAAAAGACCACCGACTTTGGGTCGTGGAGACAGAGATGTGCTTTTCAGATCCGGATTTTTTGCCATGGCTAAACCAGCAATTAAAGGCAAAATCCGTGCAGTTACATCACGATTGATTACAATATAACGATGCAAACACGCCTGCTTGACCTTCTTGTCTGCCCCCTTTGTAAGGGTCGTCTCTACCTGAACTCTGATCATACGGAACTCGTTTGCCGGGGTGATCGGCTAGCATTCCCTGTTCGTGATGGCGTTCCGGTAATGCTTGAAGCCCAGGCACGCCCATTGGCCGATGCCGAAGATCATCCCGACAATGCCTAAAGGCAAGTGAATACACGCATGCAACCGTTCATCGTCATTATTCCCGCACGCAAGGCCTCGACTAGGCTTCCGGGCAAAATGTTGGCTGATCTTGCAGGGACTCCGCTTGTTGTTCGTGTTGCACATCGTGCAGCAGCCTCGGCCGCCACGAAGGTGTATGTCGCAACTGATGATGCGTCCATCGCAAGCGCTGTTCGCGCTTATGGCATTGATGTTCTGATGACCCGCGAGGACCACCCCTCTGGCACTGATCGCTTGGCCGAAAGTGTCGAATTACTGAACCTTTCTGATCACGACATTGTCGTCAATGTTCAGGGTGATGAGCCCTTGATTGATCCCGCGTTGATCAACCAAGTCGCGGCATCGCTCGTACAACATCCTCAGGCAGCGATGTCGACCTGTGCAGCACCGATCTCTGACGCATCCAGTTTCTTTAACCCAAACATTGTCAAGGTTGTTTGCGACAGTACATTGCATGCTCTCTATTTTTCCCGCGCCCCTATCCCTTGGGATCGCGATGCCCTCAGCCAAGGATCACAAGTGTTGAGCCAGGGCCTGCCCGCGCTCCATCACATTGGCCTTTACTCTTACCGTGTGCATTTTTTAAAAACCTTTCCTTCCTTATCGCGAGGCGTACTCGAAAGTATTGAGTCCCTCGAGCAACTAAGGGCACTTGAGCACGGCTTCAAGATCGCCGTTCATTTGACGGACCGGCACCCTGGGCCAGGAGTTGATACCCAGGCAGATTTGGACCGCGTTCGTCAAATACTGGCCAAAGAAGGTTCAACGTCAGGGTAAGCACCACAAAAGCCCAACTGCGTCAACTGCTGCGATGCGGCATAATATTGTCAATCATCACTCAAAGTATCGGGAGTTCATATGCGTCTAATTCTGCTGGGTCCACCAGGTGCTGGCAAAGGCACGCAAGCGGCATATATCACCGAACATTTCGGTATCCCTCAAATTTCTACGGGCGATATGCTTCGCGCAGCCGTTAAAGCCGGTTCTTCGCTTGGCATCGCCGCTAAAAAAATCATGGACGCGGGTGGGTTAGTTTCGGACGAGATCATTATTGGTCTAGTCAAGGATCGACTGACACAACCGGACTGTAAAAAAGGCTATCTTTTCGATGGTTTTCCACGCACGATTCCGCAAGCCGATGCGCTTAAGCACGCGAATGTAAGCCTTGATTTTGTCGTTGAAATCGCGGTTCCCGAACAAGACATCATTGAGCGCATGAGTGGACGCAGAATCCATCCTGCCAGTGGTCGCAGCTACCATGTTCGTTTTAATCCCCCAAAAGTCGCAGAACAGGACGACGTGACGGGCGAGAAACTCGTCCAGCGCGAAGACGACAAAGAAGAAACCGTGAGACACCGCCTCGAGGTCTATCGAGACCAAACACGGCCGCTCATTGACTATTATTTTTCTTGGGCCAACGCAGAGTCCTCAGCCCCACGCTACCGCAAGGTCCAAGGTGTTGGCTCGGTCGATGAGATCAAAGCCAAGATTTTCGCGGCGCTTGCTTAACCTATTAAGAACAGTCTCATGGAAATCAAAAATAAAGTTTTTATCGTCACGGGTGGTGCTTCGGGTTTAGGCGCGGGGACTGCAAAAATGCTCTGTACCCATGGAGCCCGTGTTGTACTGGCCGACGTTCAAGATGAAGCGGGTCAAGCGCTCGCCAAGGAACTGGGCCAACGCTATGTGCACTGCGATGTCACTCAAGAGCAAGATGCTCGCGCAGCCGTCGCGGCAGCGCTAGAACTCGGCCCCCTCTTCGGCTTGATCAATTGTGCCGGCATCGCGCCAGCGGCTAAAACCGTAGGGAAAAATGGCGCGCATCCCTTAGACATGTTTCAAAAAGTCATTTCCATCAATTTAATCGGTAGCTTTAATATGATTCGCGTGGCCTCCGAGGCCATGAGTAAAAACGAAGCAGAACCCACCGGCGAACGCGGCGTGTTGATCAATACCGCTTCCGTGGCGGCTTATGATGGACAAATTGGGCAAGCAGCGTATGCGGCGTCCAAGGCTGGCGTTGTCGGGATGACACTCCCCGTGGCACGTGACCTCGCACCATCGGGGATCCGATGCGTCACGATCGCACCGGGAATTTTTGGCACACCGATGATGTTTGGCATGCCTCAAGCCGTTCAAGACTCTCTCGCAGCCAGCATCCCTTTTCCATCGCGCTTTGGACGTCCCGAAGACTACGCCAAACTCGTCCATCAAATTGTCACCAACGAAATGCTGAATGGCGAAACAATTCGCCTGGACGGCGCTATTCGCATGCCACCAAAATGAGCCTGTTGCGTGCCGCCGCAACCGTCAGCAGCTTCACGCTACTGTCGCGCATCACGGGCTTGGCACGCGACATTATCATTGCCCGCGCGTTTGGCGCCGGGTCTTTGACCGATGCCTTTTGGGTCGCTTTCCGTATCCCTAACTTACTGCGAAGACTGTTTGCCGAAGGTGCCTTTGCGCAAGCCTTCGTGCCGATTTTAGGTGAAGTTAGAAACCAACACGAGTCCGAAGCCGTTCGGGTTTTACTGGACCGTGTTGCCATCACCTTATTCCTAGTTCTTTCCCTCACAACGGTTGTTGGGGTGATCGGCGCCCCGTGGGTCGTCATGGCAATGGCCAGCGGCTTGACGGATCCGACTCGCGCATCGGATTTTGATTCCGCCGTCTGGATGACTCGGGTGATGTTCCCCTACATCATTTGCATGTCTCTTGTCGCTTTCGCCTCCGGGGTTCTCAATACCTGGCGACGTTTTGCCGTTCCGGCCTTTACACCAGTGTTGTTAAATCTTTCAATGATCGGCAGTAGCTTGTTGCTTTCGGACTATTTTTCACAACCTATTTATGCCTTGGCCGCAGGCGTCATGCTTGGCGGACTCGCACAGCTCGCTGTTCAATGGTGGGCGTTGAGTAGACTTGGCCTCAGACCTCGCCTGATCGGCCCCGTCAAGCCTGCACTGAGTGACCCGATCGTACGACGCATCATGAAACAAATGTTGCCAGCCACCTTGGGGGTATCCGTGGCTCAGATTTCATTATTAATCAATACCAATATTGCTACATGGCTTACTCCAGGAAGTGTGACCTGGCTCTCCTTTGCGGATCGACTCATGGAGTTCCCCACCGCCCTAATCGGGGTTGCGCTAGGTACGGTACTTTTGCCAAGTCTTGCTAAAGCGCATGCCCAACCCGACGGGCAGCTGCAATATAGTCATTTACTAGACTGGGGACTCAAACTGATGCTGTTACTGGGTCTACCTGCTGCACTATGTATGGTCCTGATGGCTGACGCTTTGGTTGCGACGCTCTTTCATTACGGTGCTTTTAATGCTTCGGATGTATCCCAAACGCGATTGGCCGTCATGGCATATTCCGTCGGGCTGGTGGGTCTGCTGACGATCAAAATTCTTGCGCCTGGCTTTTATGCCAAACAAGACATCCGCACGCCAGTCAAAATTGCGATTGGCGTGCTAGTTCTGACTCAGGTCATGAATCTCGTTTTGGTGCCTTGGCTTGCCCATGCGGGTCTAGCGCTCGCGATCGGCTTGGGTGCCTGTTTGAATGCCCTGGCTCTGTACGTTGGCCTTAGACGCAAAAAAATATACCAACCGGCTCCTGGTTGGGGCGCATTTTTACTCAGACAAACTTGTGCTTTGCTTGTGATGGCGGTTCCCTTGTGGATGGCTGCCACCCAGATTGATTGGGTCGCCCTTCAACCCACCCCGTGGCTCAGAGTTTTGTGGCTATTGGGGGTCTTAACCCTCGCGGGCGTAAGCTATCTCTTGACACTATTAGGCCTAGGAATGCGTCTTAAACACTTTAGACGAGCCCCGGATGCAACAGAGAGGCCAAATTTGACCCAATAGTGACCCAATAGGGTGTCAATAGGGTTTGCAATTCAGTGACTTAGTGCTAGAATGTCTGACTGAACTTAACCAAATGCGCTCTTTATCACTTGATACTGGGCGCGCATTTTAAAGATAAGACTGATTATTCATGGCAAATACAGCCCAAGCCCGTAAACGTGCACGCCAATCGGTGGCGCTTAACATGCACAATTCCAGCCTGCGTTCGATGTTCCGTACCGCTATCAAGCGTGTGCGTACAGCGATTGAAAGCGGCGATAAGGCCGCTGCGGCTGACGTTCTCCAAAAAGCAACGAGCGTGATTGACCGCGTTGCCGATAAAAATATTATTCATAAAAACAAAGCGGCACGTCATAAGAGCCGCTTGTCTGCAGCGATTAAATCTTTGGCTTAATGTTCGATCTGCGTTTATTTGCAGAGTTTGTCATCAGTCAATGATCAAGTAGTCGTATTGCACAAAAAGAGGCTTTTGTTTCTTAGGTGCGTATTTGAAACAGCCCTTTATGGGCTGTTTTGCTTTTCATTTTTCTAGACGGAACATATCTTCATGACTAAGCAACGTATTCTGCAAATTGGCTCTCTTACTGGACACCCTCCCGTAGATGCGGAGATCGCTGCGCGCTATGACGTACTGCAATATTGGAAAGCGGCTGACCCACAAGCTTTTTTACGCGAACATGCCGAGAGCATCGAGGTCATCGCCACCTCTGCAAACATTGGTTGCAAGGCGGAGGTGATCAACGCTCTACCTAACCTCAAAGCCATATGCAGTTGGGGCGTCGGTTACGACTCCATCGATGTCGATGCCGCTCAACTTAGAAAAATTATTGTTAGTAATACACCTGACGTTCTCAATGATTGCGTCGCTGATTTGGCTTGGGGACTCCTGATTGCCGCTGCCCGCAACATTGGATGGGGTGACAGATTTGTACGTGCTAATTATTGGGAAAATAAGACTGGTAGTCTGACGCTTGGCACACGCGTGAGTGGCAAGAAACTGGGTATCGTAGGACTCGGTCGCATCGGTGAAGCCATCGCGCGTCGTGGACAAGGCTTTGATATGGAAGTGGCTTACCACAACCGTCGTGCTCGCACCGATGTTCCCTACACCTATATTGACTCACTGGTCGATCTTGCGAAATGGAGTGATTTTCTTGTCGTCGCAACCGTTGGAGGTGCCAGTACGCGGAGTCTGATCAACGAACCCGTGCTGCGCGCACTTGGGCCAAAAGGCATTTTGGTCAACATCGCCCGCGGCTCGGTCATTGACGAACCCGCGATGGTTCGCGTCCTAACAGAAGGTGCGCTCGGTGGCGCAGGTTTGGATGTCTTTGATAAAGAACCTATCGTTCCGGATGGGTTAAAGTCCATGAACAATGTTGTACTCATGCCTCATGTTGCAAGTGCGACACATGAAACGCGCCGTGCGATGTCAGACTCTTTGCTGGACAATCTGGCTTCTTACTTCTCTCACGGCAAAGTGATCACGCCCATTGACTAGGTGCCAGGCAGATTTATCGTCTAACGGGATCGACCGTCAAATCGGCCTCTACTTTTAAAAGATTATCTTTCGCAAAGTCGTGAACAAATTTCCAAGCAAGCGGCTCGAGGTCTCGTAAGCGGTGATCGATCACGACACACCGCTTGCCATCGATCACCGTCGGAGTCGCGTAAGGCGAATAGGAAAGATGCCCACCAAGCGTGCCCGCAGGACGAAAGGGAGCGAGAACGCCCGCAAGGCGTTCAGCCCAATCACTCGGCCTGAATGTTGTGCCGGATTGAGTTAGGCCAAAAATGATGAAATAGCGAACTTCTGATGTCATGCATAACCCGTATCGCCGATTACCAGACTCAAAAACTTCTAAAACATGAGCCTGTCACTAAGATTGTATATGATTGATGTTTTACGCCCACACACGCGATCCCGCTTGACGGGCATTTTCACTACGGAGCCCCGGTGATGACCTCTGCCATTTCGAATACGTATGCCCGACTTCCCGTTGCCTTTACTCATGGAAAAGGCGTTTGGTTATGGGATACCAATGGTCGACGTTATCTGGACGCCATGGCGGGTATCGGTGTCTCATGCTTGGGTCATGGGCACCCAAAACTCGTCGAGGCCATCAGCCAGCAGGCCGCCCGCCTCATTCACACCTCAAACCTGTACCAAGTGCCAGAACAAGAAGCACTTGCGCAAAAGATCGTCGAGATTTCGGGGATGACCGAAGTATTGTTTGGAAATAGCGGTGCCGAAGCCAACGAGGCGGCAATTAAGCTTGCCCGCTACTATGGTTATAAAAAGGGCAACGACCTCCCCACGATCATTACGATGGAGTCTTCATGGCATGGGCGGACATTGGGAACCCTTGCGGCGACCGATAGCGAAAAAGCCCGTACCGGCTTTGGTCCTCTGCCAGAAGGTTTTATCAAAGTCGCCTATAACGACCTCAACGCAATCAAAGCAGCCGCAGACAAAGAGCCCCGCGTTGTTGCCGTCCTTCTCGAGGTCCTGCAAGGTGAAGGCGGCATACGACCCTCGGATATTTCCTACATGCAAGACCTGCGCAAACTGTGCAACGAGCGCGGCTGGCTCATGATGATCGACGAAGTTCAGTCAGGCATTGGACGAACAGGAAAGTGGCTGGCCCATCAATGGGCGGATATTTTGCCTGATGTCGTTGTCTTGGCCAAAGGCCTAGGTGGTGGTGTTCCCATTGGCGCTATCGCAGCGAGGGGTCCCGCTGCCGGTGTCCTCGGACCAGGCAGTCACGGCACCACCTTTGGTGGCGGACCGTTGGTCTGCGCCGCGGCAAATGCGACACTTAAAACACTTGAGGATGACAATCTGCTCGCCCATGCAGCCAAGGTTGGCAATCACCTCAAAGCGGCCCTAGAAAAGGCGCTTAAAGGGGTGCCAGGCGTGCGCGAAGTCCGAGGTCAGGGTCTGATGCTCGGCGTTGAATTAGACAAGCCCTGCGGTGTCTTGGTGGGCCGCGCGCTCGAAGCCGGCCTCTTGATCAACGTGACGAGAGATCGCGTGATTCGTATGTTGCCCCCCCTGATTATTACAGAGGGCGAAGCCGATGAAATCGTCAACATCCTTGTGCCTTTGATCAAAACCTTTAACGCTGAGCAATAAACCGCTCACATCGAGTAAATCATGTCAAAAGCCGCAAAATCTAACGGCCCTCTCAGGCATTTCTTGCAATTCAGTGACTTCACTCCCACTGAATTGCATTACGTCCTGGACAGAGCCCGGCTCATCAAGGACAAATTCAAGCAGTATCAGCCTCATCTCTCCTTGCATGACCGTACCTTGGCGATGGTCTTTGAAAAGGCCAGTACGCGGACAAGAGTGTCCTTTGAAGCGGGTATGTATCAATTGGGTGGCTCGGTGATTCATCTGACCACCAACGACTCTCAGCTTGGTCGCTCAGAGCCCATCGAGGACACCGCACGCGTGGTGTCACGCATGGTAGACATTGTCATGATTCGCACCTTTGAGCAAACACGCCTTGAGCGCTTTGCACAACATTCGCGTGTACCCGTGATTAATGGATTGACCAACGAGTTTCATCCATGCCAGATTTTGGCTGATATTTTCACATTCATCGAAAATCGCGGAAGTATCACCGGTAAAACTGTGGCTTGGGTCGGCGATGCCAACAATATGGCCTACACCTGGCTGCAGGCTGCTGAATTGTTAGATTTCAAACTGCATGTCTCGGCCCCTGTGGGTTACAGACTTGAAGCCGAGCGTGTCGGTCATGCCAAAGCATCCGTCCTTCAAGAATTTGCAGATCCAAATGAGGCTTGCCAAGGCGCACATCTCGTCACGACTGATGTCTGGACGAGCATGGGTTATGAAGCTGAAAATGAAGAGCGTCGCGAGGCCTTCAGTGATTGGTGCGTGGATCAAGACATGATGAGTTGCGCAGCACCCGATGCCTTATTCATGCATTGCTTGCCTGCGCATCGAGGAGAAGAAGTCACCGCTGAAGTTCTCGATGGTCCGCAGAGCGTCGTTTGGGATGAGGCAGAAAATAGACTGCACGTTCAAAAAGCTTTGATGGAATTCCTCCTGCTTGGTCAACTCGACACATAGTTTCTGCCCGTTGAACGGGTTAAAATTCTTACTTTCTACACATAGAGCAGCTCATGAGCGATATTAAAAAAGTTGTTTTGGCCTACTCAGGCGGACTCGATACCTCGGTCATTTTAAAGTGGCTCCAAGACACCTATCAATGCGAAGTCGTCACCTTTACCGCTGATATCGGCCAAGGCGAAGAGCTCGAGCCCGCTCGTGCGAAAGCCATTAAGTTCGGCATCAAACCTGAGCAAATATTTATTGACGATCTTCGCGAAGAATTTGTGCGTGATTTTGTTTACCCCATGTTTCGCTGTAATACCGTTTACGAAGGCGAGTATCTGCTTGGTACGTCCATCGCACGTCCTTTGATTGCTAAGCGTCAAATTGAAATCGCGCGCAAAGTTGGCGCTGATGCGGTATCCCATGGCGCAACCGGCAAAGGTAATGACCAAGTACGTTTTGAACTTGGCTATTACGCGTTGGAGCCTGGCATTAAAGTAATCGCGCCCTGGCGCGAGTGGGATTTGGTTTCTCGCGAAAAACTTTTGCAATACGCAGAAGACGCGGGCATTTCGATTGACATGAAGCACAAGCAAGGCGGTGCGCCCTACTCCATGGATGCCAACTTGCTCCATATTAGCTTTGAGGGTCGCCACCTAGAAGATCCAAAAGCCGAAGCCGAAGAGTCAATGTGGCGCTGGACCGTCTCGCCCGAGGCCGCACCCGACAAAGCCGAATACCTTGACATCGAATTTGAGCATGGCGATATTGTTGGGCTCAATGGCGTACGTCTTTCACCCGCCCAAGTTCTCACAAAGCTCAACGAACTTGGCGGCAAACATGGCATAGGTCGTCTCGATCTGGTTGAAAACCGCTATGTTGGTATGAAGTCTCGCGGCTGCTATGAAACTCCCGGTGGGACCATCATGCTCAAGGCACACCGCGCCATCGAATCTATCACGCTTGACCGCGAAGTCGCACACCTCAAAGATGATTTGATGCCGCGTTATGCCTCCTTGATTTACAACGGCTACTGGTGGTCACCAGAACGTCGTGCGCTACAAGCCCTGATTGACACAACCCAACAAGACGTGAACGGTTGGGTGCGCGTCAAGCTCTACAAAGGTAATGTCTATACCGTTTCTCGGGACTCTAAAGACACACTCTTTGATCAGAGAATCGCAACCTTTGATGATGATGGCGGTGCCTATAATCAGGCAGATGCTGCGGGCTTTATTAAGCTCAATGCTTTACGCATGCGCATCGAGGCCCGCGCAGGTCGCAAATAAATCAAGCGTGACAAAGGCGTGCTTTCGTGGGGACCCACTAGAGCACGCTACAAGCCTTGACGAAACATTAAAGTTGAAGCTGGCTGAGTCGTTCCATGCGACTGAGCTGAGCGCCTTTGCGCAAGCCAGGAAACAAGATCGTGATCCGCACCCCAGCAATCTGAGGAATGCTGATCAAGTTCCACCAAGCTCCATGCGCCCGTGCAATCTCGCGCACCAAAGCCAAACCTAAGCCAGACCCGCCCTCTAAAGCATCCGCTGCACGGTAAAAGGCATCAAACACCCTGCCTTGATCCTGCACGCTGATGCCACAACCATCGTCTTCGACCGACAACGTAGGTGGAGTCGTGCTGACGTTTAAACGTATGCGCTTTGCACCTTGCGCATATCTCAGAGAATTGTCTATAAGATTTCCCAATAGCTCTCTGAGCAAAATCGGGTCTCCTTCTATCCAAACAGGATGATCGGGTGCCTCGAGTTGCAAGTCTATTTTGCGTGCGCTGGCTCGCTCCAACCACTCTGCCCCAAAGGTGCGTGTCCACTCACATAAATCAAGCATCACAAATTGATCTTGGGGTCGCCCTTCGGGGTCAACTCTTGCCAACAGCAATAACTGCGTACCGAGTCTAATCATTCGATCTGTGACCATCTTGATGCGCTCTGCCCTCTCGCGTACATCTTCAGGTAAAGGCTGAGCCAACATCAACTCCGACTCGAGTTTCAGGCCTGCTAAGGGTGTTTTAAGCTGATGAGCGGCATGCCCAACAAAGCGTCTCTGTGCTTCGAACGTATCATTTAAGCGTGAAAATAGCGCATTGGTATGGGTCAAAAGCTGCTCAAACTCTGTTGGTAACTCTTCTAAATCCATACGACCAAGATCTGCGGCGGATCTTTGAGAGATCTGTTCAGACAAGGCATGGATAGAGGCCATACTACGTTTTACAACGCTGATGACAACCCAAACTAACGAAGCAATGAGAAGGGTTTGACCAAAAATCATGAGCCAAAAAATATCCTCTCGCTGCCATTCGTCACTATCGAGTTTGTGGGAAATCAACCAAGTGAGCAATTGATCCAACAACACTAAAGCAATGATGGGCGGCAGTAGGCGCAAAATCAGCAGCCTGGCGAGAGAACCTGGTGCAGGAAAGAACGTCATGAGGCCTACTCCGAGGACTCTTGTTCAAGCATATATCCAAAACCTCTGACGGTTTTAATAGCGACACCCATTCCTTCTAGCCTTTTCCTCAATCTATAAACATAGACCTCAACAGCGTTTTCACTAAAGTCTGCCTCCATAGCAGAAAGCGCTTGCGTGATTTGTTGTTTGGTCACGATTTTGCCAGCTCTCGACATCAGCATCTCCAACACAGAGAGCTCGCGAACCGAGACCGATAACAACTCGCCCGCCACGCGCACCTCTCGATGGACAGTATCAAAACTGATCGAACCGTACTCGATCACAGGCACAACGGCGCCGTGATGTCTGCGCGCGAAGGCACGCACACGTGCCGCAAGCTCGTCTAATTCAAAGGGTTTTGAAAGGTAGTCATCCGCTCCAGCATCAAGGCCGGCAACACGGTCTACAAGGGCATCACGTGCAGTTAAAACCAACACTGGAAGATAGCGCCCCTCTCGACGGAAGGACTTTAAAACTTCTAAACCGTCAAGATCGGGAAGGTTGAGATCTAGGACTACAAGATCATAGGTGTAGTTTTTGACGGCTATTAGCGCGCGCTGTCCCTCTGCAAGCCAGTCAACAGCGTAACCCTGTCCAGTCAAGAACTCTTGTAGCGCTCGACCTAGGGTCGCATCATCTTCAATCAATAAGACTCTCATACAGGAGATTTTACTCTCAGTATGGATATAAGAGGCTGTGATTGGTGGGTGCTACAGGGGTCGAACCTGTGACCTACGCCTTGTAAGGGCGCCGCTCTACCAACTGAGCTAAGCACCCCGTGCGCTTCTCAATGAAAGGCAAAAACTAGGGGGCCAACACAGCAAAAAAACAAATGCGGTTCGCATTATAGCGAACCGCATATTTTAAGCAACTAAAAGCGCGTATTAATTAACAGCTTCTTTCAGTGCTTTGCCTGGACGAAACTTAGGCACTTTTGCTTTTTTGATCTTGATTGCTTCGCCGGTGCGTGGATTACGGCCCGTGCGAGCAGCGCGAGCTGTCACAGCAAATGTACCGAAACCAACGAGTGTTACAGTGCCACCCTTTTTAAGGGTTGTCTTGACAGCAGCAATCATCGCATCAAGTGAACGGCCGGCGGCCGCTTTAGAAATGTCAGCCTTGGTGGCGATGTGATCGATCAATTCTGTTTTGTTCATATTCGAGATACCTCAGATGGTGTTAAAAAAAGCCGGAGTTTATTTTTATCCGTGCTAAACCGAAAAAAGTGCAATTCAACCACTACAGCACATTTCGATATTAAGCCTCGGTATGCTGCGGCTGTCAAGAAAAAATCATCGTATAAGCCGCAACTTACTTGAATGTAAGAAAATGGCATGTTTAACTGAGGCTAAACGACGCTCATCGATATCTGTACTAGCGATAAATAAAAAATTGCGTTAAAAGCACATCAAAATGAGAGCGTTAATCTTTTTAGCTTTTACATTTTTCGAAAGCCTGAGCGAAATCAGCTAACAGATCGGCTTCGTCTTCGATGCCTACGGATAATCGAATCAAGCCTTCTGCAATACCCATTTGCGCACGCAAAGCAGGACCCATTTCATAATAAATAGTTTGGGCGGCAGGAAGCGCGAGACTCCGGGTGTCACCCACGTGCGTCGCTAAAATGACAACCTCAAGATGGTTAAGAAAATCAAAACTATCAATACCTTCTTTAAGCTCAAAGGCGATCAAATTGCCAAAACGTCCGTTAAACAACTTCTTGGCACGCTCATGCTGAGGGTGGGTGGCTAATCCAGGATAAGCGACCCTTGAGACACTTGGATGTTTAAAGAGATAGGTCGCTAAAGCGTGAGCATTGCTACAAATTTTGGTTAAGCGCAAAGAAAGCGTTTCAGCACCAACAGCAATACGATGCGCGGCATCGGCTGAAAGCGTAGCGCCCATATCGCGAAGACCCTTTTTCTTGATTTGAGTGAGCCCCCAACCCGCTACAGCGCCCTTTTTATAGACATCTAGGATATTGGGAAATTGAGTCCAGTCATACAATCCAGTGTCGGTTAACGAACCGCCTAAAGCATGCGCATGCCCGCCGATATGCTTAGACAGGGAATTCATGACAAACGTCGCTCCAACCGATTTTGGTTGAAAGAGCCATGGAGATGTCAACGTATTGTCTACGACATACATCAAGCCATGCTTGGCGCATAGTCCGCCAATCGCCTCAAGATCGGCAATTTGTGTACCTGGATTGGCGATCGTTTCGGTGAACACCATTCTTGTATTGGGACGAATCGCGGCAGCAACCGCGGAGATGTCAGTGGGGTCCACCAAGGTCAATTCGATGCCCAGTAACTCCAGGGTCCCAAAAAGACTATTTGTATTGCCGAAAATAAATTGACTGGAAACAAGATGGTCTCCCGCTTTGAGAAGCGTCGTAAACAAGGCCGCTAAGGCCCCCATCCCGGTAGCAAAGCTCAAACTCGCAATGCCACCCTCCATCGCCGTAATTTTTTTTTCTAAGGCATCTGTTGTAGGCGTTCCTTGACGTGCGTAGGTATAGCCCGGCTTACCTTGAAAAACGGCAGCCAACTCCCTCGCATCCGGATAGGCATATTGAGTCGATGTATGGATTGGCTTGTGGACCGCACCATGCTCGACAGATAGTCGGCGGTCGCCATGCAAAATCGTAGTGGTAAATCCGTGCTTAGCCATGACGAATACTCAATAAAAACTGTGGAATAAAGTACGACAGTTTAATTGATTAAGCCTGTCGTAAAGATCATTTAATGCTGCGTTGTCTCACTGTTTCGTATAGGCAAACGGCTGTCGCCACACTCACATTCAAACTCTCGACACTGCCAAGCATGGGGATATGAACCAATTCGTCACAGGTCTCTCGCGTCAAGCGACGCATGCCCTCGCCTTCGGCACCCATGACCCAACCCATTGCGCGTTTACCTTGGGTTTGATGTATGCCTTCAGGCGCTTGGTCGTCCGTTCCCACAAGCCAGATATCGCGATCTTTGAGTTCACGCATCGTACGCGCCAAATTCGTCACCATAATGTATGGGACTGACTCAGCCGCGCCACACGCCACACGCTGTACAGTCGTATTCAGCCCAACGGCACGATCTCTTGGAGCTACCACCGCGTGAACTCCCGCTGCATCAGCGGTTCGTAAACAAGCACCAAGATTATGCGGATCCGTCACCCCATCCAAAATCAATAGCAAAGGCGCTCCCTCGACACCATCGAGCACCTCATCCAGATCATCGGCCAGTTTGCGCGCATCCGCGACCGCCACAACACCTTGGTGCCGAGAGCCTCCGGCGAGTCCGTCAAGTCGTTCCGATCCCACAAGATGTACAGGCCGCCCTGCCTGACTGACCTGCTCAATCAATGACTGCATCCTCTTGTCTTTGCGCTGCGCTTCAACATAGACCTCGCGAATCGATTCGGGCGCCTGGCGAAGGCGCGCAATAATTGCGTGAAAACCTGCGAGCATTTGTGTTGCTGCCATCTATCAATTCCTAACGCCCTTTGCGGGCTGATTTTTTAACACCGGCGCTTTTGGAGGCCCGAAGCATTTTTTTGCTCGGACGTGTGGATTCTTGTTTACCCGCTTTTTTTGCTTCGGCGCGTCGCACGCTCGCGACTTTACCTTGGAGCTCGGCGGGTTTAGTCGGAGCCGCCTTTTTAACACGGCGCGCAACGGAGTCCTCAGGACGCGCGGCAGCTTTGCGCAACGCAACAAAACTTGTGCCGGTCACGAGTCGAAACTCGATGCGGCGAGCCTCTAAATCGACACGCGCCACCTGCACTTGTACTGCATCAGTCAGACGATAGCGCATTCCTGTGCGCTCGCCACGCAGTTCATGCAGCGACTCATTGAATTGAAAATACTCTGTTCCTAGTTCAGAAACGTGGACCATCCCTTCGACGTGCAAGGTATCAAGCGTGACAAAGATGCCAAAGCTCGCCACGCCTGTGACACGGCCACTAAAGGTCTCGCCTACACGCTCCTTAACAAACCAGCATTTGAGCCAGGCCTCTACATCGCGCGAAGCCTCATCGGCACGACGCTCTGTACCGGACAGCATCAAACCAAGCCGCTCCCACAGATCATGCTCATATTCTTGCTTGGTCGCGCCAGGAGCCGCCACGAAACCGTGCAGCGCAGGCTGATAACGCTCACCTTTGAGTAATGCTTTGATGACTCTGTGCGTCAGCAAGTCAGGGTACCGGCGAATCGGCGAAGTAAAGTGGGTATAAGCTGGATAGGAGAGTCCGAAATGACCCATATTGTCAGGACCATAGATCGCCTGCTGCATCGAACGCAAACACATGGTCTGAAGCAGCGCATAGTCAGGTCGGGCACGCGCCTTGTCTAGTAATTCAGCATAGTCCTTGGCGCTTGGCTCGGCGCCACCCCCAATACTCAAACCAAGCGTGCGCAAAAACTCTCGCAAGGCTTTGAGCTTGTCCGTGGTAGGCCCTTCGTGAACACGATAAAGACCAATATGCTTGCTGCGCGTCATGAAGTCAGCGGCGCAGGTGTTGGCGGCCAACATACATTCTTCGATCAGGCGATGCGCATCGTTTCGCACCAATCCAATAATCTTTTCGATACGTCCTAATTCGTTACAAACGATTTTGGTTTCAACAGTGTCAAAATCAATCGCACCACGCGTCTTTCGAGACTGCTGAAGGAGTTGAAAAATCGAATGCAGGCCTTGAATTTGCGGGATCACATGAGAAAGACTGCGGGCCGCAGGACCTTGCGGTTGCTGCAAGGTCTCCCATACTTGGTTGTAGGTTGTCCGCGCTTGCGAGTGAATCACCGCATTGTAAAACTGATAGGCTGCGACTGTTCCTGCCTTGGCGCCCGTCAGTGGAATCACCATGTCGCACACTAAAACTAAACGATCGACCTCTGGTTTGAGCGAACACAAACCGTTAGAGAGCTTTTCAGGCAACATAGGAATCACACGGCGGGGAAAATAAACACTCGTACCACGTGTGCGCGCGTCAATATCTAACGCGTCTTCAGGTCTAACGTAGTGACTGACATCCGCAATCGCAACCAGTAAACGCCAAGCCGGACGTTTACGTCCGGAACCTAGATCGACCTCTTCGCAATACACCGCATCATCAAAGTCACGCGCATCTTCACCATCAATCGTAATAAATGCAACGTCTCGCAAATCAACACGATCTTTGAGGTCTTGTTTGCGGACAGCATCTGGCAATTTATCAGTCTGACGCAAAGCGGCGTCAGAAAATTCGACTGGCACATCGAACTTGCGCACGGCTATTTCAATTTCCATGCCGGGGTCGTCGATCTCACCGAGAATCTCTGCCACGCGACCAAGAGGCTGTGTATGGCGCGTGGGCTGCTCAATAATATCAACGGATACGACTTGGCCATGTTGCGCGCCACCTGTATCACCAGGAGGAATCAACACGTCATGCTTGATGCGCTGATCTTCAGGCACCACGATCGTCATCCCACGCTCGTTTAAAAAGCGTCCCACCAAACGATTGGTGCGGCGCTCAATCACTTCAACGATGGTGGCCTCAGGCTTGCCACGGTATTCGCCTGTTGGCTTGACCAGAACGCGATCGCCATGAAGCACCTTGAGCATTTCACGCGGTGATAAAAAGAGGTCTGGACCTCCTCCATCGCGCACTAAAAATCCAAAGCCATCGCGATGTCCCTGAACACGCCCTGCAACAAAATCAAGCTTATTCGCGAGCAAAAGCACGCCTTTTCGATTAGGAAGCAATTGACCGTCACGCTCCATCGCTGCGATTCGGCGATCAAAACCCTTGCGGGTTTCTTCAGACTCTAGGCCAAGTCGCGTCGCGAGGTCTTCGGGTGAAAGCGGTACGAGCGCAGTACGCAATGACTCTAAAATCTCTTCACGACTTGGAACGTCTGGGTCAAAGTCAGGGATAAGTTCTGGAGTGGCTGCGCTAGGGCGACCGTTCTTTGAATGGGGAGGAAGGCGATTTGCCAAAGTTTGAATCTCGCTTATAATCCGAAGCTGCTGAAGTACAGATAGGCCCAGGTGGCGGAATTGGTAGACGCGCACGGTTCAGGTCCGTGTGCCGCAAGGTGTGGAGGTTCGAGTCCTCTCCTGGGCACCATTGAAGTGTAAAGCAAAATACCTGCTGCTTTAATGATCTCACACTGTTTTTTCAGCAAAATAACTCACCTCAAAACTCTTTTATTAGATTTTGGGGTTTTTTATTATCTGCTCATGTCCGCAGAGCTTTTTTATCAAGTACGCGCATTGAGTTCTTTTCTCATCATGACGTGTTCAATATTGGCATCTAAAAACACGTCCCCAAACTCGACGAATCCTTGTTTTAAGTAAAAATCTTTGGCATGAAGTTGGGCTCCCAGAACAACATGTTTAATACCTCTCTCCTGTGCCGCCTCAACCAACGCTTGTAAAACCGCTGCGCCGACACCCTTTTTCCTTTCAGAAAGCTTGACTGCCATGCGTCCAATGTGGCCATCCGGAAGCAGGCGCCCTGTCGCGACTGCCACGCCTTGATGGCTAAATGCCAAGGCATGCAAACACTCAGCATCCATTGCGTCGAGCTCTTCGGCGATCGGCACCTGTTGCTCTTCGACAAACACCTCGAACCGAATCGCACTCGCGCGGACGCCCAAATCGGACCAAGTCCCTAATTGCACACGTACCGTCGCCGGATGCGTTTGAAAATTGTCGTTTTTCACGTAGAAATCCTTTGAAAGACTATTTGTATATTATGGCGGAGCTTGCTTCTGAGTGCTTGAACATTGCATCATCGCGCTACACTTGGAAACCTTTAATTTTTTACTATGTTGGCTATGTTTGCTGCGGTCATCGACGCTGCCTTTCCAGTGTTTGCCCTCATCCTGACGGGATGGGCCTGCGCAAAGCGCAATTTACTGGGCCACACCAGCCGCGAGGGCTTAAACAGTTTTGTGATTTATCTCGCCTTACCCGCTCAGCTCTTTGACATCATGTCGAACGTTCAGTTTTCAGATCTCGCTCAACCAGGGTTTTTTTGGTCGTTTGCCTTAGGAATGTTTGGCACGGCTGTCTTGTACGCCCTTGTCTCACGTGACAAACATATCCCTCCCTTGGACAGACTCATTAACAGTATGAGTGCTGCGTATGGAAATGCTGGTTTTATGGGCATTCCACTTTGCTTAATGGTGTTTGGCAAGTCTGGGTTAGCACCCTCCGTTATTACAGCGGTCTTTACCGTGTCCTTGCTGTTCGCCGTGACGATTATGCTGGCCGAACTACAACGACTCGATCATGCTGGTGTTGTGCCTGCCATTAAGAAAGTACTCCTCTCGATGTTGCGCAATCCACTGTTAGTGGCCCCAATTTTGGGAGTGCTGTGGTCATTTATGCAATGGCCGATGCCTGCGCCCGCCATGCGTTACATCAGTTTATTGGGTGATGCCTCAACACCCTGCGCCCTCATCGCAATCGGACTTTTTCTCGGACAGACCTCTGAGCAACGCGCAGGCCCCGAAGTGATGCGCATTGTCCTGTTCAAGCTCTTGTTCCAGCCTGCACTCACCGCTCTTTTAGTTTTAGTTGTTTTTGATGTGCCTAAAATCTGGGCGCTAGTCGCGATCTTGGCCGCCGCTCTTCCTGTTGGTACTGGACCCTTTATGATGTCCCAGCTCTATCAACGCGATGCTGCGGCTAGCGCACGCGCCATTCTGGTCTCAACTGTTTTATCCGTCGTCACGATCTCGATACTTGTTGCCTGGATCAGCCAAGAACTTTGAATCACATTTAAATCATATAACTTTACCCAATATCTCTCTAGGCGCTCACCATGTCAGAACCCTCACTTGCCATCACAGCCACCTCGCCTGAGCTGACTATTGAGGGAGCGATCGCCACGATCCGCCTTTGCAACCCTAGCTATGCCAATCGTCTGAGTCCCTCAGATCTCGCGATCATTCAATCACACATCCACACCGTCAATCAAACACCACAGGTATTGGTGTTACGTTTTATCGCAGAAGGCAAATATTTTTGTAGTGGTTACGACATTTCCTCCCTTGCAGCAGAGAGTGCGCCCTCATCGCTCTACTTTGGTGAAACAGTCGATCTGATCGAGCACGCAAGACCCGTCACGATTGCAGCAATCAATGGCGGGGTGTACGGTGGCGGTACCGACCTTTGTTTGGCGTGTGATTTTCGTGTGGGGAGCACGACTGTAAATATGTTTATGCCCGCGTCAAAACTCGGGCTTCATTTTTATCCCGGCGGTATGCTGCGGTACATCACACGGCTAGGACTGAATCAAGCGAAACGACTCTTTTTGACGGCAGAAAAAATCGAAGCTGCAGAAATGAAAGAGATTGGATTTTTAACGGAACTCGTTAAACCTGAGGACTTGAATTCGTGCGTCGATCAATTGACTCAGCAACTGGCCTCCATGGCGCCTCTTGCCGTGCTGGGCATCAAAAAACATCTGAATATGATTGCGCGAGGACAATTAGACGAAACCTCTATCAATCAAGCAGTACTACATTCCGAACAGTCTAACGATATAAAGGAAGGCGCGGCAGCCTGGAAGGAAAAGCGAAAGGCCGTTTTTAAAGGCCGTTAAAGCTTTTTCAAGCATACTTAAGGTGTAAAAGAATAAATTAGCCATATCGTTATACTTATAAAAAATACTTTATAAGAATCGCACATGACAACAAAACCAAAAGTCGCTTTGATTAGTACGGGTGGCACAATTACGTCTCTCAGCACCCTCGGTGAACTCGATGTTTTTGAATATAGCTCGACTGGAACGAGGCTTGACGCGCACGGTATGCTGGAAAAATTTCCTCAAGCTAAAACCGTCGCCGATATCATCCCAGTGGCTTTCGACACCCTACTTTCAACAGCGGTCAGTTTTCCGCATTGGAAAAAACTTGCCGACGTCATCGGCACACTCATCGATGACCACCCCGATCTGGCTGGCATTGCGATCTTGCATGGGACCTCATCTTTGGAAGAGACCGCCTACGCCCTGAATCTTGGTCTCAAGGCAGAGATACCCGTTGTACTGACCGGTTCGCAACGCCCAGCCAGCGCCTTGTCGACTGATGCTGGTATGAATATCTATAACGCGGTTCGCTTAGCAGCCTGCCCAGAGGCGCGCAATCTTGGCGTGCTTGTCTGTTTGAACGATGAAATTCAGTCCGCGCGCGAAGCGACCAAGACATCGAACGGAAGACTTCAAACGTTTAAATCACCGGATTTTGGTGCGCTTGGGCATGTCGATGGAGATCGCATTGTGATCTATAGAAGTCCTACGCGTCGTCATACGCCAGACACCGAGTTTGACCTGAGAGCCATCGCACAATGTCCTCGCGTGGATATTGCTTATAGTTATGCGGGCGGTGATGGCGTTGCGGTACAAGCGTTTATCGATGCAGGTGCTCAAGGTATTGTCGGCGCCGCTTTTGCACCAGGATTGCTTTCACCAGAAGAATTTGTCGCCATGGAAGCCGCAGTCAAACAAGGTGTGAGCGTGGCTATTTCTTCGCGGGCGGGTTCTGGACGCACGTTTGCACCTAGCAAAATGAGAGCGGCCGGGTTTATTCAAGCCGACAACCTCACCCCTCAAAAGACGCGCATACTTTTAGCATTCGCATTGTCAAAAACAAAAAATCGCGCAGAAATTCAGCGCATGTTTGATACGTACTAAGCTAAAAGCAAAGGATGTATTACTGCGTAGTGTACATACGCTGCGCAGTATGAATCCGACATGAAGCATCGATTAACTGCCTAGCGATGCTGACGTGGTCTGGCAGAGTCGGTAGTGCTTCGCGTGAAAACCAATCTGCTGCTTCGATCTCACTAGGATCAGGTGTGATTTCCCCCCCCGCATAATCTGCAAAAAATGCAATCATGAGGGAGTTGGGGAAAGGCCAGGATTGACTGGTGAAATACCGAAGATTTGCAATCTCAAGGCCGACCTCCTCTCGAACCTCTCGGACAGCACATTGCTCAAGGGTTTCACCAGGCTCAACAAAACCAGCCAAGGCACTGAATACGCCAGGACGAAAATGTGGGCTACGCGCCAACATCAACTCATCGCCACGTTCAATCAACACCATTACTGCAGGTGAAATACGAGGATAGGCAACGAGTCGGCAGCTTGGACATTCGAGTGCCATTTCAGTTTTTTTCATCACGGTCTGCGTACCGCAATGACCACAAAATCGATGATTTTTCTGCCAGTCGATGAGTTGCGTGCCACGCCCGGCCAAGGCAAAAACCTCGGGGCCCGCCGAGGCGAACAAGCTGCGAACCGGTCTTAACTCTCCGAAGATGTGTTGAGGAATACTGTCTATCTCGATGGCATAACAGACCAATCCATTCCAATGTCCTATCTGAAGCGCATCGGCTAAATCGTCAAAATCTGATTTTCTAGCCTGCGGAAAAGACTCTTTGCCTTGCTCATCAACGGAGATCAACACTTGATTGCCGCAACGAATTAAAAAATAACTAATATCACTCATTTTGTGTGTCGTTCATATTTTTAACCAGGACCCATCAACAAATTGGGTAACCATGTAGAGATGATCGGAATGTAGGTCACCACAAGCAACAAGCCAACCATCAGAACAAAAAACGGCATCGTGCCACGCAATACCTGCGCCAAGGGGATCTTGGAGATATTACTAATCACGAACAGATTCAAGCCCACAGGCGGAGACATCAACGCCAACTCCATGTTGATCACCAGCACCACACCAAAATGAATCGGATCGATACCCAGAGGCTCAAGCAAAGGCAAGATAATCGGCACCATGATCAACAAGATCGAGAAGACCTCGAGGAACATACCCAGGATAATCAGGATGATGTTGACCGCCAACAAGAACTGCCAAGGCTGAATATCCAGACCTTTCACAAAATCAAGCGTCTTTTGCGCTATGCCCGTTTCAGTAATCAAGTGACCAAAAGCAAGCGCCATTGCAATGATGATCATGATGGCCGCCGCACTGCGCACAGCATGCGTCATCACTTGTAAAAAGTCTCCTAGCTTGACTTCGCGGTAGACAAACAGGGCAAGCGCAATCGCCACAACGGCCGATAAAGCTGCTGTTTCAGTCAGCGTAACAAAGCCACCGTATAGACCACCCAGTACCACGACGGGTACCAGCAAGGCAGGAATCGCATAAATGGTCTTTTTGATTTTCTCATCGCGAGGCATCGGCACGCGATCGACGTAACCATTTTTCTTGCTGTAAAAATAAACGTAAACACCCATCATGGCGGCGCTAATGAGACCGGGTACAACACCCCCCAAGAACAAGCGAGGAATAGATGCATCAGCGAGTACGCCGTAAACCACAAAAGCCAGCGACGGTGGAATCAAGATACCCAAGGTCCCTGCAGAGACCAAGATGCCGCCCGCAAAGGCAGGGTTGTAGCCATTACGAAGCATGGCCGGGATCATGATCGTACCCATCGCGATTGCGGTCGCGACCGAGGATCCACACATGGCGGCAAAAATCGCACAGGTCAGCACAGAGACCAAACCTAAGCCACCGTGAACACGTCCGATCCAGGCTGTCGCTGCATTAATCAGCGCTTTGGCCACACCACCACGCTCCATGAACGTTGCAGCAATCACAAAATACGGGATAGCCAACAAAGTGGGCGAGTTCAGCTCGTCAATGATCTTTTGCGCGAGAGGAAGCAGGCTGCCTTCAGAGGCAAAGACTAAGCCCGAGGTCACACCCATTGTCAAATAAATGGGTACGCCAAGAAACAGCAGAATAATAAAGAGGGGAGAAAAGAAACTAAGCATGCTGCTGCTCCCGCTTACACCATTTACGATAGAGGCGGACGATATAGGCCAGACCCATTACAAAAGCGCCACCTGGCAAAGCCGCAAAATATATCCATAATGGAACTCTGAGCACGGTTGTTGAAACATCGCCGAATTCCCAGGCTTGATAGGCCACTGCACTACCGTAGTAAACAGCAAAAACTGAAAACACCAAACCAAGCACGTCAGCAAGTACTTCGACGCCATGCTTCAGTTTTGATGGGAACATATTGATAAAAAAATCTGACTTGACGTGACGATCCAGCAGGGTCACGGTGCCAAGCGATAAAAAAACCGCCCAGATCACCATGTACACCTGTACTTCTTCGACAAAGTCCAGTGTCAACGAGGGTTCGGTCAATCTCACAATGACGTTGTAGGAACACATTGCCAGAGCAAGCGTTGCCAAGCCGCCCACCACCAAAGCTTCGATAGGATGAGATTTGGGAACTGCATGGGCTTCTGCCTCGAGGTCAGCCTGAGCTTTTTGACGCAACGTCTCATATAGTCTGTTGCCTGTCGGCTCGGCTGCCTGAACTGTATCTTTGACTTGCATGATTAGTACGCTACGCCTGCTGCTTTAAGGTTTTTAAGTGCTTCGTCGACCACGTCATTATCCATCTTGATGCTCTTGACAAGTGCGGGTTGCATCTTCATCAACTTTTGACGGCTTTCGAGTAACTCTGCCTGAGAAGGCACCACGACTTTTAGCCCGCTTTTAACCAATGCTTCTTTAGCTTTTAATTGCGCATTCGTCGCGTCTTTACGTTGCTGTGTCGCGGCAATATCCCAGGCCTCAAGAATCGCCTGTTGCACTTCTTTGGGCTGTTTATTGAAGAAGTTTGCGCGCATCATAGGCACATATTGATTGAACTGGTTGCTATCCTCGTAGGCAAAACGCATCCCAGAATCCATGAGTTTGGAGGAAAGACTACTTTCGTATGTCGTCACCAGTCCATCCATCACGCCTTGGCTCATTGCCAATGGAACATCAGGCCATGGCACAAGCAGTGCAGTGCCGCCGAGGGTATTGATACGTTGCGCATTTGCAGTACCACCTGCATAGCGTAATTTCATGCCAGTGATGTCAGCCGGCGTTTTAATTTCTTTCTTCATGCTGTAAGTGTGCTGCATACCGAGCTCCATCCACTTACCAAGAATCTTGATGCGCATACGGTCTTCGAATTTTTTATTCAAAAATTCACCGAGCTTACCGTCCATCACTTTATAAACGGTTGGTCCATCCACGCCGTAAAACATCGGCAAGCTTTGCAAGGCTGCGTTTGGCTCTGCGCTGTCTAGCTGCCATGTGCCTGGAACAGCCATTTCAACGGCGTCCTGACGTAGTGCGCGTGGGACATCGCGATCACGGAACAACTGCCCGCTTGGGTAAACTTCAATCGCAAAACGGTTACCCGTGCGTTTTTTTAATTCTTCAACGAAAATTTCTACGCCCTTATTACGGACATGTACAGGATTCGTGTCGAGCGCAATACGAAGTTTTTCCTGAGCCGAAGCGGGTGTCGCGACCAACGCCGACGCCAACACTGCGAACGACGCAGTCATGAGTTTTACGGATAAAGAGGACATGTGATTTCCTTGAAAAAAAAGAAGTCTAGTTCAGCCTGTGAACTAGACGCTCATTCACTGTAACGAAATAGCATTGCTCTGTAAATAATGTTTACCCTATTACCTAGGAAAACCTAGGAAAACATCGGGGAAACCACTAGGTCTTAAAGTGTACGCCCAAGGGCTTTGAAAAATAACTCGGACTGCAGTCGCTCACCAAGCGTCTGATCTCCAACACGCTTAGCTAATAATGCATCGACAGGCTCCAGTGGCAATCCAGAAGACATCGCCAGCACTTGCATCATGCATGCGCGCTCTAAAAAGTACAGATCATCGTAGGCATAGTCTACCCTCTCACCACATACCACTACGCCATGATTACCAAGAAAAACCACATCTGCGCCCTGCATCGCATGCGCGATGCGCTCGCCCTCGCCTGGATCAAGTGCTAAGCCGTTGTAATGTGCATCGATCGCCACGCGACCGTGAAAGCGCATGGCGTTTTGCGAAAGTGTCGTGTCTAAGGCACGCTGACGAGTCAAGGTCAGTGCAGTGGCATAAGGCATATGGGTATGGAGTACACAAGTCTTTTTAGCGATTCGATGCACTGCAGCATGAATAAACATAGCAGTCGGTTCGACGGGATGACGACCAGCCAATATCTCGCCTTGCGCATCAATCATCACAATGTCTTCAGCCTGAATCTCGCTCCACAGCAAACCTCGGGGATTGAGGAGAAAGCGTCCGCTTTCATCAGGGATTTCAACGCTGAAGTGATTGCAGACGCCTTCGGACAACCCATGATGCGCTGCGGCCCGCAAAGCAAGAGCTAAGTCCTTTCGCAAGACGCGGATTGCAGGAGATTCGAAATCTTCTTCATGCAAACTCATTTTCATTTTATTTCTCCGGAAGCGGACTGCTGTTCTAACGCAAGTTCAATATAGTGTGGCGCAACTTTAGTACGCGGGACTTTGAAGGGAAACCAGGTCCGCACGTCCTCTTCGAGGCCGATACCATGCATATAGTTATAAATCGCTTTTCTCAAACCAATGCCTAACGCGGCGTGATCGACATTCGTCGGATCGTTAAAACCGACATCGTTTTTAGCAAAGCTCGTCGGTGGTAAAGGGTCGAGTGTGACACCATAATCAGAGGGATTTAAACCCACAGGCGAATGTACGGTACAGGTGAAGCGATGAAAAAATCCGCTTTGTATGCAGCCATTGGAAAAAAGCTGGCGGACATATTCCAAGGCATCTACGGTGTCCTTGACCGTTTGAGTTGGGAATCCGTACATCAAATACGCATGCACCAACACACCCGCATCACTAAAAGCGCGTGTCACGCGAGCGACCTGATCAACAGACACGCCTTTTTTCATCAAATTGAGAAGACGATCTGATGCCACCTCAAGACCACCTGAAACCGCAATACAACCGCTTTGAGCAAGGAGCTGACAAAGCTCCGGAGTGAAGGTTTTTTCAAACCGGATATTGCCCCACCAAGAGATATTGAGGTCGCGTTTAATGAGCTCCAACGCCAGAGACTTTAATGCCTTTGGAGGGGCAGCCTCATCGACAAAATGAAAACCCGTTTGTCCAGTTTCACGGACGATCGCTTCGATACGGTCGGCGAGCACTGCTGCAGAAGCTGTTTCATAACGACCGATGTAATCCAGACTCACATCACAAAAACTGCATTTTTTCCAATAGCAGCCATGGGCCACGGTCAGCTTGTTCCAGCGCCCATCGCTCCAAAGGCGATGCATGGGGTTAAGCATGTCTAGCAATGAAAGATAATCAGAGATCGGTAAGCCGTCCCACGTAGGCGTGCCCACCTCCTCGAACGGCACCTCGGGCTCGACCATATTGATATAGCGCACCTCACCAGACTCCGCATCACGTAAATAGGTGCGTACTAGACGTTGCTGTGATCGCTTCCCTAGTAAATAATCAAGGAGAGATAACAAGGGACGCTCACCTGCATCAAGAGTCACAAAGTCTACGAAATCAAAGACTCGGGGCTCAGAGAGCTCGCGAAGTTCAGTATTGGCAAAGCCTCCGCCAAGGACGATTTTGATCTCAGGACGCTGTGCTTTGATGGTCTGCGCAATCCTGAATGCTGCGTAGACCGTACCCGGGAATGGCACCGAGAGCAAGACAACGGTCGGTGCATGCCGAGCGATCACCTCAAGGGTCAGTGTTTCCAGGTAAAGGTCTACCAGCGTTTTCGGTGCGGCGAGAGCGAGGGCTAAAGGTTCAAAGCTTGCCTGACTTGCGGCAAGCGACTCGCCATAACGTACAAACTCAAATCTTGGATCGACGGCATCGCGCAAGACATCCGCTAAATCATTTAAATAAAGCGTCGCCAAATGCTTGGCGCGATCCTGCATCCCGAGCGCACCAAACGCCCAGCCCAAGGGATCGCCCGTTTCATCATCGACATAGGCATCCAAGGCTGAAAAACGCGGTCCTTCGGGAAGATATTGACGACTGACGATACGATGCGCAAGAGTTGCGTCACGACCTTGTAAAAAGGCAATCACGGCATCAATGGTGTTGAGATAGCGATTACGTTGCGCGACAAAGGCCTGAAGCGATGGGCTTCGTTTTCGAGCGGGCACACCGTTAACCTTGAGAGTAACCTCCTCAAGACCCGCTGAACTTAACAGCCGTAATACGAGAGCTAATGCTAGATCCTCTTGGACAGCCTCAATAGCGCGCGAGCGTAAAAAGCCGGTTAGATACGCAGTCGAAGGGTAAGGCGTATTGAGCTGCGTCATCGGCGGGATGACAGACAAAACTCGTAGTGTTGCCAAGTTGGCAGTAGGCATCAGATCATCCAATTCACAATCAACGCATAATGAATGGATTAGCAGGTGCGCCTTGCGCGTAAGAGATCCACGTACTCTTGGTTTCAAGGAAACCCTTGATCGCCTCAATACCGCTTTCTCGACCAATGCCTGAGTGTTTCATTCCACCAAAAGGCATCATGTAGCTAATGGCACGATACGTGTTGACCCACACTGTGCCGGCTTTTAAAGCAGCTGACATACGTAAAGCACGCCCAATGTCTTCGGTCCAGACACCTGCTGCCAATCCATAAATCGTGTCGTTGGCCAACTTGATCGCATGCGCCTCGTCTTCGAATCCGATAATCGACAGCACGGGACCAAACACCTCTTCGCGTGCAATGCGCATGTCGGGTGTCACATCTGTAAAAATCGTGGGCTCTACAAACTGGCCCCCTGGTAAATCAGGTGAGAGAGCGGGACCACCACCAAGGATACAGCGCGCGCCTTCCGCTTTTGCGATAGCCATATAGTCCAGAATTTTTTTGTATTGGACGGGGGTTGTCACAGGGCCGATATTTGTATCAAGTGACATTGGATCACCTTTGCGTGCACAGGCACCTAAGTCAGCGACGCGTTGGGTGAAAGTTTCTTTGATCGAGTTTTGAACGAGCAATCTGGAGCCTGCTATACAAGTTTGACCAGTCGCGGCGAAAATCCCAGAAATTACCCCTGCTGCGGCTTTGTCGATATCGCAGTCGGCAAAAACAATATTGGGTGACTTTCCACCCAACTCAAGGGCAACCCGTTTCATACTCTTGGCTGCTTGGGCATAAATCATCGCGCCTGTCGTGTCTGATCCAGTGAAAGTGATTTTTGCGACATCTGGATGATCCACTAAAGCAGAACCGGCCTCTGCGCCATAGCCAGCGACAACGTTAAACACACCATCAGGAAAACCTGCTTCTTTGGTGAGTTCAGCAAAAGCCAGGGTTGAAACAGAGGCATACTCAGATGGCTTGACGACAACAGCACAACCCGCCGCAATCGCTGCCGCACATTTCCAGGCAATAAACAAAAGCGGAGAATTCCAGGCGGTCAATGCACCGACCACCCCAATCGGCTCAGAACGCGTAAAAGCAAACATATCAGGCTTGTCGATGGGCATCACCGCACCTTCGATTTTGTCGGCAAGGCCGCCGTAATACCGCCACCACTCAGGATGATAGTTAAGTTGACCACGCATTTCGGCGAGCAGTTTGCCATTGTCTCGTACCTCGAGCTCTGCGAGACGTTCAGCATTCTGTGTCACCAAGTCAGCGAGACGAAACATCAGCTTGCCACGCTGCGTCGCATTCATCGATGCCCATGGGCCTTCGCGCATAGCACGAGAGGCTGCTGCCACTGCCAAATCAACATCCTTTGCACACCCTTGCGGGATACGTGCCCAAGGCTTGCCCAAATAAGGATCAACACTATCAATCCATTTCTTTCCAACGGGCTCGACATACTGACCATCAATGAAGTGGTTATAAGTGTTCATGGTTTCTCGCAGTTTTATCAATTATTTTTTCAAAATATCATCAATTCGTATTTTCTTCCAAATCTAACTATTTTTTCACTTTAACGGGAGCCTTTCCTTCAAGAAACAGCGACAGAATCGTTTAAAGTCTGGATCAATATAAAAATTTATCCTTGACCGATCGGGTCAGGAACCTTGGAATTAAAAAAATATGTCTGTCCTGCAGTATGCCTCTTTTATATTGATCGCCCTAATTGCCGCTTTTTGTCAAAACTTAACGGGATTTGCCTTCGGTTTGATCTTGGTTGGCTTAACAGGTGCCTTACAAATCATATCGATCGCCGATGCGGCCAACATTGCCTGCATTCTGTCCATCGCCAACAACCTTGTTTACCTCAGTAAATCTCCAAGCATTTCCTTTGGGCCGCTCTTAAAACCGATGTTGATCAGCAGCATGGTCGGCTTAGTGCTTGGCTTTATTTCTCTGTCTTGGTTTACCGATAATGGTATCAATACACTGCGACTGATTTTAGGCCTCTCAATTTTTGCATCAGCAATCGCTCTCTTTTTGATCAACACAAACACACGCAAGACCTCGGGCAAGTCCTCGACGTGGATCGCTGGGTTTTTGACGGGAATTCTCGGTGGGATGTTTGCCACGCCAGGTCCACCCCTGGTCTATCATCTCTATAGTCAACCTCTCGATACAGAGCTTGTTCGTCAATACCTTTTTATTATTTTTGGCCTGGCCTCAGCGGCTAGACTTGTTATCGCTCTTTTTACAGGCGAACTCACAATGAATGCCATCATCCTTTCGGCCATCGCCTTTCCCGCGATTACTGTCGCAACGCTGATACAACTCAAGTACCCGATCAACCTAAGCCGAAGAGTTGCACAACTCATTGTGACGGCTTTGCTGCTCGCAACAGGACTGGGACTGATTTACTCATCGCTTAAGACCATACTGGAATAATATGAAAATTCTTGTTGCACGACTCAATCACGAGACCAATACGTTTTCTCCTATTGCTACGCCTTTAAAGTCCTTTGGTGATGATGGCCCTCTCTACGGTCAAGAGGCTTACAGGGCGTCCAAAAATACTCGAACGGGTATCGCGGCTTATATCGATGTGCTGGAGCAAGCAGGTCATGAAGTGGTCATCGCCTGTAGCGCCACCGCAAACCCTAGCGGCACCGTCTGTGCCAAAGCGTATACTCACTTGTGCGACACCATTGTGTCCGCCGCAAAGGGCTGTGATGCCGTCGCACTCGATTTACACGGAGCCATGGTCGCAGAAAACTCCGAAGACGGCGAAGGCGATTTGCTAGAACGTATCCGTGCTGTACTTCCTGATGCTCCGATTGCTGTCGCATTCGATCTACACGGAAAAATGACGGACAAGATTATTAACAACAGCGATATCGTCATTAGCTTTAAAACATACCCACATGTGGACATGTATGAGACCGGTGCGCATGCAGGCCGCTTGCTCGTTGATATGATCAATCAACGCATCAAACCCAGACTCGCCTGGCGACGCTTGCCGTTAACGCTCAATACACTCTGTAGCCGAACCGACATCGGGCCCATGCATGAAGCGGTCGAGCTCGCGCGTGCTGCAGAAGTCCAGGGCATGCTTGGCGTTTCCGTGCTTGCTGGCTTTCCACTCGCAGACATTGCAGCACCCTGTATTAGTGTTGTTGTGGTGAGCGACAATGACGCCCAAGCCGCTGATGAAGTTGCGCAACGCATTGCCGAGTTTATTTGGTCCAGACGCAGTGATTTCATTTATAAAAATGAACCTCTCGCTACTTCTATTACACGCGCCAAAGCCATTGCGAATGAACCTGGCACAGGTCCTGTACTGCTGCTCGACCATGGTGATAATTGCATGTCGGGAGGGACTTGCGACGACATGAATGTGCTGCACGAAGCCCTCAAACAAGGGCTTGAGGATATTGTTGTAGGACCGATTTGCGATCCAAAGGCGGTCGATCAGCTTATCAAAGCAGGACTTCGTGCCACGGTGACACTACAAGTCGGCGACAAAGTTCCCCTGACGCAACTCGGTGTCACGCACCCGCTACGCCCTCTCACAGGGGTCGTTTCCGCAATCTCTAATGGGCAATATGTCGTCTCAGGCCCCACCTACACTGGGCAACGTATCCATATGGGACGTACCGTTTGTCTAGATTTGCCACAAGCCAAAGTCATGATTACTGAAACGCCACAAGAACACTGGGACTTGGGGATTTTTTCCCATATCGGGATCGATGCTCCAAGTCATCGATTTATTTTGCTCAAGTCACGCATGTACTGTAGACCTGTATTTGTCCCGATCGCCAAAGCACTGGTGGAATGCGATGGCGGTGGTGTCACAGGTGCTGACCATACCCGCTTCCCTTATACAAAACTCACGCGCCCCGTATACCCGTTTGATGAGAATACGACGTGGTCTTAAAACACTAAAAAGTAAGCAAATGTAAGAGCATGCAAAAGCATGTAAGAGCACATTAAGATAAATAATAATCATTCTCATTTGTGATAGATTGCGTTGTTTGAATCAACAACAACGCATTCCATGCTTGTCTTAAACCGCAACAGGCAAACTTCCCGCAGTTTTAGTGCGGGAAGTTTTATTGCCGTTGCATGTGTTCACATTGCAATCATCATCTCAATGGGTGGATACCCTTCCAAAAAGGTATCGAAAAGTGAGACTGTGATGCTGATTGAATCATTTCTCATTGAAGTGCAGGACCCCACACCTACTTCCTCACAACACTCAAACCAAACGATATCGGCACTGACATCAACATTTTCATCTACATCTACATCTACATCTACATCAACTTCTACATCTACATCAGCCGAAGCAATCTCCGTTCCCATCGCCTCCGTCGATCAACCACCTACAACCTCAACATCTCGCATAACTAACGTCATCACAAAAAACACAACCACAAATAGTCAGGGCACTAAAAGCCAAGATGCATTGACACTTCCCATTACCCATGCTGAGCACTTACACAATCCCCCACCGCCCTACCCGAAACTAAGTCGCCGTCGAGGCGAACAGGGAAAAGTTGTTTTAGCAGTAGAAATCGATATTGAGGGCAGAAGCTCTCAAGCTATTATTCACCAATCGAGTGGCCATCATCGCTTGGATCGAGCTGCTTTAGAAACCGTAATGAAATGGCGTTTTAACCCAGGAAAAAAAGGACATCAACATCAAAAAATGTGGGTCAATATTCCTATTAACTTTGTTCTCGAGTAAATCATGCAGAGACTAGGCAGCATCGAGTCAGCGTTGCACGTCCTACTTGAAACCGCGATACTATCGAAATCATAAAAAACAAAATGTTTTAATGGAGTTGGTAATGACCCCCTCTTCACTTTCAGGCATACGCGTGTTGGATCTTTCTCGGATCCTTGCGGGTCCTTCAGCAGCCCAACTTCTGGGTGACCTGGGTGCTGACGTTGTTAAAGTTGAAAAGCCAGGCGAAGGTGATGACACTCGCAAGTGGGGTCCTCCGTTCGTTGAGGATGCTGACGGCCAGCCCACGTCAGAAAGCGCTTATTACTTGTGTGCAAACAGAAACAAACGCTCCATCGAAATCGACATTGCAAGCGCGGAAGGCCAAAAGCTCATCATGCGCTTGCTGGAAAATGCCGATATCTTGGTTGAAAACTACAAAGTGGGCGGTCTGAGCAGCTATGGTCTGGCCTATGATCAAATCAAAGAACGGTTTCCCCGCTTGGTGTATTGCTCAATCACGGGATTTGGTCAAACCGGTCCTTACGCCACGCGCGCGGGTTACGACTTCTTGATTCAAGGCATGGGCGGGATCATGAGCTTGACTGGCGAACCTGAAGGTCAACCTATCAAGGTGGGTGTCGGGATTGCTGACGTCATGACCGGCATGTATGCAACCGTAGGCATCCTAGCAGCCTTGCGCCACCGAGACCAAACAGGAAAAGGGCAACAAATTGACGTATCGCTCCTCGATACACAAGTGTCATGGCTCATTAATGCCGGCACGAGCTATCTCAACTCCAACGAAAATCCGGTCAGACTTGGCAACGGACATCCCAATATCGTGCCTTATCAAGTCTTTCCGACCGCCGATGACCCCATCATTATCGCTGCAGGCAATGACAGCCAATTTAGAAAACTCTGTCAAATTGCGGATATTGCAGCCGCTGCCGATGACCCTAAATACGCGACGAACGTTTCTCGCGTGATGAATCGACAGGCCGTGGTAGGGATCGTCACGGATGCCCTTCAAAAGAAATCACGCGCTTTCTGGCTTGCTGCCTGCGAAAAAGTAGGTGTGCCCTGCGGGCCCGTCAATAACCTTGAGCAAGTTTTCAATGACCCGCACCTTCAACATCGTGGTGCCGAGGTACGGATGCCCCACCCTCTTGCAGGTTCGGGGGAAGTGAGCCTGATCGCCAATCCCTTAAAGCTCTCTGAAACACCAGTACAGTATCGGCATGCCCCTCCCATTCGTAACCAGCACGAACAAGAGATTTTGCGTGACTGGCTCGAACAACATTAAACCTACAGACAAACGATCCAAAATGACTATTTTGACGCACGAACAACTCGCTATCCAAGCCCAAGCACGTGAGTTAGCACAAACAGTTTTTAAACCTACCGCAGCTCAGACCGATACCACAGAGGCGTACCCCTGGGACAACATCGCCAAGCTCAATGCAGCAGGCTTTATGGGAATGACTGTACCAAAAGCCTACGGCGGTCGGGGCCTTGGTTACCTTGAAACAACACTCGTGATCGAAGAGATGGCCAAAGCCTGTGCAACCATGGGTCGCATCACGGTTGAGGCCAACATGGGTGCAATCGGCGCCATCATGGCCTACGGCACCGAAGAGCAAAAGAAGATTGCCGCAGAGTGTGTGCTGTCGGGCGACAAACCAGCCATCTGTATCTCTGAACCCAATGCCGGAAGTGCTGCGAGTGAAATGACCACACGCGCCGACAAAAAGGGCGATCGATACGTGATTAATGGTCAAAAATACTGGATCACTGGCGGCGGCGTCTCACGCTTGCACCTGATTTTTGCGCGCGTATTTGAAGATGGTATTGAGCAAGGCATTGGTGGCTTTATCGTTGTACGTGATGGCAACGAACCCAAAGAGCTCGTGATCGCTAAACGTACCCCCGCAATGGGTGTGCGTGGCATCCCTGAAACCTACGTAGACTTTATCAACCTTGAAGTACATGAATCGATGGCGCTCAAGCCGCTCGGTGATTTACGTAAAGGCTTTGCTGCGCTCATGAACGCATACAACGCGCAGCGCGTGGGTGCGGGGACTGTGGCGCTTGGTATCGCTGTGGGCGCCTTTGAAGAAGCGGTGCTATACAGCAAAGAGCGCAAACAATTTGGCCGACCGATTGCTGAGTTTCAAGGATTGCAGTGGATGATTGCTGATATGTCTATTGCTCTTGATGCGGCACGGCTCATGCTTCATCGCGCAGCCAATGTGCCGGTGGGTAGCTTCCCAGATTTAAAATTAGCCGCTCAAGCTAAAATTATTGCTGCTGAGACCGCCATTAAAGTCACCAATGACTCACTGCAACTCTTCGGGTCTAGTGGATACTCGCGCGAGTTCGCTGCTGAACGACATGTGCGTGATGCGAGGATGTTTACGATTGCTGGTGGTACGGCTCAGATACTACGGACACAAGTCGCAAGTGCCATCCTAGGTACAAAACTTCCACAAACGCGTGATGGTTATGTGAAACATCCCATAGGAAAATAAAAACTGGGATTTATGACAGTCGGCTGCGTTTATTCAGGTGAGCTAACTCTGGCTGCAGAGTCGGCAATTTAGTGAGACTGACACACAATCCGAGTTGATCGGACTTCGGTAAACACTGCACCAATCGCTCGAAATTTAGCAATCTTGGCAGGTCAATCTAGTGGCTAGTTTCTGCGGGCACAACTATAAAAAACGTTTGGCAGTTTCAGGTCAAAGTTCCTCTCTTTATCTCACACTTACCGACGTCAGACAGTGTGTGTGTTCAGGCATAATCTTTATGTACAACAAAGAACTTCTTTAGGTGTTTTATAATTGCGCAGTACAGGAGTATTTGATGGTTTCGTTTCTGTTCAAGCATGTCTGCATTGAGTCGTTCGGTCTGCATTTCCCGACCACACTATTGTCTTCCGCGGAGATCGAAGATCAGATCGCGCCAGTCTATAAGCGGCTAGAGATTCCGACAGGCACCCTAGAACGCGTGAGCGGCGTAAGCACCCGGGCAATGTGGACCCCAGACGTCACTCCTAGCTCCGTCGCCACTGTGGCTGCACGCGAGGCTCTCGATCGTTCGGGCTTTCGTCCAGATCAGATTGGTGCTGTCATCAACTGCTCCGTATCGCGAGATTTTTTCGAGCCGGCCACCGCCTGCCTTGTGCACCATAATCTCAACATCCCCGAGGAGTCACTGGCACTCGACATCACAAACGCCTGCATCGGGTTCAGCGACGGTATGATTATGCTCGCCCATCTCATTGAGGCGGGTACTGTGCAGGCAGGGATCATCTGTTCAGGCGAGAACATCTCAAAGGTGGTGAACACCACCTGCGAGCAGCTGCTTGGCGATCGCACCATCACCCGTCACAAACTCCTGCAGATGCTCCCCACCCTTACGCTAGGTTGCGGTGCCGTCGCAGCTGTGCTCTGTCACGAAAGCATCGCGACAAGCGGTCACAAGTTTTTAGGGGGCGCAACGCGCTCGGCATCAAAGCACCATAATCTCTGCATCGGCAACGGCGACTTTAGCGTTGGTCAAGGAGAGGAGATCGCACCCATCATGACCTCTAACGCGACCCAACTGATGATTGCTGCTGCAAAGCTCGGCGGGCGTGCCTTTCCAGACATTACCGCGTCACTCGGTTGGACAAAAGATCAAATAGACCACGTATTCTGCCATCAAGTCGGTCGGCAGGTTAACGAGGCGTTTTATGGCGAGATGGGCCTAGACTTCGACAAAGATTTTGCGATCTACAAGCGTTATGGCAACATGGTCTCGGCCGCTTTGCCCGCGGCCTTGGCGATCGGTGCTACTGAGAAAAATATCCAGCCGGACCAAAAGGTTCTTTTAACCGCATTTGGCAGCGGGCTCAACGCGCGATTTCTCGGATTTCAATGGTAACTTTTTTAACAGGCCTCTGTCCGAGGTTTAGATTTTACGTTTCAGCGAGTGATCATTTTTTTTCGGTTGCCTCCCAGACTGTGCAGGTGGGAATGTAACCAAGCTCCCGACGCGCAGCGCTAATATCAAAATAGTGGTCGGTCGACATTTCTTTGACCAGAAACCTAGTCAACGGAGGATCTGAGGAGAGACGGGTGGTTTTCCAAACAGTCTCGGCAATCGTCGCCAAAAACTGCGCCGAGGATGCTGAAAGCTGCCGCTGCACAGACGGTGCTTCATGAATTATCAAGATTCTTCCGATCCATTCCCATAGCGGGACAGGCGTGCCTTGGCTGATGAAAAACGCCCTTCCACCAGCAGTTGGACGCTCGTCGAGGGCAGCTGCCGCGAGCACGTGAGCCGAGACACAGTCGTCAATATATGTGAGGTCGACGAGATTCTTGCCGTCGCCCACCTGCACAAGCTTTCCAGCACGAGCCCGATTCAGAATCGTTGGCACGAGATTCGTATCTCCAGGACCAAAGATAAGGTGCGGTCGCAACGCAATTGTCCGCAGGGTCACGCTGTGTGCCGAAAGTACGGCCCGCTCCGCAATCGCCTTCGTTTCCGGGTAGTACGCCCGATACTGCTTCGGATAAGGCACTGATTCGTCAACACCCCGAAGGTCATGATCTGAAGCGACCACGCTCGGCGAACTGGTAAATACAAGTTTCGACACACCCGCTGCACGGCAGGCCGCGATCACATTGTTGGTGGCCTGGATATTACCGCGGACAAACGCCTCGCGCGGTCCCCACATTTTTACGTGCGCCGCCGCATGAAAAACGCAGTCGACGTCGACAAAGAGCCTTGCCAGATCACTCACCCTCTCTAACAAGGAAAGATCATGGATCACGGTGCGGATGCCCTCGAACTCTAGAGCGATTAGACCCGAACTAACCCGGCGGCCGAGCCCCGTGACGTCGTGACCAAGATCCCGCAGTCGCCGACAAAGCGCACCGCCGACAAAACCGCCTCCCCCGGTGACGAGTACTTTCATACGAGGCCTCCGAGATCAATCGTGGAATCGTCAATCTCGATTGCCATCTGCGTAGCCGCCCAGACCGAGAGCTTGTCACGAAAGATCTTGGCATTATGACGAGCATCGACAGGAAAAGAGGGGTGAAAATAAAATCGCTTTATGGGTGAGGTGACTAAATCAGCAGCACCTAGGGTCCGGAGTTCACCCGCTAGTCGGCGACGGGCGGCCAAATCGAGCAACCGCGATCGCGGTTCGACCACAACTGCCGGTAGGCCGTCCACACCGATAAGTGCCGTGCGGCTGACCTCCGGGTGACGGTTGAAGACATTCTCCACAGGTACGCTGTGAAAAATCCGCTCTGACGCGACGACAATGTGGACCCTGCGGCCACAGAAGTAGAGTTGGCCGTTACCGTCGAGATATCCCATGTCGCCCATGCGATGCCAGACACGGCCGCCCTCGCAAACCTTACTTGCCGTGGTCGCCTCAGGTCGCGAAAGATACTCGAGGCTAACCGTCTCACCACTGACGAGGATTTCGCCGATTACACGCTCAGGGCAATCAACAAGCAATACATCTGTCGGTCCAGCCAAAATTTGTACGACACGGAGTTGTACACATTCAATGGCTCGGCCAACGGGTGTGCCCTGTTCGCCAGATAACGCAGACACCATTGGATACTTGCGTAGGTCGGCTGCAGCTGCGAGCGTGACGGGGAGCGCCTCAGTTGCACCGTACGGAGTGAAGCTCTCCGCCTGCGGGCACACGGCCTTAAGGAGATCAAGCGTTTCCGGCGAAACAGACGTACCCGCAACAAACACACGACGCAACTGCGGCAACAACGTGCCGGTCTGTTGACAATAACGGGCGAGCTTCGCCCAAAGCGTCGGAGAGCCAAAAGATGTCTGATTGCCGAGGTCATGCATTACGCGGATGATCTGCTTGGGCACCAGTGAAAGAGGACGACTAGGGTCGAGCGGCGGAAAGATGCTCCCCACGCCAAGGGCCGAAGTGTAGAGGCTAAAAATAGGCAGTAGCGACAGATCTTGCTCACCGCTACGAAAGCCAAAATTGTCGCGAAATACAGCGAGCTGCTTTGTGAGCGTGCGGTTGGTGAAGATAACGCCTTTGGGCCGACCGGTGGCACCCGACGTGAAGGCCACGAGGGCAGCGTCTTCTGCTTGCCGTGGAATCGGTACTGGCAGACTCACCCCAGGCTTGAGTTGGTCACTCAGTCGCGTCGCGCCAAACACCGGCAGCCTTCCGACGACGATGCAGAAACGAAGTGAGCTAAACAAATTTGAGGCCTTGAGCCGAAGCAGATGGGCCTTAGGCACACCGATGAATCCGCTTGGCTGAGCTTCATGTATGCAAGCCACCACCGCATCGATACCCATTCCTGGATCAATAAACACGGGGACACCACCGCGCCCCATCACTGCGTAGCTCAGTGCGAGAAAGTCAGCGCCTGGCGTCACAAGCATGATCACACGATCGCCAGCCTGCAGTCCGGCTGCTGCTAGACCGTGTTCATATGCACTGATGCGATAAGTCAGGGCTGCAAAATCGATCACGTCATACTGCGGACGATCGCCCCATAAAGGGAAGGATACTTTCGTCACAGCCGGTACCCACGGCATCGCCGCGGCTGCTGCATGCAGCGCTCCATAAAGCCCACTGCCCTGTAGCCGTGGATCCCTAGATGGGGCTATCCGCACAGCACTTGACGTGAAACCTGAACCAAACTCGCCACCGGAGCTAGATGCGAGCGGCCGCAGGAAGTCTTGTACCGCTGCGACAATCTCAACAGCAGTATCTTCGAGCAGAAGGTGGGAGGCTTGGGGTATTTGTACCAAGTCTGCCTGAGGGAAGTGGGCGGAGAAATGACGGAAAATACTCGGATGGAAGCAAGGATCTTTCATTCCCCACAGAATTTTTACCGGCTTGTCTAAAAGCGTCGGCAGCCTAGCCACCACATCGTTCATCAAAACCGCTGTGGGATGGGAGCGAGAAAACGGGATGTCGCGGACAAAACCCCAAATGGCTCGGCGACTGGTTTGGGTACGGTAGGGGCGATGGTAGCCTTCCTTGATCTCCTTCTCAAGAGCGTCGGAAACACCGAGCGAAGTCAGCAATTTGACGAAACTCATCGTGTGCTGTGTCAACAGTCTACCGATTAAGGGTGACGCCGCCAGCTTGATTGTCCTAGGAAGCAAGGACGTCTCAGCGAGGGTGGTGTTGAAATAAATCAACCGCTCAACAGAGGTGGGACGACGCACCGCGAGGCCGGTACCAATCGGCCCCCCCCAGTCATGCATTACTAACGAAAAGCTGTCGACGTTTAAGTGGTCGAGGAGTTCCTCAAGATGGGCAATGCGATCGGCTGCGCGGAAGAAGACATCCGAGGGCTTATCGGAAAGACCGCAGCCAAGATGATCAGGGACGATCACCCTGAAGTTATGCCGCAGGTTGGCGACTAAATTACGGAACAGAAAACCCCAAGTGGGATTGCCATGCAGGCATATTATGACGGGGCCGGTGCCTTCGTCGATGTAATGCATGCGATAGCCCTGCGACATGCCGGAACCCACGGAAGTGTTACGCCCGACATTGGCGAATCTCGAGGGAAACGGATAAAGCGGACCGAACGGAAAGAAGGCCGACTCGTCGTCGCGGCTTGAAAGAACGGGCTCGATGGTAAAGGCTTATAGAAAATAAGAATCTTTAATATTACTGACGAAAGTCTGAGTAGGCAACCAACAATCCCCAGATCTTCCTAACAGATTATGGCGCATGACAACTTTAAATGGCTCTTCATATCGCGAATAGCTTAATATGATCTATCGCATAATCAGCTCATAAGTTAACGAAATTAAAAGATTACGAGAAGGTAACGACGGTCGGTTCATTTTTTCTAATAATGTGTATAACAAAATATAATTTTTTTAGTATCCACCACAGTACTGACACCACGTATTGGAGAAAAAAATGAAAAAATTTTTCATGACCGTACTCATTGCGGGCTTAGTTGGTACAGCTCAAGCACAAAGCAGGTTTGAGGGATTCTACGCGCAAGCTGGTGTTGGTTATGAGAAGGTATCACCACTCTTTTCAGGCGGGACCGTTCTCGGAAATAGCTACTCGGCTTCGGGTAAAAAACCTGAAGGTCTTGCAGGCGCCGTGGGGGTTGGATATAACTTTTCTTTGACGCCAAGTTTTTTGCTTGGAATTGGCGCTGAGTACTCACCCATTCAGGGGCGCTCTGACTACACCGCATCAATCAATACGTTCGTAGGTGAGCTTTCAGTCACTAAAAATTATCTCAGAAAAGATTTGTTCAATATTTTCGTTTCACCCAGTCTTCTCATTGCGAAAGATAAATTGGTTTACGCAAAGATTGGATATACCGGTGCAACAATCAATACGGATGGACGCACTATACAGATGAACGGATATTCTTTAGGTCTAGGCTACAAGCAAAACATCTCTGGTGGATGGTATGGATTTGGAGAAGCAAACTATGCAAAGTTTGGTAATGCCAGTTTGAACAAGAGCAAGGTCGGCGAGACTTACGTGAGTACTACTGGATCATTTAATGCAAATAGTATGAATGTTCTTGTCGGTCTTGGCTACAGGTTTTAAGGCATTGGTCGTAGTAGATGAAAGAGTCATATAAAAATAAACCCACAGAGATTTCACATGTGGGTTTCTGTCTGATCTTAAAAAATATATAACTTAGATACTTTTATTTCTAATCAACTCATAAAACAATCATAAGTATTTCATTTTACATAATTTTTTGGTGGCGCATCCTTGATCCGAAATGGGGACTTGCGGATTATGATTCGAAACGTTTCATCATAAAGTAACGGGAATGGCCTGGCGGGATGTCGGGAATGGTGCCGAACAGGGTGAAGCCCAACTTTTCGTAAAAGGGCCGCGCTTGGAAGCTAAACGTATCGAGGTAGATGCCGACGCAGCCACGCGCTCGAGCTTCATCTTCAGCCTGTTGCATCAGCTGCGAACCAAGCCCACCTCGACGCAAGTCCTCGGGCAGGTAAAATAATTGGATATAAAGCCAGGCGGCGAGGTAATGGCCGTGGATGCCGCCGACTGGAACATCCTCGCCGTCCCGAAAGACCATCAGCCGCAGCGGCTTGTAGACATGTGGGCCGATAAAAGGGCCGTTAAAACCCATTAAACCGGCGAACAGAACGGCCTCGAGCGGAGTTTGCTCTGCCTCAGAAAGTTCGATGCGCATCAGAACACCTCCTACTAGTGCAAAAGATAAGGTTCTGCATTCACAAACCCTCAACGACCCTAGACCACTTAAGTTAGCATAGTTTACTTAGAGCGTCGGGAATTTCTCACGAGGCATCCCCGTGGTAGACCATCGAAATTTTCATGAAATAGTGGGGCATTGATGGTATTGTTGAATCAATCGGCGGGAATTACCAACGCAAATAAACGGTACGATCAAAATGCCAAACATAAATGCTGACGACGAAATCACGTTAGTCCTGCTCATTATTTTTGTATTTATCGCTATTGCGGTGATCATTACTCGCATTTTTCTATCGCCAAAAACCCGGCCATTGATGCTGCAGTACGAGGGAGTTGTGGCTCCTTTCTTTGGCTTACCAGCTGTATTATTTTCCTTATCCACTGCCTTGATGGGCACCTCAATTTGGGAAAACTACAACATCGCGTCACAAGCCATCAAGACTGAAAGTCAGGGACTTATTCAGATCATTAGCCTTACCAATACGATTCCGGAGCTAAAAGGTAACAATCTAGTCAATACGACACGCATATACGCAAAATCTGTTGTTGATGAAGAGTGGCAAACACTCACGTCAGACAAAAAAGACGCCCCAGAGACGATAGAAAAATTTATAGCGATGCGTTCTGATTTATTCAAAGCTGCTAATCAATTGAACAATAATGCCGAAGCGAAGGTGTTAATGAATGCCTTTCAGACCGTCAATAACGCTCGCAGTATCCGTTTGGCCTATGCATCGTTTGATGTTCATCCATTACGGATAAGCGGAATTTTATTACTCGCTTTGCTTGTTCTACTCTCAGTTGCATTTATTCACGCAGCAAAACCAAAGTCTTTAGTGGTGGCGATGTTCATTGCAACCGCTACAGTTCTTATTCCAACTTGCCTGGTTTTTTTAACATTTAGTAGCCCATATATTGGGGTGATTTCCATATCCAATAAAGCCTATCTTCTGATCCAATAATTTTTGAATTCTTAACATTTAATGACTAAGTTGATTTTGAAAGCTATTGCCTGATCACGGCGGAACGCTGTGACGTTTGCGTCCGGGGAACACATATTGCGGTGGTGTCACACATCTTTCAAAGTGCGCACGAAGTCACACGCGCACACTTTGCCTAACCTCTAGTTTTGAATACCCCAAGTTTTTGGGACAAGGTCATCTCACTTTAGGTATGTTAAAGGTAATAGGTAAGGTTACCGTAGCTCCAACAAGGGTCGTCGCTAATTCATTGCGGGCATTGGCAGCCTCTTGCAGACTACTAAATTTAGCTGACACCATTTTAAGGCTGTCGTAGACTGTTGTCGAAACAATCGAAGATTGATACGCGCTCAGCGCGTTCTTTGCCTGATCTGTAGATACTCCTGAAATGAGAACTTCTCCATTGCATATGCCTAGCTTTCCTTGATCATTAATGACATAGGTGCTTACCCCCTGTCCACCAGGTAGGATACGATAGGTCATCTTGCCAACAGTAAAAGATTTGAGTGTGCCTAACTCACTAATCTGCGCTGGAGTCAGCGTTGTACCCAATTGATTGTTGCTTTGTGCATGAGCCAGCCCCGAAAGTCCTAATCCAAATGTTGCTGCGATGACCATTAGTTTTTTATACATAACATGTAATCCTTTAATCATTCTGCGTTATAGATGCGATAAGACACATCGAGCTTGGGGTTACCCGAACATTTGGAATCACTCAGTGGCGTCCCGCTCACAGCATAAACTGTCCATTCACCCTTAGAGCTTTCTCCATAAAAGGCATACGAACCCAAGACATAAGTTGAATCTGGACCAATCTTGCCGCCATCGCGTGTATCTGCAGGATGTCTAGTTTTGCCGTAAAAAACATTGTAGGGTGTGCTTAATACAGAGACGCTGCCCTGTGGGGATTTTAGAAAAACACCGACACTGCCCATACAAACATTATATTCAATATCGTCGCTTTGGCTGGCGGCAAAACTCAATTGAATCATGTCTACTGCCTTCTCGCTATCAACGCTAAACTTCCCAAGCTCTTTCACCTTGCCATACATAACCTCGCTACCTGAAATGCCTTCTGACCATGTTGGTACAACGAGCTGAGTGGGCTTATAGGCGGTATAGACTTTAGCCATACTTACTGCAGCTGTCGCATCAACCAAACCAAAACCGTACCACGTTGAATATTTATTCCCTGCTTTATTAGTTTGCCAACCGTAATCAATTCTTGCTGCCGAAGACCCATCAGATAATTCTGTGCTCGTGCTATCTGATAGCGTAGGATTTAACGTGAGATTGACCTGGTAATTGCGGTAATCCTGGTTACCATAATCAGGGTTTATCTGGCGGGCTGTTCTGCGCAGAATGTCACGAATGTCACGCCAGCCAAGCTTGGGATTAGCGCTTAACATTAATGCTACAACTCCCGTCACAGTGGGCGCTGAAGATGAGGTGCCATTCATTTGGTTGAAATCACAGTTTGGATTTTTTTCTTTATTGATGGCTGTACCGCCGATCACAAATTGTGATTTGTAATCTGGAGATTCGTCATTCTTGCTATATCCACGATCACAACCCATTAAGTCGGTTGAGTAGATTTGCGGGCCTAGATCATCTATAGCACTACCCGCCTCACCATAATCACCAAGCGCGCCAAGTTGGCCTCCAAGACCCGTTAACCAGACGACAGAGCCCGCAGAAGAGTAGCTAGATTTGTATCCCATGGCATTTGCCGCGGCGGTGACAATAACCGGTAGTTCCAGATTTGTTGTGTCAGATGATGGGTTATCACAACTAACTAGACTATGCGAACCACCCAGGTACTCGAATTTTGGACAAGAAGCAATGTAGGCACTACCGTTCTCCTCCTCCCTGACACCATTGTAATCATTGCCAGCGCTCTTGACCATCACGGCACCTTGACCATGACGCAGATTGGGAAAACTCTGAAGCGCCGCGTTTGCTGCAGAGGTCTGATTGTAATCAGGGGGTGTAGTTGGGGCTATGCCAAATGACGCATTAAATACATCTGTATTTTTGGACCAAAGGGCGCCACCAAAGGCCTCAACCACATTTGCTACTTTACCTTTTGAAAGTCCAATTAGTTTCGCACCACCAAGCGTCACCCTAGGGGCGACGCCCATCACACCAATACCATTTTGAACGGCCGCAATCATCCCAGCAACATTAGTGCCATGAGCATCATCTGAATCGGTTGGCGTCGGATCAGGCGTATTGGTTTGAAAATTCCATGTCATTGCAGGATTGATATTGGCTTTAAGATCAATGTGATTGATCTCGAGACCATCGTCCAAGACCATCACATTAACGCCTTGCCCTTTAATACCTTGAGCATGGACAGCCTCCACATTTAAGTCTGTCGTGCCATCAGCAACCAGGGGATAACCAGCAAAGAAACTTTGCGCAGCATTTAATGCCCATTGATAGGTATACAAAGGTTCAGTGGCACCCGTTTTACAAGCATAAGGTCCAGTTTCAGCACAGGAAGAAGTGCTCTCGCCTCCTCCACCACAGGCACTTATCAGAGCAGCTGTCAAGATTGCAAGCGCTAAACCAGGAATGCGTTTCATTCTTTCATCCTTAAGGATTTTAGTGTGTTCGAAATCTGAGGCGATGGGCTCAGCAAGATGCTAAATCTGCTGTGAGATGATGCAATTATTTGCCTAGACAATAGGGCAAATCTATATTGAAAACAGTCATGGTTTACCCTTGCAACAATAGTCACTTGTACTCTGATAGTTTCCGAACACCTTTAGACATGATTTGGTAAGACATACCCATGAATACATAGCAGATGAAAGAGTCAGGCAAACAAAAAAACCCACAGAGACTTCTCATGTGGGTTTTGTCTATTTTGGTGGCGCATCCCTGATTCGAACAGGGGACCTGCGGATTATGATTCCGTCGCTCTAACCGGCTGAGCTAATGCGCCCCAAACAGTCAGAAATCTGATTGACTTCTAACTGAGAGGCGAAAGTCTAGCATTTTTTTAAAGACTCTGCTTTTTTTAGCCAATACGCGAAACAATCGCGGGCTGTGTAAAAATAGCCTTGAAACATATCCCAAACAATCATTCTCATAGTAGAGACACAAGATGTCAGAAATCATCAAGACTTACTTGGACAATCCCAGCCCCGCTACTTTTAAGCTACCTCGCGGCGCCACGGACTCGCACGTTCATGTTTTCGGTCCAAATGATAAGTTCCCCTATGCGGAAAGCCGCGGTTTTACCCCTGCAGATGCCCCCAAAGAAACCCTCTTTGCCTTACATAGAAAACTAGGTATTGAACGCTGTGTCATCGTCAACACACTTTTGCATGGATTTGACAATAGCGTTGTTGAGGATGCCATGCGGGCTGCCGAGGGGCGATACCTAGGCGTCGCCCTCACACCTGTCGATCTGGGTGACATAGAGCTCAAGCGCCTGGCCTCTGTCGGCTTTCGTGGTCTGAGATTTCACTTTATGCCAGGCTACAAGATTGACTACACGCCCGAACAAGTCATCGCCCTGACCCGCCGCCTTGAACCTTTGGGCATGCACCTCCAGCTCCAACTACACGCGATGCATGCCAAAGAGATGATGCCGTTGCTCAAGCAATCCGCCGTGCCTGTCGTCATGGATCACATGGGTCGCGTTGATGCCACGCTCGGCTTGGAGCATGCGCACTTTCAAGCATTTTGTCGACTCTTGGAACTACCCGGCTTTATGGTCAAGGTCAGCGGCATCGATCGCATCGATGCACAACCACCCTACAAACAAGGCATTCCCTTTGCCCGACACCTTGTGACGACCTACCCAGATCGTTGCGTGTGGGGCTCGGACTGGCCGCACCCCAACCATACGCATATTCCAGACGATGGAGTCTTGGTCAATGCGCTGGCCCAGATCGCACCTGAGCCAGCGTTACTGCAGCAACTGATGGTGGATAACCCACAAAAGCTTTACCGCTTTTCAGCCTAAGTTGCCATCATATCGAGGCAGGTTCGGGCGATGACTTTCGTCGCCCGACGCAAATCCTCGAGCTCTAAACGCTCATCGGGCTGTTTAGCACGACTTTCCTCGACAGTGCGTGGACCCGCACCATACAACACGACGGGAATACCGGCCTCGCAATACAAGCGCGCATCTGCGTAAAGCGGTGTACCGCAAGCAGGTACTTTTTCACCAAACTGTTGTTCCGCATGGGTTTGTAATGCCTCGACTAGTTCGGTGCTACCTGGCAGAGGCTTGAGCGCACGCGCCAACAAAATACGCTTGGTTTCAGCAGTAATACCGGGGATTTGCTTCCAAACTGCGTCGATCGTCGCGCGAATGCTTTCCTCGACTTGGGCAGGATCCTCTTCGGGAATCATCCGACGATCAAGCTTGAGGACGACTTTTCCAGGAATCACATTGGTATTGGTACCGCCCTGAATCAAACCGATGTTCAGATAGGGATGATTAATGCCTGGAACCTGACTCTTGACGGACTTGTAGGTTTCATTCAGGCCATACAAAGCGTTCATGATCTTGACTGCAGCCTGCAAGGCATCGACGCCTGAGGTGGGGACGGCTGCGTGACCCATTTTTCCGTTGACGGTGACTTCGAACTGTAAGCAGCCGTTGTGCGCGGTAATGATCTGATAGCTAAAGCCCGCAGCAATCGCTAAATCGGGCTTGGTGAGATTGTTTTTTAGCAACCAGCCTGGGCCCAACTCGCCGCCAAATTCTTCGTCATACGTGAACTGAAGCTCAATGCGACCTTTTAAAGGAACACCGAGAGACTCTAGCGCACGCACAGCAAAGATGTATGTCGAAAAATCACACTTGCTGACGGCTGCGGCACGACCATAAATACGGCCCTCATGAATCTCGCCCGCATAAGGTGGATGGGTCCAGCCGTCTCCGGGCGGTACGACATCGCCATGCGCATTGAGTGCCAAGACTTTGCCACCGTCCGCATACTGCCTTTTGACGATCAGGTTGGTAATCGACTCTAATCCGGCCTCACGAACCACAGCCTCCGGCACAGCATGCTGTTCAGCCTGCATTCCAAAGGTCTCAATGAGCTTGGCAACATGCAACGCATGCGGCGTGTTATTGCCTGGCGGCGTATCGGTTGGGACTTGGATCACCGATTGCAAAAACTTCACTTGTTCGTCAAAGTGCGCATCGATCCATTGGTCGAGCTTTGCATAGAGTTCGGCGTGATTGTTGTTCTTCATGTTGTTGGATTGTGATTAGTTGATTTGATCTAATAGAGCTTCAAAAGCCTGCGTCGCGAGCGTTGCGTCTTCGGCCGTGATGATCTCAAGAGGATTGTGGCTGATGCCACGATTACCACCGCGGACGAACAACATCGCCTGAGGCATGATGGTGTGCATCTTCATGGCATCGTGACCGGCACCGCTGTTCAGTTTAAATACAGGCTGACCGATGTTGGCGACCGCCCTCTCCCAACGGGCCTGCCAGGCAGGGTCCGATGGTGCGGCACTCGCGCGCATCACCTCGGTGTATTCAAACTGGACTTGTCTGCGCGCAGCAATTACGTGCGCCTCTTTGACAATATCAGCCACCAACGCATCACGCTGAGGGTCTGTGGGCGCGCGCATATCCAAGGTAAAGACACACTCACCGGGGATCACATTAATCGAACCTCCAGGCACTTGAATCTGTCCGACAGTCGCCACTGAACCCTCGTCAGCACGCGCGCGCTGCTCAGCCATCAGACTGATCTCAGCCGCCGCCAACATTGCATCCTGGCGCATCGACATCGGTGTTGTACCGGCATGTCCCGCCAGACCAATTGTTTTACAAGTCGCTCGAACACCGGCATTAATCGAAGTCACCACACCGAGTGGAAGTGCTTTTTCGCAGAGCACCGGACCTTGCTCGATATGTACCTCGACAAAGCCAAGATATTTTTGTGGGTCGCGTTTAATCGTCTGAATGGACGCCAAAGTACCGGGCAAGCCCGCCGCCTTCATCGCCTCAGCCATTGAAATGCCGTCGGCGTCACGCTGAGTCAACCACTCGGGATCGAAACTCCCTGTTAACGCACCAGCGGCTAAGAAGGTTGCGCGGAATCGCTGACCTTCTTCTTCGGAAAAACCGACGACTTCGATCCCGTAGGGCAAGCGTCGTTTTTGGCTAGAAAGAGATCTCACAACCGCGATTGGTATCAGAATGCCCAGACGTCCGTCATACTTGCCGCCATTACGCACAGTGTCGTAGTGAGAACCTGTTAGCAGCGACGCAGAAGTCGTCGTGTCGCCATGATAAACACCCACAACATTACCGACGGCATCAACCGAAATCTCATCGAACCCGGCTTCTTGCATCAGCGCCTTAAGCTCTGATGCCACAGCCAGATGGGCTGGTGTCAGATACGTCACCGTCAACTGACCCTTTTCTGCCCAGCCTGGCTCGCTGTGCTGAGCCAAGCGCTCAGACCACTGCATAATTTCCTGACCGACTTTTTGTAAAACCGCCATGTCCAGTTCCTGTAAGAAACACTGTGCCTGTTAGCTACAGGCAAGTTTTACAGTTTAATCTGGACTGGGTCGGTTTTTCAGGAATTAGTAAGACTTATAGGGTAAAAACTTACCCGATAAAACCACATTGACACGGTCGCCTTTGGGGTCAGGCTCGCGCTTGATATCCATGGAAAAGTCGATCGCGCTCATAATCCCGTCACCGAACTCCTCATGGATCAATTCCTTAATTGTGGTGCCATAGACGCTCACAATTTCATACCAACGATAGATCAGCGGATCGGTCGGGACCGAGCTACGCAAGGAACCCTTATAAGGAACAATTTGCAACAAGGCAATGGCCTCAGTGGGTAGATCAAAGGTCTTGCCGATCACAAGTGCTTGGGCTTTTGTGAGTGTCATCTGACCCATGCAGGCGGCAGTCGTCCACTCTTTTGAAAGCTTGAGCTTCTTGGCAACATCCGCCCATTTAAGTCCCTTTTGCACCTTTGCCGAATAAATCAAATCCGTCACATCCTCGCGTGTCATCGGTTTTGCCAATGTTTTTGAAACCATTTATTTCTCCTAATGAATGAACAGAACGTTTAAATAAATCATGCGGCGGTTGCATAGGTCTTAGACCGATGCACCAGAAAGTCAATGAGATGGTTGCGCACTTCGTAAAACTTGGGATCATGGTGCATCGTTGCGCGCGTACGATCCTTAGGCAAAGGATTGGTCACTATCTCAGCCAAGACAGCACGAGGACCATTACTCATCAGGAAAATTTTGTCAGAAAGCAATATCGCTTCGTCAACATCGTGCGTAATCATGAACACTGTCTGTTGTGTTCCGCGAACGATCGTGACAAGCTCATCCTGAATATTTCCACGCGTCAACGCATCGAGCGCACCAAAGGGTTCGTCAAGCAACAACATTTTGGGTTGGATCGAAAATGCACGGGCAATACCGACACGCTGTTTCATCCCACCTGACAGTTGAGACGGCTTTTTTTCCTCGGAGCCTGTCAAGTGAACCATATCGATATACTGCTGGACATGCGCATCGACTTTCTCACGCGACCAGTCTGGCCATTTAGAGCGCACCGCAAAAGCAATGTTGCCGCGCACTGTCATCCACGGCATCAAGGCATGAGACTGAAAGACCACCCCGCGATCTAAGCTCGGACCATTGATCTCACGACCATCGATGAATGAGTGCCCATCAGACGGTGACTCCAGCCCAGCCAGCACATTTAAAATCGTCGTCTTGCCACAACCTGAATGACCAATAATACAAACAAACTCACCACGATCAATCGTGAAGTTCACGTCATCAAATACGACCAGCTCACCTGTTCCACTCACGTCAGGAAACGCCTTACGCAGTCCTTGTACTTGAAGAAAATTTTGCATCGCGTTTACTCTCCTAATACTTAATCTTTGTAGGTCACAGCACGTTGTAATCGTGCAAAGCAGAGATCAAGCAACATGCCAATCACGCCAATCATCAAGACCGCTACCAAAATATTCGCGATCGACAAGTTGTTCCATTCATTCCAGACGAAATATCCAATTCCGGTTCCGCCCACCAGCATCTCGGCGGCCACGATCACAAGCCATGCAATGCCGATGGAAATTCTCATCCCTGTCATAATCGTGGGCGCAGCAGCTGGGAGAATCACAAAAAAAGCTTTCCGCAGGGGACTCACCTCAAGTGTGCGTGAGACCTCCATCCACTCCTTACGCACTGAGGCCACGCCGAAAGCAGTGTTGATCAACATCGGCCAGATCGAGCAAATGAAGATCACGAATACTGCAGAGACGTTAGAGTCTTTGAGCGTGAATAAGGCAAGCGGCATCCAGGCAAGCGGCGAGATTGGCTTGAGCACTTGAATAAACGGATCAAGTGCCTGAAAAAACAAACGAGACATCCCAATCAAAAATCCGAGTGGAATGGCAACGAGTGCGGCCAACCCAAAACCAAGCGCAACGCGCGAAACAGACCACGCTAACTGAATACCAATGCCTTTGTCGTTTGCTCCACGATCATAAAAAGGGTCCGACAAGTGCTCTAACAGCTTGGCCCCGACATCGAGGGGTCCCGGAAATGTAGATTTTTGACCGGTCGCCGCCGCTGCACCAACGAGCTTGGCGTACTCCTCATCAACCACTTGTACGCCTTGCGTCGGCATGGTCGCGATTTGCCAAAACATCACGAAAATCGCCAAGATTAATGCCGACAAAACAAACGCTCTCGAACGCTCATGACCCATCATCGTCAAACCCTCTTGATCGCAAAGCTATTGAGGTACTCCCGGGGTTTGCTTGCGTCAAACACTTTGCCCATCACGATGATTTTTTTGCTGCCAGGAGCAGCAACAGCCAGACCAGCTTGCTCCATCGCTCGACGAGCATCAGTTGCTAAAAATACATCCTGTGCGATTTTTTGATAATCCACCTCGCCTTTGACCTGCCCCCAGCGTTGCATCTGCGTCATGATCCAGACTGCAAAGGACTCCCAGGGCATGGGGTCAAATCCAATACGATCCGGGACTTTTTTGACGTTACCCAAACCATCGGCGTATGTGCCGGTCAAGACTTGCTCGACTACCGTCAATGGTTGGTTGAGATAATTGGGAGTATGAATGGCAGCGGCAATTTCCTTTCTGTTTTCAGCTTTTTGTGCGTAAGCCGTTGCTTCGACAATCGCGCGTAATAACGCACTATAGGTATTAGGATTCGCAGTCATAAATTCTTTACTGGCCGCAAACGCACAACATGGATGTCCATCCCAAAGCTCTTTGGACAAAATATGGATAAAGCCCACACCATCAAAAACCGCGCGCTGATTGACAGGGTCTGGAGCTAAAAAACCATCGATGTTATCGGCACGTAAGTTTGCGACCATCTCTGGCGGCGGCACCACACGAATTTGGACATCACGATCTGGATCGATGCCATTTTCAGCGAGATAGTAACGAAGTAGATAGTTATGCATTGAATAGTCAAAGGGCACCGCAAACTTAAAGCCTTTCCAATCTTTAGGGTTGCGCTTGCCCTTATGTTTGACGGCCAGCGTGATGGCCTGTCCGTTGATATTTTCAATCGCGGGGACTGTGTAGGGTGTCGGAGATGCACCTGCTCCCATTGAAATGGCAAGTGGCATCGGCGAGAGCATGTGCGCAGCATCGTATTCTTTGTTGAGTGCCTTATCACGCACCACGGCCCAGCCTGCTGTTTTGACGACCTCGACATTGAGCCCCTGCTTTTTATAAAAGCCCATGGGATCGGCCATGATGATGGGTGTCGCGCACGTAATCGGGATAAATCCAACTTTCAGATTGATCTTTTCTAACTTTCCACCTTGTGCAAAAGCTTCTTTAGCAAAAGCCATTGGAAAGATAGAGGAAATCGCCGCTAAGGCTGTAGGAGCACCGACCGCCTGCAAAAATCTTCGACGCATATCGTCTTGCGGAAACATTGCCCGCATGACGGCTTGCTCGACCACTCGATCACCCAATCCCTCGGAGGATCGATCACGCATTTCAGTCAATGCTGAATGACTCGCCTCATGCTCTGCCTCAGAAGCATGCTGACCACACGAACAACGCAAACGAAGCTTTGAATCAAACGGATTGGAGAATATCGACATGATGAGCACCCCTGTGTAGAAACTCGGTACAGGGACTTAAGCAAAATACGTGCCAGCATCTAAGTCACGCGGATAAACGCTTATAGGTCATGGTATTCAATGCGTGGTGCGCTTAGGTGCACCATAGCGGTGCGGCCCATGCTAATGATCAAAAATTAGGCACTGTGATGAAGCTCAAACACCATTGTTGTGCTCGAAAGCACAAAAAAGAAGCCCAAACTAGTCTCGCAGCGTCAATAACACTGGTTGATGATCGGACACCTGCGTCTGCTGATCAACAGAGAAGGCCTGCACGCGAGGTGCGAGGGAGGGACTGACAAAGAAAAAATCACACCCCACCGGCTCAGGCCCGTAAGTGCGATCAAAAATACGGAAAGTAGCGGGATAGCTCTGGCCTGGTGCCAAGGTGCTCCATGCATTCATCAATGCCCCACTCACGCCGGGGCTGATCATGGCTGAATGCTCGACACTTTCAGTTTCGAAATTAAAGTCACCACACAGAAGCGCATCCATCGTATAAGGCTTGACCTGATAAGGACTGTCAGGAAGTGCTTCTGGCGGACGAGAAGCCAGAGCGCATGACTGGAGGTGGATGTCGCGCAAGGCAGAAACTTGAGCCAATCGCGCAGTGGCGTTGTAATACTCTAGATGGGAGGTCATTACACGCACAGGTCCCCAGGGAGCCTGCACTGTGCAAACTAGACACACGCGTCGCATACTTGGTGTATTTTTTTCACCTGTGGGACTGGGGTCAGGCAATAACACTTGCTCAACTAAACGAACAGGCAACCTAGAGGCAATCACATTACCAAATTGCTGGCGATAGGTTCCACAGGCAGATAACTCATCGATAGCAGGACTAAAAAAAACCTCATACTCAGGCATCAGGACGCGCAGGCGTGCCACCTGATCGGCTACCGTTTGAGCCGTCAGGGCGTTGTAATTAATGCTAATTTCCTGCATGCAAAACACATCGAAGTCTGCGATTTCGCGGGCTTTTTGTAAGACCCGCTCGATATCCACGATACCGTCGAGTCCTTTAAACCACTGGACATTCCATGTCAGAATTTTCATTTGATACCCGCCCGCATAAAAGACTGCACAAACTGACGTTGGAAAATTAAAAAGCCCAATAATAATGGTCCAGAGGTCAGCAATGTAGCCGCCGTGATAATGGACCAATCAATGCCCTGGTCGCTAGAAGAAAATACTTGCAAGCCTACTGTCAAGGGTCTTGATTTAACAGAGTTTGTCACAACCAGAGGCCAGAGGAAATTATTCCAGTGATAGCTGACCGAGACCAACGCAAAGGCGAGATAGGTTGGTTTAGCTAAAGGAATATAGACGTGACGCAGCACCTGCAGAGCGGTCGCCCCCTCCATCATCGCGGCTTCAACCAACTCTTGAGGGATGGTCTTAAATGTCTGTCGTAACAAGAAAATCGCAAAGGCCGAGGCAAAATAAGGCAGACCAATACCAAATAACGTGTCTACCAAGCCAAGCTGAGATAGGGTTTGGTAGTTTCTGACAATTAAAATCTCAGGCATCACCATCAGCTGAACAAGCATCAGTGAAAACAATATGTTTTTGCCACAAAATTCATAGCGTGCAAACGCATACGCCGCAAACGTACATAACACGAGCTGAATCAGCAGAATCATCGTGACTAACATGGTCGTGTTGAGAAAGTAACGCGCGAACGGCGCAGCCTTCCAAGCCGCGACAAAATTATCAAACGTGAGTGGCGCATTCCAAATAAGCTTGGTGGCAAACTCGGAGGGATGGATAGCAGCCCAAAATGCATATAGCAGCGGCGAAATCCAACAAAGGGCGAGGACCCAGGCGCCAAGCGTCGACAACAGCCCGGCGGGCTGTCCCAAGGCAGTGGATGATCGACGCACGAGCGCTTGATTCGTTGTGACTGTGCTCATCTGTAATGCGTCCTACGATCAAGCAAAAAGAACTGCAACAAGCCCACGACTGCCAAAATCAAAAGCAAGACTGCCGTCAAAGCAGAGGCATACCCCCGATCCCAAAAACTAAAGCCTACTTCGTAAAGGTAGAACAACAATAAAGACGTCGCATTGTTAGGTCCACCTTTTGTCATCACAATAATGTGATCAACCATTCTGAAAGCATTGATCAAGGCATTGACCAGTACAAAAATCGTGGTGGGCATCAACAAGGGCCACTGTATGCGGCGAAAGAAATACCAGCGACTCGCCCCCTCGATTTGTGCCGCTTCCTGATAGCTCGGGCTTAGAGTCTGTAAAGCCGCAAGATAAAAAATCATGAAGAAACCAGCCTCTTTCCAGATCGCAACAACGATGACGGATCCAAGGGCTAACTGAGGATCACCTAACCAGTTCTGGCTGGCGAACCCGAACACACCAAGCACCTGGTTGATCAAACCATAGCCAGGTGTATAGAAAAATATCCAGATGTTGGCCACCGCGATCATGGGCAACACTGTTGGCAAAAAAAACGATAATCTTAAAAACTGACGGCCTGTAATTTTTTCATTTACCCAAAGCGCCATCGCAATCGACAGTCCAATTGAGATAGGAATGGTTGCGAGCGCGAACCATAGATTGTTCAACAAGGATTTCCAAAAATTGGGATCCTCGTTCATCACTTGATAATTTGCAAGCCCTACAAAAACAGCTGAGCGTCCAGCACGGGGCGTTGACATTAAACTATCGATCAAGGTACCCAGCGCCGGGTAATGCGTAAAACCAACCAGAAACACAAAGGCTGGCAAGAGCAACAAATAAGCGTGGATGTGGCGCGAAGAGACGGTCATTTTTGAGGGAGCGACCAACACAACCATGTCATGACATAGGTGATGGTCGCGCCCGATCCTAATTACTTATATTTACGTAAAAGACGATCTGCCTCAGCCTGTGCATCCTTAAGCGCTTGGGCAGGTGTTTTGGCTCCCGTCAACGCCGCCTGAAGTGCATCGTTCAAAGCCTTGGTGACACGTTGATTGTCGTGCGTCGACAACTCGGCCACGGCAAAAGGCAACTGGTCACGTGCGACCAAGGCTGGGGGAAACTCAGCTGCGTATTTCTTTAATGCCGGGGTCTCGTATGACGCAGGAGAAACAGCCACATAGCCTGTGTCAATACCCCACTGTGCAGCACGCTCAGGCTGGGTCAACCATTTCGCGAACTTGTAGGCACCTTCTTGCTCTGCCGCTGAAGCTTTATCGAAGATAAAGAAGTTACCGCCGCCAGTTGGTGAGCCACGACGCTTGCCCTCGGGCAACATCGCAACGCCGAAATCAAACTTGGCATTGCTGCGAATATTGGTCAAGTTACCAGTGGTCGTCCAGATCATGGCGGCTTTCTTTTCCATGAAGTCGCGTGGCGTGGTGCCCCACTGCACGACACCTGGAGGATGGATGTTGTGCTTTCTCGAGAGATCGACCCAGTACTGCAATGCTTCGACTACTTTGGGATCATCGTACTTAACCTGATTACCCGCAGCATTGGCAAGTATCGCGTCGTTTTGAGTGGTGAAGCCTTGGAACAACCAGTAAGGAAAGCCACTTGAGGGGACCTGAATCCCCCACTGTGTCACGTTGCCACTGGCATCTTTTTTGGTGAGCTTCTGTCCCATGCTGATGGTTTCAGCCCAGTTTTTGGGTGGAGTATTGGGATCGAGGCCAGCTTCTTTAAACAACTCCTTGTTCCAATACAAGACAACCGTCGACCGCTGAAAGGGAATACCCCAGGTTTTGTTACCAAACTGACCATTCAAGAGAAATGCTGGGAAAAAGCTCTTGAGCCATGCACGATCCTCATCCGTTTTGACAAACTTGTCGATCGGAGCAATCGCGCCCTCGTCAGCAAGGGTAAATGTATCCGTCGACAACAAAATTGCTGCAGAAGGAGGTTTGCCTGACTTGTGCGCCGTCAACGCTTTGACGATTGTTTCCTGATAAGTCCCTGAATAAACAGGTGTGATTTTGTACTCGGGATGCGCCTTGCTGAAATCAGTGGCGTACTGATCAATGATCTTTGGAATCGGTCCGCCTACGGCGATCGGAAAATAAAAAGACACCTCTGTTTGACTAAACGCGGTCGCGCTCAGACAAACACCCGCAGCGAAAAGCGCCGCACGACTTAAGAGTTTATTCACAAACTTCTCCTTAACGGTTTATACGTTTATACGAAGACCACTTTCATCAAACCAATGCAAGCTTGATGATTCCCAACCTAAGGCAATCTCACCTTGCACATCGCGCGCATGCTTACCATCCGCACGAACGACTAGCACCTGAGTACCCACCCCCACATGCAACATCAAATCCGCACCTGTGAAGTCCGTTCGCAGCAACGGCAATCGATGTAGTCCACCCAGACGAAGATCCTCTGGACGAATACCTACTTTTGTTGCACCAGCCGGCGCTTGCAAAACGATGTCCGTGCCTGCGATACGTGAGCCGTCCAACTCAAGCACATTCATTCTCGCGCTACCGATAAACTGTGCCGCAAATAGGGTGCGAGGTTGTTGGTAAATTTCGGTAGGGGTCGCAACCTGCTCAACGCGCCCACTCTTGAGCAAAATCACGCGATCGGCCATGCTCATCGCCTCAGTCTGATCGTGTGTTACATAAACAACTGACAGACCAAGTTTGCGCTGCAAGGCACGCAACTCGTGACGCATTTCCTGACGCAACTGTGCATCCAAATTTGACAGTGGCTCATCCATCAAACACAACTGACTGTCAGCCACCAACGCACGCGCCAAAGCCACGCGCTGTTGTTGACCGCCTGAGAGCTCGCCTGGCTTACGCGCGGCGAGCTGCGAGAGACTCAGGAGATCCAGTGTTTTACGTAGGCGTTCTGCAATTTCGGCTTTCGGCACGCGCCTGACTTTCAAACCAAACACGACATTTTCAGCGACTGAAAGATGGGGAAATAAGGCATAGTTTTGAAACACCATCGATACGCCACGCTGCGCAGGCTGCACTTCAGTGACGTCTTGTCCAAAAATATGTATACGACCTGATGTGGGCATCTCAAGCCCAGCAATTAATCGTAAGGTCGTCGTCTTGCCGCAGCCCGAAGGACCGAGCAAGACCGAGAACTGCCCTTGTTCGAGTTGCAGATCCGTTGGATGAAGCGCTGCGGTCGCACCCCAATTTTTTCCGGCTTGCTCGAATTGCACTGCAATCATGTTCAGCTTGATTCTCTTTGTTGAGTATTGTTATTTGTCTTTAATGTTAACTTTACTTTATTTAAATACGATGACAATGCACCTTGCTCAAGTATTGAGCAAAACAAAATAAAAAATTATCTAATGATTAATCTATAAAGATGTCATAGTTAAATAATGATAAATTTCATCATGGATAACCCTAGGCCACACGACATGCCTCCTGCACAAGCACACCGCACGCCCAAATCAATACCTCGGCTGCGCATCTGGGATCTCCCAACACGTCTGTTTCACTGGCTACTCGCGATAAGCATCACGGGTGCACTGATCACCATCAATATAGGTGGCGCCTGGATGGACTGGCATATCAGATTTGGGATTGCGAGCTTTGTGTTGCTGCTCTTTCGTGTGATTTGGGGGCTGATCGGGCCACGCTATGCACGCTTTAGTCAGTTTCTGTGCTCTCCTGCCAGGACGCTGGCCTATTTGCGAGACAGCAAAGGTGCTCGTCAAGCAGGTCACAACCCCTTAGGCGCATGGTCCGTCATTGCGATGCTGGGTCTGTTTTTGTATCAGAGTTCAACGGGGCTTTTCGCCAATGATGATGTCATGACGCAAGGTCCCCTGGCCCAGTTTGTCAGCAACGATACCGTCGCCTTATTGACTCGCTTGCATGGTCTGAGCGAGTATGCGCTCTATGCTCTCATCGCCCTGCACCTCGGGGCCATTGCGTTCTACAGCTTTAGAGGCGAGGGGCTGGTCAAACCCATGGTCACGGGTGATGTACCAAAACACACCCTCGCCGAGGGAACGCAAAGCGCTCGGGACGATTGGCGCGTGAGGCTCGGTGCATTCATTCTCGCTGCACTGCTTGTGGCACTTGCTTGGTGGCTGATCAAGCTGGCATTTAATGCCCCTGCGAGCTTCACCTGAGAAAAACTCGTTCATTTCCCGCTTTTAGGGAATAATGCTGGGTCAATCAATTAAATATAAAAACGACCCGGGGAACAAACATGCCGATTTTAAATAACGGTGACTGCAAGATTTATTGGCGAGGAGATGGGGATACTCAGCTTCCTGGCCTTGTGCTGGGCAATTCACTCGGGACCGACCTCACCCTTTGGGATCCAATGCTAGAGGCGCTCATGCGCCATTTCTACGTTGTGCGCTTCGATACCCGTGGACACGGCGGCTCTGATATCCCCACCGGTCCATACTCGATCGAACAACTCGCCGACGATGCGCAAGCCGTGATCGCTGCGGCACGTTTGAGTCACTATTCTTACTGGGGCATTTCCTTAGGCGGCATGATCGGGATGGAACTCGCAGCACGTAGACCCACAGGCCTGAAAAAACTCGTGCTCAGTCATACTGCCGCAGAGTTTGATGCGGGCATCTGGGATCAACGAATTGCGACGTTGAAAACAGGCGGAATGGCGGCAATGATCGATGGCGTGATCAGTCGTTTCTTTACACCGGACTTTGTGACAAAAAACACGGTCAATCTAAAACGTATCCGCAATATTGCCCTATCGCAGGCGCCAAGTGGCTATGCAGCTTGCTGTGGTGCCATTCGTGACATGAATCTATATCCGCGACTTGAGCGCATCCAAGTCCCGACACTCGTGGTCGTTGGGGAACTGGACTTGTCAACACCCGAGGCCCGTGGACAAGCCTTGGTGGAACGCATCAATGGCGCTCAAATGATCAAAGTGAAAAGCGCGCACATCGCGCCACCAGAAATTCCAAATGAATATCTGGCAGCGGTGCTACCTTTTATCTCTTGACGCGATAAGCGTCGTGACAGGCTTTGCAACTGGCGCCCACATCGCCAAATGCTGCACGTAGCTTGTCTAAATCGCCGGAGTCAGCGGCAGCGGAAAGTTTGACAACCGCGCCTTCGAATTTAGTTTGAGCCGCTTTGAATCCTGCGGCATCAGACCAAACCTCTGGCTTAGCAGCGCTCTTACCCTCAGTGCCTGGACCAAAAGCGCCCCAAGGCAAGGTTGACAGGGTTTTTACGAGAGCGACATTTGCTTTGATCGCAGCAGCGTCATAAGGGACTTGCCCTTTAACAGTGGACTGCATGCGGCCAAACTGAGACGCCATCACAACAAAAGCCGATTGACGATATTTGATTGCATCCTCAGGTTTAGCAAACTGGGCACTGGCCGAGGACATCCAAAGCGGGGACAATAATGCACCGGAAACCAACAATAACGACAGCTTTTTCATGGGCGTACTCCTTTGGGTTGTCATGTCAACTACTATACCGTCTTTGCAAGGGATTGGGCTAGACCAATATAGCTGCGCGGCGTCATCGCCAACATCCGGGCACGGACTTCGGAGGGCAAAGCTAAACCGCCAATAAATTCGCGTAACGCTTGCTCAGTAATGCCTTTGCCACGCGTCAGCGCTTTGAGTTGCTCGTAAGGCTGTGGCAAACCATAGCGGCGCATCACCGTCTGGATGGGCTCGGCAAGCACCTCCCAGCAATTGTCAATATCAGCGTCGATCGCAGCGGCATTCACCTCGAGCTTGCCCAGACCACGCAAACAAGCATCGTAGGCCACCAAACAATAACCAAGCGCTACACCCAAATTACGCAGCACGGTCGAATCCGTGAGGTCGCGTTGCCAACGTGAAATCGGTAATTTCTCTGACAAATGCCGTAAAACGGCATTAGCGAGACCGAGATTTCCCTCCGCATTTTCAAAGTCGATGGGGTTGACCTTATGTGGCATGGTTGAAGACCCGACCTCACCGTCCTTGAGGTGTTGTTTGAAATAACCCAAAGCGATGTAGCCCCAAATGTCACGGTTCAAGTCGATTAAAATGGTGTTGGCACGTGCAATCGCATCAAATAAACCGGCCATCCAATCATGCGGCTCAATCTGAATGGTGTGGGGATTTTGCTTAAGGCCAAGTTCCTGAAGCACACCGGCACTAAAGGTCGGCCAATCCAACTCGGGGTATGCGGACAGATGCGCGTTGTAATTACCTGTCGCACCATTCATTTTTGCCAAAGGAACGACAGACTGAATATGCCCAATGGCATCACGCAAGCGTGCCGCAACGTTGGCGAACTCTTTGCCAAGCGTCGTTGGTGTTGCGGGCTGGCCATGTGTGCGCGCAAGCATGGGCTGTGCGGCCTGAGACTGAGCCATATGCTGAAGCGAAGCCAGCACTTTTTTCAACTGCGGCACCACAACCTGCTCACGTGCACGGCCCAACATCAGTGCATGCGAAGTGTTGTTGATATCCTCAGAGGTACAGGCAAAGTGAATAAACTCACCCGCCTTTTCCAACTCGGGGTGACCTGCGACTTTTTCCTTAAGCCAATATTCCACCGCCTTAACATCGTGATTGGTGGTGCGCTCAATTTGCTTAATCCGGTCTGCATCCGCTTCTGAAAAATCGGCGACTAAACCTCGCAAGACCTGAGTGGCCGCCTCAGAAAATGGAGGTAGCTCAGGCAGGCCCGCCTGGGACAAACCGATCAACCAAGCAATTTCAACCTCAACTCGGTGCGCCATAAAACCCGCTTCGGACAGTAACGGCCTCAACGCATCACAACGGGAGGCATACCGACCATCAAGGGGTGAAACCGCATTTAAAACAGTTAAAGCAGGATTTGTGTGCATAGGTGAGAAAGCTGACAAAAAAACGACAAAAAGGGTTGGTTTGAGTTTATCACCCCTACTTGCAAGACAATATCTACCTTTTAGAGGCTACTCAGGGTAAGGTATAGTCGTACGAAAAATACGCTATTTAGCACATATCTTCTAAATAGATCTTAATTAGTAAACTCGAACAGCTTATGAAACTTATCGCATCACTCACCAGCCCTTACGTCCGCAAAGTGCGTATCGTCATGGCAGAGAAAAAACTCGATTACCAGATGCAAATCGAGAATGTCTGGGCGCCAGACACGTTGATGCATGAATTTAATCCTTTGGGTAAGGTACCCTGCCTCATCACTGAGGACGACAATCGACTTTTTGATTCGCGCGTGATTGCGGAATATCTTGATACCCTTTCCCCGGTCAGCCAACTTATTCCCAAAACCGGTCGTGACCGTGCCGCTGCAAAGTGCTGGGAAGCCTTAGCGGATGGGACTCTCGACGCTGCGATTATGATTGTCAAAGAACAGCAACGTCCTGCTGTTCAGCAAAGTCCAGAATGGATTGAGCGTCAGTACGGCAAAATCCACGCTACGATCAAAGCCATGGAAGCCGATCTGGGGACAAAGAGCTTCTGCATGGGTGTCAATTTTAGTTTGGCAGATGTTGCCGTAGGCTGTGTCTTGGGATATCTGGATTTCCGCTTTCCACACATCGATTGGCGTGCAGAGTCCCCGAATCTTGAGCGACTGTATGCAAAGCTGAATCAGCGTCAGAGTTTTCTAGACACTGCGCCTCCGAAGCAATAGTGCGCTCAGCAACTGTGCACTAAGCAATCATTCCGCCACCCAAGCAGACATCACCATCGTATAAAACAGCGGACTGGCCTGGTGTTACGGCCCACTGTGGCTGATCAAATGTCAAACCAAACGCATTTTCTTGGGGGCTATCAACGAGCTCGCATAGGGCGTCGTGTTGGCGGTATCTTGTCTTCGCTGAATATCGACCCGCAATGGGCACAACACCACTCACCCAGCTATGCTGATCTGCGACGAGTGTCTGAGCCAACAGCCAAGGGTGCTCATGCCCTTCGACCACATAGAGCGTATTACGGGCCATATCCTTACGTGCCACATACCAGACAGGCCCCGTCCCATCTGCGTGCTGATGCCCCTTGACACCCCCGATCCCCAAGCCCTTGCGCTGCCCAAGGGTATAAAACGAAAGACCTTGATGCACACCAATCTGTAGACCCTTTTCTGTCAAAATCGGACCTGGTTGAGTCGGCAAATAGCGGTTGAGAAACTCTCTGAAAGGTCTTTCACCGATAAAGCAAATCCCCGTCGAGTCCTTTTTCGTTGCATTAGGCAAGCCAAGTTCAAGTGCGATCCGCCTGACCTCAGTTTTATTGATTTCACCCAAGGGAAAAAGCGTGCGGGCGAGTTGCGCTTGATTTAGCCTGTGTAAAAAATAGCTCTGGTCCTTGGTATGGTCGAGCGCTTTAAGGAGCTCAAAGCGCTCACCCCTCTGTCGCACGCGGGCATAATGGCCGGTCGCAATATGATCGGCGCCGAGCGTCATCGCATGATCAAGAAATGCTTTAAATTTGATTTCAGCATTGCACAGTACATCAGGATTGGGGGTACGGCCCGCGGAGTACTCTCTCAAAAAATCGGCAAAAACGCGATCTTTGTATTCGGCAGCAAAATTCACTGCCTCGATATCAACGCCCACCACATCAGCCACGCTCGCAGCGTCAAGCCAGTCTTGTCTGGTCGAACAGTACTCGGAATCGTCATCGTCCTCCCAGTTTTTCATGAACAAACCAATGACCTCATAGCCCTGCTGTTTCAAGAGCCAAGCGGTCACAGAAGAGTCAACTCCGCCGGACATTCCGACGACGACACGTTTTTTTGAGGTTTGCATATTGCTTAAATTGTAGTCGCACTTAAAGTCGAGCCACACACAGACTCGAATACACAGCAGGTAAATAAGCTTTAAATCAGGGGTAAACAGCCCTTGCTTGGTGTATAAAGCAAGGTTAATCATCTTTTTAATGGAGATCTCGATGCGCATCGGAATCCCGCGCGAGACCCGCGATAGCGAAACACGTGTGGCGGCTACACCGGAAACGGTTAAAAAGTACGTTGCCGCAGGACACGAAGTCTTGGTTGAACAGGCCGCAGGCTTGGCTGCACACTTTACAGACCAAGCTTATGAACAGGCTGGAGCAAAAATCGTTGATGCTTCGCAAGCATTGGCCGCGCCGCTTATCCTCAAAGTACGTGCACCGAGCGATTTAGAACTCACGTCCATTTCCGCTGGAAGCACCTTGGTCGGCATGCTCGATCCCTTTGACGAAGCCGGTCTCGATGCCATGGCGCAAGCAGGCATCACCGCGTTTGCGCTCGAGGCCGCGCCTCGCACGACGCGCGCTCAGAGCCTAGACGTGTTGTCCTCTCAGGCTAACCTAGCCGGTTACAAAGCCGTCTTGCTAGGCGCACACTACTACGGCCGCATGTTCCCCATGATGATGACTGCAGCAGGCACTATCAAAGCTGCACGCGTTGTCATTTTGGGTACGGGTGTTGCAGGCTTGCAAGCAATCGCGACAGCCAAGAGGCTCGGCGCTGTGGTGGAGGCTTCCGATGTGCGTCCTGCTGCCAAGGAACAAGTCGAATCTCTTGGTGCCAAATTCATCGACGTCCCGTTTGAAACAGACGAGGAGCGTGAAATTGCCAAAGGCGTAGGTGGCTATGCACGCCCCATGCCCGCCAGTTGGATGCAACGCCAGGCCGTCTTGGTCTCTGAGCGATGCAAACAAGCCGACATCGTGATTTCTACGGCACTCATTCCAGGACGTCCGGCCCCGACGTTGATCTCAGCAGATACCGTGCGGGCAATGAAGCCCGGTTCCGTGATCGTCGACCTTGCAGTTGAACGTGGCGGCAACTGCCCTCTTTCTCAAAAGGGTCTTGTCGTCTATGAAAACGGTGTCGCACTTGTTGGCCTGACCAACCTGCCTGGCATGCTCCCCACTGATGCCTCTGCACTCTACGCACGCAACGTGTTGGACTTCCTCAAACTCATCATCGACAAAGAGGCCAATCTTGCCATCGCGCGTGATGACGATATCGTTGCAGCTTGCCTCGTCTGCGAAGGCGGCAAAAACTTAAGGAAGAAATAATGGAAGCCATTAGCCCCACCCTTGTGAATCTCATCATTTTTGTGTTGGCGATCTACATCGGCTATCACGTCGTCTGGAATGTCACACCCGCACTGCATACACCCTTGATGGCCGTCACGAACGCGATCTCGGCCATCGTCATTGTTGGTGCGATGTTAGCGGCCGCACTTACCGAGGGTGGACTGGCTCGCGGCATGGGTGTTTTTGCAGTTGCACTCGCTGCGGTCAACGTCTTTGGTGGTTTTCTGGTCACCCGACGCATGCTCGAGATGTTTAAAAAGAAAGCCCCTAAAGACAAAACAGCCAAAGACAAGGCGTCAGATCATGGGAGCCACGCATGATTTCCATTAACGTCGTCACCCTTTTCTATCTGATTGCGTCGGTTTGCTTCATTCAGGCGCTCAAAGGTTTGTCTCATCCCACGACGTCGCGTCTGGGTAACGCCTTTGGCATGGCAGGCATGGTCATCGCCGTGTTGACCACTGCAGCACTGATTGTCAGCCTCTCTCGCGAGGCACAGGCGGGTGTTGGTTTGGCTTGGGTGCTTGTGGGGCTGCTTATCGGTGGCACGGTTGGCACGCTCATGGCCAAGCGCGTGGAAATGACCAAAATGCCTGAGCTCGTCGCGTTCATGCACAGCATGATTGGTTTGGCAGCCGTCGCGATCGCCGTCGCCATTGTGGCCGAACCGCACGCCTTTAGCATTGTTGCGGCCAAAGGCGTGCCCATCCCTTTTGGTAACCGCCTTGAACTGTTTATTGGCACTTTTGTGGGTGCCATTACCTTCTCCGGTTCAGTGATCGCGTTTGGCAAGCTCTCTGGCAAATACAAGTTTCGTCTTTTCCAGGGTGCACCAGTCGTTTTTGCCGGGCAGCACATGGTTAATCTGGCTTTAGCACTGATCATGCTTGGCTGCGGCATCTGGTTCATGCTGACGCAAGACTGGACACCCTTTGTCATCATGACGGTCATCGCTTTTATCCTGGGTGTGCTGATCATCATCCCGATTGGTGGCGCGGATATGCCCGTGGTGGTGTCAATGCTCAACAGTTACTCTGGCTGGGCCGCGGCAGGCATTGGCTTTTCTCTCAACAACCCGATGCTGATTATCGCGGGCTCCTTGGTAGGCTCCTCTGGCGCGATTTTGTCCTACATCATGTGCAAGGCCATGAACCGGTCCTTCTTTAACGTGATCTTGGGTGGCTTTGGTGGCGCAACCGATGCAGGCCCCGCTGCTGGAGATGGCGTCCAACGCACCGTGCGTTCAGGTAGCTCCGATGATGTCGCATTTTTGTTGACGAATGCAGAAACCGTCACCATCGTGCCAGGCTATGGTTTAGCTGTCGCGCGCGCACAGCATGCACTCAAAGAATTGGCTGAAAAACTCACCGAACGAGGCGTGACCGTCAAATATGCCATCCACCCTGTCGCCGGACGTATGCCAGGCCACATGAACGTTTTGCTCGCTGAGGCCGAAGTCCCTTACGATCAGGTGTTCGAAATGGAAGACATCAACAGCGAATTTGCGCAAACGGATGTTGTGTTGGTGTTGGGCGCCAATGATGTGGTGAACCCCGCCGCTAAAACAGACCCCAAGTCACCCATCGCAGGTATGCCGATCCTCGAAGCCTACAAAGCAAAGACGATTATCGTCAACAAGCGCTCCATGGCCTCAGGCTACGCAGGTCTGGATAACGAACTGTTCTATATGGACAAAACCATGATGGTCTTTGGCGATGCAAAAAAGGTCATTGAAGACCTCGTCAAAGCGGTCGGTCACTCTTAATTATTTCAACGCGGCATCGACCGCTTCGATCCAGTGACGGACCGGCGTGTCCGTCCCGCTCTGCAAATGACCAATGCAGCCAATATTAGATGACAACATCATGTCTGGTTTGGCTGCATTCAGGTGACCGAGCTTACGATCGCGCAGCTCGGTCGAAATCTCAGGTTGCAACACAGAATAAGCACCCGCAGAGCCGCAACAGAGATGCGTTTCTGTAAACGGTTGCAAAGTCAGTCCGAGTGCGGCGAGCAGCTGCTCACTCGCGGGACGCAAGCCTTGCCAGTGCTGTAGGGTGCATGGCGGATGAAAGACAGGTCTCTGCGGGAGTTTCGAGGGATCAATGTGTTGAGCAAGCGCCTGCGCATGGGGTCCGACAACCTGTGCAATATCTCGCACAAAAGAAACAATTTTTTCAGCCTTGGGTAAATAAACAGGATCATCCCTCAGGTGATGCGCATACTCAACCACCATCGCGCCACAGCCCGAGGCATTCATGACGATCGCTTCGATCTTGCCAGACTCGACGTAAGGTAACCACGCATCAATGTTTTGACGCATCTGCGCACGCGCGCGCTCCTGATCGTCCAGATGAAAACTCAGTGCGCCACAACAGCCTGCCCCCGCTACAACTTGAGATCCAATCCCCAGACGGTTGAGCACACGAATTGTTGCGGCATCAATCGAGGGCATCATCGTTGGTTGAACACAACCCGATAACAAAAGAATCTGACGGGCAAGGCCAGAGGTCACGGGACGATCGCCAACCAGCCTAGGCGCAATGACCTTACGTTGCAAGGATTCTGGTAGCCAATCGCGAAGTGATTGTCCCAGCTTGTAAGCAGGTGCAAAGAACCGCGACGTCAGCCCCTCGCGCAAGAGCGTACGTTGAAGTCGTTGACCCAAAGGTCGTTTCACTTTTTCTTCGACAATCTGACGTCCAATATCGACAAGATGGCCGTACTCGACTCCAGAGGGACACGTTGTTTCGCAATTACGGCAAGTCAGACAACGATCCAAATGCTGTTGCGTGGCCTGTGTGGGCTCTTTTCCCTCAAGAACCTCTTTAATCAGATAGATACGACCTCTCGGGCTATCCAGCTCATCGCCAAGCACCTGGTAGGTTGGACATGTCGCGGTACAGAAACCACAATGCACGCAACGACGCAAAATGTCGTCGGCTTCTTGTCCGAGCTTAGAGTCACGTGCCCACTGCGCCAAATTGGTCTGCATGATTGTCTCGTTATAGACCTGCGATCAAACGACCGGGGTTGAAAACCGACTTAGGATCAAACTCTTCCTTGAGTCTTCGCACAATGGTGGCTGCACCTTGGCTTAATGGATGGAATACACCCTGAGGTGGTAACGCTCTACCTTGAGCAGGTCTGAACAGCGTCGCATGCCCACCCGCCTGCTCAGCCAAACTGCGAAATGACTGAGGGTCTGCATCGGCAGCAATCCAGCGTTGACCTCCACCCCATTCAATTAAAGTCGGTCCAGCATTCAACGCTGCCGTACCAGGCGCGCAGGCGATACGCCACAAAACGGATGTGGAGAAAAATGCAAGAGTCTGTTCTCTCAACGCAATCCAATACTGAGCAGCCTCTTGCGAATCCATGATATCCCCGCCAAGCACTTGCCTCGCAGAAAAGAGCGCTGCGGCAGCACCTGCTAAACGGACTCGCAAACGCCCTGACCCACCGATTGACTCCCATGACGTTGCAGAAATAGGGAGGGGTTTGGCACGCCAGCTCAGACATTTCGCCAAAGCGGCGGATTCGTCCATATCCCACTCAAGCGTACAAACCTCGAAGGGTTTAGGCGCCACCTTGATGGAAACCTGCGTCAAAGCACCAAACATCCCCAAGGCACCTGTCAGTAAACGCGAGACGTCATAGCCTGCCACGTTTTTCATGACCTCGCCGCCAAACTTTAATATGCGCCCTTGCGCATCCAACAAGTGCGCCCCCAAGACATAATCCTTGACCGGACCTGCCGCATAGCGTCCAGGCCCAGCAAGGCCCGCGGATACGCAGCCACCAATCGTCGCACCTGCGCCGAAGGCGGGTGGTTCAAAGGCCAGCATCTGACCTGAAGCATCCAATGTATCGACAATCTCCTGCAGTGGCGTACCCGCTAAGGCTGTGATCACCAACTCCGAGGGATGGTAGTTGACGATCCCGCGCGCGCTTCTCATATCCAAGATCACTGGAGTTTCTCCAGCACGATCATAGGTATTTCCATAAAAAGATTTAGTCCCACCACCACGAATCTGGATAGGTTTAAAGCTCGCGCGCGCAGACAATACTTGCTCGATCAACTGAGAAATTAGGTAGTTTGTCATACGTCAAAATCTCGGCAAATCTGGAAAGGCAAGTGCCCCACCATGCACATGCATCTTGCCGTACTCAGCGCAACGCGCCAACGTCGGGATCACCTTTTCAGGATTGAGCAAACAAGCTGGATCAAAAGCACGTTTGACGGCCAAGAACATATCAAGCTCATCGCGACTGAACTGCACGCACATCTGATTGATCTTTTCCATGCCGACGCCATGCTCACCGGTGATGGTACCTCCGACTTCGACACAAAGCTCAAGAATCGCAGCCCCAAAATCCTCGGCACGCCGCACTTCGTCTGCGATGTTTGAATTAAACAAAATCAAGGGATGTAGATTGCCGTCACCAGCATGAAACACATTGGCGCAACGCAGTCCAAACTGAGTCTCCATGCCTTGAATTGCCTTTAAAACATCGCCCAAACGGCGTCGTGGAATCGTGCCATCCATACAGTAGTAATCAGGAGAAACGCGTCCCGCTGCCGGAAAGGCATTTTTACGGCCTGCCCAAAACCTTAATCTCTCGGCTTCGCTGGTTGAAACCTGAAGCCGAGTGGCCCCAGCACGCTGAAACACCTGCTCCATGCGCTGCAATTCTTCGGCGACTTCTTCGACTGTGCCGTCCGATTCGCATAACAAAATCGCTTCGGCATCCATGTCATAGCCGGCTTTAACAAAAGGCTCCACCATCTGCGTAGCCTGTTTGTCCATCATTTCGAGCCCGGCGGGAATGATGCCAGCGCCGATGATCTTGCCCACAGCGTCACTGGCCTTTTCCACGTCATCAAAACTTGCCATGATGACGCTTGCCAAAGCAGGCTTGGGAGTCAAACGCAAGGTGACCTCGGTCACTACACCCAGCATGCCCTCTGAACCAACGAAGACAGACAATAAATCTGGGCCAGGACTATCTGGAGCCAGAGAGCCGAGTTCGACAATCTCTCCCTCCATCGTCACCATGCGGACTTTGAGAACATTATGAATCGTCAGACCATACTTCAGGCAATGTACGCCCCCAGAGTTTTCCGCGACGTTGCCTCCAATCGTGCAAGCGATCTGACTAGAGGGGTCCGGCGCATAATACAAACCATAAGGTGCAGCGGCCTCTGAAACAGCCAAATTACGCACCCCTGGCTGGACCACAGCGAGGGCAGCTTCTGCATCGATATGTTTAATCTTGTTAAATTTAGCGAGCCCCAGCAAGACGCCTTGGGCATGCGGCATCGCGCCACCCGACAGACCAGTGCCAGCGCCTCGCGCCACGACAGGCACATTCAGACGCTTACAGACTTTCAAGACATTTTGAAGTTGTGCCTCGGTCTCAGGCAACACCACAGCCATCGGAAGCGATCGGTATAGAGACAAGCCATCACACTCGTACGGACGCGTTTCCTCCTCGCGACTGAGCACACAATGCGGGGGAACCGCAGCGCGCAGTGCAAGGACCACCTCTTCTTTGGGTGGCACCATTAAGGGGGATAAGCCAGTATCGATGATCGCATTCATAGGACTCAACAATAGCGCGTAAGACAAGTTTGCGCAGGACAGGACTTACCCGATGTATGCCTTAAATGCGGGGGTCAATGACCTTTCCAGGATTGAGGATATTATTGGGATCAAAGGATTGTTTAAGCGTGCGCATTAGGTCAAGAGCGTCCTCACCATGCTCACGCGCCATGAACTGTTTTTTATGCAGGCCAATACCGTGCTCACCGGTACACGTACCGTCCGCATCAATCGCTTGCGTCACCAGCTGATAATTCAAGCGCTCGGACTCCTGCCACTCGCTCTCATTGTTGGGATCCAGCAACATCAGTACATGAAAATTTCCGTCACCGACGTGTCCCACAATCGTGCTTGGGAAACTGACCTTTGACAAGGCCTCTGTGGCGGCATCAATACACTCCGCAAGTCTGGAAATAGGCACACAGACATCGGTCGTGCTGGCCTTGCAACCCGGACGTAACTGCAAGCCTGCAAAATACGCATTGTGGCGCGCAGTCCAAAGTCGATTGCGATCCTCGGGACGCTCAGCCCACTCAAAGTCCATGCCACCACAATCCTTGGCCAACTCTTGCACAGTCTGAGCCTGCTCTTTAACACTGGCGTCGCTGCCGTGAAACTCAAATAGTAAAAGTGGTGTTTCACGCAAGGTCAGTTTGCTGTAGAGATTGCTCGCGCGCACAGCATCCGCATTCATCAACTCGACGCGCGCAACAGGGACGCCAAGCTGAATCGTCTGGATTACGCAGGCAACAGCCTCATGCACGCTAGGAAAATTACATACCGCCGCGCTGACGGCCTCGGGCTGAGGATACAGTTTTACGGTGACTTCTGTGATCACACCGAGCGTACCCTCACTACCTACAAACAGGCGCGTCAAATCGTAGCCTGCCGATGATTTTCTCGCTCGGCGCGCAGTCCGAATCACATTGCCTTGAGCCGTCACAACCGTAAGATTCACAACGTTTTCACGCATCGTGCCATAACGCACGGCATTCGTTCCCGACGCACGCGTGGCCGACATCCCACCCAGCGAAGCATCAGCCCCCGGGTCAATGGGGAAAAACAACCCTGTATCTCGAATCTGTTCATTGAGCTGTTTGCGCGTCAAGCCTGCCTGCACGGTGACCGTTTGATCCTCCGCATGCAGGGCGACAATCTTGTTCATCCTGGTCAGATCCAAGCTGATGCCACCTTGTACCGCCAAAATATGGCCTTCTAGGGATGAGCCAGAACCATAGGGAATCAGCGGCACACAATGTTTATCACACAGCTTGACAACCGCAACAACCTCCTCGGTACTTTCAGCAAAGACAACCCCATCGGGCAACATCGACGGATACGGTGACTCATCGCGGCCATGATGATCTCTGACCGCATTAGCCATAGAAAAACGATCACCAAACCGAGCCTTCAACTCGGTGATCATTTCCTCAGGAAGCGGACAGCGCAAAGATTGAATATCGTGTGGTGCGTTCATATCAAAAAAACCCTTTAGTTCACTTAGTCGATTGGGTTGAGCAATCGCGCACCTGCTCGTTGCTACTGCTCGTTTTTAAGCAAGGTGCGGCGACGCTCACGAACGGATTCGGCCAGCGCCTCAAGAACCTTGACCGAGCTATCCCAATCGATGCAACCGTCCGTCACACTCTGCCCGTAAACAAGGGGCTGACCTGCGATCAAGTCTTGACGGCCCGCCACGAGATGGCTCTCGATCATCAGACCCATCACACGCGTCTCACCTTGTGCAATCTGTGCACCCACATCGGCGCACACCGCAGGTTGATTTTCTGGTTTTTTATTACTGTTAGCGTGGCTGGCATCAATCATGACGCGTTGCGCCAGCCCAGACTTAGCCATTTCGTCGCAAGCGGCCTGCACACTCGCCGCATCAAAGTTAGGTGCTTTGCCACCTCTCAAAATGACGTGACAGTCTTCATTACCGAGCGTCGACACAATGGCCGAGTGACCTGCTTTTGTGACAGACAAAAAGTGATGCGGCTGCGAGGCAGCCTTCATGGCATCGACCGCGATGCGAACATTTCCATCTGTACCATTTTTAAAACCCACGGGACAAGACAAACCGGATGCTAGCTCGCGATGCACTTGACTCTCAGTCGTGCGGGCACCAATAGCGCCCCAAGACACAAGATCAGCGATGTACTGAGGCGTAATCATGTCTAAAAACTCGCAACCCGCGGGCAAACCCATCGCATTGATCTCAAGCAACAAGCTTCGCGCCGTACGTAGACCTTTGTTGATGTTGAAACTGCCATCGAGCTCAGGGTCATTAATGAGTCCTTTCCAGCCGACTGTTGTGCGGGGTTTTTCAAAATACACACGCATCACAATTTCAAGCTCACCGCTTAAGCGCTCACGCTGGGCTTTGAGTTTATTGGCATACTCGATGGCGGCTTTGGTATCGTGAATCGAACATGGCCCGATCACGACAACCAAACGGTCATCCATGCCATGCAAAATACGATGTAACGACTGACGCGTCTCGAACACGAGCGAGGAGACTTCAGACGTGCAGGGATTTTCACTCATTGCATGCGAAGGTGGAGCAAGCTCTTTAATCTCGCGGATACGCAGGTCATCGGTATTGTGTGGCACAACTGGCTCCTAAAACATATAACAAATCGATTAAAAATAAGAAAAAATCAGGCGGTACCGCCAACGGTCAAGCCTTCCATTTTGATTGTGGGCATACCGACACCGACGGGCACACTTTGACCCTCTTTACCGCATGTCCCTACACCGCTATCAAGCTTCATATTGTTGCCGATCATGCTCACGCGGTTCATCGACTCCGGACCACTACCAATCAAGGTGGCACCTTTGATTGGATAAGTGATACGCCCATTTTCGATCATGTAGGCTTCGGATGCTGAAAAGACAAACTTGCCGCTTGTGATGTCTACCTGCCCGCCACCAAAGTTGGCCGCGTAAATGCCCTTTTTGACCGAGCTGATCATTTCCTCCGGCTCTTCTCGGCCGGACAACATAAAGGTATTGGTCATGCGTGGCATGGGCAAATGCGCAAACGATTCGCGGCGTCCATTGCCTGTTACACCTGTTTTCATCAGACGCGCATTCAAGGTGTCCTGCAGATAGCCGCGCAAAATACCGTCTTCGATCAACACATTGCGCTTCGTGGCGTTGCCTTCGTCATCAACGTTTAAAGAGCCTCGTCGGCCTTCGATCGTGCCATCATCAACGACGGTCACCCCTTTGGATGCAACGCGTTGGCCCACCTTGCCAGAAAAAACACTCGAACCTTTACGGTTGAAATCGCCCTCTAAACCATGGCCGACAGCCTCGTGCAGCAAGATACCGGGCCAACCCGCCGCAAGCACCACGGTCATCTCTCCTGCAGGTGCGGGACGCGCGTCTAGATTGACCATCGCCTCGTGTACCGCTGAGTCAACGTACTGACGTAAAATCTCGTCAGAAAAGTACTCAAGTCCAGAACGACCGCCTCCACCCGCATTGCCGGTTTCTCTGCGGCCCTCACGCTCTACCACGACAGAAAGCGACAAACGCACTAAAGGACGAACATCCGCGGTCAAACGGCCATCGCTGCCCGCAATCATGACAACGTCATACTCCATGCCAAGACTCGCCATGACCTGCTTGACATGAGAATCCTTGGCGCGAGCCATTTTCTCTACGCGCTCAAGCAAGCCCACTTTGTCCGGAGCCGTCATCGTGACCAAGGGATCCACAGGCGGATAAAGGCTTAGGCCACGATCACTTTTAGCGCCAGGTACGCGCGCCTTGCCAGCACCTTGCCGAGCAATGCTGCGCACAGCATGGGCAGAAGACATCAGTGCATCCGCAGACAAGGTATCAGAATAAGCAAATGCCGTTTTTTCACCCGCCACAGCACGCACACCCACGCCTTGGCTAATCGAAAAACTTCCGGTCTTGACGATGCCTTCTTCGAGGCTCCAACCTTCGCTGCGTGTGTATTGAAAATACAAATCAGCGTAATCGACCTTGTGCGTAAAAATATCCCCGAGCGCGCGGTTTAAATCCGACTCGCTTAAACCCCAAGGGTCTAGCAGCAGTGATTTGGCGGTGGAGAGTGAAGCGATGGCGGGATCAATCAGTTTCATTTATCAGCAAATAAGGTTCGATGCGAAAGTGCCGGCAGGGATTGTCGGACTTCTATTAAACGATTAGGCTCTATCGTACCGCTTACGATGCCCTCTTGCTCGGGTAACACCTCTAGGATATCGCCCCAAGGATCAATCAACATAGAATGACCCCAGGTGCGACGCCCATTCTCGTGCTGCCCACCTTGAGCAGGCGCTAAAACGTAACACTGGTTTTCGATGGCGCGGGCACGAAGCAAAATCTCCCAATGGGCTTTCCCCGTCGTGTAGGTAAACGCCGAGGGCACCACAATCAAGTCCACGTGCCCCATGGCTCGGTATAACTCAGGAAATCTGAGGTCATAGCAAATGGATAAGCCTAAAGTAATGTCCGGCGTCTGCAAACGAGAAACTTTCCCCCCCGCCAAAATAGCCCGAGATTCATCGTAGCTCTCCTCTCCTCGGGAAAAACTAAATAAATGTATTTTGTCATACCGTGCGATTTGTTCGCCAATTGGATTATAGACAAGCTGCGAATTAAATACCCGACCCGCATCCGGTGAGACCAACGGTAAACTACCCGCTGACAAATAGATATGATATTTTTTTGCAGTATTTGATAAAAAATCTTGAATCGGACCTACACCTTCCGCTTCAGCCACATAAAGTTTATCGGTCTCTTTTCGACCCATCAAACAAAAATATTCTGGCAAAACGACGAACTGCGCTCCTTGCTCGGCCGCTTTTGCAATCCACCGCCCAGCAATCTCTATATTGCGATCGACGCTGGAAGCAGACACCATTTGGATCGCAGCCACCTTAAAAGGGGCACGTAGACAGGCAGCGGACGAATCACTTAAAGGCGCACTCAATGACATAGTGGTTCCAAAATTTACACTTGACTCAATTAAATTCAACTCAATTAAACCATTGCCTCAATCATCATAAATTTGACGATCAACTTTCAAAGAGCTTTGCAAAAATACAACTTATTCAATGTTTTATATGTGCATTTACCTTAATGATATTTCCCATATTTTTTATTAAGGCGTATATTGTGTAATATATAGACCCATTTGAATAAGTTTAATCATTGGTATTTTATATTTCTCTTTTAAAAGGTAGGGACATGACAGATCAAAACTACGCTAGTCAGCAAGCAAAAATTAATAAAGAAATTGAACGTCTGCGCAAACAATCCGAACTCTTGCAAACTAAACAACGCAAGCCGGTTCTTTTAGGCATTGTGCGCTCCATGAAAGAGTATGGCATTACTCCTGATGAAATCGCAGCTGTTTTTGGCAAAACAGGGACTAAAGTAAAGAAAATAGTCGCTAAAAAGACTGTAAAAGCCTCCGGAACCAAAAAGCCTGTAGCACCTAAATACCGTCATCCTGCAACCTCAGCAACCTGGACAGGTCGAGGCAAAGCCCCTCTTTGGATCGTCGAAGCAGAAAAAAATGGTCAGCCACGTCAACAGTTTCTAATTTAAACCATTCTCTTCGGTGTACTAAAGAATGTATTGTAAAAAAGGCCGAGAGATCTCGGCCTTTTTATTAGGACAACTGACAACCTACTGCGAATGATTAGTCAATCGTCGCGCCAGAGGCACGTACCGCTTTACCCCACTGCTCTAAATCATTGTTAATAATTTTTTGAAATTCTGGCAACGTTGTGACCAAGGTTTCAGCGCCACGCTTACGCAATTGCTCAACCACTTTTGGATCAGCCAGGACTTTATTGAGTTCAGCGTGTATCTTTTCACGCAAAACCAGTGGCGTTGAGCTATTTACAAAAAACGCAAACCAAGAGTCCAGGGCCAATGCAGGATAGCCAGCCTCGCCAAAGGTTGGCAGATCAGGCAATGCCGCGGATCTACGGGATGCAGAGGCCGCCAAAGGACGCACCGCACCACTCTTAATCTGTCCCATCACTGAGGGGGCACTCGCATACACGCCTTGCACTTGACCGCCAATCACGTCCGTCAGCGCTGGTGCCACTCCTTTATAAGGTACATGGGTGGTTTTAATATCCGCTGCTAAGCCAAGCATTTCATTGAGCAAATGATTCACTGAGCCATTGCCTGAGGAGGCAATATTAATTTTGCCAGGGTTGGCCTTGGCATAAGCAACATATTCAGCGATATTTTTCACTGGTAGAGCAGGATTTACAACTAAAACAAAAGGCAGCGTCGCGAGCGACCCAATCGGTGCTAAATCCTTCACCATATCAAAAGACATCTTTTTGTACAAAGAGGGATTAATAGCGTGAGTGCCAGAGTAGCTCATTAACCATGTCGTTCCATCTGCAGGGGACTTGGCGACAGCTTCACTGCCAATATTGCCACCTGCACCAGGACGATTTTCTACCACAACCGTGGTGTTCCAACGCTGACTCAGCTCTGCTGCCATCAAACGAGAAATCGCATCCGAAGCCCCTCCAGCAGCCTGAGGAACAATAATCTTGATGGACTTACCCGCTAATTCCGAAGGTATTTGAGCTGAAGCATCTAAAGATAAAGAGGCAGAAACCAGACCGAAGACGGCCGCCATCGACGTTACGATATGACGAAATGTTATTTTCATTATTTTCTCACTTGGTGATGATAATCAATTGAAAGCTAAACAGATTTAACAAAATTGCGTTTATTGAGGTTTGTCGCCTTTCAGCGTGATGCGATGTAACAAACGTTTATGTCCGTGATAATCATTGATGGGGTTGTGTAACACACAGCGGTTATCCCATAAGGCGATCGAGCCGACTTGCCACGCAAAACGACACGTAAATTCAGGCCTCACCTGATGCGCAAACAAATATTTCAGTAAAGGCTCGCTTTCTTCTTCGGTCCAGCCCACAAAACGGGTGGTATGTCCTGGATTAATGTAGAGCGCCCGACGGCCTGTTTCAGGATGTACACGCACGACAGGATGTTCGGCACTCAGGTCTTCCCGCTCAGAGGCTTTGGCAGAGTCAGCCAGACGATCTTCGCGCGTTTTCGTCACCGCGGCTTTTGCTGAGGAATTGACCGCGTACATGCCTGTCAGGGTCTCTTGCAGAGCCGGCGAAAGAGACTCAAAGGCGGCATAATTACTCGAAAACAAAGTGTCTCCACCATAGGGCGGAATCTCGCGCGCGATCAACATCGTCGCCATGGGAGGCTCTTTCAAATACGTTGTATCCGTATGCCAGACACCGCCAAAGTTGTGCTTTTCGTGAGGTAGTTTTAAAACGGGAATAATCATGGGAAAGTCGGGCAACCCCTTCACAAAGGGATATTCGACAACTTCTCCAAAGCGCATCGCGAACTGCTGAAACGTCGCAAGCTCCAGCGGCTGATTGCGAAAAAAGATCACGCCGTACTTAAGCCAAATCTGACGAATCTGGGCGATTTGAGTATCGCTGAGCCCACCCTGCAAATCAATACCATGGATTTCTGCGCCTACGGAACCTGAAAGTGGACGGACTTCTAGTGTTGAGATCATCGCGATGTCATGATTAAAAATAAACCAATCCCAATCATAGGACAGATTTAGGCTTTAACAGAAGTGATTTAACCAGTTTTAGGCGGCTGACTTATACAATAAAGCAGAATTTCTTTGGATGAACGCATGCGCACAGAAACCGGTACAACCATACGACGCGAGGAATACCGCCCCTTCGCTTTTCGCATACCCAGTGTCAAGCTCGAGTTTGAACTAGAAGCTGAGCTCACTTGGGTTCGGACTCAGCTCAGCGTGACGCGTCGACAAGATTTACCCAGAGTGTCAAACCTTGTCTTGGACGGAGAGGATCTTGCGCTGATTTCTGTTCATATCAATGGCCATTTGCTCACCGGTTCACAATACTTGATATCAGACACCACACTGACACTCATGGATGTCCCCGATGAGGCTGACATTGTCATTGTCAGCACGTGCCAACCCGCACAAAATACTAGCCTCTCCGGTCTGTATGTTTCTGGTAAAAGTCTCTTTACGCAATGCGAAGCACAGGGTTTTAGAAAAATCACCTGGTTCGCTGACCGACCAGACGTCATGTCCGTCTATCACGTGACGTTGCGCGCCGACCGGACCCAATACCCGCTCCTTTTATCAAACGGTAATCTGACTGAAAAAAGAGACCTCGAAGACCATCGTCACGAAGTTCAATGGCATGATCCGTTTGCAAAACCCAGCTATTTGTTTGCCTTAGTCGCCGGAGACTTTGCCTGTCGAGAGCACCAAAGCATGACGGCAAGCGGTCGCAATGTTTTGTTGCAGGTTTACAGCGATCCCGGTTCAGAAAGCCAAACAGAATGGGCGATGGAGTCCTTAGAACGCTCGCTTCGCTGGGATGAACAACGTTTCGGACTCGAGCTGGATCTTGACCGTTTCATGATCGTGGCCGCGCGTGACTTCAACATGGGAGCCATGGAAAACAAAGGCCTCAATATTTTTAATGCCGCCTACGTGCTTGCCGATCCCAACACAGCTACAGATGCCAATTATCAAGCGATTGAAGCCGTCATCGGACACGAGTACTTTCACAACTGGACGGGCAACCGTGTCACGTGCCGTGACTGGTTTGAGTTAAGCCTCAAAGAAGGCCTCACTGTATTTAGAGATCAAGAATTTACCGCCGATATGATGGCGCAAGGCCTTGATCAAACCGGGGCGGCGAGTGCGCGTGCCATCAAACGCATCGATGATGTCGTCACCTTGCGAGCGGCGCAGTTTCCCGAGGATAGCGGACCGATGGCTCACCCGATTCGCCCCGAAAGTTATCAAGAAATCGGTAACTTTTACACGGCGACTGTTTACGAAAAAGGCGCAGAGGTCATCCGCATGATGCACACTCTCTTGGGTGAACGCGTGTTTCGCTCTGGGATGGATGAGTATTTCAGACGACATGATGGACAAGCGGTCACCTGCGATGATTTTGTTGATTCAATGAGTTGGGCCCTACAACGCGTAAACCCCGGTAAAAACCTAGAACAATTCAAACGCTGGTACAGCCAGGCTGGGACACCTCGGGTCACCGCGTCGCTAGACTATGACGATCAAGCGAAACGTTGTTCGCTCACGCTCACCCAACAGTGCCCACCTGTCGGTGTTGAAAAACAAGCGAACGCGCCCAAACTCCCTTTTCATATTCCCATCATCATCGGACTGCTTGACGCCGAGGGCGCACCCTTTTTGCTAGGCAAGGATCCAAAAACAGGTGTTTCTCTGACAGAACGGATGCTCGAACTGACCCAAGAAACACAAACCTGGGTCTTCGAAGATCTCTCAAGCAAACCAACTCCCTCATTACTGCGACATTTTTCTGCCCCCGTCAATCTCATCTATCCCTACTCCAACCAAGAGCTCGCCCTGCTCTCGTCGCACGACCAGGATGCCTTCGCGCGATGGGAATCCGGCCAAGAGCTCGCGAGCCGACAAATTCTCAGCATGGCAGCGGCCTGGAGACAAACCGGTCAAACGTGCGATCCCGATCCCGTGATGCTCAAAGCATGGGGTGCCATGCTGGCAAACAAAGCGCTTGATGCGGGATATTTGACACGCGCCTTGAGCCTTCCTCTGGAAAAAACTGTGCTCGAGCGCATGGAGGAGATGGACCCGGTTGCCGTTTCTCAAGCGCGTTCGTCACTCAAGCGTCTGTTGGGCCAGCATTTTCGCGCTGAACTCATCGAAGTCTATCATTCAAACGCAACACCTGGCCGCTACTCGCCCGCACCTATTGCGACAGGCAGGCGGGCACTTAAAAATCTGGCCCTGTCTTATCTTGTTTCTGCGCAGGACGGCGAGGCCATTGATTTCGCTTTTCAACAATTCAACCATGCCACCAATATGACTGATAGGATGGCTGCATTGAGTGCTCTCGTGCACGAAACGCATGAAGCACGAACAAGCGACGCCCTCTCTGCTTTTTATGAAAACTGGCAGCATGAACCGCTTGTCATCGACAAGTGGTTTGCGGTGCAGGCCTCCTCTCCACAAACTACTGTCGAGGACATGCTCGGCCTCATGGCCCACCCTGCCTTTACCCTGCGCAATCCCAACCGCGCACGCTCAGTGATTTTCCAATTTTGTATCGCGAATGTGCGCGGACTTCACGCTTCCGACGGTGGTGGCTACCGGTATTGGGCAGACCAAGTGCTTGCACTCGATGCACTCAACCCTGAAATCGCCGCGCGACTCGCACGCGCTTTCGATCATTGGGCGAGATTTATCCCAGACGTGCGTGATCCAATGCAACGAGCACTCAAGCGCGTCGCCGCTCAACCCAATCTTTCACGCAATACCTTAGAAATCATCTCCAAGGCGCTTGCGCTTTGAGCACGTTGAGTTTACTGACAGAATCAACCTAGCCTACACTCACATCTTCACACTTTGACATCACATCATGAAACGCAAAACACTCACGCAGTACCTCGTTGAGCAACAGCGTGCTGCGCACGCCCTGAGCTCAGAAGTCCGTTTGTTGATTGAAATCGTCTCCAGAGCCTGTAAAACCATCAGCCACGCGGTCAGCAAGGGTGCCCTAGGCGGTGTCCTGGGTAGTTTAGAGAGTGAAAATGTCCAAGGTGAAGTGCAAAAAAAGCTAGACGTCATCTCCAATGAAGTTCTGCTCGAGGCCAATGAGTGGGGTGGACACCTCGCGGCAATGGCCTCTGAGGAAATGGAAACCATCCATCTGATTCCCAATCGCTACCCCAAGGGCGAGTTTCTCTTGCTCTTTGATCCTTTGGATGGCTCCTCAAACATCGATGTAAACGTGTCGATCGGCACCATTTTCTCAGTGCTGCGCGCACCGGCGAATGCCTCCGGACGCGAAGTCACAGAGGAGGACTTTCTCCAGCCAGGTAGCACTCAGGTCGTCGCCGGCTATGCCATCTATGGCCCACAGACGATGCTGGTACTGACCATTGGACAGGGCGTCGTCGGCTTTACTCTTGACCGTGAAATGGGCTCGTGGATTCTGACCCACGAAAACATGACGATTCCGGCCGACACTAAAGAGTTTTCTATCAATATGTCCAACATGCGCCACTGGGCGCCTCCAGTACGTCGCTACATTGATGAGTGCCTGGCCGGTCAAACGGGTATCCGCGGCAAAGACTTTAATATGCGCTGGATCGCTGCGATGGTGGCCGATGTACATCGCCTAATTACCCGTGGCGGCATCTTTATGTACCCGTGGGATGCGCGCGAACCAAGCAAACCAGGCAAATTACGCCTGATGTACGAGGCCAACCCAATGAGTATGTTGGTCGAACAAGCTGGAGGCGCCTCAACGGACGGCAACCAGCGCATCCTGGATATCCAACCTACGAGCCTGCATCAGCGAGTCGGTGTCGTCTTGGGTTCAAAAAATGAAGTCGAACTTGTGACGCGTTACCACCATGAGGCCAATAAGTAACCCTACAAGAGGCTGCTTATTCAATAAATGTATTCACCAGTAAAAAGCCTGCCGAAGAAACATCTTGGCAGGCTTTTATAGTACGACACTCGGGTCAGAAGACGCGAGAAATTGGGTCTTTAGTTCAGTGTAAAAATTGTCGCACCTGTTGTCTTGCGTGACGCTAAGGCTGCTTGCGCCTCGCCTGCTTGCTCAAGTGGGTAACGCTGATCAATACGAATTTTGATCTTTTTAGCCAAGACCATTTCAAACAACTCGTCAGCCGCAGCCTGCATTTTTGCAGGTGTATTGACGTGCACGGCTAAGGTAGGACGGGTCACATACAACGATCCCTTAGCAGCCAAAATACCTAAAGCCACGCCTTCGACTGGACCTGAAGCATTACCATAGCTCACCATCAAACCGCGTGGCTGCAAACTATCAAGTGAAGTCATCCAGGTGTCCTTGCCCACGCCGTCATACACCACGGGCACTTTCTTGCCACCGGTCAACTCAAGCACGCGCTCGGCAACATTTTCCTTTGAATAGTCAATGACTTCCCAAGCGCCATGGGCTTTGGCAAGGGCCGCTTTTTCAGGGCTAGACGCAGTGCCAATGACATTTACGCCAAGAGCCTTAGCCCACTGACAAGCGATCAGACCGACACCACCAGCAGCGGCGTGAAACAAAATAGTTTCGCCTTCTTTAATACGGTATGTCTGGCGCAACAGATATTGAACAGTTAGGCCTTTGAGCATCATCGCAGCGGCTTCTTCGAAGCTAATGCCTTCTGGCAACATGACAACCTGAGCAGCAGGCACGTTACGTGCTTGAGCATAGGCGCCAATCGGGCTCTGACCATAGGCGACTCGGTCACCTTCTTTGAAGCGCGTCACGGCCTTGCCGACCGCGGTCACAATCCCTGCGCCTTCGAAACCCAGACCGTGAGGGAGCGGACTCTTGTAAAGACCGTCACGGAAATAGATGTCGATGAAGTTCAAGCCAGCGGCATGCTGCTGAATCGTGATTTCGTTATCACCCGGAGCTGGCACCTCAACCTGCACAAGTTGCAAGACCTCAGGTCCGCCGTTTTTTTCAATACGAATGGCTTTAACTAGATTGCTCATACATGCTCCAGACAAAAAATAGGGAAATGCAAGAAATTGAAGATTTCACAACGGATGAGTTTATATCGTGCGCAAGGTAAAATGCGGTTTTACCTTGATAAATTGCAGGGAAACTATGGCCGGACACAGCAAATGGGCCAATATCCAGCACCGTAAAGGTCGCCAGGATGCCAAACGCGGAAAACTTTGGACCAAAATTATTCGTGAAGTCACCGTTGCCGCCCGTGCGGGTGGTGCCGACCCTGATGCCAACCCCAGGTTGCGCCTGGCTTGGGACAAGGCCACCGCGGCCAACATGCCCAAAGACAACATTCAGCGCGCCATCACGCGCGGTGCCGGTGGAGCCGATGGCGCCAACTACGACGAGATTCGTTACGAAGGTTATGGCGTGGGCGGTGCAGCGGTCGTGGTGGACTGCATGACGGATAACCGCACCAGGACAGTCGCCGACGTACGTCATGCGCTTTCCAAAAATGGGGGCAACCTCGGTCAGGAAGGTTCGGTCGCCTTTATGTTCACGCACTGTGGACAGTTTGTCTTTGCGCCAGGCACTTCTGAAGACGTCGTCATGGAAGCCGCTCTTGATGCCGGCGCAGACGATGTCGTGACCGACGAAGAAGGCGTGATCGAGGTCACCTGTGCCACGACAGCCTTTGCCGCGGTGCGAGATGCCTTACAAGCTAAAGGCTTGGTGCCTGAGATGGCAGATATCGTGATGAAACCCAACAACGAAGTTGAGCTCACGGGCGATGACGCCATCAAAATGCAAAAACTACTCGATGCTCTGGAATCACTCGATGATGTCCAAGAGGTCTATACCAACGCCGTGATGGATGAGCAGGACTAAATTCGCATGAAACTACTTGTTATTGGCTCAGGTGGCCGTGAGCACGCATTGGCCTGGCGTTTATTGCAATCCAAGCGTGTCGAGCACGTATATGTTGCCCCCGGTAACGGCGGTACCGCGTTGATGAAAGGCGCCTCCAATGTCGCCCTGTCCGACTCTCTGGCGTTAGCGGACTTTGTGCGTGCGCAAGATATCGCGTTGACGGTGGTGGGGCCCGAAGCACCTTTGGCACAAGGCGTCGTTGATACGTTTCGTGCTCAAGGGCTCAAAATTTTCGGACCCACGCGCGCCGCTGCGCAGCTCGAAAGCTCCAAAGATTTTGCCAAGGGCTTCATGGTGCGTCACCGCATTCCAACCGCCGCCTACCAAACCTTTACTGACCCTGCTGCCGCCCACGCTTATATAGCCGCGCAGGGCGCACCTATCGTCATCAAAGCCGATGGTTTAGCCGCGGGCAAAGGGGTAGTAGTCGCGACAACCTTGGACGAAGCACACGCAGCGGTCGACGCAATGCTGGGTGACGGCTCTCTCGGTGCCGCCGGTGCACGCGTCGTGATTGAGGAGTGCCTGCTCGGCGAAGAAGCCAGCTTTATCGTTTTATGTGATGGTAAAAATATTTTCCCACTCGCAACCAGCCAAGATCACAAACGCCTCAAAGATGCCGACCAGGGGCCCAACACGGGCGGCATGGGCGCTTATTCCCCCGCTCCGGTTGTGACCCCCGCCATTTTTGATCGCGTCATGAAAGAGGTCATTCACCCAACAATCACAGGCATGGACGCAGACGGCATTCCTTTTACGGGATTTTTGTATGCCGGCTTGATGATCGGCGAGGGTAATGCTGCGAGCTGTCCGATTAAAGTACTCGAATTCAATTGCAGGATGGGTGACCCGGAAACCCAACCCATCATGATGCGTATCCGCAGCGATCTCTTGTCAGTTTTTGAGCATGCCGTCAATGGCACGCTCGATCAGGCAACAATCGACTGGGACCCAAGAACGGCTCTTGGTGTTGTGATGGCAAGCGACAACTACCCTGGTACACCTCGTCTCGGCGATACGATCACAGGTATTGCTCCCGAAGCCGCAGATTGCGTGGTGTTTCATGCGGGTACAACACTCAACAATCAAATTCTCCAGACAAGCGGCGGTCGCGTGCTGTGTGTCACCGCGCTCGATGATACGGTGCGCGCCACACAAAAAAGAGCTTACGACGTCGTCCATCAAATCCAGTTCAATGGGGCGCAATACAGAACCGATATTGGCTGGCGAGCTCTGGAGCCCTGACATATGCGTCATCATGCATTGGAGCCAAACATCGATTCAATTGTAGATTTGCCAGCCGTTCGCCTGTATCTACTTGGACTGCAGCAATCCATCGTGACCGCTCTTGAAAAAGCGGGCGACGAATCGTTTCAACGCGATGAATGGACGCGTGCCGAAGGAGGCGGGGGCATCTCCCGTCTCATCGAAGGCGGTTCGCTGTTTGAGCGTGCGGGCGTGTTGTTTAGTCATGTCAAAGGGATGACCTTGCCACCTTCTGCGACGCTCCACCGCCCCGAAGTCGCTGGTCGCCCCTGGGAAGCGATGGGTGTTTCGATGGTTCTACATCCTCGCAACCCCTACATACCGACAACACACATGAACGTGCGTATGTTTGTCGCAAAGGCGGCAGAGGGCTCGGACCAAAAAGATATCTTTTGGTTTGGTGGCGGGATGGACTTGACACCCTATTATCCCTTTGAAGAGGATGCCGAACATTTCCATCGCGTGAATCGTGATGCACTCGCTCCACACAGCGACACTGCCTATGCTGAGTATAAAAAATGGTGTGATGAGTATTTCTATTTGAAACACCGTCATGAAACACGCGGCGTGGGTGGTATTTTTTTTGATGATCTTAGCGCTAAAGGCTTCGATGCATCTTTCGCCCTGCTTCGCTCTGTCGGTGACGCATTTTTGTCTGCCTATATGCCGATCGTTGAAAAACGTCGCGGCCTTGAGTATGGTGAACGCGAAAGGGATTTCCAAGCATATCGCAGAGGTCGCTACGTAGAGTTCAATCTCGTTTTTGACCGAGGCACACTCTTTGGGTTGCAATCTGGTGGTCGCACCGAATCGATTTTGCTATCTATGCCCCCGATGGCAGCCTGGCGTTACAACTGGCAACCTCAGCCTGGAACACCCGAAGCGCGACTCGCTGACTTTCTGAAACCAAGGCAGTGGGTCTAATGCGCATCGGACTTCTTGGCGGAAGCTTCGACCCCGTTCACAATGCGCACCTGTCTTTAGCGCATGCAGCCCTCGCCGCGCTCAAGCTGGACCAAGTACAACTCATCCCCGCAGGCCAACCCTGGCAAAGAGCTCCTCTTGGTGCAGGTACTGAAGAGCGGCTCGAGATGCTCAAGCTCGCCACACGCGACATCAATGCCATTGAAGTCAATCCTATTGAAATACACAGAATCGGCCCAACTTATACAATTGAAACGTTACAAGCACTTGACCCTGCACATGAATATTTTTGGATTTTGGGTGCTGACCAATTAACAAATTTTTGTACTTGGCACCGGTGGACGGACATTATTGAGCGCGTTCATCTCGCTGTGGCACAACGGCCTGGGTCATCGCTCGTGACACCAGATGCGCTGCAGCAATGGCTCAGCACACATCAACGCAAACTTTTAGATATTCCCTTTCCACCACTGGATGTTTCAGCCACAGCAATCCGTCAGCGGATTGCACTCAAGCAGTCCGCACAGGACCTCCTTCCTGAGGTTGTTGAGCAATACATTCACGAGCACGGACTCTACCGTCCGCTCAAAGCCTAATAGGATTATTTATGGATATCACTAAACTACAACGCACCGTTGTCGACGCCCTCGAGGATGTCAAAGCGCAAGATATTCGTGTGTTTAGCACAACACATATGACGAGTCTTTTTGATCGCGTCATCATTGCTTCGGCGACGTCCAATCGACAAACACGCGCCTTGGCATCAAGCGTCGCGGAAAAAGTCAAAGCCAGCGGCGGAGAAGTCATTGCGACCGAAGGCGAGGAAACAGGCGAATGGGTGCTCGTGGATGTGGGCGACATCATCGTTCACATTATGCAACCTGCAATTCGCGCCTACTACAATCTCGAAGAGGTATGGGGCGAAAAACCTGTCAGAATGAAACTGGCACCCGAATCCACACGCCCGGCCGTCGCAGCAAGCGATGTCGCCTTTGACCCCATGATCACAACAGACGAACCAACTGGACGTCGTGCCGCAAGCCGAGCCTCGTCTCGACCAACACGCTCTAACCGCTAAGCGCCATAAAAGGCCTATAGCAAAGTCGCACACCATCTAAACATGAAAATACTCATTCTCGCCGTGGGTCACCGTATGCCAGAATGGGTAGACGCGGGGTGGGATGAATACGCTAAACGCATGCCCGCAGACTGGGCCATTACGCTCAAAGAAATTAAGCCCGAATCCAGAACCAGCGGAAAAACGCCTCAGCAAATGATGGCAGCAGAAAGCAAGCGTATTGAGGCCGCTATTCCAGAGCACACTTTACGTGTTGCGCTCGATGAGCATGGCAAAGATCTGACCACACAAGCCTTCGCAACAAAAATGCAAGCTTGGCATCAAAGCCATCAACATATCACCATCATTATTGGCGGGCCTGACGGCTTAGATGCTGAACTCAAGGCCTCATGCGACGGTTTGCTCAGGTTGTCATCCATGACCATGCCACACCCCATGGTACGTGTCGTCTTAATCGAACAACTCTATCGTGCCTGGTCGATTCTAAATAATCATCCCTACCATCGAGTCTGATTTCTATGAAGTCAACGCTATATCTAGCCTCAGCAAGTCCACGGCGTCATGCGCTTTTAAACCAAATCGGTATCAAACATGAAGTGCTCCACGTGCCTTCTCCGCTTGGCGAAGATGAGCCAAAACTGCCGACTGAAAGTCCATTGACCTACGTGCAACGGACTGCATTAGATAAAGCATTACGCGCCCAGCAGTGGCTCGTTCAAAATAATCTAACTAGCTTTATTAGTGCAGAAGACTCTGTTTCGATCTTGACAGCGGATACCACGGTTGCTCTAGACGCACTTGTACTTGGAAAGCCTAGTGATGATCAAGAAGCCGCACAAATACTGCGTCTACTGTCAGGACAGACACATACCGTTTTGACTGCCCTCGTCTTATCCCGAGCGACATCACACACAATGCCAGATGAACCATCATCAATACTTGCTGAAGCAATCCATTGGGAACGCTCAACAGCACTCTCAATCACCAAAGTCAGTTTCGGTGAGCTCACAGATGATGTAATTAATGAGTACATCGCAACAAAAGAGCCCTTTGGAAAAGCTGGCGCTTATGGAATTCAAGGTTATGCGGCGAAATTCATACTGCGAATAGAAGGCAGCTATTCAGGTGTGATGGGATTACCACTTTACGAAACAAGTGCGCTGATCCAAGAAATAAACAAATCATAGAAGGCCGCACTAAGAGTCAAGCGCCCAAAGACAAAAGCCCAAAGGACAAAACCCCACAGGCAAGGCCTGAGGGGTTTTGAGGGTAAGAGCTTGACGATGACCTACTTTCACAGACGTACGTCCACTATCATCGGCGCTAAGGTGTTTCACGGTCCTGTTCGGGATGGGAAGGGGTGGGACCACCT
>CAMDFD010000002.1 GCA_945897365.1 Bordetella parapertussis | reverse complement strand
GTGAGGGTGTCTGCGGTTCGGATGCGATGAACATCAATGGTAAGAATGGTTTGGCTTGTATTACCAACATGCTTGAGCTTAAGGAGCCCGTTGTTTTGCGTCCTTTGCCAGGGCTTCCCGTCATTCGGGATTTGGTGGTGGACATGACACAATTTTTTAATCAATATCATTCAGTGCGCCCGTACTTGATCAACGACACGCCACCGCCCGAAAAAGAGCGTTTGCAGTCGCCCGAGGCGCGCGAAGAGCTTGATGGCTTGTATGAGTGTATTTTGTGCGCCTGTTGCTCGACCTCGTGCCCATCATTTTGGTGGAACCCTGACAAGTTTGTGGGTCCTGCAGGGTTGTTACAAGCGTATCGCTTTATTGCGGACGACCGCGACCATGCCACGGCTGAGCGTCTCGATAATCTCGAAGATCCATACCGTTTGTTCCGCTGTCACACAATCATGAATTGTGTGGACGTGTGTCCAAAAGGCCTGAATCCATCGCGCGCGATCGGTAAGATTAAAGAAATGCTTGTGCGTCGTACGGTTTAACATAGAGTCGTTATGGGAACACTATCAGATCAGGATCGGATTAGGTTACGTTGGCGTGCCAGACGTGGCCTTCTTGAAAATGATCTGATTCTTACCCAGTATCTCGATACCTATCAAGCAGAATTGACGGACGTCGAAGTGGGCGCTCTGACTCAGCTGTTTGAACTCGGGGACAACGAACTGTTAGACTTACTATTAGGTCGTGTTGAGCCCGAGGGGGCGCTTGACCGGCCCGCAGTCAAGATGGTGCTGGCGCAGATACGCGCAGCATAGACAGCATCTTGCCTGGCTAACCAAATATAAACGAAGGAATTACGTATGAAACTGTCCGACAAAAAAGCCACGCTATCGTTTTCAGACGGTAGCCCTTCGGTTGATTTTCCTATGTACGACGGTAGTGTCGGTCCACAGGTCATTGACATTCGTAAGCTTTACGGACAGACTGGTCTGTTTACTTACGACCCGGGTTTTTTGTCGACTGCTTCATGCACCTCTAACATCACGTATATCGACGGTGACAAGGGTGAGCTGCTTTATCGTGGCTACCCCATCGAAGAACTCGCCGTCAATTGTGATTTCATGGATATCAGCTACCTGATCCTCAATGGTGAGTTGCCCGATCCCAAGCAAAAAGTAGATTTTGATTATCTCGTGTCCCATCACACGATGGTCAATGAGCAGATGCACTTCTTTCTCCGTGGTTTCCGTCGCGACGCGCATCCGATGGCGGTGTTGACGGGTTTGGTCGGTGCCTTGTCTGCGTTCTATCACGACTCGACGGATATTAGTAACCCACATCACCGTCATGTGTCGGCAATTCGTCTGATCGCCAAGATGCCAACGCTTGTGGCGATGGCATACAAATATTCACAAGGGCAGCCTTATATCTACCCACAGAACAACCTGTCATACACGGGTAATTTCCTGCGGATGATGTTCGCGACCCCTTGCGAAGAGTACGTGGTCAACCCTGTGGTTGAGCGTGCGCTTGACCGTATCTTTATTCTGCACGCTGATCATGAGCAAAATGCCTCGACCTCCACCGTGCGTTTATGCGGATCGTCAGGAACCAACCCGTTCGCTGCGATCGCCGCGGGTGTTGCATGTTTGTGGGGTCCCGCACACGGTGGCGCCAACGAAGCATGTTTGCAAATGCTCGAAGAGTTGCAAGCCAAGGGTGGCTTGTCCAAGGTCGGCGAGTTTATGGAGCAGGTCAAGGACAAAAACTCAGGCGTCCGTTTGATGGGTTTTGGTCATCGGGTTTATAAAAATTACGATCCCCGTGCAAAACTTATGCAACAAACCTGCAAAGAAGTCTTGGCGGCCCTCGGTCTGGAAAATGATCCTTTGTTCAAGCTTGCGATGGAAGTCGAGCGCATTGCGCTTGAGGATCCATACTTCGTTGAGCGTAAACTGTATCCAAATGTGGACTTCTACTCTGGTATCGTTCAGCGCGCCATTGGCGTTCCAACTGCGTTGTTTACAGCGATTTTCGCTTTGGCTCGTACAGTTGGCTGGATTGCGCAGTGGAACGAAATGATTTCGGATCCAGAGTACAAGATTGGACGTCCTCGCCAGTTGTACCAAGGCGAAGTCTCACGCTCCGTTCCAAAGCGTTAGTAATAAAAAATACGCCCGCAGTAAAAAAGCCTGAATATATTTATTCAGGCTTTTTTTCTTAACGTTGCTCTGCTTCCATTTGCGCATCAATCACGGCCAAGGCCGTCATATTGATGACGCGGCGCACTGTGGCGCTATTGGTCAAGATATGAACCGGACGCGCAGCACCCAACAATACAGGCCCCATTGCAATGCCGTTGCTACCGGTCATTTTTAATAGGTTGTATGTGACATTGCCGGTATCGAGATTTGGCGTCACAAGCAGATTGGCACTGCCTTTTAAAGTGCTATCCGGATAGTTGGCAGTGCGGATCGATTCCGAGAGTGCGGAGTCTGCGTGCATTTCACCGTCTACTTCCAGGGAGGGCGCGCGCTCACTGATAAGTCGGCGTGCTTGAGCCATTTTGCGTGACGAAGCCGTTGGGCGGCTACCAAAATTCGAATGCGAGAGTAGGGCAATTTTTGGAACGATGCCAAAATTTCGCATTTTATGCGCAGCCTGAATGGTCATGTCCGCTACTTGTTCCGCGCTGGGATCTTCGTTGACGTGGGTATCGCAGATAAACAATGTCTGGTCTGAGAGCATCAGCACGTTCATCGCTGCGAACGTCGACGCGCCTTTTTGTAGACCAATGACGTCTTCGACATATTTGAGCTGATTGTCGAAACGGCTGCCAATGCCGCAAAGCACAGCATCGGCATCGCCACGCTTGAGCAGCAACACGGCGATGAGTGTGTTGTGCTTACGAACCATCGCTTTGGCGACAGTCGGTGTCACACCTTCGCGACCCTTAATGCGGTAATACTCCTGCCAGGACTCGTTGAAACGAACGTCATCCTCAGGATCCACAATCTCGACATTTTTGCCGACCTCAAGGCGAAGCCCCATTTTTTTGATCCGCATATTGATCACGGAAGGACGACCAATCAAAATCGGGAAAGCAATTTTTTCGTCAGAGACCGTTTGCGCAGCACGCAGGACGCGTTCGTCTTCGCCGTCTGCATAAATGACACGCTTAGGTGCGCGCTTGGCTTGCGTAAACAGCGGACTCATCAGCTGGCCGGAGTGATAGACCATCGCCTGTAGTTTTGCTTTATAAGCCTCCATGTCTTGGATCGGTCTACGCGCCACACCTGAGTCGGCGGCGGCCTGCGCCACAGCGGGTGCGATTTGAACGATCAGACGGGGATCGAAAGGCTTTGGGATGATGTAGTCAGGGCCAAAGCTCAACTCTTGACCCGCATAAGCCTGAGCGACCTCGTCGCTTTGTTCAGCCTCCGCAAGCTCTGCGATCGCCTTGACGCAGGCAAGTTTCATTTCTTCGGTGATGCTACTTGCGCCCGCATCGAGCGCACCACGGAAAATAAAGGGGAAGCAGAGAACGTTATTGACCTGATTTGGGTAGTCCGAGCGACCCGTTGCGATGATGCAGTCGGGACGCGCTGCTTTGGCGATCTCGGGCCTGATTTCTGGCTCTGGATTGGCCAGTGCCAAAATCAATGGTTTTGTGCCCATGCTTTTGACCATCTCGGCATTGACCACGCCAGGTGCTGAGCAGCCTAGAAAGACATCGGCGCCGACCATGGCGTCTGCGAGTGTTCGAAGCGCGGTCTTTTGTGCATAGCGCTTCTTGTTTTCCTCCATTTGCGCATCCCGGCCTTCGTAAATCACGCCGCGAGAGTCGCAAACAAAAATATTCTCTTTTTTGATGCCCAGGTGGACGAGTAAATCCAGACATGCGATCGAGGCAGCCCCCGCGCCTGAAACAACGAGTTTGACTTCGCTCATCTTTTTGCCTACGACCTTCAAGCCGTTCATGATCGCAGCAGAAGAGATGATCGCCGTGCCGTGTTGGTCGTCATGAAAAACGGGAATTTTCATGCGTTCGCGCAGTTTTTTCTCGATGTAAAAGCACTCAGGTGCCTTGATGTCTTCGAGATTGATACCGCCGAGCGTCGGCTCCAAAGCCGCAATGATTTCTACAAGTTTGTCGGGGTCCGTTTCGGCGAGCTCGATATCGAAGACATCGATACCTGCGAATTTTTTAAATAAACAGCCTTTGCCTTCCATCACAGGCTTGGCCGCCAAAGGACCAATATTGCCCAGCCCCAACACAGCCGTACCGTTCGTAATAACAGCGACGAGATTTGAGCGGGAAGTGTATTTAGCGGCTGCTTCGTCGCCTTGAGCATAAATCGCCATACAGGCTGCCGCCACGCCAGGCGAATAGGCCAGAGACAAGTCGTCCTGGTTGGCCAGAGGCTTGGTCGGCGTGACAGAGATTTTCCCGGGCGTGGGATAGGCGTGGTAGTCGAGGGCTAATTTAGAGAGGTTTTCGTCCATGGATCTCTTCGAAGCAGGAAAGGGGGATCGGTAGCATCAAGCTTACAGGCAAGTTTCCGCGTTGACATCTAATAAAGGCATGTTTCGGTTTTGCGATGCAGCATATTCATTGCACTGCAACATTTAAATTTGTATTTGAATATGTGCCGCGTGTCTGACGTCTTGAGGCGTCTGGAACGTTTTTTAGTGTGAATATCCCAAACATTTAAAAGCTTAGGGTTATACTTATGTGCCGGCTCTTAAGGCTTTTAAACAACCGCCTTCTGCCCCGCTATCCGCAAATCGGTTTGGCCGAGAAAACGGAAGGTATTCCTGCATCGTAACGGGTGAAGCACCCGAATAGGTGAAGCGCTAAAATGTCATCAGAACTCGAATCTCTACAGAACTCTTACCTTTTTGGGGGCAATGCGCCCTACGTAGAAGAACTCTACGAAGCCTATCTGGATAATCCAGGTTCGGTTTCAGATAATTGGCGAAATTATTTCGACCAGTTGCAACACATGCCGGCAACGGATGGCCAAGAAGCCACACGTGACCAGGCCCACGCACCCATTATCGAGTCCTTCGCCCAGCGCGCAAAGGCCAATGCCTTTGTTCAGCGTGGTCAGGAACCCGATCTTGCGGTGGCGATGAAACAAGTGCACGTCCAGTCTCTGATTGCCGCCTATCGCTCACTGGGCTCACGTTGGGCTGACCTCGATCCGCTCAAGCGCCAAGATCGTCCCAGCATTCCCGAACTGGACCCCGCTTTTTATGGTCTGACCGAGGCGGATCTGGATCAGGTTTTCTCCGCAACCAATACATATTTCACAAAAGCGACAACGATGACGTTGCGCGAGATCTTGAAAGCCTTGCGTGACACGTACTGCCGTTCGATCGGCGCAGAGTTCATGCATGCCTCGGATCCGACTGTCAAGCGTTGGGTTCAAGAGCGGCTCGAGTCCACACTCGGCGCACCCACTTTTGCAGCCGACCGCAAGCGGCACATTTTGCAGCAGTTGACCGAGGCCGAAGGCCTTGAGCGTTACCTCCACACAAAATACGTTGGTCAAAAGCGCTTCTCTCTCGAGGGCGGTGATAGCTTCATCGCTTCGATGGATGAGGTCGTCAATCACGCTGGTGAATCAGGTGTTCAAGAAATCGTGGTGGGTATGGCTCACCGTGGTCGTCTCAATATGTTGGTCAACATCATGGGCAAGATGCCTGGTGATTTGTTCGCCGAGTTCGAGGGACATCACGCCGAAGGTCTGACCGATGGCGACGTCAAGTACCACAATGGATTTTCAAGCGATTTGTCGACGCGCGGTGGTCCAGTCCATTTGTCGCTCGCCTTTAACCCTTCCCACCTTGAGATCGTTAACCCCGTTGTCGAGGGGAGCGTGCGCGCGCGTCAAGAACGACGTGGTGCTGACGGTTACAAGCAGGTCTTGCCCGTGTTGGTGCACGGCGACGCGGCCTTCGCAGGTCAGGGCGTTGTGATGGAAACACTCAACCTCGCTGAAACGCGCGGTTACGGTACCGGTGGTACCTTGCATCTGGTCATTAACAACCAGATCGGTTTCACGACGTCTGATCCACGCGATACACGTTCGACGATTTACTGTACCGATGTTTCCAAAATGATCGAGGCACCGGTGTTTCATGTTAACGGTGACGATCCTGAGGCTGTTGTCTTTGCAACCCGTATGGCGCTGGACTTCCGCATGCAGTTTGGTAAAGATGTCGTGGTCGATATCGTTTGTTTCCGTAAACTCGGTCACAACGAGCAAGACACACCATCCCTGACGCAGCCGTTGATGTACAAAACCATTGGCGCACACCCCGGCACACGCAAGCTCTATGCAGACAAGTTGACCGCTCAGGGTGTTCTCAAAGACGGTGACGGAGATCAGCTCGTCAAAGACTATCGCCAATACATGGAAGACGGTCGCCGTACGATTGAACCTGTGCTGACAGACTACAAGAGCAAGTATGCGATCGACTGGTCGTCTTACCTCAATGCCAAGTGGACTGACCAGGCCGACACCGCTGTGCCAATCACCGAGCTCAAGCGCATCGGTGAAAAGCTCACAGTCTACCCAGAGGGCTTTGCCCCGCATTCACTCGTCACCAAGCTGTTGAACGATCGTCGCGCGATGGCGCGCGGTGAGATGAATCTCGACTGGGGCATGGGCGAGCATCTGGCTTTTGCAACACTGGTTGCCGCAGGCTACGCGGTTCGCATCACGGGTCAAGACTCTGGTCGTGGCACGTTTACGCACCGACATGCCGTGTTGCATGATCAAAATCGTGAGCGTTGGGACGATGGTACCTATATCCCCCTGCAACATGTAGCAGAAGGTCAGGCACCCTTCACGGTGATCGACTCTGTGCTGTCCGAAGAAGCTGTACTTGGTTTCGAATACGGCTACTCGTGCGCAGATCCAAAAACCCTCACCATCTGGGAAGCCCAGTTCGGTGACTTCGTCAACGGTGCGCAGGTTGTGATTGACCAGTTCATCGTCTCTGGCGAAGCCAAATGGGGTCGACAGTCTGGTTTGACCATGATGTTGCCGCACGGTTACGAAGGTCAGGGTCCAGAGCACTCCTCCGCCCGTATTGAGCGCTTCTTGCAGCTTTGCGCTGACAACAACATCCAAGTGGTTCAGCCCACGACGGCCGCTCAGATTTTCCATCTGTTGCGTCGTCAGATGATTCGCCAGTTCCGCAAGCCGCTCGTTATATTGACGCCCAAGTCCTTGCTGCGTAACAAAGACGCGGGCTCACCCCTGTCTGATCTAGCAAATGGCCGCTTCCGGTCAATCATTGCTGAGGTCGATGAGGCCATCAACCCCGCTTCGGTTAAGCGTGTATTGGTGTGCTCAGGCAAGGTTTACTTCGATTTGGTGAACGGTCGTCGGGAGCGCAAAGACAACACGGTTGCGATCATTCGCGCCGAACAGTTGTATCCCTTTGCGCACAAGACCTTTGAAAGCGAATTGCGCAAATACCCCAAAGCAACTGAAGTGATCTGGGTTCAGGATGAGCCACAGAATCAGGGCTCTTGGTTCTATGTTCAGCACCACTTGTATCAGAACATGACGAGCGGTCAAAAGCTTGGCTATGCCGGTCGTGTGGCCTCTGCCTCGCCAGCCGTTGGCTATCTGGCCAAACACCTTGAACAGCAGAAAGCGCTGGTCGACCAAGCGTTTGGTAAGTTCAAAACTTTCATGCTGACAAAATAAACCTAGCTCAACGCATTTATCCAATTACGGAAAAAAATAATGGCTTTTACCGACGTTGTTGTTCCACAATTATCCGAATCCGTGTCCGAGGCTACACTGCTGACTTGGAAAAAGAAACCAGGCGAGGCGGTTCAGGCAGACGAAATCCTGATCGAAGTCGAGACCGACAAAGTGGTCCTCGAAGTCCCCGCGCCCGCCTCTGGTGTCCTGTCTGAAATCGTCAAAGGCGATGGCAGTTTGGTGACCTCCGGCGAAGTCCTGGCGCGCATCGATACCGCAGGCATCGCTGCAGCAGCCCCTGCCGCTGCGTCTGCGCCAGCTGCAGCACCAACTGCGGCACCTGCTGCAGTCTCCGCTCCTGTCGCCTCCGCATCCTCAGCCGGTATTGCTTCTCCTGCCGCCTCCAAAATTCTTGCTGATAAGGGCGTCTCCGCTGCCGCTGTTTCAGGTACAGGTCGCGATGGCCGTATCACCAAAGGCGATGCTCTGGGTGCCCCCGCCGCGCCTGCCGCACCTGCAGCAGCACCAAAGGTCGCATTAGCGAATCCCACTGTTCCAATGACGCAGTCACTCGACGGTCGTCCAGAGCAGCGCGTGCCGATGAGCCGTTTGCGTGCTCGCGTGGCCGAGCGTTTGTTGCAATCGCAACAGGACAATGCCATCTTGACGACGTTCAACGAAGTCAACATGCAGGGTGTGATTGATCTGCGCAACCTCTACAAAGACAAGTTCGAAAAAGAGCATGGCGTCAAGCTCGGCTTCATGTCCTTCTTCGTCAAGGCCGCGGTTGCTGCACTCAAGCGTTATCCTATTTTGAATGCCTCTGTCGATGGCAAGGACATCATCTATCACGGTTACTTTGACATCGGTATCGCTGTGGGTAGTCCACGTGGTTTGGTTGTGCCAATCTTACGTAATGCAGACCAACTGACGATCGCTGAAATTGAAAAAACGATCGCTGATTTTGGTAAGCGCGCTTCCGAAGGCAAGCTCGGCATCGAAGAGATGACGGGAGGTACCTTCTCGATCTCTAATGGTGGGGTGTTTGGTTCGATGTTGTCGACACCAATCATCAATCCACCTCAGGCGGCGATCCTAGGCGTACATGCGACCAAAGAACGTGCTGTGGTTGAAAAGGGCCAGATCGTGATTCGTCCGATCAATTATCTCGCGATGTCTTACGATCACCGCATTATCGACGGTCGCGAAGCGGTTCTGGGCTTGGTTGCCATGAAAGAGGCGCTCGAAGATCCGCAGCGCATGCTGCTCGAAATCTAAGCTGGAAAATCTATGTCTTCGACTCAATTTGATGTAGTGGTAATTGGTGCGGGTCCAGGTGGATATATCGCTGCGATCCGCGCGGCTCAGTTAGGCAAGACCGTCGCGTGTATCGATGCCTGGCAAAACGGCCAGGGCGGCCCTGCACCAGGTGGTACGTGTACCAACGTAGGTTGTATCCCCTCCAAAGCGCTGTTGCAGTCTTCTGAGCATTACGACCAAGTCAATCATCATTTGGTTGATCACGGCATCGAGGTCAAGGGTGTTTCGCTCAAGCTCGACAAAATGCTCAGTCGTAAAAATAACGTCGTCAAGCAAAACAACGATGGCATTCTCTATCTGTTCAAAAAGAACAAGATCACCTTCTTCCATGGCAAAGGCTCTTTCGCGGGTCAAGTCGATGGTGGTTGGGCGATCAAGGTCACGGGCACCACAGAGGCGGATATTGTCGGTAAACACGTTGTGATCGCAACGGGATCTTCGGCACGTGAATTGCCAGGATTGCCGTTTGACGAGCAGCAGATTTTGTCCAACGACGGTGCGCTCAATATCGGTGCCGTACCCAAGAAATTAGGTGTGATTGGTGCTGGCGTGATCGGTCTTGAAATGGGCAGCGTCTGGCGTCGTCTGGGTGCAGAGGTTACTGTGCTCGAAGCCATGCCTGAGTTTTTGGCTGCTGTCGACACACAAGTCGCCAAAGAAGCGCACAAAATTTTCACCAAACAGGGCTTAAATATCCAGATGGGTGTCAAGCTCGGCGAGATCAAATCTACGGCTAAGCAAGTGACGATTCCTTATACGGATGCCTCAGGTGCTGAGCAGCAACTGGTCGTGGATAAGCTGATTGTTTCAATCGGTCGTGTGCCATACACAGGTGGACTCAACGCTGATGCGGTGGGACTCAAGCTCGACGAGCGCGGTTTCATCGTGGTGGATGCTGACTGCAAAACGAACTTGTCTAACGTGTGGGCGGTGGGCGATGTGGTGCGCGGCCCCATGTTGGCCCATAAAGCCGAAGAAGAGGGCGTTGCTGTCGCTGAGCGTATCGGCGGACAGCATGGTCACGTTAACTTTGACACGATTCCTTGGGTCATCTACACCTCTCCAGAGATTTCTTGGGTGGGTCAAAACGAGCAACAGCTCAAAGCTGCAGGCCGTGCTTATAAAGCCGGCAGCTTCCCCTTCTTGGCCAATGGTCGTGCTCGTGCTTTAGGTGATACCACTGGTTTCGTCAAAATTTTGGCGGATGCGGCGACGGACGAGGTTTTGGGTGTGCACATTATCGGTCCGATGGCCTCCGAGCTCATTGCCGAAGCAGTGACCATCATGGAATTCCGTGGTGCCGCCGAAGACATTGCCCGTATCTGTCATGCTCACCCGACATTGTCGGAGTCCATGAAAGAGGCAGCGTTGGCGGTTGATAAGCGCACACTCAATTTCTGAGGCACTTGTTGTGCAACTTTCTTGAACGTACTTCAACACTATGAGAGCAGTCTGGCTGAACGCGGTTATCAGCCAGATCCCGCTCAACGCATCGCCATTGAGCGTTTGCAAAAGTATTTTGACGACTGGGTCACGTTTAAAGGTGATCGCTCCAGTGCCGTCAAACGCTTGTTCAAACGTCCTGAGGTCCCCAGAGGCGTGTACCTTTGGGGAGGCGTCGGTCGTGGGAAAAGTTTTTTGATGGATGCGTTTTATGCGACTGTGCCGGTCCAGCGTAAAACCCGTCTGCATTTTCATGAATTCATGCGCAGCGTGCATCGCCAGCTTGACGAAGTCAAAGGCATGCAGGATCCGCTCGATGAGGTGGCTAAGCGCATCTCCAAGCGCTATCGCCTCATTTGCTTCGACGAGTTTCATGTCTCAGATGTTGCCGATGCCATGATTTTGTATCGGCTATTACTCAAGTTTTTTGAGCATGGGACGTCTTTTGTCATGACGTCGAACTACGAACCCTCATTGCTTTATCCTGATGGCTTACATCGCGATCGTATTTTGCCTGCGATTGCTTTGCTCAAAGACCGCATGGATATTTTGAACGTGGATGCAGGCATAGATTACCGCCGTCGGACACTCGAGCAGGTCAAGTGTTATCACACACCTCTTGGTGTACAAGCTGATCAGGCTTTACAAGAGGCCTTTGTACAACTGTCTGATACCCCCCCGCAGGATCCTGTGCTCCTCATTGAGCATCGCGAGATCACTGCTAAAAAACGTGCGGGCAGTGTGGTCTGGTTTGATTTCGCGACCTTATGTGGTGGGCCGCGGTCGCAAAATGATTATCTTGAAATCGCCAGCCGATTTCACGCAGTGATTCTCTCGGACGTCCCTAAAATGGGTGCGAAACATGCCTCTGAGGCCAGGAGATTCACTTGGCTGATCGATGTTTTCTATGACCACAAGGTCAAGTTAATCATGTCTTCTGAGTGTGAGCCAGAGGAAATCTACACCTCTGGTCCCATGTCTAACGAGTTTCATCGCACTGTTTCACGTATCCTTGAGATGCAGTCCAAAGAGTATCTGGATTCCGAACAGCGCGATACCGTCAGTCTCTAAGGTCAACATCATGAATACGCGTGTTCTCACCGGCATTACGACGTCGGGCTCTCCGCATCTGGGCAATTATGTTGGTGCGATTCGTCCCGCGATTCAAGCGAGTCTTGAAAAAAATGTCGATGCTTTTTTCTTCTTGGCGGATTATCACGCCTTGATTAAGTGCGAGGATGCGGACCGTATTGCGCGTTCGCGCTTGGAGATTGCTGCAACGTGGTTGGCCTGTGGACTTGATCCAGAGCGCGTGACTTTTTATCGACAGTCCGATGTGCCAGAAATCCCTGAGTTGTGCTGGATGCTGACGTGTGTCACGGCAAAAGGCTTGATGAATCGCGCGCATGCCTACAAAGCGTCTGTTGATCATAATGTTGCCAAAAGTGTGGATCCTGACGATGGAATCAATATGGGGTTGTTTTCTTATCCTATTCTGATGGCGGCCGATATTTTGATGTTCAATGCGCACAAGGTGCCTGTGGGTCGTGATCAGACGCAGCATCTTGAGATGGCACGTGACATTGCCCAGAGATTCAATCATTTGTATGGACAGGGTAAAGACTTTTTCGTGCTTCCCGAGGCCGTGATTGCCGAAGATGTGGCGACCTTGCCAGGTTTGGATGGTCGCAAAATGTCCAAAAGTTATAATAATACCGTTCCGTTGTTTGAAGGAGGCGCACGGGCACTCAAGTCAGCCGTTGCCAAGATCGTTACAGACTCACGCGGACCCGGTGAACCCAAGGATGCAGACGCTTCACATCTTTATCTGATCTACAAGGCCTTTGCCGAGCAGTCTGAGACAGCTGCATTTCGTCAGGCACTCGCGACTGGAATGGGCTGGGGTGATGCTAAACAGACCTTGTGTGAGCGTATTGAGCGAGAGCTTGAACCGATGCGTGATCAATATGAAACTTTGATGTCCAACCCCCATCGCATTGAAGAAGTCCTTCAAGAAGGTGCTCGTAAAGCACGAGCGATTGCGACCCCCTTTATTCAAGAATTAAGGCAGGCGGTCGGCTTGCGCACTCTCGCGACGCAGGCAGGACCTCGTTCGACCAAAGAATCAAAAGCGGGCGGTAAAGGTGCTCGCTTTGTGAGTTTCCGTGATGAGGCGGGACAGTTTCGCTTTCGCTTCCTCGGTTTAGAAGGCGCGGAGCTTTTTTCCTCTGTCGCTTTTGCAGATCCTAAAATAGCGGGTGCTGCTATGCGTGCTCTGCAAAACGGCGCTCTCGATACGATGCTGACACTTCAAGGCGAATTGGACTTTAGCTTGACACTGGAGGGGGTTGTTGTGGCCTCTGGTTTGAAGAGCGCCTCAAGTGCTCAGCGTGCTGAGCGCATTGAGGCTCTACGTGCGAGTTTGCGTCCCGCTGAGTGAACGCCGGTTTTGCGCTTCAGTGTATGAGTGCTTGAGTGGCTCGAGCGTTTGAGTCGCGCCTTAGCGTTTAAGTTTTGCGAAGGCGGCTGCCATGGCGCCCCCAGTGGGTTCGGGAGTATTGCCACGGTTTGGCTTGGCGCCTCCCAGGCTCCCAGAACTACCCGAGCGATTTTTCCCAGAGGCTTGGCCACTACTGCTTGCAGCTGTCTCCAGTGAGCGAGCAGGCGGTGCCTCGTCATTTAAACGCATGGTGAGCGCAATACGTTTGCGTGGGACGTCAACCTCTTGAACACGTACTTTGACAGTTTGTCCGACGCGTACAACATCGCGCGGATCAGAGACGAATTTTTCAGCCAGTGCAGAGATATGCACCAGACCATCTTGATGCACGCCGATATCGACAAAAGCGCCAAAGTTGGCAACGTTGGTGACAACGCCTTCGAGAATCATGCCAGGTAAGAGATCGTTGAGTGTTTCGACACCTTCTTTAAAGGTCGCAGTCTTGAACTCAGGGCGAGGATCGCGTCCAGGCTTTTCGAGTTCGAGCAAAATATCCCGCACGGTTGGCACGCCAAAGCGGTCGTCTGTAAATTCAGCAGGGGAGAGGCCTTTGAGTTTTTCGCGATTGCCGATCACCTCTTTCATATCTGCCGCGATTTTTTTCAAAATACGCTCCACCACAGGATAAGCTTCTGGGTGAACCGACGAAGCGTCGAGGGGGTTATTGCCATTGAGAATGCGCAGAAAGCCTGCGGCTTGTTCAAAGGCTTTTTCCCCGAAGCGCGAAACTTCTTTGAGTGCGACTCGGTTTGAAAAAGCACCTTTTTCATCACGGTACGCCACAATGTTTTTAGCCAGCGTACTGTTCAGACCAGAAACGCGTGTGAGCAGAGCGGCCGACGCAGTATTGACATCGACACCCACGGCGTTGACGCAGTCCTCGACCACGGCATCTAGCGAGCGTGCTAGTTCGCGCTGGTTGAGGTCGTGTTGATATTGACCAACGCCAATGGCTTTGGGTTCGATTTTGACGAGTTCGGCCAGAGGATCTTGCAGACGCCGAGCGATCGAGGCTGCACCGCGCAGACTCACGTCGAGGTCTGGAAACTCAAGCGCGGCCAGCTCAGAAGCGGAATAGACCGAAGCACCTGCCTCAGACACGACAACTCGCGTGAGTTTGAGGTCAGGTTGTTCGGACATGAGATCCGCTACCAGTTTTTCTGTTTCACGCGAGGCCGTACCGTTGCCGATCGCAACCAACTCAATGTGATGGCGGCGTGCAATCGCAGCTAGTGTTGTCAGGGATCCTGCGCGGTCACGCCGTGGTTCAAACGGGTAGACTGTTGCCGTCTCAACCAGTTTACCGGTGTGATCGATCGCGGCAACCTTCACGCCGGTTCGAATACCCGGGTCAAGGCCTAGCACCGCTTTAGGTCCTGCGGGTGCTGCAAGCAAGAGATCTTTGAGGTTGGCGGCAAACACACGAATGGCTTCGGTCTCGGCGCTTTCGCGCAGTCGGGTCATCATCTCTGTCTCGAACATCGTCAACAATTTGACCCGCCAGGTCCAACGCGCGACATCTGCCAGCCATTTTGCACGAGGCGAGGGTGTCGCATCAAACAGATCGCGGCCCAGCTTCAGGAATTGAGCAACGCGTTCGACACAAGGGTGCGGGACCAATATGTCTTGGCTCGCCTCAAGGCCGATCCGTAACTCAAGGATCCCTTGTTGGCGCCCACGGAGCATGGCGAGCACACGATGTGAGGGGAGTGTGCGTAAGGGCTCACAAAATTCGAACCAGTCGCGGAAATTCGCGCCCTCGGCTTCTTTTCCTTCTGAGACCTTGGAATAGAGGTAGCCCTGAGACCACAGGTGAGTACGCATGTCTGCAAGCAAATCCGCATTTTCAGCATAACGCTCTGCAAGGATGTCGCGTGCCCCATCCATTGCACCCTTAGCTTCTGTGATATTTGCAGCCGGATTTAAATATTGTGCGGCAAGCGTAATCGGGTCGCAGCTTAGGTCAGCAAGAATGGCATCGGCGAGGGGTTCCAGTCCGGCCTCGCGGGCAATCTGCGCGCGGGTTCGACGCTTGACCTTGAAAGGGGTGTACAAATCTTCGAGCCGCTGTTTAGTGTCGGCTTGTTGGATGGATTTCTCAAGTTCGGGGGTGAGTTTTTGCTGCTCAGCGATCGACGCCAAAATCGCTGCCCGACGCTCCTCTAGATCGCGTAGGTAAAGTAACCGTGTGTCTAGGTTGCGCAGCACGGTATCGTCGAGTCCCCCTGTGGCTTCTTTGCGGTAACGTGCGATGAAAGGAACTGTTGCGCCATCTTTGAGCAACTCGATGACGGCTGTGACCTGCTGGGGCCTGATCCCTAATTCTTGGGCCAGTTGGGCGGTGATGCGCAGCTCGGCTTGTGCGGCTGTGACAGGCGCGGCAAAGGTGGGGGACGGTGTTGTACTTGAATCGCTCATTGTTTCCAGAACTTTATAGATGGCGGCAAACGGACGATTTTGCCACAAGACAGGAATGACCTCCGTTTCAACGGGGTATGATCCGGCTTGCCCTTTGGTGTCCTCTATGCACGAACCTACGATTTCCGAGCTTTTCTCCCTTGATGGTCCCCTGGCCGCGATGTCCCCGGGCTTTCGTGTTCGGCCGTCTCAGATCGAGCTGGCACAAGCCGTCGAGCGCACAATTGCCGAACGCTCAACCTTAGTTGCTGAGGCCGGTACCGGTACAGGTAAGACCTGGGCGTATTTAGTCCCCGCATTGCTTGGGGGCGGAAAGGTGTTAGTCTCGACAGGGACCCGCACGCTCCAAGATCAGCTTTTCTCACGCGACTTGCCCAGAGTGCGAGAGGCCTTGAGCCTGCCGGCATCGATCGCCTTGTTAAAAGGACGCGGCAATTATGTTTGTCACTACCACCTTGAGCGCTTACAAGGCGAGGATCGAGCGCTGCATTCGCGGGCGGAGGTCCAACAGTTACGACATATTCAAACATTTTCTCAGCAAAGCAATACCGGTGATCGCTCTGATCTGCCGTCCGTTCCCGAAGACGCCGAGATCTGGCAGCGCGTCACCTCCACGCGCGAAAATTGTCTCGGTCAGGACTGCCCCAACGTACGGGACTGTTTTGTATTAAAGGCTCGTCGTCAAGCTCAAGAAGCCGATGTTGTCGTCATCAATCACGCTCTTTTCATGGCGGACTTGATGTTGCGTGATGAGGGCATTACGGATTTGTTACCCGCAGCAGATACGGTCATTTTTGATGAGGCGCATCAGCTACCCGATACCGCAACGCGCTTTCTTGGGACAAGTGTCTCCACGCATCAGTTACTGGATCTAGCTAAATTGCTCGAAATCGTAGGTTTGGCGCACGCGCGTGAGCTCACCAATTGGTCTGAGCAGGCGCGTCGTATCGAGCACGCGACCAAGGAACTCAGGCTAAGTTGCGCCGCTCTCGAAAAGCTACCATCGCGCCGTGTGACATTCGAGGCGTTTCCAACGCCCGAGGGTTTTGATGCGGCACGCGAGGTATTGCAAACAGCGCTTGATGAGATCGCAGGCTTTTTATCCAGTGTTGAGGAAAAGCACCCGGATTTGGCCGCTGCCGCCCGCAGTGCCCATGAGCTCGCAGAGCGTCTATCCCAATGGGGGAGACCGACGCGTTCAAGTCGCGTGCCAATCGAAGATCATCAGCAGATTGTGCGGTGGGTCGAGTTAGGCTTGCATCATGTTCGCTTACATGCCGCACCGTTGTCGGTGGCCGAGGCTTTTTCGCGTTACAGGCAGGGTGGGCAAGCCTGGGTATTTACCTCTGCGACCCTCTCTGTGCATGGAGACTTCTCTCACTTTACGTCACGCTTAGGACTTGAAAAAGCCGAGACCTTGCGCATGGAGTCGCCGTTCGACTATGCCAATCAGGCTCTATTGTTCGTACCTAGGACACTTCCTGCACCTCAGTCCCCTGAGTTTTTGCCTGCCTTTGTCGAGACGCTCATGCCGCTGATTCAGGCGAGCCAGGGTGGTGCGCTGGTGTTATGTACGACCTTGCGTGCCGTCGAGAGGGTGGCCGGACTTTTGGCAGATGCATACGATCAGTTGGGTTTGACTTGGCCGATCATGCGTCAGGGCAATGGGACGCGCCGGGACTTACTGGAACGTTTCCGAACCCTTGATCACGCAGTCCTAGTAGGCAGTGCCAGTTTTTGGGAAGGGATTGATGTTGCGGGTGATCGCTTAACCTTGGTGGCGATTGACAAGCTACCCTTTGCGCCACCCGATGATCCTGTGCTCGAGGCGCGCCTAAAGGCCTGCCGCAGCCGCGGCGGCAATCCTTTTATGGAATATCAGCTTCCTGAAGCAGCCATTGCGCTCAAGCAAGGCGCGGGCCGCCTCATTCGTACGGAAACGGATTGGGGCGTATTGATGGTGGGTGATACCCGATTGGTGGACAAACCGTATGGCAAGCAACTTTGGCGGGGTTTACCGCCGTTTGCGAGAACACGTGACGTCGAAGAAGCCGTCGCTTTCTATCAACGTCACAACGCGTCTGTGGTTTGAACGAACGTCTTTAGAACAGACGTAGCGGATTCCAGGCGCTGTACTTGTTGGGGAAACCTTTGGTGATAAGCGTGGTGTCAGGGAAGTTTTGCAGCAACACGCGCTCGGAGTCATTGCGCAAATCTGTCATGCCAAGCTTTTCATACGACATCATCATGATGTAGAGGGCCGCCTCCGAGGCGGGGACACCTTGATAGTCCGTGATCACGCTTTGAGCGCGATTGATGGCCGCTACGTAAGCGTAACGATCATAATAAAAACGTGCGATGGACAACTCGTTATCAGCCATGGTGTTCACCAGCCAGCCTAAACGTTTGCGGGCATCCGGTGTATAACGGCTATCCGGAAACTGCTGGATGAGTTCGCTGAACGCCGCAAAGGACAGCCGTAGGGCGCGGACGTCTCGCTCACCGGGATTTTGACGAGTCAAACCCGCAAAAACAGCGCTTGGTGGCGTGAAGTTCACCAATCCTTTGAGGTAGAGAACGTAGTCCATCGAGGGATTGCCGGGATATTGCTGCTGAAACCGATTGAGAGTCGCGATGGCAAGCTCGGGCTCTTTGTCTTTCCATTGACAATAGGCTAGGTTGATCTGAGACTGCTGGGCGTAGACGCCAAACGGAAAGCGAGCCTCGACCGCGGCGAAGCGCTCTTTTGCGACGCGCCAGTTGGCGGCATTCATTTCAGTTTTGCCGTCTTGAAAGAGTCTTTCTGCATTCCAGTTGGCCGTTGGGTCGTATTCTGGTGCTTTGGTGCCGCAGCCAGCGATCAGCGCAATCGCGGCGAGCATCAATAGAATCTTGCTGGCGAGCTGACCCAGCGGGGGGACAGAAGGAAAAGAAATGGCGGTACGACTCATCACGAGATGATCCTTGGTGTTAGCATTCTTTACTGATTATAAGACGAGTCCAAATGCCTGATAACCCTATTTCTGAAGAAGTCTTGTCGGACGATGAGCCGCAGACCTTTCTAGTGACCGACGAGATGCCGCTTGAGCGTCTGGACAAGGTCCTAGCCCAACTCATCCCTCAACATTCGCGCAGTCGCATACAGACCTGGATCGAGCTTGGGCACGTGCTTGTCAACGGGCAGGTTGCCCGCGTGCGGCAGACGCTTCGGGAGGACGATGTCATCACTGTTTATGAACAGCCCTCTCCTGAGGATGGGGCGTTTAAACCTGAGCCAATTGAATTTGAGGTGTTGGGCGAAAGTCCTGATTGGATCGTCGTGAACAAGCCGGTCGGACTGGTGACCCATCCAGGGGCGGGTAACTGGAGTGGGACGCTTTTGAACGGCTTGTTGCACCGCTATCCTGAGTTGGCGCAAGTGGCCAGAGCGGGGATTGTGCATCGGCTCGACAAGGACACCTCTGGTTTACTGGTGGTGGCTCGAAACGAAGTTGCGCAAACGCACCTCGTGAGACAGTTACAGGCACGGTCCATGGGACGAGAGTATTTGGCCTTGGCGCACGGGCGCATGCTTGGCACAGGGACGGTAGACCGTCCGATTGGTCGCGATCCAAGAGTGCCGGTCAGAATGGCGGTAGAACGCCCGAGCGCGCCCAAGGCCGCGGTGACCCATTATGAACTGATGCGTGTGGGTGAATATCACGGCTCCAATATTTCTCAGGTGCGTTGTCGTTTGGAAACGGGACGGACGCATCAGATTCGTGTCCATTTGGCCAGTCTGGGTCACCCCTTGCTGGGTGATACGCAGTATGGCGGCCGGATATTGGGGGATGCCAATCGTCAAATGCTTCACGCTTACCAGATTCGGTTTGAAGACCCAGGCCATGAAGGACAAGAGGTGAGCTTTACCGCTTCGCCTGCGCGAGATCTTTTATGCGTTCAAGAAAATATTCTATGGAAATAAACGGCCAATTCCCTTTTCCTGTTGTGCGACCCCAAAAAGCTTGGTCAGGCGTTCAAGCGTTTTGCACTACTCGAATCGGCGGGGTGGGGGTGGCACCTTATGACACGTTCAATCTCGGTCTAGGCGCTGGTGATGTGCCGCAAACTGTTTTGGTAAATCGACGCTTACTTGGCAGTTTCGTGCCTGGCCAACCTGCCTGGCTCAAACAGGTGCATGGTGTTCGGGTCGTTGACGCGGATCATGTTGAAACATTCAGCCTTGAGTCTGAACCACCAGAGGCGGATGCCTCGGTCACAATCTGCTCAGATCGTGTGCTGGCAGTGCTGACCGCGGATTGTTTATCTGTCGTGTTGTCTGACCGGAGTGGGACTGTCTTGGGCGCGGCACATGCGGGCTGGAAAGGGCTGGCCGCAGGTGTTCTGGAGCAAACCCTGATTCTGATGCGTCATAAACAACCCTTGGCGACTGGGTGGCGTGCTTGGATTGGGCCTGGCATCGGTGCGGCGTCATTTCAAGTGGGGGCAGACGTATGCGAGGCGTTTGCAGCAGAGCTTGCGGCTCAACCTCAGCTATGTTTCCCTGATCCAACTGTACCAGAGCGCTGGCGGCTTGATTTGGCGGGACTCGCACAGTATCGTCTCGAAAAAATGGGGGTGATGGAGGTCGAACTCAGTCAGCAGTGCACCGCTACAAATCCTAAGCAATTCTTTTCTTATCGCAGAGATCGTCAAACGGGAAGGATGGCAACGTTAGCCTGGTTGTCTTGCGCCCGTTTCCCCTGATTGACAATATTTGCATTGCAGCGCACGATTGAACCGCTGCGTGCTTATAAAGGTCATGATTTGAATTTCCCTTTCCCTGATGGTTGGGCTCCACCAGCCGGTATTTCGCCCGAGGATCTCGTCAAGATTCAACATGATTTTCTCGAAGGGTGGCAACGCATTGCCAGCGATGCCGCCGATGGTCATTTGACGCCTCTTAAGGACCGACGTTTTGCGGCACCTGCTTGGGAGGGAAGTCCACCGCATTTGCTGATGGCGCATTTGTATTTGCTTTCGGCCGATGTGATGAGCCGCATGGTGTCGGCTTCTGCCGCAGCGCCGGAGGTTAAAAACCGGTTAGAGTTTTCAATCAGTCAATGGCTTGATGCGTTGTCTCCCGCTAATTTTCTGGTGACGAATCCCGAGGCGCAAGTCGCGCTTGTTGAGTCGGGGGGCGAGACCCTGATGGCGGGGATGCAAAACCTATTGTCTGATTTGCAAAAAGGTCGTATCACTCAATCTGACGAATCTAAATTCCAGATTGGTGTGAATGTTGCGACCACCGCGGGCGCCGTGGTATTTGAAAACCCTTTCTTTCAATTGATTCAATACGCGCCTGCAACGGCTTCGGTCTTTCAAAAACCTATTTTGTTGATACCGCCGTGTATTAATAAATTTTATATTCTCGATCTACAGCCAGAAAATTCCTTCGTTCGGTATCTTGTGGGGGAGGGTTTCTCGGTATTTCTGATGTCATGGCGTAATCCTTTGGTCGAAGAGGCCGATGGTATGGAAAAGGCCACTTGGGATGATTATCTTGAGCACGGCGTGCTCAAGGCGATCGAAGTCACTCAAGCCATCTCTAAACAGAAACAAATCAATGCGCTTGGTTTTTGTGTTGGCGGCACAATGCTGGCCACCGCACTCGCTGTTGCGGCCGCGCGTGGTGACGAACCTGTGTCTGCGGTCACAATGTTGACGGCCATGATCGATTTTCACGACACTGGCACGATGGGTGTGTTTGTTGACGAGCAACATGCGCGTATGCGCGAGCAGCAGATCGGTCAAGGCGGCTTCATGTCCGCGCGAGAGCTGGGTTCCACATTCTCTTTCCTGCGCCCCAATGAGTTGGTGTGGAATTATGTCGTCTCAAATTATTTAAAAGGCCAAACACCGGTCGCCTTTGATTTACTTTTCTGGAACAGCGATGGGACAAATTTACCCGGTCCGTTTTTCACTTGGTATTTCCGCAATACCTATCTTGAAAATAAGCTCTCTCAGCCCAATGCACTGATTTGCTGTGGAGCACCGATCGATATGCGCAAAGTCAAGATTCCCGCATTTATTTATGCGTCTCGCGATGATCACATCGTGCCTTGGCGTTCTGCGTTTTCGACGCTTTCCTTGTTCGGTGGTGACAACACGTTTGTGCTCGGTGCTTCGGGACATATTGCTGGTGTGATTAATCCGCCCGCAAAAAATAAGCGTAGTTTTTGGATAAGCGGAGCCAAGGCGGATCACAACAATCCTGAAAAATGGGATCAACAGGCACTCGAACAACCTGGAAGTTGGTGGCCGACGTGGACCCACTGGCTTGGTCAGTACAGTGGTAAGCGCATCCGTGCCCCTAAGTCTTTAGGCGGAAAAGGTTTCAAGGTGCTTGAAGATGCGCCAGGTGCATATGTGAAAGTCAGAGCGGTTTAATGGTTAGTTCAACCTAGATGCAGGACAACAAGGAGATAAACATGAGTGCAAAAATTGCGTACGTCACGGGTGGTATGGGCGGCATTGGCACCGCGATTTGTCAGCGTCTGTCCAAAGATGGGATGACAGTGATCGCTGGATGTGGTCCAAGTCGTGACCATCAGCAATGGATCGATGAGCAGACCGCGCTGGGCTACACTTTTTATGCCTCGGTGGGCAATGTGTCTGACTGGAACTCTTGCGAAGCTGCATTTAAAAAAGTCGTGGCAGAGCATGGTCCAATCGATGTACTGGTCAACAATGCGGGTATTACACGCGATGGCGTATTCCGTAAAATGACTTCCGATGATTGGCGCGCTGTCATGGATACCAACTTGAATAGTCTGTTTAATGTCACCAAACAAGTCATTGACGGCATGGCTGATCGTGGATTTGGGCGTATTATCAACATCAGTTCCGTGAACGGGCAGAAAGGTCAGTTTGGTCAATGTAATTACGCAACAGCGAAGGCCGCGATTCATGGTTTTACGATGTCACTGGCACTTGAGGTCGCAAGCAAGGGCGTGACGGTCAACACCGTGTCTCCAGGTTACATCGGTACAGATATGGTGCGTGCGATTCGTCCTGATGTGCTTGAGAAAATTATTGCGACTATTCCTGTCAAGCGTCTCGGAAGACCAGAGGAAATCGCCTCCATCATCGCATGGATTGCGTCTGAGGAATCCGGGTTTTCGACTGGAGCAGACTTTTCGTTGAATGGCGGCCTGCACATGGGTTGAGTCAGTGGGCAGCCAAAAAGATGAATATCAAAGTTCAGTGGTTAAATCGAAAATAGATTTGGGGACAGTCATGACTGAAGCAGCAACGGGCGCAACCGTACGCCTGATTAAAAAATATCCTAACCGTCGTTTGTATGACACGCAGACCAGCACCTACATCACGCTTGCGGATGTCAAGCAATTGGTGTTGGAAAACGAGTTATTCAAGGTGGTCGATGCCAAATCGTCGGAGGATTTGACTCGCAGCATTCTTTTGCAAATCATTCTCGAAGAAGAAAGCGGCGGCATGCCAATGTTCTCCTCAACGATGTTGGCCCAAGTGATCCGCTTTTATGGCCATGCCATGCAGGGCATGATGGGTTCGTATCTTGAAAAAAATATCCAGGGATTTATGGAGATTCAGGAGCGCATGGCGGATCAGTCAAAGGGGCTGTACGGGTCCAATCAGTTTGCGCCAGAGGCCTGGACACAGTTCATGTCGGCTCAGACTCCGATGGTGCAAAACATGATGAACAGTTACGTCGAACAAAGCAAAAGCCTGTTTTCCCAAATGCAGGACAAGATGCAAGACCAATCGCGCGCGATGTTTTCGACATTTCCTTTCTCGCCAGGATCGCCTGGCGAGAAAGGTAAAACCTAAAAATCAATCGTTCAACGCGTTAGCCCTGCCCGACACGCAGGGCGATATGATCCAACGCCTCCTGCACCTGATCGATCAAAATCAAACACAGATCGCCGGGTTGCAGTTTAGCGAGTGCGGTATCAATCGCCAGAAATTCTCCCCGTATTTCCTCGATTTCTTTTGTGCGAGAGACGTTTTGCAATCCTTGTTGTAAAAGCGCAAGAACTTCGCCATCTTCGCGGCCGCGCTGGCATTGGTCTTGATACAAAATCGCTTGGTCGAAGACCTCGCCTAGAATCTCGGTTTGACGAACGATATCCTCGTCTCGACGATCCCCCGCGCCGCTGATCACCACCATGCGTCGCTTGGCAGGCATCGTTTCGATGGCTTGAATCAATGCCTGAATCGCATCAGGATTATGTCCGTAGTCAGCCACCACCGTTGCGCCTCTATAATCGAACACGTTAAAACGACCGGGTGCTGTTTGGGCATCGTTGACAAAGGTCGATACGCCTGTCGCGATCGTTTGCCAATCAAGGCCCAAGGCCCACGCCGCTGCGATCGAAGCCATCGCATTCTCATTTTGGAAGGTAATGCTGCCATCGCGAGTCAAAGGGATTGACTTGAGCGCAATACGTTGCTCGGTTGAGCCTTCGGCGGCCACAACATGATCGCCATCGATAAATATCACACGTTTACCTTGGGCTCGATGTGTATTGAGCGCGGGATTGTGTCGGTCACTCGAAAATAGTGTGACAGCTCCAGGGCATGCTTCGACCATTTTTAAAACCATCGGGTCCGAAGCATTGAGCACTGCAGTGCCATGAGGCGCCACGTTTTGAACAATGACGCGCTTGACTAGGGCAAGATGGTCAATAGTCGTGATGAAGTTCATTCCAAGATGATCTCCCACGCCAAGGTTGGTGACGACTGCGACATCACATTTGTCAAAACCAAGTCCTTCTCTCAGAATGCCGCCTCGAGCTGTCTCAAAGACTGCGGCATCCACATCGGGATGCATGAGTACATTACGAGCGCTCCGAGGACCGCTGCAGTCACCAGTGTCAATGCAGCGGTGTTCGATGTAAACACCGTCCGAGTTTGTCATGCCGACGCGTTTGCCGCTTGTTTTTAACAAGTGCGCGGTTAACCGGACTGTCGTCGTTTTTCCATTCGTACCCGTGACGGCGACCACTGGAATGCGCGCATTGTCCCCATTCGCGAACATGGTTGAGAGGATGGCCTCGCCAACGGGGCGTGCTCGACCAAAAGATGGGCTTAAGTGCATGCGCAAGCCAGGTGCGGCATTGATCTCTACGATGCCTGCGCGCTGCTCTTCCATGGGTTTGATGACAGTTTCGGCGACCAAGTCGACGCCTGCGATATCGAGTCCGACCATTTGTGCCGCAGTGATCATGCGAGCTGCCAACTCGGGGTGTACCTCGTCGGTCACGTCTGTCGCGCTTCCGCCTGTACTCAGGTTGGCGTTATTCCGTAACAAAATTCGATGACCACGCTCGGGAACGGATTGTGCATTAAGTCCTTGGTTCGCCAGCGTCGCCAACGCGATTTCATCCAGGCGGATTTTTGTCAATGCGGTGGCGTGTCCATCGCCCCGAAGCGGGTCAAGATTAACGGTATCAACCAGCTGCGCAATCGTATGTTGGCCGTCTCCGATGACGCTTGGCGGATCGCGTCTTGCTGCAGCGATCAGTTGATTGCCGATCACCAGCATGCGGAAATCATGTCCGGGAATGTACTGTTCAACAATGACATCGCGGCTAATGGTGCTGGCGACCTCGAAGGCCTTGTTGAGTTGTTCACGCGTCTCGATGTTGACGGCGACCCCTCTACCTTGGTTGCCGTCGCGCGGCTTTACGACCACGGGTAAGCCGATTTGAGTAGCGATTTCCCAAGCTTGTTCCTGGTCTTGGGCGACATGACCTTCAGGGACAGGGACGCCGGCAGCCTGCAACAACATTTTTGTGAGATCTTTGTCCTGCGCAATGGCCTCGGCGATGGCACTCGTGCTGCTTGTTTCCGCGGCTTGAATGCGTTTTTGTTTGCTTCCCCAACCAAACTGAACCAAGCTGCCTGCAGTCAGACGGCGATATGGAATTCCTCGCGCTACGGCGGCGTCCACGATCGAACCCGTGCTCGGGCCCAAGCGGACGTCTTCGTCAAGATCGCGTAATTCGGCAAGTGCTTGCTTGACGTCGAAAGGGTGATCGTCAAGCGCGGCTTGGCAGAGATTTTCGGCTAATTCAAGCGCGCGTCGACCAACGGGTTCTTCGCTGTATTGGAACACGATCTGAAAGACATTGAGTTCTGGTGTCGAGGTCGTTTGACCAAATGCGACTGGGCAGCCCGCGGCAGCTTGAAGCCCAAGCGCAATGGCCTCTAAAGCGTGCGCAACGGTAATCGGTTCCTTATGTCCCAGGGGGCGCAAGGGTTTCATTTCAGGAAAGCGCGCGCGTAATCGTGTGACAAAACTGGGCATCTGGTCTAAATCAGCCTCGTGACCCACACACGTCACAACAGCCTCGATGGCGGTGTGACGACTCCACAAGTTAGGGCCGCGTAGCGCACGAATTCTAGAAACTTCCATTTGGATTCCTGAAGTGATAAAGGGGCGTAAGGGTCAGTGGGTTCAATATTTATGGTGATTCGAATGAGATTAAACCCGCCTCGATGAGCTCGGGTGTCACGCCGAGCGCCCAAGCGGCGGCCGCCGCAGCCAAAATGCTGGTGAACTGCTCGTGGCGGGGACCTGCTTGCGTCATCGGAATTGAGGCGATTGTGCAGAGATTTCGACGCAAAGAGCCTTCGGCCAAGATAAGTTGTCCGTGCTCGATAAACACGGCGCGATGGCCTTGTGCAACGTGGCTGGTGAGGCTCGCCAGGTTGGCCTGACGGCTAAAAAGCGTGACGGCGCCGTCGCAGAACTGAGCGAGTTCCATGACGCGCGCATCTTCGGCGTTCAGGATTGCCATGCCATGCGGCAAAACAACGTCCATCTGTGTTCGATAAATATTAACAAGGTCACTTTCATCACAAATTTCGTAGGCTGCTAAGTCCTCGGTCCAGTCTACGTTCGTGATGATGCCGACTTCGCAGCGCTCGTAGGCAAGGCCTTCGGTGAGTATTTGTTTGCAGCCGTTTTCGATAATGGCAGCCTCGACTTCGCGGTTGAGCAAGACGCGCTTGCCATTGGCATGATCCGCGCAGTTGCCAGCACGAAGCCTTCGGCGATTGACAAACAAACCTTCACTGCACGCGAGTCCGCTATTCCAGCCATGAAGTGTGAGTAGTCTAAAGAGCAGTTTGCTGGTGAGCGTTTTGCCACTTGTGCCTGTGATGCCTATCACCGGCACTCTGGCCATATCTCCAGGTGGAAAGGTATAGCCAACGATGTCTTGACCGACCTGACGTGCCTTGCCCAAGGCTGGCTTGAGATGCATCAGGAGGCCGGGGCCGGCATTGACTTCGACAATGGCGCCTTGTTGAGCCGCAAGAGGGGCTGAGATGTTCTCGGCAACAAGGTCGATCCCTGCGATGTCCAAGCCAACAATGCGAGCTGCTGTGCAGGCAAGGGCGGCGATATCGGGATGGACCTCTTCGGTACAATCAAAGGCTACATTGCCGTTGCGCTGAATGGTGATTTCTCTGCCATGGTCCGGAATGTCCTCGGCGACGAAACCTTGTCTGGCGATTTCCAAGACCACAGCAGCGTCGAGCCGCACATAGTTAAGAGGTTGATCTTCTTCGTGGCCTCTGCGGGGGTCCGCATTGAGTTGGGTGTCGATCAGGGCGCGAATGCTTTGTTGGCCGTCACCCGTGATGACGGCGTTTTGCCCCTTGGCGGCGGCGATGAGTTTGCCGCCTACAATCAGCAGACGATGTTCATTGCCGCGAATAAATTGTTCAACGATCACGCTCGAGCCTTCTTCGATCGCGACCGCGTAGGCCTTGTTTATTTCGTCTTGCGATATCAAATTGGTAAAGACACCGCGGCCGTGATTGCCATCGCTTGGCTTGACAACGACAGGCAGACCGAGTTCTTGAGCGGCCTCCCATGCATCTTGAGCACTGCGGACTTCACGCCCGATCGGGATAGGAACACCACAGGCTTGGAGTAAGCTTTTAGTGAGATCTTTGTCGCGTGAGATGGTCTCTGCGATCGCGCCCGTATTGTCTGTTTCGGCAGTCCAGATGCGGCGTTGATTGACGCCGTAGCCAAGTTGCAACAGATTGCCCGCACTGAGTCTGATCGCAGGAATGTCGCGGTCATCCGCGGCATCGACGATGCACGCAGTGCTTGGGCCCAGGCAATAACGCTGTCGCAGGTCATGGAGTGTCTGGATCATCTCCTGCGCATCGACAGCTTGATTGTCGACTGCGCGCAGTATCAATGTGCGCGCGAAACTCATCGCTTGTCGCGTGACTAACTCGTGCCAGGCGCGCACCACGACTTTATAAAGACCTGGCTTGGAGGTTGCCTTGGTCTGCCCGAAACCGCCAGGCATACCAGCGCGCTGTTGCAATACAAGGGTTAGGTGTTCAAGCAGGTGAGGCGACCAAAAGCCAGCGGAGACTAAAGAAGGGGTGTCCTTGGAAGCTTCGATCCCTGGTCCGGGGTGAACCAAGGCCGGTAAAGTCTGACAAATTCGGGTGTAGGCATCGCGTAACGTAGAGGTAGGCAGCGCCGGAAGTCCATCAAACTGAATCCATGCCTCGATGACGGGACGGTATGTCCATATATTCGGTCCGCGCAAGTGGATGCTGCGCAGAGTCGAGATGTCACATGTGCTCATAAGAAACTGGTCGGCTGAAAAGACTTTGTTGCGATGCACAATGGCGTGCATGTGTCATTATCGCAGCAAAAAGGTGGTTTGGTAGCATCGGTCCTGGACGAGGTCAGATATCCGAGCCATATGATAGTTATACTTGCGAAGTGAATAGCATATCGAGTCAGCCAAATTTTCTCCATGAACAGCTTTCTGTTGCAGTCGGCGTTTCTGACTGACGAGCCCCTTCTGCCGCAGCAATGACAACTCTCTCAACATCTGAGACCAAACTCAGCCCAACAATGCCCAGCGACTGGTCGGTTGCTTTGACGGCGTTGCTTGAGCCTGGGGAGCAGGTTCTTGCCTGGCTTGAGCCAGACTTAGACGAGCATTTGTTTTTTGCCTCGGGTGCGGTGGTGTTGTCTACGCATCGCATCTTTTCAAGAGCGCCCGGGACAACCGACTGGCTTGTTTGGCATGTCTCAACGACCCAGTCATTGCAGCATCGTGATCACGCCGGTGTTGGAGCGGTTGAGCTCTTTGACGGAACGACGCGATTGGGTATCTGGCGCCATACGTTGGGGATTGTTCCTGCTGTTGCGCGCATGATCGAACTGTTCGGTCACTTGCAAAAAAAGTTGCGTGATCCTGATGCTGAGATCGTCATTGATGAGGCTGCCTGTGCCGCATGCGGGACCCCCTTCGCACCCGATCAGGATGAGTGCGCAGTTTGTGATGCGGCACCGTCGGGGCCAAGCGACACATGGGCCTTGTTGCGTCTAGCGCGCTTTGCCCGGCCTTACCGCTTTCCACTACTGGTCGGTATGTTGCTGACCTTGATGTCAACCGCTGCTTCGCTGGTACCGCCCTACCTGACGATGCCCTTAATGGACGACATTCTGATTCCTTTTCAGAATGGTAAACCCATTGACTATGACCTCGTGACGTTTTATTTGACAGGTTTGGTCGTGGCGGCTCTGCTTGCCTGGTTGCTCGGTTGGGCGCGTACTTATTTGTTGGCTTGGGTAAGCGAGAGAATCGGCGCGGATTTACGTACGACGACATTCAATCACTTACAAACCTTATCGTTGCAATTTTTTGGAGGCAAGCGTACGGGTGATCTGATGGCTAGGCTTGGGAGTGAAACGGATCGCATCAATATCTTCTTGTCTTTGCATTTTCTGGATTTCGTCAATGATGTATTGATGATTGTGATGACAGCCGTCATTTTGTTGTCCATCGATCCTTGGCTGGCCGTGACGACTTTGGTGCCTTTACCTATCATCATCTGGATGATTCATTTGGTGCGTGACCGCTTACGGTTTGGGTTTGAAAAAGTAGATCGTTCTTGGAGTGAGTTGACCAACGTATTGGCAGACACGATTCCCGGGATCCGAGTAGTCAAGGCTTTTGCCCAAGAAAAACGCGAGGTGGCACGTTTTCGCGAAGCCAATGATCGCTATCTCGGCGTCAACGATCGGATCAATAAAATTTGGGCGCTTTTCGCACCGACTGTGACGTTTTTGACTGAAATCGGCCTGCTTGTGGTCTGGATTTTTGGCATCATGCAAGTCGCTTCCAGCGCGATCAGCGTGGGCGTACTGGCTGCTTTTCTAGCCTACATTGGTCGGTTTTATACACGCCTTGACTCCATGAGTCGCATCGTCACCTATACGCAACAGGCGGCGGCGGGTGCGAAGCGCATTTTTGATATTTTGGACCATGTTTCAAGCGTCCCTGACGCGCAACGTCCGGTGCCGCTTGTGCGGATGGAGGGGCGGATAGAGTTGCGCAATGTAGGCTTTCGTTACGGCAGCCGGACCGTGTTACGCGAAGTGAATTTGAGTATTAGGGCGGGTGAGATGATTGGCCTCGTTGGCCATAGCGGTTCGGGTAAAAGCTCGCTCGTCAATTTGATTTGTCGTTTTTACGATGTCACCGAAGGGGGCATTCGCGTCGACGGTGTCGATATTCGCTCCTACTCTCTGAACTCCTTTCGAAGCAATATTGGTTTGGTGCTGCAAGAGCCCTTTTTGTTTTTTGGCACGATTGCTGAAAATATTGCCTATGGCAAGCCTGGCGCCTCACGCGAAGAAGTGATAGCAGCGGCGCGCGCGGCGCGGGCGCACGAGTTCATCTTGAGGCTCCCGCAAGGCTATGACTCCTTGGTGGGTGAGCGTGGTCAGGCGCTCTCGGGCGGTGAGCGTCAACGTATTTCGATTGCGCGTGCGTTGCTGATCGACCCACGGATCCTGATTCTCGACGAAGCGACCTCCTCGGTCGACACCACAACAGAAATGGAAATTCAGGAGGCCTTGGACAACTTGATTCAGGGCCGTACGACGATTGCGATTGCACACCGACTCAGTACGCTTCGTAAAGCCGATCGTCTTGTGGTGTTAGATCGCGGTCAGGTCGTGGAGATCGGTAACCACGAGGATTTGTTAGCCCGCGGTGGTGCTTATCATGCGCTGTACGAGGCACAGACTCGGCAGGTTGATGCCGAAGCACCGCTGCCAACGCCAAGCGAGACTCACAATGGATGATTTTCAACTGACCCGTAACCTCGCTGGCCGCTTAGTGTTGCGTCTGTTCGATGGAATGATGCATGAAGGTGTCACTCCGGTGCGTGCTTTTCCTGTTCAGTCGCCCCAAGAGTTTGTGGCGTTGATGAGTACCGAGGGTAAAGAGCTGCTCTGGATTGATCGTCTGGCCGATGTGCCGGAGGATGTACGCATGCTGATTAACGAGGAGATTGCTTCGCGTGAGGTGATGCCGGTGATTCAGCAACTTTTAAAAGTTTCAACGTACTCCACCCCAAGTAACTGGGAAGTCATGACGGATCGCGGTGCGACAAAATTTGTGCTTAAGGGCGAAGAGGACATTCGCCGTCTCAGTGGTGGGACGCTCATCATCACGGATAGCCACGGCTTGCGTTTTTATGTGCCTGATATGCAGCAACTCGACAAGCACAGCCGCCGTATTATGGATCGCTTTCTCTAGGCTCTGTCACGTGCCTCGTTGCTCTTAGCGCGTTTATCTCAGTTTAATCAGCTGCTTGCCAAAATTTTCACCTTTGAGCAGACCGACGAAGGCTTTCGGTGCATTGGCTAAACCTTCTGTCACGGACTCGCGAAATTTGAGTTTCCCCTGCACCACAAGGTTGTAAAGATTCTCTCTGATGCCAGGCCAGGTTTCGAGCTTGTCCGAAACGATAAATCCCTGCACACGAATACGATTGATCAAAATGGAACGCAGCGTCCGATAAGCGTGCGGTTCACGATTGAACTCGGAGACCATGCCACACAGGGCGATGCGCGAACCGACGTTCATATGCGTGAGCAGTCGTTCAAAAATCGCACCACCCACGTTTTCAAACAAGCAATCAATGCCCGCTGGCAACACTGCCGCAAGTTTTTCGTCAAAATCTGCGGCGCGGTGATCGATACAGACATCAAAACCGAGCTCTTGCGTGACATAACGACATTTTTCTGCCCCGCCCGCGATACCCACCACACGACATCCTTGAAGTTTGGCGAGTTGACCCACGACGCTTCCCACTGCACCCGAGGCCGCATCCACCACCACGGTTTCGCCCTCCCGGGGCTCGCAAATATTGATGAGCCCAGTCCATGCTGTGATACCTGGCATGCCAAGAACACCTAAATAAGCGGAAGAGCTGACCCTGTCGGTCTTGATGGGGGTCACTACGTTTGCATCCATTGCGGCGAACAACTGCCAGCCGGACGCAGCGAGGACGGTATCCCCAACACGGAATGCAGGAGCGTTGGAGGCGATGACTTCGCCGACGGCACCTCCGACCATGACGTCGCCAATATTGACACTTCGAGCATAAGACTTCGCCTCGGAGATCCTGCCTCGCATATAGGGATCCAGTGACAGCCATTGGTTCTGAATGAGCACTTGTCCTGGTCCAGGGGAGGGTATTTCTGCCTCCTGAAAGCGAAAGTTAGCAGGCGACACCCAGCCCTCGGGTCGGCTAGCGAGAATGACTTGCTGGTTCATCATCATAGCGATATGTTCCGTTAAATATAGGGTATGCACTAGGCACTATTCATGCTCGTGGAGTAGTAACTTTATAGCTTGAGAATGATGAATTCGTCGCAACTCGTTTCGAGATAATTAAACACCGTACTGGGAGCACCCAAATGGCTATAAAACTCACTGTTAATGGCACACCGCACAGCATTGATGTGGATCCAAATACTCCTCTGTTATGGGCGATTCGCGAGCAGGTGGGCCTGACTGGCACCAAATATGGCTGCGGCGTCGCGCAGTGCGGTGCCTGTACGGTGATGCTCGAGGGCCAAGCGATTCGCTCTTGCGTCATTCCTGTGAGCGCCGCTGCAGGTAAAAGCGTCCAGACGATCGAAGGGCTTGCCAAGGACGGCAAGCTGACAAAACTGCAACAGGCTTGGATTGATCATCAGGTTCCTCAGTGCGGTTTCTGTCAGTCAGGCATGTTGATGGCTGCGACAGATTTGCTGGCTAAAAAACCAAAGCCCACCGATGCTGACATCGATGCGGCGATGACGAATATTTGTCGTTGCGGAAGTTTCCAAGAAGTTCGCGCCGCGATTCACTCTGTTGCTAAAGCTTAAGGGGTACTAACATGAATGCACGCGTCCCGAATCCATCCCGCAGACACTTTATCGTCGGCACGACTGCCGTCAGTACCGGTCTGGCCCTGGGCTTGCAGTTTCCCTTTAGTAGCCTGGCACAGTCCGCGGGCGCCACACCTGAGATTGGTGTTTGGGTGGTGATCAAGCCCGATGAGAAAGTCATCGTGCGCGTGGTCCGCTCCGAGATGGGCCAAGGCACCATCACTGGGCTCGCGCAAATGGTGGCCGAAGAACTCGAATGCAATTGGAAAAATGTCACCATCGAGTATCCGACACCCGGCGAAAGTCTCAAGCGTAAAAATCCTTGGGGCTCGTTTTCAACAGGTGGTAGCCGTGGTATCCGTACCTCCGAGCAGTATGTTCGTCAAGGTGGTGCCGCAGCACGCATCATGCTGGTCCAGGCCGCTGCCGACGGTTGGAAAGTGCCAGTCGCCGAATGTCAGGTTGCCGAAGGTGTCATCACACACAAACCCACAGGCCGCACAACGACCTATGGCAAGGTTGCCGATGCTGCCTCCAAGATCGCGGTACCAAAAGAGATCCCGCTCAAGGACCCAAAAGACTGGAAACTGATCGGCAAGTCCGTGCCACGCATCGATACCTTCGAAGACAAGGTGACCGGCAAGCAGGTCTACGGCATGGATTTGAAACTGCCTGGCATGTTGGTCGCGACAATTAACCAGTGCCCTGTGTTTGGTGGAAAAGTTAAAAGTTTTGACGCCAGCAAAGTGATGGGAATGAAGGGCGTCAAAAAAGTCGTGCAGGTCGGGGATACTGCGGTGGCTGTTGTGGCTGATACCTTCTGGATCGCCAAGACGGCCATGGATGCCTTGCCAATCGTCTGGGACGAGGGTCCAAATGCCAAGGTTTCAAGCGCTTCTATTGCAACGATGCTCAAAGAAGGTCTGACAGCTGAACAGGCCTTTGTGGGTAATCAACGCGGCGATACCAAGGCCGCCCTTGCAGGTGCAGCCAAAAAGATCGAGGCGACGTATTTTTATCCGTTCTTGAACCATGCACCCATGGAAGTCATGAATGCCACCGCCAAGTGGACACCAGAGCGCTGCGAAGCCTGGGTGCCGACGCAGGACGGTGAAGCTTCCCTAGCAGCTGTGATTGCAGCCTCGGGATTGGCTGCGGACAAATGCGATGTCTATAAAATCAACTTAGGCGGCGGTTTTGGTCGTCGTGGTGCCTTCCAGGATTACACCACTCAGGCTGTCAATATCGCTAAGCAAATGCCCGGTGTGCCGATCAAACTGATCTGGACGCGTGAAGAGGATATGACGCAAGGTCGCTACCATCCCGTCATGATGTGCAAACTGACGGGTGCGTTCGACGCCAACAAGAACTTGACGGGCGTTCATATGCGCTTGTCAGGTCAGTCGATTCTCGCGGCTGTGCGTCCCGCGATCGTTGAAAAGGACAAGGGGCGCGACATGCTGGTCTTCCAAGGGGTCATGGATGGCGGTGAGCATGGGATCAGCTACGAGTTCCCTAGTCAGCTGATGGACCATGCTATGCGTAACACCCATGTGCCTCCTGGTTTCTGGCGCGGTGTCAACGTCAACCAGAACGCAATTTTCATTGAATGTTTTATGGATGAGCTGGCCGAAGAGGCGGGCATGGATCCTGTTGAATTCCGTAGAAAGTACATGGCGAAATATCCTCGTAATCTGGTCGCACTCAACGCCGTGGCGGACGGGATTGGTTGGACCAAGCCCGCTCCCAAGGGCGTTCATCGCGGGATTGCCCAGATGATGTCGTTTGGTAGCTATGTGGCGGCAGCGTGCGAGTTGTCAGTCACGGACGGTAACAAGGTCAAGATCCATCGAATCGTGGCATCCACCGATTGTGGTTATGCCGTGAACCCTGCTCAAATCGAACGCCAAGTATCTGGCTCTTTTGTGTACGGATTGTCTGCACTGTTCGAAGAGGAGTGCACGATCAAAGACGGTCGCGTTGAGCAAAAGAACTTCGATACGTTTGGTTCGATTCGTCTGGGACAGATGCCTAAAGTCGAAACCATCATCATCCAAGGAGGCGGTAAGGCTTGGGGTGGCATCGGGGAGCCAACGATCGCAGTTGCCGCACCCGCTGTGCTGAACGCGATCTATCGCGCCACCGGCAAGCGTCTGCGCGATGTACCTTTGAAGAAAAGTGGTTTTGTTTTGGTATGACGCGAGGAGTGATAAATTGGTTGCTGGCAGCATGTTTTGTGTTGACGGTACCAACGATCACACTGGCTCAACAGGTCGATAAAAAAGTCACTCAAGGGGAGGTCATTGTTGACTCCCTGTCTGGTGCCCCCGGTGATTCTGCGCGGGGGCGTCTGATTGTCTTGAGTCGCCAGAGTGGTTTGTGTATCTTGTGTCATAGCGGACCTTTCCCCGAAGAACCTTTTCAGGGAAATCTGGCGCCTGATCTGGCGTTGAGCGCGGCGAGACTTTCAACCGAGCAGCTGCGGGCTCGTATTGTCGACGCGAGTCGCTTTAATCCAAACACAATCATGCCACCGTATTTTAAAAAGAATCACGGTTCTCGGATTGCGCCTCAGTTCGCGGATAAAACGATGTTGACCGCGCAGGAAATCGAGGACGTCGTGGCATTTTTAGTGAGCTTAAAACCATGAGCACAAGTCGTAGAAGCTTTATCGTGGCACTCGGGTCTGTGAGTGTCGTTCCTTGGTTAAATGTCCAGGCGACGACGAGCGAGGCTGTTGAGACCATCAAAAAAATCGTGGGTCAAGCTGATCCTCGTGTGGGGCGAGTCACGCTAGAGATCGCGCCACTTGTCGAAAACGGCAATCTGGTCCCAATGACCGTCTCGGTAGAAAGCCCGATGACATCGACGGACTACGTGAAGACCATTCACATCATTTCTGAGAAAAATCCGCTGCCCAATATTGTCAGTTTTAATTTCGGAGCGCGCGCGGGACGTGCGCAAGTTAGTACAAGGATTCGATTATTGACATCGCAACGCCTGTGGGCGATCGCTGAAATGAATGATGGATCGTTCTGGCAAGGCCATGCGGATACAGTGGTCACCCTTGCGGCCTGTACAGAGGATGTGTTGGTATGAGCAAAACTTCCCGTACCGTCGTTTCGATACCCAAGACTGCGACAAAGGGCGAGATCGTTCCGATTCGCGTGATTGTGCAGCATGATATGGAATCAGGTTACAGACACACCGAGCGAGGTGTGCGTGTGGCCAGAGACATCATTCGCGATTTTGTATGTACCTATGATGGTGTGGAAGTCTTTCGCGCTGAGTTACATCCCGCGATGGGTGCAAACCCCACCTTTAGTTTTTTTACGGTGGCGACCCAAACCGGCACGCTCGAATTCAAATGGGCAGGAGACAATGGCTATGCCTCCAGCGTGAAAAGTACGCTGACGGTGACATGATCTCGTGAGCGCGTTTTCTTTATGCACGCTTTTCTTTTTGTTTGTCGCGCAAATCGCTTGGGCACAAACATCAACTGTTTTAGAGACGCCTCAAGCCAAACGAAAATCAAGTTACGAATTGATGTCACCGGCGACGCGCGAGATGCAGGACGACGAGACGCTCAATCCTGCGACATTCTGGGTGCTCGATGGACAGACCTTATGGAGTGCGCCAGCAGGAAAAAAAAATGTTTCGTGCGCGCAATGCCATGGTGATGTCTCTGCCTCGATGAAAGGTGTAGCGGCGAGCTTTCCTAAGGTCGTTCATCACCAGCTATTGAGTCTCGAAGGACAGATCAATATGTGCCGCGAGACCAAACAGCACGCTTCGCCGCTCGCGATGGAGAGCAAGCCCTTATTGTCTTTGGCGACGTTCATCGGCCACGCCTCCAAAGGGATGCCCATCACGGTGGAGCGTTCGCCTGGCAACGCCCAAGACCTTGACGCCGGACAACGACTCTATGAGCAACGGATCGGGCAGCTCAACTTGTCCTGCGCCCAATGTCATTCGGAGCGTGCGGGACTCAAGCTTGGCGGTAATTTGATCCCCGAGGCGCACCCTACTGGATACCCGATTTACCGGCTTGAATGGCAAACCGTTGGGTCGTTGCAACGCCGCCTGCGCAACTGCATGACAGGTGTGCGCGCCGAGCCTTATGCCCTGGGTTCTAAAGAGCTGACTCAGCTTGAGCTGTTTCTGATGTGGCGCGCGCGCGGCATGCCGCTCGAGACGCCAGGCGTGAGACCCTAGGCCCGTCTCTAGCCGCCAGAGAGACTGTGAGTGTCTTCTGCAAGTCCAGTGCCCTGCAAATGGATCGTGCAGTTCACCAACTCAGCGCGGTGAGGCGCCTCGGCGCTGATGGCCGTGAAGGCGGTATTGCCGATGCGCTCAGGGATCGAATGCTCGCCGAGTGCGATGTTATTTTCTAGCAACGCGCGAATCACGAGACCATGACAGACCACAATAAGCGGACCCTCTAGAGAGGCTCTCAATTGTGCGGCATAAGCCAAGGCTTCTGTGACCCTCTGATGAAAGGCCTCCATCGATTCGCCGTTAGGGGGCGCCTCGATCATTTCCATCGCGTTAAAACTCAAGGAGTCGTGGGGTCGCCCTCTCAAGTCTCCGAAGTTGCGCTCCCAAAGCAGCGAGGTGCTGATCGGGGTGAGACCGGTACTGTTTCCAATGGCTTGTGCGGTTTGCCAGGCGCGTGGCATATCGCTTGCGAGGATGGCCGCAGGCTTGAGCGCGCGAATGCGTTCGGCGACGCGTTCGGCTTGTGCATGCCCTCGGGGCGCGAGCGGTGTATCCGCAGGTTGAATGGTGCGTGCTGCGTTGAGCAGTGTTTCGCCGTGGCGGATCAGGATAATTGACATGGTGCTCCCTTTGAGCCGGTCTTGTAGTGGTTTAAGGCGTAAACATACCGATAAAAATAGCCGGATCGACCCGCACATCATTGAGGCTGACATTCCAGTGTAAATGTGCGCCCGTGACGCGTCCTGTCGCACCGACCTGTCCCAGGACTTGACCGCGGGCGATCGACTCCCCGGGTTTGACACCGATGACGGAGAGGTGGCAGAACATACTGATCATCCCCTGACCGTGATCGATAAAAACGGTTTTACCGTTAAAAAAATAATCTCCGACCAAAATGACACGACCTGCGGCTGGGGCCTGGACGGGGGTCCCTGTCGGGACGGCGAAATCGAGTCCAGAATGGGGCGCACGTGGCTGATCATTAAAAAATCGTTTGAGACCAAAGGGACTCGACAACGGACCTTTAACAGGACGGTCCAGCAGCAGATTGCTCGGTAATCGCGCGCTGAATTGCTGATAGGCGTCGTCTTGAAGTTTTTTCTCACGCTCAAATCTCGCAAGGTCCTCGGGACTGAGGTCGACGTGCTTGTTTGTTTTGAGTGTGATGCGTTGTTCCCGATATTTTTTGTCACGAATCGAAAATGTTTGGGTCGTTTTTTTTGCGCCCAGCGTGACCTCGAGCACTTGCGGCTCAAGAGCAGCAGTCAGCGCAATACCCACAATTGCAACCCATTGACCCTCATCGGTTTGGGTCACGAGCACAGGTTTGTTTTGATAGCGTGCGGTAGGTGCCTTGTCCTGTCGTTTAGGCACTCCAGCAATGTCGATGACGGCAACCCCACCGGGGACAGGCTGATGTAGATTCTTGAGTTGCGCTGCTGCGTAAGGCGATGCGTTCGTTGAAGCCGATGCGATGAGTGCAGCGAGTGTCATAAGCGCGAAAAAAAGACGCCGCACATCATCTTGAGAAAAGTGAAAGAAACTCAAAACCCAAACTTCCAGAGATATTCGGTCGGGTTATCTGGGCAGGAACCAAACTGGCAGACCATGAGTGCGCTGATGAGGTTGGCGAGGGTAATGAGTAAAAAGAGGCCCATCAAGAGTGTGGCAATACGCGCATTTGCTTGAGTACGATTGGAGAGTTTTACGCGAGGCGTCGAGAGTTGATTTCTGTCGATGCACAGCATCACGGCGCAAAACACCAGCATCATGACAAAAGAAACAAAGGCCCAGGTATAAAAGTGCAAGCCAAAAAGCGTTGAGCCGTAGCCAGTGTCACCGGGCTCGATATGCAAGAGAACCTGACGCACGGAGGCCGTCGCCCCTCCAAGCGCGGAGGCGAGGATCAGGGCATAGTGCACGGCAGAGGGTCCAAACCGAACGTTGAGCATGATGCCAATACCGGCCAGCGTGAGGGCAACGCGTTGCAGTTGACAGAGCGGACAGGGCAGTTCGTTAAAAACGATCTGCCAATAAAACGCCATCAGCAGCGAGGAGCAAACGCCTAGCAAGGCGAGTGCATTGAACCAGAACGAGATCCCTTGGCCGTTTGCACTTTGTGTGCGACTTGAATAGTCCATGACCGACCTCAGAAAGAAAGATTGAGTTTGTCTGTCATGTGGTACTGCAACCACACCAGAAAGATGATAAAAGTCACACCCCAGCCAATGATGGCAGGTATTCTATCGCCGCGTATCGTGAGGACGATTGCAACGAGGGCGGTTAAAAAAGGCAGCATCATGATCATGGGTGTCGCATCCTAGTAGGGCTGTGCGTAAAGCAAGCGAAACAAGCTTAACATTGTGTGGCTCCTTGCAAGATGACGAGGCGCAGATCAGTCAAACAGCCAGCTGCGCTTCAAAAGGTTGACCGACACGAATCATTTGCCCTTCGCCAGTCAAAACAATGCCATTCATCCCGAAACAGATCGCATCGTGCATCCGAGATAAGCGGCGGTAGGCGGCAAGTGTTTCCATGACTTCGGGAGAACTTGTCGCGGTATAGGGATCGATATTAGGAATGGGGCAGCGTCCACAGGGCTTGACCAGTTTGAGGTCGATCAGTCCGCTCGCGGTATGGAGCATCATGTTGGCGAGCTCGTCCTCGGCGTGTGCGTCTAGGCCTTCGAGCACGAGATTGGGCCGAAAGCGCAACATATCAACCGGTTCATGGCCATGTTCCATGAGTCGCTCATTCAACACCTCTAAAGCGTGTTGCGTCACAACAAGAAGCGCAAAGCCATCGCTAAACATATTCTGCGCCACGATGTCACCGGTCCATTCTCTCTGGGAGGTCCGGCTTGACGTTGGAGAAAACCGAATCAAGCGATAGTGTTTGCCTGGCACAGCTAAAAAAGTATCGAGCCACGCCGCGACTTCGTCTCCCATGTCGTCGCCGATCAGGGTGTCACGCCAAACGGTGACTTGTCTGGAGGTGCCCGCGGTACTGAGAGGAATCCTGACCTCTGCATGTTCGGGGGCGCTCAGATATAAAGCGTCTGCAGTCAGCCTGGGCGAGATCCAAACCATGTGTGGAATCTGGCGCTGAGTCACAAACGCACCGTCTTGGTCAACGATTATCCATTCACGGTCATAGGAAAGCCCCGTTTTGTATAGGATGGCTTCTGAAACTTCGATACCCGCACAAGACTTCACTGGGTATATAAACATCTGGCTGATGACGCCAGTACAGTCTGCCATGCTGGTCTTCCTGCGTATCTGTAGTCGTTGTATTCTAAAATGAACTTCTTACTTTTGTCAGGATTTCGTTATGCCTTCTTTTGATGTGGTTTCTGAAGTCGATAAACATGAGTTGACCAACGCCTTGGATCAAGCCAATCGCGAGCTCTCGACCCGTTTTGATTTCAAGGGTACAGACGCTAAATTTGAGCTTGAGGGCTTTGTCGTGACCCAGGTCGCCTCGAGCGCCTTTCAGCTCAAGCAGATGCTGGACATTTTGCGCAGTCGCCTGAGCGCGCGTGGGATCGATATTCGCTCGATGGATATCGCAGACCCCCTAGAAAACTTGGGAGGCGCACGTCAAAAAATTACGATCAAGCAGGGAATAGAGCAGCCGATCTCTAAAAAACTAATTGCGGCCATGAAAGAGGCCAAACTCAAGGTCGAGTCGCAAATCACAGGTGAAAAATTACGCGTGACAGGTAAAAAACGCGACGACCTCCAAGAGGCCATCGCGTTGCTGAAAAAAGCGGATGTCCCACTGCCGCTTCAATTCAATAATTTCCGGGATTAACGTCCGCCCGTTTTTGCATCACCAAACAGCGTGGTCAAACCGCGAGGCTGTGAACGCCAGTATTGCTTGGGTGCCTGAATCGAGGCACCCAATTCGGCCGCAGCGTGCCAAGGCCAGCGCGGGTCATACAACATGCCGCGTGCCAGTGCGACCATATCGGCTTCGCCGGTTGCAATGATGTCCTCGGCTTCTTTGGCCGCGGTGATCAGCCCTACCGTCATCGTGGGTAACCCCGTTCCTTTTTTGATGGTGGTCGCCAGAGGCACCTGATATTTGGGACCTAAAGGGATTTTTTGCTGGTGGGAAACGCCGCCGCTCGACACATCGATAAAGTCGCAGCCGCGGGCTTTCAACATATTGCAAAACTCAACGCTTTCCTCTGGGGTCCAGCCACCCTCGGCCCAGTCTGTCGCTGAAATGCGGATCCCTAGGCTGATTGTTTTTGGGGTGATGGCACGTACTGCATCGAATACCTCGAGCGGAAAGCGCATGCGGTTGGCCAGCGAGCCACCGTACTCGTCGGTTCGCTGGTTGGCGATCGGAGATAAAAATTGGTGCAAGAGATAACCGTGCGCTCCATGTAGTTCGATACCGTCAAAGCCGATGCGAAGGGCGCGTTTAGCGGAGTCGACAAACGCCTCGCGAATACGGGCCAAACCCGCCTTGTCGAGCGCCAGCGGGGATGTTTCCGTTGGCAGTTGTGGGATGGCAGAGGGTCCGACCGATTGCCAGCCTCCGTCCTTGAGCGCAATCAGTTGACCACCTTCCCAGGGGCGGGCGCTAGAGCCCTTGCGGCCCGCATGCGCCAGCTGAATCATGATGGGCATTGAAGCGTATTGCCGCACTGCGTCAATCGTCTTTTTGAGGGCGGCTTCTGTTGCGTCAGAGTACAAACCCACGCAGCCGTGGGTAATGCGGCCGATGTCTTCGACAGCCGTGGCTTCGATAATAAGCAGGCCAGCGCCAGATAAGGCCATGTGTCCAAGGTGAATCGTATGCCAGTCGGTGGTTTTGCCCTCTTGCGCAGAGTATTGGCACATCGGGGCGATCACGATGCGATTGGGTAGTTCAAGAGGACCGATATTGGTAGGCGTAAACAGCTGACTCATGTGTCAATGTCCTTGTTTTTGTGAAATTGTGGGCAAATGCTAACGGGCGGCGTTCGAGTCTGCAAGTTGGCGGGTTTCCCAGGCAAGCATCTGCGCTTTTCGCTCGGCCCCCCAGCGGTATTGGCCGGATTCGCCCGACGCGCGGATTATGCGGTGGCAAGGCACGACATAGGCGAGCTGATTCGCGGCAAGGGCGGTTCCGACCGCGCGTGCGGCACCGGGATGACCGAGTGCCTCGGCGAGTTCGCCATAGGTGCGGACGTGTCCCAAGGGGATCTCTTGCAGTCCTTGCCAGACTTTGAGCTGGAAAGGGCTGCCATTTAACACGAGCTTAAGTCTGGTATCAGGCTTACCTGGCTCGCCAGACGGCTCTTGCTTAAAAGCCTGTTCAAGCAGCGCGCGCGCGTGCGAATCGGCGCGCTGTAACGTACACCCTGAATACTGTCGTGCCAAGATTTCCCTAGCCTCAGGATCGTCCGCTTGCAGCAGATGTAAGAGCACAATGCCTTGCGCGTTCCAGCCAATCAGTCCCGGACCGAAAGGCGTCGGCGCTTGACCATAATAAATCGTGGCGACTTTAGGCATGATGACCGAAGCCTCTATAAAAAAAGTGCTAACCCATAAAAAAGTGCTAACCCATGAATCGGGTTTCATGGCAGTGTAGTAGGTCTGGTCTCCAAGCGAAACTCTCTGTGCGCAGGCATATAATTTAACGACCAACCAGATGGTTGGGCGATCTTCGGATGGATCAATCATGAAGCAGGTGTTGTTAGGGTGCATTGCCGATGACTTTACCGGCGCTACCGACTTGGCGAACAATTTGGTGCGGGCGGGGATGCGTGTCCTGCAAACAATCGGGGTGCCTGAGACAGCTGTGGACGCAGAGGTCGACGCCGTTGTGGTGTCTCTCAAAAGCCGTACGATCGCCCCCGCTGAAGCGGTCGCGCAGTCTCTAAAAGCCTGTACCTGGCTCCGTGCACAAGGTGCGCGTCAAATTTATTTCAAGTACTGCTCAACCTTCGACTCGACAGCGCAGGGCAATATTGGTCCGGTCATCGATGCGCTGATGGACGCGTTAAAGACGGATTTTACAATCGCTACGCCCGCCTTTCCTGATGTTGGTCGTACCGTCTTCAAAGGCCATTTGTTTGTGGGCGATGTTCTGCTCAATGAGAGTGGCATGCAAAACCATCCGTTGACGCCAATGAAGGATCCCAATTTGTCGCGGGTGCTCGCGCCACAAACCAGGCATACCGTTGGTTTGATTGATTATGCTGTGGTCGCACAGGGAGCCGATGCCATTCGTGCACGCATCGCTGCGTTGCGCCAACAGGGCATAGGGATCGCGATTGTCGATGCAATCAGCAATGCCGATTTGTATCGCTTGGCCCCAGCTCTAGCTGACATGCCTCTTGTGACGGCAGGCTCAGGTGTAGCGATCGGTTTGCCCGCTAACTTTGCGATCGAGCCCAATTCTCAAGCGGCTGCGTTACCGCCTGTTTCTGGTGCCAAGGCGATTCTGTCCGGCAGTTGTTCGCGTGCCACTAATGCGCAGGTGGCGCATTTTGTCGCACAAGGCGGCGCCAGTTATGCGTTCGATCCTTTGCACTTGGCCAAGGGCGCTGAGGCGCTTGATGCCGCGGCACAGCAAGCTCTTGCGTGGGCGCGACCCAAATTAGGTGAGCGGCCGATCCTGATCTATTCAACAGCGGCGCCTGAGGTGTTGCAAGTGGTGCAGGAGCGTCTGGGTGTAGAGCAGGCCGGTCAGATGGTCGAAGCCGTTCTCGCCAAGATCGCTCAGGGTCTGATCGAAGCAGGTGTCGGGCAGCTCATCGTCGCCGGTGGTGAGACCTCTGGCGCCGTGGTGCAAGCCTTGGGTATGACCCAGCTACAAATCGGGTCCCAGATCGACCCGGGAGTGCCTTGGTGTGCAGGGCGCACACAGGCCTCGGGTCAACTGCTGCATATCGCCTTGAAGTCGGGTAATTTCGGTCGCGAAGAATTTTTCACCCATGCATTTAAACGGATGACACCTCAATGAGTATGTCGCGAGAGAACACCGAGGCTCATTTACGCGAAGAGGTATGTCGCGCTGGACGTAGCTTGTTTGAACGCGGTTATGTGCATGGCACCACAGGAAATATTAGCGTCAAACTCCCGGGTGATCAGGGCGGTTTTCTGATTACCCCGACTGATGCTTGCCTCGGATTTCTCGAGCCAGAAAAACTGGCGCTGGTCGACGCGCAGGGAGAACAGCGTTCTGGCGAACGCGCCAGTAAAACCTTGACTTTGCATCGCCGAATTTATCAACATGCGCCCGAGGCCAGTTGTGTCATTCATACACACTCCTCTTGGTTAGTGGATTTGACGCTTAGAGGGGTCTGGCGCGAGCAAGACATCGTACCGCCGTTGACGCCTTATTTCGTCATGAAAGTCGGGCATGTGCCGCTCGTTCCTTACTTCCGGCCGGGGGATGTCCGGGTGGCCGAGCATGTTGCGCAGTTGATCGACACGCATCGTCAACGCGGACTGATATTGCGAGCGGTGATGTGCGATCGCTTGGGGCCTCAGGTATGGGGGTCAAGCACCACAGCGACCATGGCAGTGCTCGAAGAGCTCGAGGAGACTGCAAGGCTCTGGCTGCGCAGTTTAAATAGTGGTCATCCAGTCGCGCCTCTGTCAGAGGATGCGATCGAGGAATTACGTCAACACTTTAAGGCGTCCTGGTAAAAATGAATATTTTGATCACTGGTGGTGCAGGGTTTTTAGGTACGTTGCTCGCAAGCGAGCTTTTAAAGCGTGATGGGCTGCGAGGCCAGTCCTTGTCAAGCTTGACCTTGACTGATCTGGTTGCGCCGTCCCGTCAGGCACTGACGAGCCATCCTAAAGTCCGCATCGACACAGGCGATTTGCTGCTGCGCCTCCCTGACTTGCTTCGCAAGAACTACGATGCGGTGTTTCATTTGGCCTCGGCCGTCTCAGGAGAGTGCGAGACGGATTTTGAATTGGGATTGCGCTCCAATCTTGAGGCGACTCGCGTTCTGCTCGAAGGCTTACGTGCGCAGCACGCACGCTCAGGCCAGGCGCCGTTGTTGTTCTTCGCAAGCTCAGTGGCGGTGTTTGGTTCAGACTCGGCGATCCCGTTGCCGGCTGTCGTGACCGACACGACCTTGCCGACGCCGCAATCTAGTTATGGCATCCACAAGTTCATCTGTGAGCAGTTGATTGCCGACTACACCCGTAAGGGCTATATCGATGGGCGGGTCGCTCGACTCATGACTGTTTCGGTGCGTCCCGGTCGTCCTAACGGTGCGGCCTCCAGTTTTCTATCCGGGATCGTGCGCGAGCCCCTCGCGGGTGTCGCAACGCGTTGTCCCGTCAGCCTTGACACGGCAGTCGCACTGTCTTCGCCTCTGACCTCCATCGCGGGCGTGCTCGCGGTGGCGGAGGCTTCCCGTGAGGCGTTTGGCGGTCGAACCGCACTGAATTTGCCCGCATTGACGGTGACGGTCGGTGAGATGTTGCAGGCTTTACGTGAGGTGGCAGGCGAGCAAGTCGCCGCCCTCGTCACAGTCGAACCCGATGAACAAATCAAACGCATTGTGGGAGGTTGGCCTGCACGCTTTGATTGCCAACGGACCCATCGCTTTGGTCTTAAGGCCGACGCATCCTACCAGGACATCATCAAACAATATCTTGAGATGATGCGGACCTGAAAGTAGCCTAAAAGTGGCCTACACCACGACGGGATGTGCCGCACCATCCATGGTAATGACCGTACCCGTAACATAGCTTGCACGATTAGAGGCGAGATAGACCACGGTATCGGCAACCTCCTCTGGGCTCGCGAGTCTGCCCATCGGAACTTGAGAGGTCATGCGCTTGAGGACCTCTTCGGGACTGATGTTCTCATGATCGGCATTGACTTTCAGTCCTTCAATCAGGCGGTCGGTGAGTGTCCCTGAGGGGTTGACGGCATTAATGCGCACGCCTTTAGGTCCATAAGCGACCGCCAGTCCGGCGGTAGTGAGCATGAGTGCCGCATTGGCGCTACCACCTGCGATATGCACGGTGCTGGGTACCTTACCCCCTGCGCCCACGACATTCACAATCACCCCTTCGCCACGCGCACCCATACGTTTGATCACTGGATCAATCATATTGATATAAGTAAAAAACTTGGCATCCATGGCTTCGCGAAAAAACGCGGGTGAGAGGTTGTCTGCCGGCGTGCGTTTAGCTGCACCCGCAGAGTTGACTAAAATATCGAGTGCGCCAAAGGCTTTTTCAGCTTCATCAAGCGCGCGCTCGGCAGAGTCCGCTTTCTGGAGTTCTGCAGAAAATAAAGCGATGCGTTCTTGACTACCGGGGACTTGTGTCGACAGCAGTATTTTTGCTTTCTCAAGGTTGGCTGGGTCGCGCGAGACCAAGCTGACCTTGCAGCCTTCTTCGAGAAACACCTTGGCGCAAGCTAGACCAATGCCTCTGCTGCCACCCGTGATCAACACGTGCTTGTTGTTGAGGTTTAATTCCATGTGACGACTCCGTTGTCTTTGAGGGCTGAGATTTCTTCTTGGGTGTAACCAATGCTTTGTAAAAGCGCAATCGTATCGGCGCCAATTTTAGGGGGGGCTTTGCGAACTTGCAGGCGCTCACCCTCAAGCGCAATCGGTAGCAGGGCGACGCGGGTTTCTATTTCACGCCCAGCGCCGGTATTGTCGGCAGAGATGGTGACGGGCGCGAGTCCGCCTGTGGCGAGTAGATGTGGATCGTCAAACAAGTCATGGGGGCGCGTAATCGGCGCATAAGGTAGACCACATTGCTCGAAACGGGTGCTGAGTTCTTTTGCACTCAGTGCTCCAAATCTTTCACGCAAGATTGGGATGAGCCAGCTACGTGCTTTGACGCGATCATTATTCGTCACCAGTCTGTCGTCTGCCTTGAGGTCATCAAAGCCGAACTCTTTACACAAGATAGCCCACTGGGTATCGCTGACAGCTGATAAAAATATTTGCTCACCATCCTTGACGGTAAAGACATCGTAGACGGCCCAGGCGCTGAGGCGGTTAGGCATTGGATTAGCAGGCACGCCTGTCACGGCAAATTGCATCATGTGTTGCGCGACTAAAAAGACATTGTTCTCAAATAACGCGCTCGCGACCTCTTGTCCTTTACCTGTGCGATGTCGTTTTTGTAGCGAAGCCAAAACACCGATCGCACCAAACATGCCACCCATGATGTCATTGACGCTCGAGCCCGCGCGCAAAGGCTGTCCGACAGGGCCTGTCATGTAGGCGAGTCCGCCCATCATCTGCACCACTTCGTCGAGTGCCGTACGGTGTTCATACGGTCCAGGCAAAAAGCCCTTGTGCGACACATAAATCAGAGCAGGGTTAAGTTTGGAGAGCGCCTCATAGCCAAAGCCCAGTTTCTCCATGGTGCCGCTTTTGAAATTTTCGCTAAACACATCGGCGGAACCAAGTAGTTTGAGGACGATTTCCTTGCCTGCCGGGTGTTTGACGTCGACCGCGATACTTTTCTTATTGCGGTTAAACATCGGAAAAAAACCTGAGCCTGAGCCCAGTAGTTTGCGTGTGTTGTCACCCGCGAGCGGTTCGACTTTGATCACTTCGGCGCCGAGATCTCCTAGGATCATCCCACAGGTGGGGCCCATGACCATATGTGTAAATTCAACAACGCGAATGCCTTCAAGGGGCAGGGAGTCGGACATCATGCACCTTCGATTTGGGTCTGCAAACGAGTTGTTATACCATCGGACAAGGGGCAACAGGCGCGTGAGCTTGTGCCAGGCTTTAGGAGCGATTTTCATGCAGTGCAACATTGTCGTAAAAGTCGTGAATTTTCTTGACCCAGGTGACCGTCAGGCCCTCCTAGCCATGCTTGACATGTATGCCAGAGACCCCATGGGGGGCGGCGAGCCTTTACCTGAGGACACCCAAGTACGTTTATGTGACGATTTGGCTAAGTTTTCTGGAGCAATCAGTTGGCTCGCGTTCAAGGACGGCAAGCCTGTCGGGTTGTTAAATGCCTTGCCCGGATACTCGACCTTTAAAGCCCGCCCTTTGCTCAATGTGCACGATATTGCCGTGGACCCAGGCCATCGCGGCCAAGGCGTCGGCCAGGCGCTGTTGATGGCGATGGAGGCGTATGCGCGCGCTTCAGGGTGTTGCAAGGTGACGCTTGAGGTCTTGAGCGGCAACACCCAAGCACAGCGCACTTATCAAAGGTTTGGCTTTGAGCAATATTCCCTTAGTGCGTTAACAGGTCAGGCGCTCTTCATGCAGAAGTGGTTGTAGAGTAGTCTTTATGGATAACGCCCCTGTAAAAACAAATAATCAAGTGACTGTGTATTTTGACGGCGCCTGTCCGCTGTGTCGGCGTGAAATTGGCGTTTATAAAAACAGCGCAGGTTCGGATCAGATCCTTTGGCAAGACGTTAGTCGCGTTTCTGACGGACCAGTGGCCGGCGATTTGAGTTGCCAGCAAGCGATGGCACGCTTTCATGTGCGGGGCGCTGATGGCAGCCTCAAAAGCGGAGCGGCTGCCTTTGTCGAGCTCTGGCTGAGTCTAAAATATTGGCGTTGGTTCGGGCGCTTGTTTGCGCACCCACCCGGAATATGGTTTTTGGAAAAATGTTATCTTGGGTTTCTTCGCATTCGCCCAGCGATACAGCGTCGAATTAAGTAGTGCTTAGTCCGCTAGTCCTTGCCCACAAGTCCTTAACGTTAGTGCTTGAGCTAGGGAGTGCTTAAGTTAGTCCTTTATTTTGAGTTTCCCCATTACAAGACACTCACACCACGATTACACTGACCCATATGAATCCTAAAGACCAAGACGCAGGCATACCCATTTCGGTATCCATTCGCAATCGCTTGAAAACAGCGCGCAAGCGCTTTCATGCCAATGACAATATTTCCGACTTTATCGAGCCTGGCGAACTTGCCCTGTTGCTCGACGAAGTCGAAGGCAAAATGAAGGGTGTATTGGAAAGTCTGGTGATTGACACCGTATCCGATCACAACACTAATGACACTGCGCGACGCGTGGCCAAAATGTACCTCCAAGAGGTGTTCGGCGGACGTTATCGTCCCCAGCCAGCGATTACAGAGTTTCCCAACGTCGAGCATCTGAGCGAACTGATGATCGTCGGACCGATGACCGTGCGTAGCGCGTGTAGCCATCACTTTTGTCCTGTGATTGGCAAGGTTTGGATTGGCATCATGCCCAACGAGCACACTAACGTGATTGGTCTCTCCAAATACGTCCGCCTCGCCGAATGGATCATGAGCCGTCCTCAGATCCAAGAAGAAGCGGTCGTGCAACTCGCAGATTTGATTCAGGAAAAAACCCAACCTGATGGCTTGGCGGTCGTCATGAGCGCAACACACTTTTGCATGTCCTGGCGCGGTGTCAAGGACATGGATAGCCGCATGATCAACTCAGTGATGCGAGGAGCCTTTTTAAAGGATCCTAATTTGCGTCGTGAGTTCTTGTCCCTGATTCCTCGAGAGGTATAGCCATGTTGGTACGTTTGTTATATGTCAGTCGTGTACTAGACCCAAAGGCCAGCGAGGAGACGGACGCAATCTTAGATTCCTCCCGCCAACACAATATTGCCAACGGGATTACAGGTATTCTTTGCTATGGCGGTGGGATTTACTTGCAGGCTATCGAAGGAGGGCGCAACCAAGTCAACGAACTCTATGGTCATATTTTGCGTGATACACGTCATAAAGACGTTGTATTGCTGGACTATGAAGAGATTACTGAGAGACGTTTTGGTGGCTGGACCATGGGCAAGGTCAATCTTTCCAAACTCAACACCTCAATTGTTCTTAAATACTCTGAAACACCTGAGTTGGATCCTTATTCGGTGTCTGGTGCGGTGTCTTTGGCACTGCTCGAAGAGTTAATGTTGACAGCCTCCATTATTGGTCGCGCCTAAACTCCAAGGAATTCAAATCAAATGAGCGCAACTGACACCACCTCACCTTCACAAGACCACGCCTTAGCTGTTCGGCTGTTGCTCAATGTGGGACATGGTTTGGATCACATGTTCTTGTTGATTTTTGCAGCCTCGGTTGGGGTCATTGCGATCGATTTTGGCTTCGACAGCTGGGAGGACCTCATGCCTTATGGTGTCGGTGCTTTTGTGCTGTTTGGTTTGGGCTCAATTCCCTCTGGGCGCCTTGGTGACCTATGGGGACGTCGTCGCATGATGGTGGTGTTTTTTGTCGGGATTGGAGTGTCTACGCTGATCGCTGCCTTGAGCCAAAACGCCTGGCAGCTTGCCATAGCGCTGACGCTGGTGGGGGCATTCGCCTCTATTTATCACCCTGTCGGCATTCCTTTGTTGGTGCAAAAGTCAGTCAATCCTGGCTACACCATTGGCATCAATGGTCTGGCGGGTAATCTAGGTTTGGCTCTAGCGGCTGTCGTAAGCGGATTTTTAATCCAATGGCTAGGATGGCGCGCAGCTTTTGCAATTCCAGCCGTGTTGTCAATTGGTTGCGGCGTGTGGTTTGCGTATATTTGTCCGCCCGAGTCAGAGGCTCCTGCCAAGCGTAAAACGTCAGCCAAGGTCAAGTTTCCGCCTGCCTTGATTGCACGGGTGTTGGCTGTCATGACAGTGAGCGCTGCGACGGGAAGTGTGTTGTTCAACTTTACAACTAATGGCAATGGCCAGCTGTTGCTCGAACGCTTTAAAGGAATCGTCGAGGATCCTGCGACACTAGGAATCATGTTGGCCATCATCTACGTTGTGGCGTCGCTTACGCAGGTGGTCGTTGGGAAATTGCTCGATCGCTTTGCTATACGTCCGAGTTTTCTTGGGATTGTGCTGTTGCAGATCCCGCTCTTCTTATTCGCTTCGCATGCACAGGGCTGGTGGCTGTTTGCGGCGTTACTCGGCGTGATGGTGTTTATTTTTGGTGCCGTGCCTTTCGTCGACGTGATGGTGGTGCGCTATGTTGATGATCGCATGCGTTCACGGGTGGCAGGTATTCGCTTGGCCGTCTCGCTGGGGTTGAGTTCGATTGCTGTGTGGGCGCTCGGCCCCGCGGTTAAGAGTTACGGTTTTGATGTGATGTTGTTAGTGATGGCTGGTTTTGCAACATGTACCGCCTTAGTGGTGATGTTTCTCCCGAGCGAGTCCAGTCCATCCAATACACAGATTTCCTGACAGAGAGGGATGACTGATGAGCATTGCCCGATTACAGTCCAGTGAACTTGAGGCGGCCTGCGCGACCTGCCCAGCATGGCAATTCGATGCAACAGCCGGAGGACGGCTGTCTCGCAGCTGGCATTTCAAGGATTTTAGTGAGGCCTTTGCCTTTATGACGCGTGTCGCGATTCTGGCAGAAAAATTAGACCACCACCCCGAGTGGTCCAACGTCTACAACAAAGTATCTATTGTGTTGACTACACATGATGCGGGCGGACTATCGACGCGAGATATCATGATGGCCTGCGCAATTGATCGCCTCAGTACGTATTGAGCGAGGCTTTGATTTCCTGAGCCTTTTCTTTGATGCCCTCGATCGCGGCATCACTCATCTTTTCAATATTTCTGTACACCATTCCGAGTCGGAAATTCTTTGAGAGTTTCTCTTCGTGCCGGATAAAAAAGTCCCAGTACAAGGCATTGTAGGGACATGCACGCGCGCCTTCGCGAAGTTTTTTGTCGTAATGGCAACCCTTGCAATAGTCGCTCATCCGATCGACGTAGGCTGCGCTTGACACATAGGGTTTGGTGGCGAGTAGCCCGTCATCGGCAAATTGACTCATGCCAATGACATTGGGCAACTCTACCCATTCAAACGCATCGATATAAATCCCTAGGTACCAGCGATGCAAAGCCGCGGGATCGAGTCCGGCGAGCAGAGAGAAATTACCAATGACCATCAGACGCTGAATATGATGCCCATACGCATGCTCTAAAGATTGACCAATAGAGTCAGAGAGACAGCGCATCTTTGTTTGGCCGGTCCAAAACCAGTCTGGCAATGGTGTCGTGTGTTGAAACGTATTGTGCTGCGCGTAACCTGGCATGTGATGCCAGTACATGCCACGGATGTATTCGCGCCAGCCCAGTATTTGCCGGATAAAGCCTTCCGCCGTCGCGATCGAAACCTTGCCTGCTTGCCATGCCTGTTCGGCGCGGCTCACCACTTCTTGGGGTTTGAGCATCTTGGTGTTGAGTGAAAAGGAAAGCAGCGAGTGAAACATCCGCCAGTGGCCTGTACTCATGGCGTCTTGAAAGTCACCAAAATTCGGCAAAACATGTTCGACAAAACGCTCCAGATCGGCGAGAGCCTCCTGGCGGTTCAAGGGCCAGGCAAAATCGGCGGCGTGCGGCTCGCCCATCGTTTGGACGCCTGATGCTTCAATGACCTTCCACAAGACAGAGTGATCGTGGCGGGTGCGCAGGTCTTTTGGCTCCGGAGGTGAGCCCGTCCAACGCTTGCGGTTTTCATGATCAAAATTCCATTGCCCTTCGACAGGTTTCTTGGCGTCGAGCATGAGGACTTTATGTTTAGTCCGCATCTGACGATAAAAGCGTTCCATCAGCCAGCTTTTTTGACCTTTAAAGAGCTCTCCTGCTTCGTGACGGGTAGTGAAAAAATGTTCACTGTCGCACATTTCCACCGCGATCTTTAAACCTTGACTCCATGTTTCAAGTTGCGCATCCAAGCGCCACTCATCAGGCTGTTGATATTCAAAGTGAGTACAGGCGTATTGCTTGATCAACAGTTCAAGATTGCGCGTCAGAGACTGGGTGTTTTTTGGATCATCGATGGCGAGGTAGTGCACACGGTGACCTTGAGATTCAAGCAGCGCCGCGAGATCGCGCAGACCTGCAAAAATCGCGATCACCTTTTGCGCATGATGCACCACATAGTCAGTTTCTTGACGCATCTCCATCAAGGTGTAGATGACGTTTTGGTCTACTTTTGAAAACCAGCTGTGCGTGGGGTTGAGTTGGTCACCCAGTACTAAACGAAGTGTTGTCATGGTGATGCCCATTGTTTGCGATAGAGCCCCTCGGGGTCATGTTCTAGCGCTTGTTTGTCCAAATTCATTCGACGACCACCTCTTGGATCCGTACCTAGGCCTGCGATGTAGAGCCAGTTTCCCTGGTTGCTGTAGACGTCGTAATCTAAGAGTTGGGACTCAAACCAGGCCGCACCGGCTCTCCAATCGATTCTCAAGTCATAAATCAAATAGCTTGCAACGATTTGACGCATCCGGTTAGATATCAGTCCTGTCGAAGAGAGCTCGTTCATCCCCGCATTGACGAGGGCATTTTTTGTTCTGCCTTGCGTCCATTGCTCAAAGAGTTTGCGCGCGATGCCACTCGTGGGCTCGGCGAGGCTTGGCGCCTCACTGCCTGGCTCAGGCTTGCGCAGGCCTTCACGTAAATAAAGCGCACGACCATATTTCAGATGCAAAAAACGGAAGTAATCCCGCCAAATCAGTTCAAACCAGATCCAGTAAGTGCCATCATTCGCACCTCGGGTCGCTTCGTACTGCGTGAGCCGCTCAACAATCATGGGTGCCGAGAGTGCGCCGGTCGCAAGCCATGTTGAAAAGCGGGTCGAAAAGTCTGCGCCAGACAGCTGATTGCGGGTTTGTTTGTAGGTGTGTGGGAGTTCATCCGCAAAGTAATGGTCCAGATGTTGAAGCCCCTGAGGGGTTCCTGCATGTGCTTGCGTGTTTTCTGTTGTGTTTGAGCCCAGACGCTCGAGCCGCTGTTCCAAGGATATGTTTTCAACCAGAACGTTCTCAGGCAGACTGGGTATGCGCTCAGGTCCGGGCACCACAGACCGGGCGCGTAGCCCTTTGGCTTCAAGCTTTTGTCTAAACTGTGTGAATATATCTGGCATCTGTCGAGGGGTAAAGGGTAGGGTGGCGAGCTCGACCATGGTGGACTGCCAAACGTATTGAACCTTGATGCCTTGTGTCCTGAGTTGTTCGACTTCTGCTGCTTCTTCGGGGGCTGCGATTTGTTCACAGACGATACTGTCCGCTTGGGTGGACTGAACAAGCGCCGCGAGTGTCGTGACGGCGTCACCTTGCAATACAAGTAATCGACTCCCTCGCGTGCGACATTGTGCATCCAGCGCGATCAGCGTTTCTGTTAAATACCTTTTGCGTTGACGACTTTCGCGCGCAAAGCCCCAGCGTGTCGAGGCTTCCTCTGGCGCCAGCACATAGACCAGTAAAAGGTGTGTCGCCTCGCGACAGGCTTTGTTGAGTGCGGGCGAGTCCAGAAGTCTGAGATCGTTTCGAAACCAATAAATCAAGGTGCTCACTTGGACGTTCCCGAAGATGTTCTACAACGGTCGGAACAAAATTTCACGTTTTCCCAGTCACGCTCCCATTTTTTTCTCCAAGTAAAAGGGCGCGCGCAACGCTGACAGACTTTGCTGGGGAGGTCTGTTTTTTTGCGGCCACGCATGGGGGAGGGTGTAGTCATGAGAAATCCAAGGCGTGCTGAGTAGGGGGCGGCGTGTGTGTGGGGCGATTGACGCGCTTACGGCTTGAAGTCTGTGTGCGACCCGAATGCTTTCGTGAGGCATGTTTTTCAACAATGGCTTTTTTACCTGCTTTGACATCGGCATCACTGCGCCTGTCGTATAACCGACGTTTTGAGTCACGCGTGGCGGCTTCTAGATCCACGACAGGGACTGGGAGCATGCTCTGCGCAGGTATGCCAAACTGTTTTTGCATGTCAGGCGTTAAATGCCAAGGTTCAAACAACCACGTATCAGGTACTTGTCGCAGGGCGGGAATCCAGCGCCGGACAAACACGCCATTTGGATCATGATCACGTGCTTGTTTGATTGGGTTGTAGATGCGCGGAATATTGATGCCTGTGGTGCCTGCTTGCATCTGCATCTGGCTCCAGTGAATACCCGGCTCGTAGTCGAGAAAATGTCTTGCCAGCCATTGACCCACTTCACGCCAGTGCAGCCAGAGCGGATAAGCCGCAGTCGACACAATCATCGCCCGCATTCGAAAGTTGATCCATCCCGTATCCTTGAGCATCAACACACAGGCGTCAACGAGTGGCCAGCCCGTTCTTGCCTCGCTCAGCGCGGCGAAATGTGCTGTGTTCCAGTCATTTTCACGCAGGCCATCGTAGCCTCGGTGTACATTTTGATATTCAAGCTCAGGCTCAGTCTCTAACTTTTGAATAAAGTGACAGTGCCAGTACAAACGGCTCATCAGCGCCCGCAACCCTTTTGATTTACGGCTCTCCCTCGAGCTTTCGCGATCCATGACCTCTACCATCGCATGCACGACTTCGCGCATGCTGAGGCATCCATAGGTAAAGTAGGGCGAGATCCGTGAGCATGCCGTAGGCGCCGATAACGGCGAAGATATTCCGCCACGATATTGCTCGCTGCGTACTTCCAGAAAATCATTGAGAATTTCCAGGCCAATTTGACGTCCGCCTTTTTGACGGCGTGGAGGATTCAGTGGATCAATACCAAGCTGCGCCGCACTCGGTGGTCGCGGCTCAGTCCAAGGTAAGGGTAGCGCGTCGATCCGGGCAGGAGCGGGCAGGCAGTCTTGCTGCATGTGCTCTTCCCAGGCGGCTTGCCAGAGATTTCGATTGTGTAGTCGTCTCACCACGCCAAACTGGATCGGCTCATGCCAAGCAACACCTTGTTGGCGGCACCAGTTGCCGACAGCAATGTCGCGCGTATAGCTCGGTGCATTGCCGGTTTCCTGATGTGAATACAGCGCATCAAACGGCATCATTACATGCAGCCGCTGCAAGACGTCAAGCGCCTCGCCGGTGACAACGTGCAGTTGTCCACCGAGTCTTTTAATCGCGACATAGAGGTCTCGCAGACTTTCGATGGTGAACTCGTAGTGTTGCGTCGAGGCATCTGGGCTGCGCCAGAGGCTTGGCTCAATGATGTAAAGACAGCAAACTCGACCACGTTTGACAGCGGCAGTCAACGCAGCGTGATCATGGACGCGCAAGTCCTTTTTAAACCACACTACGCTTTGACTCATTGCGCTCCGTCGACTAGTTCATCGGCGCCTGCAGGACTATTGACCAAATAGACTTTGCACGCTGGGGAGACTCTCTAGGCCCGCTATGCGGTCATAGAGGCCGGCATCCGCGCCGTGCATCGCCGGATTTTCGGCTTTGCCCGTCGCGACGCAATCCATAAATTTCGCCTTTAAACCAGCGGCATCAATGGGGTTTTTTGCATTTCCCAAAGGGAAACGAATTTCTCCTGAGTCAAACTTTTTCCCACCCGTTGTTTCGATGACGACGCGGTCTGTCAACGCAAAGGCAGGCTCTAACGGACACACCGTGTTCACCGTCGTCACGCTCACCTTTGCGTAGAGTTCTGTAACATCGGGGCGTGTGGCAAACGCGTCTGTCAATTGGGATAAGCCGACTTGGCGCGCCACCACGGCGGAGGCGACCGCAAACTGTGCACTGAACTTAGCCTCAAGACCCGTGATGGGATGTTTATTACGTAACATCGAAGCTTGCGCAGGACCCATCGTCAAGTGGACCTTGCTAATGTCTTCGGCCTTGAGGTTTTCACGCTCGACAATCGCCAATACGCCATCGATCGTGCGATGACTTGAATAGCAAACGGGATAGCGCTTGATGGATAAGCCGCTATCCAAGATCCGCAACGTCTTACCAAGGGTGTCAGCAGGACGCGTGAGATCAGCACGGCCGGATAAAGAGAGTGCAAACAAATAGCCAGCAGGATGCTCAAATACATCGGGTGCTGAGGTCAGACCTAACCTGGATAGACGCACTGCATCAATGCCGTGCGAGGCTGCACGACCTGCGTGGAAAGGCTTGGTCATGGTGCCAAAATTCGCGACTAGACCGCTCGCAAGGCTCGCGGAGATCGCAAGCGCTTGACGTGCTTCATCCACAGACAGCTTGTTGAGGTAAGCCACAGCAGCGGCAGCGCCCACGGCACCAAAAACGCCTGTTGGGTGCCATCCCTTAAGGTGATATTGCTCAGGTTCGCGGCTCACGAGTTCACCCCAGACTTCATAGCCAACGATATAGGCGCGCACAGCGTCCAAGCCAGAGCTGTTGAGTCTGTGACCTTCGGCCAAGATCGCTGGGACCAGCACAGTGCTAGGGTGCCCAGAAATCGCGACATCGTCATAGTCCAATGCGTGACCCGCAACCGCATTAATAAAGGCCGCTTGTGCTGCAGGGTGCATGGTGCCTAAAAAGGGCACGGGGGCTTCGGCTGGGGTCGTCGCTTGCGCAAAAAACTGTCGGACGATGTCAACCACGGGTTCGCGATGACCCGCCATCATGGTGGCAATCGTGTCGATAAAACCAGTTTTAGCAACGGCATAGGCCGCCTGCTCTTGGCCACCGAAGGTCGGCTTTGCTACAAACTCGGCGAGTGCTTTGGTTAAACCTGTGGTCATCTTTTTGTCTCCTGCACAATTTTATTTTGAGTGTTTAAAACGAGCGTGGCATGCCCATCATGTGTTCGCCGATATAGGACAGCACAAGATTGGTTGAGATCGGCGCGATCTGGAATAAGCGTGTTTCGCGCCATTTGCGCTCAACGTCGTATTCTTTGGCATAACCAAAGCCACCATGGCTCTGCAGACAAGCTTCAGCCGCGTGCCAAGTCGCATCAGAGGCGAGCAACTTACCCATGTTGGCCTCATCCCCGCAAGGCAGCCCCGCATCAAACAGCGCAGCCGCACGGCGTAACACCAAGTCAGCCGCTTCGGTTTCCGCATGAGCGCGCGCGATCGGAAACTGTACGGCCTGGTTTTGACCGATTGGGCGGTCAAAGACGCGACGCTCGCTCACATAGGCGACAGCTGTTTTCGCAAACCAGCGGGCGTCTCCAATCGCCTCGGCCGACACCAAAATACGCTCGGCGTTCATGCCGTCAAGGATGTACTTAAAGCCTTTGCCTTCTTCTCCGATCAAATTATCCGCGGGAATTTTTAGGTTGTCGAAAAACACTTCGGTTGCATGATGATTGACCATGGCCTTCAGCGGACGAATGTCCAAACCTTTGCCCAGACCATCGCGAATGTCGAGGAGGAACACAGACAAGCCTTCGCTCTTTTTCTTGCACTGATCGAGCGGCGTTGTTCGGGCCAACAGCAGCATCAAATCAGAGTGCAACGCGCGCGAAGTCCAGACTTTTTGGCCATTAATCACATAATGATCACCTTGGCGCTCAGCACGTGTTTTGAGTTTGGTCGTGTCCGTGCCGGAGGTGGGTTCGGTGACCCCAAACGCCTGCAAGCGGACCTTACCCGAGGCGATATCGGGAAGATATTTTTTCTTTTGCGCTTCGCTGCCATGACGCAAAACCGTGCCCATCGTGTACATCTGCGCATGGCAGGCACCCGCGTTACAGCCTGAGGAGTGAATTGTTTCGAGGATGACCGCGGCTGCACGCAGGGGCATGCCGCTGCCGCCAAACTCTTCGGGGATCAGCGCGCCCAGATAACCAGAGGCCGTTAAGGCCTGAACGAACGCAGTCGGGTAGTCTAAGTTTTCTTCGAGACCACGCCAATATGAGCCGGGAAAGTCCGCACAGACACGTTTGACGCCTTCGCGGATTTCTGGATAGTCCTCACCCGTTTCGATGGTGATATTTTGTTTTGGATTTGCCATGTGATGCTCCGCTTAACAGCCTTTGAAGTTCGCTTTACGCTTTTCGTTAAATGCCGCGACACCTTCCATACGGTCTTCGGTATCGATCAGGTGGTTGTAGGCCTCAATTTCGAAGCGGAAAGCAGTACGTAACTCCATTTGACCGCCATAACGCACAGATTTCTTGATTTGGCGGACAGAAAGTGGGGCATTAGCAGCAATGACTTCGGCCGTTTCGATGGCTTTGGTTAGCACCTCAGCGGGCTCCAGAATGGCGTTAATCAAGCCATACTCGCTCGCTTGTTGCGCGCTAAAGGGCTTGCCGGTCATCAAGATCTCTTTGGCGCGGCGCTCCCCAATCGCACGTGGCAAGTTTTGTGTGCCGCCTGCGCCCGGCATGATGCCGAGCGTGACTTCGGTCAGTGCAAAGCGTGCGGCATTGCTGGCATAAATAAAGTCGCAAGACAGTGCCATTTCCAGACCGCCCGCGTAGGCGTGACCGTTGACCGCCGCTATCACAGGAACAGGCAGGTCCACGAGCGTCCAGTACATGCGTTCAAATAGCTCGTGTTGCAGCGTCCACTGACGTTTGGTCATGCCGTTGCGCTCTTTCAAGTCACCACCCGCACAGAAAATCTTTTCGCCCGCACCCGTCAGGACGATGCAGCGGACTTCGCCGGCATCCGCAGTGAGTCGGTTCCAAAGATCCAGCAAGTCGTGGCCAGTTTGGGTATTGATCGCGTTGCCGACTTGTGGGCGATTGAGGGTGATTTTGAGCACATGCGTGCTGACCATTTCAGTCGCAATGGTTTCGTAAGTGGGAAAAGTACTCATGTTGCTTTCCTTTTGGTGATCAATGTAGAGTGTTCGCCGAGTTTGGGTGGTGCGGCGTAGGGCTTGGGCCTGACGCCGTCAAAACTAATTGGCAGGCCGATAAAGCGCATCCCTGTACCAGGAACGTCTTGCATCAGACCGAGTGCTTGGGTTTGTGGATGTGCGACCATTTGCGCGAGATTATTGACTGGTGCGCAGGGCACGCCCGCCGCCTCAAGTTGCTCGACCCAATAGTCGGTGGGTTGAGTGGCAATGATGGCGTCGAGCATGGCGTAGAGCGCGGTCTGATTTTCAACGCGCCGTGGGTTATCAGTAAAACGAGGATCGGTCGTCCACTCAGGCTTACCGACCGTATTAGAAAGCGCTTTGAAAAGTGCATCGCTGCCCGCGGCGATGACCAGCTCGCCATCGCTTGTCATGTAGCCTTTATAGGGAACAATCCCTGAGGCTCCCGAGCCTTGTTTGACCGCGAGCTCACCGTTCGAGAGATATTGTGCGGCGAGGAGCGATACCCAAGTGGTGGCTGTTTCATAAAGTGAGACGTCGATGACTTTGCCGACACCCGATTGTTGACGCTCAAGCAGGGCGGTCAGGATGCCGATGATCCCCCACATGCCCGTACCCATGTCAACGATTGAGGCGCCTACACGAACGGAAGGTCGGCCAGGTTCGCCCGTTGTGCTCATAATGCCGCCAAAAGCCTGCATCAGCGGATCGTAACCGGGGCGATCTTTGAGTGGTCCCACTTTGCCAAACGCCCCAAGATTGCAATAAATTAATCGAGGCTGAATGGCCAAGAGGCTCGCGGCATCAAGACCCAGTTTTTCAACATGACCGGGACGAAGATTTTGAATCACAATATCTGCATGTTCGCAGATGTATTGTCTTAGCTCTTCGATTTGCTGCGGATCGCGTAAATCGCACACCACAGATTTTTTGTTTCGATTTAAAGCCTGAAAAAAAGGAGAAGCCCCTTCCCAGAAAGGAGGTCCCCAGCGACGGGCATCGTCACCATCGGCTTTTTCAATTTTGATCACACGGGCACCGAGTTCGCCGAGAATCTGACCCGCAAACGGCGCGGCAACGCTATTGCCTAGTTCAATGACTACGAGACCGGCAAAAGGTCCGGTCCCAAGATTTTCTTGCTGCGTAGACTCAGACATTGTTGATTGACTTTTTGAGTGGATTGTCCCTCCAAAATTATGTCACGAATTCATCGGCTCATCGTCCGGTTAAGAGGAGAAATTGAGTGAAATGAGCGCAAAATCAGCTCGATCGAAGGTGGTTTGTCCCAGATCCACCGCCCACCGCGACAAGCACGCCTTTTAAAAGGCCCAAATTTTGACAATCATTAGCCGTTCAGCTGGTCGCAAATCGCAGCCGTGACTTGCGCTGTGGTGGCTAAACCACCCAGATCGCGCGTGTGTAGGCGTGGATTGGCGGTGACGGCTTCAATGGCTTTCATCAAGCGGTCCGCAGCGGCTTGTTCGCCCAAGTGCTCCAGCATCATCACAACAGACCAGAACGTGCCGATTGGGTTGGCCAGCCCTTTGCCCATAATGTCAAAGGCTGAACCATGAATGGGTTCAAACATCGACGGGTAGCGGCGCTCGGGATCAATGTTGCCGGTGGGAGCGATCCCCAGGCTGCCCGCTAACGCTGCTGCCAAATCGCTCAAAATATCGGCATGTAAGTTCGTCGCGACAAGGGTGTCTAGCGTAGCAGGGCGGTTGACCATCCGCGCGGTGGCGGCGTCGACCAACTCCTTGTCCCACTTGACGTCAGGAAATTCTTTGCTGATCTGAACGGCAATCTCATCCCACATCACCATTGCGTGACGCTGCGCGTTTGATTTCGTCACAACCGTCAACAGCTTGCGTGGACGCGACTGAGCGAGCTTGAACGCGTAGCGCATGATGCGCTCGACGCCCGCACGCGTCATCATGCTGACATCGGTGGCGACTTCAATGGGATGGCCTTGGTGGGCGCGACCGCCTACGCCAGAGTATTCGCCTTCTGAGTTTTCGCGCACAATCACCCAGTCGAGTTGTGCAGGGGTGCAACGCTTGAGTGGTGCATCGATGCCGGGCAGGATGCGTGTTGGGCGGACATTGGCGTACTGGTCGAAACCCTGACAAATCTTCAGGCGTAATCCCCAGAGCGTGATGTGATCTGGAATATGCGGATCACCCGCCGAGCCAAACAAAATCGCGTCTTTATTGCGCAGCGCATCCAGGCCATCCTCAGGCATCATCACGCCATGTTGACGATAGTAATCACCACCCCAATCAAAACTTTCAAACTCAAATTTGAGCGATTGATCTTTGGCAGCGATGGCTTGAAGCACTTTTTGACCTTCGGGGATCACTTCTTTGCCAATGCCGTCACCAGGGATCGCGGCGATACGATAAGTCTTCATGGAAATGTCCTTTATTTTTTAAGTGAAATGTTCTTTGGAGATCAGGGTTTGTGACCAGCGCGAAAAACGTTGGCGGGCTCATCAAACCAGTTTCGGTTCTTGCGCAAACGACTTGTCATCTCCAACGCATAAGGTGCGGCTTCGCAGAGTACGGCCATCAAAGCGTCATCGAGCTTGAGCCCAGCATTGGTTGCCATACGTGCGGCAAATGCACGTGTTTGAGCATCGCAATGCGAGGTGTCGGGTGTCAGATCTGGTGCGACGAGCGTGGGTGCAGTTTGACCCGGTGTGAGTGTGGGGCGTTTGTCGCGTAAACCAATCGCGTGCTCAAATGCATGCCCCGCTTTCAACACAAGCGCATCGGTTTGAGGTGCGCCCACAATCTGCAATCCCATCGGTAAACCCGCCGAGTTAAAGCCACAATTGACAGAGACGGCTGGGCCACCAGTAATATTGGCAAGTACTTGCGCATTAGGTTTGCGCCAAAACGTAATCGGTCGATGCGAAGTAATCGGCTGGGCAGGGCCAAAGCCTGGCATCAAGAGCAGATCAAACTTTTCATAAATCGGTTTCATTTCCTCAAGCATGCGCCTGTGCTCACGCGTGGCCGCGAGGAAGTCGAGAGATTGAAACATCACCGCCGGCAAAATACGCGTCAGAAAGTCACGTCCATAATCATGCGGACGTTCGGTGAGTCCCTGCTGTTGCACGCCAAATATTTCTGTCTCAGCCAAGACGACTTTGACGTCCATATATTCTTGCATCGGACGCAGGCGACAATCTTGCACAGAGGCGCCGAGTTTCTTGAAAGTCTCAACCGCATGCTCGAGCGCCTGACGGTGCTCCTCGTTGGCGACAAGGTCCTCTTCCCAGACGTAGCGCAACACCCCTACGCGTAAGCCTTTGAGATCTGCTCCCAAACTCTCTGCATAGTGTGGGATTGGCTGTTCAAAACTATTGCCATCGGCGGGATCATGCCCGGCGATCGCTTGCAGCATCAGGGCGCAGTCCTCGACAGTCCAAGCCATCGGGCCACAGTGATCGAGCGTAAAAGAGTTTGGCATGACGCCTACGCGACTCACCAAGCCGGAGCTCGGCATAAACCCTGCGATGCCGCACAGAGAGGCCGGACCTCTGATCGACCCTCCCGTATCGGTGCCCAGTGCTGCGCCTACCAAACCCGCAGCAACAGCCGCACCCGAACCACTGGAAGAGCCGCCACTAAAGCGCGCCAGGTCCCAAGGGTTGCGCACAGGAGGCCAAGGCAGATCAAACGAAGGCCCACCATGCGCGAACTCGTGCGTATTGAGTTTGCCCAGCAACACTGCGCCGGCTTCATACAATTTTCCCACGACAGCGCAGTCATTGGTCGGTACATGCTTTTGACCAATCCGCGAACCACCCGTGGTCAAAATGCCCGCCGTTTCGTAGATGTCTTTGGCACCAAAAGGAATGCCATGCATCGGACCGAGGTAGCGTCCGGCCATGATTTCGCTTTCCGCCGCCTTGGCTTGTAGACGCGCCAGCCCGAACGTTGGTGTGATAAAGGCGCTGAGTTGGTCATCGAGCGACTCGACCCGCGCGCTCAGATGATCGACATACTCTACAGGGGAAAGCTTTTTAGCTTTGATCTGCCGTCCTGCCTCGGCAATCGTGAGGAAATGCAAATCATTTTTCATACGGGATCCAGTCCTTGTTGCTTAAAGGTGCGCATGGCGTCGCTGGTTTGCAGAAATGTCACCAACGATTGTATGGCGGCCGTTTGGGTGCTTTCTTTGAAAATGCCAGCGGAAAATACGGTGGATTGCTGCACGGCCGGCGGCAGTTTGGCAAAAATATTGATACCTGTAACTTGCATGAGTTCGCTCATCTGTTGAACGGCAAGCTCGACCTCGCCCTTTGCCACGAGCTCGCCTGTGAGGCCTTCGGCCAGCACGACGGCTTTGCCGCGCACCTCTTCATCGAGTCCAAGACGCTTGATCAGGCTGGCAAAATACATGCCGCTCGCACCTTGCTTGGAAAACGTAATGGAGCGTGCCGCTTTAAGCGTGGCGACAAAGGCTTCTTGGGTAGAAATATCGGGAACAGGAGCGGACAGTCCAACGGCCATCGCCACATCGGAGCTCGCTAGATCTACCCGACTGCCTGTGTTTAGAATGCCTTCGCGCGTCAGGTCGTCAATCGAACCCGCGACTGCAAGCAGAACGTCCCCGCGGGCCCCGGCGCGAATCCGCTCGCCAAGGTGAGCCGTTGCGCCATACTCAATGTTGATCTGAATTTCTGAGGCTGCAGTGAAAGCAGGGAGGAGTTCTTTCAAGGCGTTGCGCAAGGCCATGGTCGACAGAATGTTGAGGCAGGGTACAGACTTCGATTGTGACGTGGACGGGGGATTTGTCATGGGTGCAGTGTCTCTTTTATGGATGAATCTGATCGCTTTTCGTGTTTACTTGTAGAGCTTGACTTCAATGCTCTGTTTTGCTGAGGGCTTGTGGGTCAATATCTTCGATGATGCTTTTCAGATAGTTGACCAACACGCTCACTTTTGCCGCCAACGTACTGCGCGGCAGGTGAAGGACGGATACTTCAGGTCCTGCGACAACATAGTCGGACAGGATGCGTTGGATTTTTCCCGAACGCATCGCATTTCCCGCGATAAAGTCGCTCACCATCACAATACCTGCGCCGGCAATCGCGGCCTCGATCAGCGATTCAGCATTATTAATGTTGAGGGCGCCCGACACCACTCTAGAATAGTCTTGACCGTTTTTAGTAAATTTCCACTCACGATGATCGCCGGTCAGCGGTAAAAGATAAGCCAAGCACTGATGCTGCTCGAGCTCCTCGGGTGATTGAGGGGTTCCGTTTCTGGCTAAATATTCTGGGGAAGCATAGGCAGCAAAACTAAGATTACAGAGCCTGTGCGAGACCACTCGGTCGTCTGTTACAGGACCGATATGGACAACGGCATCGACTGCTTCGTAGGTCAAATCTACGAGCCGATCACTCAACTCAATGTCAACACTGAGTTCAGGGAAGCGCTGTGTGAACTCCCACATTTTTGGGACGATTACGCGGCGACCAAATCCAACAGGCATCTGCAGCCGCAAGCGGCCTTTGGGTGTTGCCGTGGCAGCGGTTACGGCTGTCTCTGCATTTTCGATTTCAGTCAGAATCAGTCTGCAACGCTCAAAAAAACTTGCCCCTTCTCCCGTCAGGCTGACCAGTCGCGTGGAACGGGTGAGTAGTTTGACACCAAGTTCTTGCTCTAGACGGGCGATGGATTTGCTGATCGCCGACGAGGTCAGGCCAAGTCGTTGCGCCGCAAGCGTAAAGCTGCGTGTTTCAGCGACTTTGACAAAAACGAGTAGTGCATTGAGGTTTCGCATGGCGGGAGTGTACTCATGAATCAAATTCAGTAATAGTCATTTATTCTAGCGAATTGACCCGAGTAACTTCAGTCGTTAGCATCTGGACTTCTACTAAGAGAGGAAAACAGCGAAAACTATGGAAAATCATCCCGCCTCCTTGTTGCCTGCAACACACATCAAATGATCATGTTGAAAAAAATATATGCAGGGTGCTTACTCGTCATCGCGCAATGTCTGATGATCCCCACTGCGCTTGCACATCCTCACATTTGGATCGAAGGCGCGATAGAACTTGTTTTTAATAGTCAAGGACAAGCGACGGCCGTTCGTCAGAGTTGGCTTTTCGACGAGCTTTTCTCTACCTACGCGCTGCAAGGCATGCCTCGCGACAAGGCGGGTCAAGTGCCTAGCGCTGAGCTCGGCAAAATCACGGGGGAGTGGATGACCGCGTTAGCGGATCCAGAGTCGCACTTTTTTACAAAAATCAGGCTTGGCGGAAAATCGCTTGCTTTTGGTGCGCCTCTCAATGCTCGTTCGACTTGGCATCCTAAAGCCAGTCAGCTCGTCTTATCCTTTGAGTTGCCGCTTGAGTCGCCCGTTAAGATCGATGCAAAGGGACTCGAGGTCGACATCCAAGATCCCGGTTATTTTGTTGCGTTTGAGTACAAGGGTGGGGCGCGCGCCTTCAAAGGTATTGATGCACCCGAACAATGTAAATTTGGGTATATGTCACCCAGACCTCTTGATCCCAAGACCGAGCGCCTGTTGTGGTCCATTCCTCCTAGTCAAAAAGAGCTACCAGAGAATTTACGCGAGGCCGTGCGGCAGCTTTCCCATCAATTTACTGTGAAGTGTCCTTGAGCATAGAAAAAATGACCACGATGCGCCTCGGCTTTCTTTTTCTCGCGGTTCTGGCACTCGCCTTCGGATTGACTGATCTGAGTATTGCGCAGTCCGCGCATCCCTTTGCCACGCCAGAGCAACGACTCAGCATCCCGACCTCGGGCTGGTTTGCTGAGTTCACAGGCCAGATGGCCGCCTGGCAAGGACAGTTTTATCGCCAACTGACGGGCGCTGTCCGTGCGTGGAAACAAGATGGCTGGGCTGCCTGGCTATTGCTTGGACTCTCGTTTGGCTATGGCGTTTTTCATGCCTTGGGGCCAGGCCACGGCAAGGCCGTCCTGACAGCTTATGTGTTGGCGAATAAGGAAACCATTCGTAACGGTGCCATCCTCGCGATGCTTTCAGCATTTTTACAGGCGCTTGTGGCGATTGCTTTGGTTGCGATTGCAGCAGGTGTCTTGCAGGTCTCTGGAGTTGCGATGAATCGCGCGACGTGGTGGCTAGAGATCGCTTCCTACGGCTTGATGGTGGCGTTGGGTGCTTGGCTTGTGATTAAGCACGTCCTACAACCTGTGCTGAGCGCATTCCGAGACCGGAGATCCGCACACGCTGTCAATGCTCAGCACACCCACGCGCATCATTCACATACACATCTTCACCATACACCTCACCAACACACCCATGTCCACGATGAAAACTGTGGTCATGTGCACATGCCAGATCCTGCATTGATCGCGGGGCCTCTTAATTGGTCCAAGGCCCTTTCAGCGATTATGGCCGTTGGACTTCGACCTTGTACGGGTGCGATTTTTGTCTTGGTGTTTTCTTTAGCGCAGGGTTTTTTCATCGCAGGTATTGCGGCAGCGCTCGCGATGGGCTTAGGCACGGGATTAACCGTCGCTGCTTTGGCTTGCTCATCTCTTTGGATCAGTCAGGCGGCCGTCCAGTCTGACAGTGCCTCTCAGCAATTTTGGCAAAAGGCACTCATGCTGGTCCTGCAGGCATTGGCTTCTGTGGCGGTCTTGGCATTTGGGTTGTTACTGCTCAGCGCAGCACTCAGCACAGGAACGACTGGCCATTAATCAGCAGTCTTTGCAGCGCCCGTAGAGCGTCAGGTCATGGTCTTCGACTCTGAACCCTTTGGGTGCCAGCATTGCAAGATTAGAGGGGCAGGAATGTATGTCAAACACCTTCTGGCATTGATTGCACTGAAAGTGATGATGATGTCCGTGATTGCCGAGTTCAAACCTAGGATTTTCACTTGGTAACACGACTTGTCGTAGTGTGCCATCCTCGACCATCGCTTTGAGGTTTCGATAAACCGTCGCAATACCAAGCCCCGGCACACTTTGTCCGGCCAGATCGAGCACTTCCTGCGCAAGCAGGGGCCGACCGGCGTTGTGCAGGGCATCTTTAATCGCTGAGCGTTGACGAGTTGAGCGTTCCATTGGGTCTAATGATAGTGTATTATCATTATCATTGCGAGTTATTAAATCCAACCCTCAATTTACACTTGTTTACGAGCTTTGCATGTCCTCCGACTCATCATCACCACGTCAGTCGCCTCAGCACACCCACGCGCATGATCATTCGCATGATCACTCGCATGACCATTCGCACGTCGTAGGGGTTGGACACGCCTCTGGACCGGTGACAGACCTCAAAAGCCCCCTTTTGATTGGCGTGTTCCAGCGACTGTTCTGGACAGGCGTCATGCTCGCGGGCTTATGGTTGGTTGTTTTCTGGGCGTTGCATACATGAGTGATACGCACGCATTACATTCGAGTACCAAGGCGATTGAAATTCGTAATTTGACGCTTGCCTATCAAGGGCATCCGGCCGTGCATCACCTCAGTGGCGCCTTCGAAGCAGGATCCCTGACTGCGATTGTCGGCCCGAATGGGGCAGGTAAAAGTACCTTGCTCGCTGCCTTGTCGGGTCAAAAGGGAGGGACAGAAGGCACAATCGATTTTGCACCTGCGATGCAAACCACGCAAGGTCGTGCCTCCAAACTCGCGTATCTTCCGCAGCAATCCGCCATTGATCGAGAGTTTCCAGTGCGTGTGTTAGATGTTGTCGCGCTCGGCGCTTGGCGCGAGTTAGGGAGTTTTCGTCCTGTCTCAGTTGAGATCCGCGCACGTGCTTCAGAAGTCCTCGCTGCAGTGGGTTTAATCGGTTTTGAGCGACGTTACATCGGCGAACTTTCAGTCGGTCAACTGCAACGTGTCTTGTTTGCCAGACTCCTGATGCAGGATGCTCAAATCATTTTGCTCGATGAGCCCTTTAATGCGCTGGATACCCGTACGGCAGAGGACTTATTGGGCGTCGTGCTCAACTGGCATCGTCAAGCACGGACGGTCATCGCTGTGCTCCACGATATCGACATGGTGCGTGAATATTTCCCACAGACCTTGTTACTCGCCCGGGAGGTGATCGCTTGGGGAAGGAGCGCCGAGGTCCTGACACCAGAAAATCTAACACGCGCACGTCAGACTGCCGAATTCTGGGACGATCGTGCACCTTGGTGTATTCGCCCCCCCGAGAGCGGGAGCAGAGGTTGATCATGCTCGAATGGGGAACATTGCTCTATAGCTGGGTCATCACGCCTTTTGCGGATTATGGCTTTATGAAACGTGCCTTGATCGCCTGCGTGGCGATTGGTCTCGCCTGTGGTCCGATCGGTACGATCCTAGTTTTACGACGCATGAGCCTGGCCGGTGATGCGATTGCGCATGCGGTATTGCCGGGCGCAGCCGTTGGATTCATCTTTTTTGGCTTGTCTTTGCCGGCCATGACGATTGGTAGTTTTGTCGCTGCGGCGTTGATGGCGCTGATCGCCAATTTTGTGACGCGCTGGACCAGCCAAAAAGAAGACGCCAGTTTCGCGTCGTTTTATTTAATTGCGCTCGCCTTAGGTGTACTGCTGATTTCCACTTCAGGCAGCAAAGTTGACCTGTTGCACTTCTTGTTTGGTAGCGTACTGGCCGTTGATGCGGAATCATTATTGATGATTGCGGGCGCTTCTACCGTTTCGCTGCTGTTGATGACAGTGATCTGGCGTCCCCTCATGGTGGAGTGCTTTGATCCTGGCTTTCTACGCTCTGTCGGTGGGCGCGGAGCCATGGTCCATCAGCTTTTTATGCTGATGGTGGTGCTCAATTTAGTGTCTGCTTTTCAGGCGCTCGGCACATTGATGGCGGTCGGCTTGCTGATGCTGCCGGCGACTGCCGCAAGATTTTGGTGCTATGGCGTCGTCGCCCGTTCATTGCTTGCTGCTGGCTTCGGTGGGCTCAGCGGCGCCTTTGGGTTGTTGGTGTCCTACCACGCCAACTTTCCTTCAGGGCCATCGATTGTTTTGGTCGCAGGGGTCTTTTATTTGATTTCGCTTTGCTTAGGTACGCGCGATAGCTTCCGATTAATCCTCTTTCCCACGCCTCAGCACAAGGAATCATGATGCTCAAGACGATTCTCACTAAAGTACGATATTTAACAACGATCGCTCTTTTGGGATTCGTTGTGCCGGCCATGGCCAACGAACCGCTCCCCGTCGTCGCGAGCTTTTCCATTCTCGCGGACATGGTCAAACAAGTCGGTGGACCTCATGTAGAGGTCACTAGTCTGGTTGGGCCCAATTCGGATGCCCATGTTTTTGATCCTACCCCCGCTGATGCGAAACGGTTGGCGGCCGCTAAACTTGTCGTCGTCAATGGACTTGGTTTTGAGGGCTGGCTGAATCGTCTCGTTAAATCTTCCGGCTATAAAGGACCCGTATTAACCGCCAGCAAGGGCGTCAAGACTATTCCGATGGCAGCAAGCGATCACGGCCATAGCCATGGACACAAGCACTCCCATGTCGCCCCCGATCCGCACGCATGGCAAAGCTTGCTCAACGCGCGGCAATACGTTGAAAATATCCGAGTCGCCTTAAGTGCCGCCATGCCCGCACACTCCGCAGACTTTCAGTCCCGCGCGACAGACTACCTCAAGCAGATTGATGCGTTGGAGAAAAGCACTCAGGCACGCATTGCCGCTGTGCCCATGGAGCGTCGCCGCGTGATCACCTCTCACGATGCGTTCGGCTATTTCGCGCGAGCCTACAAGGTCACTTTCTATCCGCTCCAAGGCCTATCCACGGCCAGTGAGCCCTCTGCAGCCGATGTTGTGCGTATCGTCAATGAAATTAAAAAGAATAAAGTCACCGCAATTTTTGCTGAAAATATCTCTGACCCCCGTGTACTAGAGCGAGTGGCCAAGGATACAGGCACCAACATTGGCGGCACGCTCTATGCCGATGCCTTGTCTGCACCGGGCACACAGGCTGATACATATTTGAAAATGTTCGAGCTCAATGTGTCGACAATCGTGGCGGGTATCTCTGCGCCAGTCAAACCCTAATCAAGCCGATGCTGCATTTGCATTTTGTTGCAATTTAATCCTTCAGATGAGAATCATTATCGTTTAGAATGCTTGCATGGATAAACGATCTTCTCATCTGTATCACCCGCCCGAGTTGCAGCAGTACCGTCCACCAACACTCCCTATGCCCTGCGATTATTCTTCGCCTAAGGCCGTGTTGCGTATGACGAGTCAGCAGTTGTTTGCGGGCGCCTCTGAGCTGGAAATTACGCACCAAGGTACTCAGTATCGGTTACGTCAGACCGCTCTAGGTAAGTTGATTCTGACTAAATAAACTCTTTTTGTTGCACAAGCCAGCCATCGCCAGCCAGTGCCTAAATTCATTTAGGACACACGTATGCTGCGCTGTCATGATGCTCGAGCCCTTAGTTTTCGCCCCGTTCATTTCACACGTCGTTTTACCTCAGACCTTTTCGTCGGACTGACATGCGGTCTGTCGGTGAGCCTTTATACCGCGGCAGCGATTGCCCAGAGCCCAGGACACTCTCTCACACAACTCAAAGAAATGACGGTGAGTGCTTCGCGGGGTGAACGTCGCGTTGATGAGGTGCCTGCTTCGGTCACCGTGATCACTGCAGAGACGATTGAGCGAGAAGGCGCGCGCGATTTAAAAGAAATTTTCCGCCATGAGCTCGACGTCACGGTCCCTTCGGGGCCAACGCGTTTCAGCAATGCGGGTACCTCAACAGGGAGGTCGGGAAACGCGGGTGTCAATATTCGAGGGTTAGGTGGCAATCAGGTGTTGATGTTGGTGGACGGGATTCGCGTACCCAATGGTTTTTCCTTCGGATCGTTCACGACAGGACGTGCAGATTATCTAGATGTGGATGGGCTCAAATCCGTTGAGGTCCTCAGAGGGCCTGCATCGACACAGTATGGGAGTGACGGACTCGCGGGTGCGGTGAGTTTTCGCACACTCGATCCTTCTGACCTATACAAAAAAAATACCAAACAGGGCGGCTTTGCGCGAACTGGATATGCCGGTATCGACCGCTCTTGGTCCAACACCTTAGGGCTGGCAGGAGAGCGCGGTCCCTGGCAGGGGATGATTCTCGGCAGCTTCCGTTTAGGACATGCCACCAGCAACCAAGGCACGAATCAGGCACTCAATATCGACCGTACTGCCCCTAATCCCGTTGATTACAACAATCGGTATTTGCTGGCTAAGGCGATATTGACGATCAATCCACAGCAACAGCTTGGGCTCACACTCGAGTCCCAGCGTCGGACACAGGCTACCGAAGTCTATTCGGCCCGTGCAGTGCCGCCCATCCGACCACTGGGGACCTTGAGTTTCTCGACCTTGGATCGCATCAATCGCGATCGTATCTCCGTCGAGCATCGTTTTAGCGATCTGAGTGCAGCTTGGATTCAAAAGGCAGAAACGCGCGTCTATTGGCAGGATGCGCAGATCAATCAGTTTGCAACCGAAGATCGCTATCGCGCCCGCCCAAGAACGCGTGACAATACCTATCAGACGTCCGTTATAGGGGCTGCAACGCAATTTGAAAGCAACTTGACGACCGTCCTAGACCAGCGGCTCACGTATGGTGTGGACTGGAGTCAAGCAGATATCAGGGGTATCCGCGACGGTACCGTCCCTGCTTATGGAGGCGTTTTTCCCGATAAACCTTTTCCGGACACACTCTACACGCTCAGTGGTGCTTTTTTGCAAAGTGAAATTGAGCTCGGGGATGTCACTATTACGCCAGGGGTACGTTTCGACTATTACCGCATTGCGCCCACTTCAAATCACTTAGCACAGGGCGCGCATCGCGGTGGACCGCAGCAAAACAACCAGCCACCCCAACCAACCCCACCAACCACTTCAACCGGCCAGGCCGTCACTCCACGTCTCGGTGCCGTATGGTCCTTGCACCCTATGTTTGCACCCTATGCACAATATGCGCAGGGGTTTCGTGCGCCCACGCCAGATCAGGTGAACAACGGATTTAGAAATTTAGCCTCAGGCTATACCAGTATCGGTAATCCTAATCTACAGCCAGAGTACGCCGACAGTATTGAAATTGGATTGAGAGGCTTTGACGAGTCAATCAGCTATTCACTTTCAGCTTTTGATAACCACTACAAAAATTTCATTAGTCAGCAAATCGTAGGTGGAGCAGGGCGGCCTTCAAATCCAACCGTCTATCAATACGTCAACCTGACACGCGCACATATCCAAGGTGTTGTTGCCAGAGTGGATTGGCGTGTTGAAAAAAACTGGGGCTTAGAGACGGGTTTTGCTTATTTAAAAGGGGACTCCACGATCAAGGGTCGCAAGCAGCCTCTTGATTCGATCCAACCTCTCAAAGTCTTGCTCGGGCTGCGTTATGACGAGGCAACGTGGGGCGCACGTGCGGACTGGGTATGGAATGCAGCGAAAAGCCCCTCACGTATCGCACTGTCTTCACCAGAGCAATACGCCACGCCCGCATACGGCACCTTGGATCTCGGTTTGTATTGGAAACCTGCAGCGCATTTCACACTCAATGCCAATGTCAACAACGCGTTTGACACTAAATATTGGCGCTGGTCCGACGTGAGTGGTTTAGCGGCCAACAGCACCATCAAAGATGCCTACACAGCACCAGGTCGCAATATTCAAGTTTCCATCCGATACGACTTTTGATTCAAGAGATTGTTGAGTACGACGTCCACACAAGGAGAATTTTTTATGTCCGAAGCCAACCAAACAGTCCGCGCAGCGTTCGCCACGATGCGTCGTGAGGGCCCCCGCAGACATCGCGATATTGCCAAGATCTTGTCGATATCAGAAGCTGAACTCCTTGCAGCGCATTGCGGACCCATTGACCCCGAAGAAGCCCTCACACTTGAAGTGACCCTTTTAAATACGAAGTGGCCAGAACAAATATTAAGCATTGCGTCTCTAGGGTCTGTGATGGCCTTAACCAGAAATACCTCATGTGTTCATGAAAAGATTGGTATTTACAGTCCTGTTAGTCAGGCTGGTGACATCGGACTTGTGGCGGGCGAAGCGATTGACCTGAGACTGTTTTATAAAAATTGGTATGTGGGTTTTGCTGTGATTGAGCAAACGGCTCGGGGTGTGCAACATAGCCTTCAGTTCTTTGATCAAGGTGGGGTTGCGATTCACAAAATATTTTTACGTCCCGAAAGTCAGAGCACTGCTTTCGAAGAGATCAAACATCGATTCGCTGCAGCGCGACAGACTCCCATGGTCTCAATGTCCCCACGTGTCGGGGCTAAACCAGAACGAAACGATGCCGAAATCGATGTGCCTGGATTGCAACAGGATTGGATCGCAATGCGCGATACACACGATTTCTTTTTGATACTCAAAAAATACGATGTCTCTAGACTTCAGGCCTTTCGTCTGATTGGGGCTGCTTACGCGCAACAGGTCAAGACAGGTGATTTTCGGCGGGTATTGGGTCTTGCCTCGGATAAAAAAATCCCAGTCATGGTGTTTGTCTCCAATTCTGGGGTGATTCAAATTCATACTGGGATCGTTAGCAATATCTCTGTGACGCAGGGTTGGCTCAATGTGCTTGATTCAGATTTCAATTTACACCTCAGGCAGGATTGCATTTCCAGCGCATGGATTGTTCGAAAGCCAACCGTAGATGGTGTGGTGACATCGTTAGAGTTGTTTGATCATGCTGGTGAGGTCATCACCATGATATTCGGTCAGCGCAAACCTGGTTTTCCTGAAAACATCCAATGGCGTGCGTTACTGGATGGATTGTCGACAGGGGGGCGTGTATGCGCCGCATAACACCTGCACGGCTTCCTGAAACGCTGGCTTTTTTAATGCGTCGTCGCGCACTTGGCCGTCTCGGTACCATCGGCGCTTTGGCGATGAGTCAAAAAATTCATGCGAAAAGTATGAGTGTTCGACCCCCAAGGATTATCTCGGTGGGTGGCGCCTTGACTGAGATTGTGTATGCTCTAGAAGCGCAGTCCTGCCTCGTAGGTGTGGACTCGACCTCAAGCTTCCCACAGCAAGCGCAGCTTCTCCCGCAGGTCGGCTATGCACGCCGGCTATCCGCAGAGGGTGTTTTGGCGTTATCACCCACTTCTGTTTTGGTTACTGAGGAGGCGGGTCCGCCGGAGGTGCTTCGTCAAATTTATAATGCCGGCGTACCCGTTGAAGTCATGGATTCTGGATACCGCTTCGAGGGGCTGGTTCAGCGTATCGCTCGTATCGGCAGACTCTTGTCTTGTGAGGCGGAGTCTGTTGCGTTGATTGAGCGTCTGAGTCTGGAGTGGAGCGAGGTTTGTTTATCGGCTTCTCACCACAGTTCAGTTCGACCACGTGTGCTCTTTCTTTTTGCCCACAGCACAAGTCGTCTCATGGCCGCAGGCATGCAAACGGGCGCCCATGCGATGATCGAGTATGCCGGTGCGATCAATGCAACTTCAGATTTTACAGGTTTTAAACCTCTCACACCCGAGTCTTTGATCGCTGCACGGCCAGACGTCATTTTGCTGACAGAACATGGTTTTCGTAGCTTGGGAGAGCTCTCGTCCGTCCTCAAGCTTCCTGGAATCAGTCAAACGCCAGCGGGCCGTCATCAACGTATCGCGGTGATGGAAGCTAGCTTGTTGCTCGGTTTTGGTCCAAGGTTACCTATAGCCGTTCAAATATTGAGTGAACAGTTCAGGACTTCGGTTATTGCATGAGTGCTCTTAACAATCCAAAGACCTTGGTTTTTCTGCTTTCTTTCATTGCACTTTTTCTAAGCATTCTGGTTGCACTGCAAACGGGTGCTTTTCCTATCAATACTGAAGTTTGGTTCTCAATGTTGAGAGGTGAACACGCAATATTGACGACATCTCAATACGGCGATATGTATGTTCTTTGGTACTTACGTATTCCGCGCGTGATGCTTGCCGTATTCATGGGGGCCGCCTTGGGTCTGGCGGGCACCTTGGTGCAGGGCTTGTTTCGTAATCCCTTGGCAGATCCGAGTTTGTTAGGAGTGACAACGGGGGCGGCCTCTGCCGCAGCACTCACGATCGTGTTGTGCTCAGGGGATCGTATTGCCCTGTTTGGGTTTGCCAAAATCTGGCTACTGCCCATCATGTCGTTTTTGGGTGCTTTTTTAACGTGTATGACGCTCAATATCAGTTCGAAATGGCTTGCACCAGGTTCAATTTCTGGACTGCTGTTGCTAGGTATTGCATTAAATGCACTAGGTGTTTCGATCATCGGTTTATGTACGTATCTCGCGACTGACGAGCAATTACGGAGCCTATCCTTTTGGACGCTGGGTTCTTTGGCAGGCGCCAATTGGACGATGGTTGTGATGATGTGCCTCATGCTGGTGCTTGTTTATGTCTGGTCAAGTCGCATGGCGCAGCGACTCAATGCCTTGAGTCTCGGTGAAGTCACGGCGGCTCATCTTGGAATTGTTGTGGTGAGGTTGCGTTGGTCTATTTCTGTGATGGTTGCGTTATTGGCGGGACTGTCGGTCGCCTTTTGTGGGGTGATCGGCTTTGTGGGTCTCCTCGCACCCCATCTCGCGCGAGCCCTAATTGGCGCGGACCAGCGGGTTTTGTTGCCTCTTTCAATGCTCATGGGCGCATTGTTAATGCTGATGGCAGATACCATCGCACGGACGGTGGCGATTCCTGCCGAAGTGCCCGTAGGTATTTTTACTGCGATATTGGGGAGTCCTTTTATGCTTATGTTGTTGCGTGCCCGTCGGCATCGAATGGGGTGATGATGCTTCTAGTCGATGAGGTGGTTAAGAAACTAGGGAGGCGCTCTTTTGGTCCCTATTCACTTTGTATCCATCACAAAGAGTGTGTCGCCATCGTGGGTCCGAATGGTGCTGGCAAGTCAACACTCCTTAAGCTCATGTCGGGTACCTATCCACCCAAGAGTGGACGTATTTTTTTCAATCATCGTCCCCTTGGCTGTTGGACCGCACAGGCGCTGAGCGAAAATCGTGCTGTTTTGTCACAGTCTCAAGATATTTCGTTTGCGCTCCCCGCTCGGATTGTGATCGGTTTAGGTCGCGTCGCACGCAAAAACGACCCTCATCATCATCAGATTATTGCTCAAGCGGCTGACATGCTCGAGGTCACGCATCATTTGGATCAGACAATCGATACCTTGTCAGGCGGCGAGTTGGCGCGCGTTCATCTTGCGCGCGTTGTGGCGCAGCTCTGGGATGTTGAGCAGGGCTTGCTATTAATGGACGAGCCGATGGCCGCCGTTGACCCAGGGTGTCAAGGCTTTTTACTTGAAACCTTGATGCGTTTTGCACACATCCGCAAGCATGCGGTGATTGCCGTCATGCACGACCTCAATCATGCATTGAGATATTTCAATCGACTCGTGCTGGTGCATCCAGCAGGTAAGTTAGAGACAGTCACAAGTGGCATAGAGGCAAAAAATGCCTTAGAACATTTATTTAAGGTGCGTTTATCTTGTCTCAGAGATGAACAAGGCGATCTTGTGATGCTGCCGCTGAGATCAGCGCACATGAAAAGAGTTGAGTCGCCTCTGTCGTTAAAACTGCCAGGCAACACCTGAAATGATAGACCAGTTGTATTCTCGACTTGGGCTGCCTAGAGCCCGACTTCCGATGACACCCAAACCGAGTTGCACATTTTTAATAGGTGCATATACTGCGCCAATTTGGGCATAAGCAACTCGAGCACTTGTGGCATTTGGATTTGTATCGAGTCCTGTATCCAAGCCAAGCTTCCATTGTTGGTTCAATACCCAGACGGGTGCGACGGAGACTCCCCACAGGTGCTGTGCCTGTTGCTCCTCAGCGCCGCTGTAGGAAAAGTTGCTGGTATAACGAGCATTGAGGTGAATTTCATATGTTGGCTGTAGGTAGGAGCTGATCAGCGACACAGTGCCATTGGTTTTGCCGTTTCCGAGTCCAGAGGCTTCCATGTTGCGCGAGACGGGCGTTAAAAGTGCCGGTTTTATAGCGAAGCTCCAGCCCTCTTCGGCATTTCCTGCAAAGCGCCATTTAAGACCAATGGCTGAGTTCATCCAGCCATTGGTCGGTGAGGTTTGTCGGATGATCCCAACGAATACGTCGAGGTCGTCTGTCAACCCACGTGTGTAGGTGATGGGAAAGGAGTTGCTCGTGCCGTATTCACCAGGCAAATACGTTCCGTCCGCTGCAACACCCACGCCTCGCTCTTTGATAAAGACGTAGTTAAGTTCGAGCTGATTGCCACCTTCGCCTTGTGTCCCTGTGTCATCGGTCACAAAGGGAAAGTAGGCGTGAGAAGGTAATGATAAAAAAAGTGACGCTGAGGTTATGAGCGAAAAAACGAATGTGCGCAAACTAAGACTTGAAGCACAGAGGGTCACGAGCGACTCCAAATGATGACATTGACAGATGCCACATTTTAGATGATCGCTCGCTACTAAAGTAAAAAGTTACTGCGCCTTAATACCTGCGGCGTGAACGACTGCGCCCCATTTTTCAAGCTCTGCATTTAAATGCGAGGATAATTTTTCTGCCGATCCGCCTAGCGAAGTCGCACCAATGGCGGCGAGCTTCTTTTGGAAATCAGGATCCTTTAAAACGGCATTGATTTCAGCATTCATCTTGTCGACAATGGGTTTGGGTGTGCCTTTTGGGGCTAGCATCGCGAACCATGTTGAAGATTGCAGTTTTGGAAAGCCTAGCTCGGTCGTGGTAGGAACATCCGGTAAGGCTGGTGAGCGCGTATCAGACAAAATCGCGAGAGCTCTGACTTTTTCCGCCTTAACCTGACTCGCGATACCGGGCACGAGCTGGAACATAAGCTGGATATCGTTAGCGATCATGTTGGTCGTGGCTGTACCGGGTGCGTTATAGGGAATGTGAACCATTTTTGCACCGGTCTGCGTCATAAACAACTCTCCCGCTAAATGCATAGAGCTTCCGATCCCTGTTGAGCCAAAGTTCAGCTTTCCGGGATTGTTTTTAGCAAACTCAACAAATTCTTTGAGTGTTTTGACCGGCTGCCCATTGTTGACGACCAGAATATTCGGAACATCACAAATCAATGCGATAGGCGTGAAATCTTTTTGCGAGTCAAAGCCTGGGGTGCTGTAGAGCTTGGGGCTGACAGCCAGGGTACCTGCCCATGAAAATAAAAATCGATAGCCATCCGGGGCGCTTTTTGCAGCAAATGTCGCGCCAATATTTCCGTTAGCGCCAGGTTTATTTTCAATGATAAAACTTGTTTTGAGTCTGGTGGCTAATTGTTCCGCCAACATCCTGGCGATGGTGTCGCCGGTGCCCCCTCCGCCAGGTGCGGGGACAACGATGTGAATAGGTTTTCCAGCTTCAGGCCATGTCTGAGCCGAAGTGGGTGATGAGAATGTTGCCGCAAGCAGGGCAGCACAGGTGAGTGTTTTAAGCATGGATTGCATAGTTTTCTCCTGATTGAGAGTGTCAAACTGAGGGAAAGACAGGTTCGCCGAGATTGAGCATCAAGCGATTTGCCCAAGCGAAAATGGCGACAGAATGAATGAGGTCCAGAATTTCAGCATCGTCTAGCCCGACATTTTTAAGCGTTTGGATAGCTGAGGCGGTCACTGCATCAGGTTTTTCTGTGAGCAGAATACTGAACTGGACAATCGCTTTTTCTCGGTCAGTCGTTCCAGCCGTACGAGGATCCGTAAATACTTCTTTAATACTGTCATTTCTTTTGGCGAGTTGCTCGAAACGCTGAGCATGCACTGAGGCGCAATACACGCAGCCGTTGATACGAGAGACGACTGCGGTGGAAAGTTCACGCTCGGCACGGGGCATCCCACCGGGTGCATACATGATGGCATTGAACGCGGCGGAGCGCTGTCGCAAAATATCAGGCTGGTGTGCCAGAAAAAGGTAATAGTCAGATTCTTTTGCCTTGGGGTGGCTTTCTTCGAGGATCGCGATCTGTTCGGTAGTCGCTGCCTTGATATCGACGACGTCGAGCCATGCTTTCCAATCCAGTGTTTCGTTGGTAAAGCCTTTGATGCGGATGACTTCGCTCATGACTGTGCTCCTTGCGTGTTCAAGGCTTTCAGGGCATGAAGTCCTGCATAGACTCTTACCTGGTACGACACGAAAGCAACTAACTGGGACAGAGCCGTAATCTGAGGCGTGGTGAGCCCCGAGGCCTGCAGTGCAAGTAGTGCTTGTTTGTCTGCTTTGATAGGATCTGTAATCAGAGCGGAGGTAAATATCAAAATTTGCTTGAGACGTTGGTCAGTGAGCGGCTCAAGTTGAGCGCTTGCCACGGTTTTGATCGTGTGCTCGGGGACGCCTAAAGCTGAGAGTCTTTTTGCATACTCATTTTTCAAGGCCTCCGACGGTGTTTGGGCGCAAGCCAGCAAGGCCACGAGGAGTCGATCACTGACCGACAGTCCCTCTACAGGGCCACCAAGCAGCAGATCCTCGCTTGCCTGCGTCGCATCCACGACTTTTGTGCGCTGATGCCTGATCTCGTAGGTCTGTGAGCCGGGGACGAGTTCGAGCAGACGATCTAGCGTATCCGGTTTATTTTGCAATGCTTCATGATTTGACATGCCTCTTCCTGTTCAATGATTGCAAGTGATCGTTAGTGAGTGTTTTTCAGGATCTGCGGGGGCAGGGCGGCAGACCACTCATCACCCATGATCTCAGGTTCTGCAAAGTTTTTGATATTTTCAAAGTGCTCAGCGATATCCTCTCTATAAAACAAACTCACGATGCCTTGAGCGAGCCTCTTGGCGCCATCGCTGATCGCGGGAATATCACCCGAGACAGTGCCGTGGGAGAGGGCGGCCGGATAGCAAAACACATGAATTCGCTCTAGGCCAGGGCATTGACCTGGATTTTTTTCTTTTAAGTCAAAGATTGTCCCCAAGTCGGGGGAATCTTGGAGCTCCCTATCCTCGAGACCGACTTCATGCTGGTAGCGGTCACCCCACGAGCGCAGATGTTTGGCAATCACTGCGTATTCAGGGCGTGCGAGCCAATCTATTTTGAAGCCCGTCGCAAAAATCAGAAAGTCGAGTTCGAACGCGCCTTTGGGAGTACGAATCGTCAAACTACCCTCGGTGTTGACGGTGATGTCATCGATGGGGCATCCTAGATTGAAACGTGCATTGGTGTATTTGGACACGCGCAAGGTACTTCCGCGCGGAGGCGGCACTTGTTGCGCATTGATGTAATGACGAATGCGCCATTTCCATTCATCCGGTAAATCAATATGACCATGCGTCAGTCCCGGATTGCCAGCACCCTTGCCTTTATTGATCCGAGGTAAGTCAGAGCGTCTGATTAGCATGTCGACGCTCTTTGCGCCGCACTCGAGCGCGGTCGCTGCGCTGTCCATGGCCGAGGCACCTGCACCAATCACGCCCACGCGTTTTCCCTTGAGTGCGTGATAGTCGAGGGAATCTGAAGAATGTGCTTTGAACTGAGGGGGGACTTTGTCTGCAAAGTGGGGGAGTGACGGACCACCGAGACCATCCCGACCAGAGGCGATAACGACTCGTCTCGCTAAAATCTTTTCAATGCCCTTGGGGTGTTGCACTGAGAGCTCGACGAGTTGATCTGCTCTAGGATTGACTTCTAGCACCTGATGTTCATTTCTAATATCGAGTTTGGTGACCTTGCGATACCAGCGCAGATATTGCATCCATTGCGTGCGTGGGATTTTGTCGAGCTCAGTCCAGGCCTGTGTACCAAACTGGGCCTCAAACCAGGCGCGAAAGGTGAGGGCGGGCAAACCGAGTGCTGGGCCCGTTAATTGCTTGGGCGATCGGAGTGTTTCCATGCGTGCAGTGGTCACCCACGGCCCTTCATAGCCCTCCGGTGCGCGATCAAACAAGACAGGATGGAGTCCCGAGAGGTTCAGTGCCGTGCCAGCTGTGAGTCCCGCCATTCCCGCGCCAATGACGGCGACTTCGATGACGGGTTGTCCCTCGTATGATTTTTTAATCATCCACGGTTTTGATGGAAGTTCTAGCCACGAAAGATCTTGCCTAAGCCTTGCTTCAAGCAAATCAAGGCCATGTTGAGCGTGTACTTGCATGAGTGAGAGAGCCGAAATCAGAAGGGTCTGAAATGAAAAGTTACTTTTTCATTGTCTACTACTAATGGACTTAAAGGCAAATGTTTCTTCTTTATAAGCAAATAAGCACAGTGTTAACGCCACCGCTCTGGAAGGGCTGATTTGCGATTCCTAGCCTCAAACCAGCCATCAATCAGCATTTTCGGCACAATTAATCCCATCGTCATCGCCATCACAATCAGAAAGATGGTGGTGCCATTAAAGACAACACTCGTTAACATCCCGAGAGTGGCATCAATGTCCTCGCGATAAACCTCGACCAGACCACTGGCGAATTCTAAAACAAAAATACCGGGCATCATCGGTACCACAGCACCAAAGGCGAGGGCGGCAAAGGGGAGTTTCAAGTATCTCGCCAAAATTGCGGTGATGGTGCCCGCGATCAGGCAGGCGACGAATGCACCCAGCACCACTCCGCCACCGTTTTCCAATATGAGCCAGTGAATCGCATGGCAAAGCATGCCCACCAACAGCGGTGCAATGAGGATTCGCCAGGGGAGAGAATATAAGGCACCAAAGGCTGAGATGACGACCCCCGCAGAGACGATGTCAAGCCATAGCGGAACTTCATCTGGCGGCATGCTATGGGTTAATGAGCCGTTTGTGATCATGAGACCCACCAGAAGTCCTGTGCAGATCACCAAGAAAATCATGAGGCTATATGTAAAGCGCGCGACACCCAGGCTAAAGCGACCTCTCGCTAAATCGAGTGACGCATTTAATACATGCGCGCCCGGCATCAGCATCATGCAGGGAATGATGTCTACAAATTGTAGTGGCATACCTGCAAAGAAATGTCGCGAGGCTCCACCTACCAGGCCCGCGACCGACGCTGCAACAAGAGGCTGCACAAAAAGATTTTCACCTGCCAGAGCGCGGCGCAAGATCGCGCCTAACGCAGCCGAAAAAAATATTAAAGCAAGCGCGAGGGAGCTTGTGACGCCAAAAATCAAACCAAGCGCTGCAGCCCCCAAGCCTGTCAACATCACAAAGCGCAGATAACTACTGGGTTGGAGGACTTCTATCGCCATGATTTCAACTTCCGCGCGAGAAACTTCCTCCTCAGTTAAAGGCGAGGGCAGGGCGGATACGCGATCAATCAAATGGATCGTTTCAGAGACCTTGTTCATCGCAACGCCAGTGGGCCGAATATGAACAGATACCTCACGCCATGGGGTGGATGCCTGCGCAGACCAAGGTCTAAAACGCAGAAGAATAAAATCCCATTGTGGCAAGACGACTACCTCGTAACCAAACGCACGCGCCAATCGCGTTGTCGCCTCAACGACGCGTTGTGTCGTTTGGCCATTCGAATGAAGCAGTGCCGCTGCCCGAAGAATGCACGCGATGCGGTCAGTCACCATAGACAGGTTTATAGGCTATTTCTTTGATGTGCGCAGCAATATCCGTTGGCCGTTCGACGCTCGCTAAGCCCTGATCAAAAACGTAAGTTGCAACTTTAGCAGCGGTATGTAAAGAGGCCGCAAGGATCTGCGACTGAGGTGGGTAAATGAGACCTGAGTTCAGATCCTCTTGTGTGACCTGTTCAGCAACAGCCTTGGCGGCCACGATAAACATTTGTTGAGTCACACGCTTGGATTGTGTGGCGAGTACCGCCATCCCCATGGCTGGAAAGATGTAAACGTTGTTGCCTTGACCGGGAATAAACGTTTTTGCACCTAAGGTCACAGGATCAAAGGGGCTACCACTGGCAAAAATTGCCTTGCCGTTTGACCATTTGTAAGCCTCTTCGGCCGTACATTCCGAGCGCGAAGTTGGATTGGAGTAAGGGAAAATGATAGGTTGGGCATTGACCTTGGACATGGCCTCGATCACAGCTTGATTAAAGAGTTTGGGGACTGTGCTGACGCCGACGATTCCGTTTGGTTTGATGGCGTTGATTGCATCGACAAACGACTTGCAAGGTGCATGTTGATGCGCAAAAGGCTTCTGAAAATCCGCTAAATCGGTACGCGTGGATTCCACCAGTCCGTTGATATCAAACAACCAGATGCGCGCGCGCGCCTCTTCGATTGTGAGTCCTTCCATCACCATCGCCTCGCTGATCAGTTCAGCGATACCGGTGGCGGCAGAGCCCGCGCCCATAAACAGAAAGCGTTGATCCGTCAGTTTTTGACCGGTGATGCGCAGGGCTGCATACAGGCCTGCAAGCGCAACACCTGCAGTGCCTTGAATGTCATCATTGTAAGTACAGATCTTGTCTTTGTATGTCTCTAGAATCGAGACTGCATTAAAGTTTGCAAAATCTTCCCACTGTAAACAGCATTTGGGATAAAGCGTTTGTACCGCATCGACAAATTCAGCGATGAACGCGTGGTATTCGTCGCCCCGCACACGCTGCTGACGCAAGCCGAGGTAGAGCGGGTCGTCCAGTAGTGTCTGGTTGTTGGTGCCTACATCAAGCGTGATCGGAAGTGTGAGCTCAGGAGGAACGCCAGCGACTGCGGTGTAAAGCGCCAATTTGCCAATCGGGATGCCCATGCCGCCCACACCTAGGTCGCCCAAGCCGAGAATACGTTCGCCGTCCGTGGCCACGATAAAACGAATATCTTTTTGCGGCCAGTTCGACATCAACTCTTTCAAACGCCCTTTGGCACTGATAGGCAGATAAACTCCGCGTGTCGCGCGAAAAATATGATCGAACTTTTGACAGGCCTCACCAACTGTTGGCGTATAAACGAGAGGCATGAATTTAGCGGCATCAGACATCAGCACCGCATAAAAAAGTGTCTGATTGCGACTTTGCAAGTCCATTAAAAATAAATAGCGCTGCAAATCTGTGTCGAGCATGTCAAGCTGGGCGTGAACCCGAGCGATTTGAAGCTCTAGGGTATCGACGCCAGGAGGTAAAAGCCCCTCCAGGCCTGCTGCTTTTCTCTGCGCTGCGGTAAACGCCGAACCGCGGTTCACGAGCGAGTCGTGCAGAACGGAATAACCTGTGTTTTGGATAGGGATCGTCATCTGTGCAGCTCCGAGCGCAACGTCTTTATTTTCAACAAAATGTTAAATAAAAACCTCTTTAATGCTAGCAGAATTTAACGACGGTTTTTAACGAATAAACGTTAAAGTTTCGTTAGTGCTGGCCACTTGGCAGTAAATCCAGTTGATGGTCTTGAGTTCATTGTCGTGTAACTCATCTGTTGCAGCAGCGCAGGCATCGTGACAGACGATGACATCAAAACTTTCGTCAGCGAGACTACGAACCGTGCTCGAGACGCACTGATCCGTAAAAATACCCACACAAATGACATGCTGTACACCTAGGTTATTGAGCATGAGCCGAAGATTCGTGCCTGTCAGGGCACTGTCGGTCGTTTTTAACACGACGATTTCTTCGGACTTAGGCGCGAGGGCATCGATGATTTGACTCTCCCAATCATTTTTGGGTAGCAGCAAATTATTGAAACCTGGCTTGCGTTGTGAGAGTGAGCGATCGCGACCATCAGGGGTTTGACAAGCGATGCGCGCATGCAGCACGTTCATATCCTTTGACCGACATGCCTGGATCAAGCGTTGAATGTTGGGAATGACTTGTTGGTGCATGCGCGTCATGAAGGGCGCCCAACGCGCACGCTCTAAGGAGTCCTTGGATTCAGTGAGGTAGGTATTTTGCACATCGATGACAAGTAAAGCGGTTTTAGCCGCAGCAAGCTCAAGGTCGTTCGGAATAGGCGCCTGCTCGTAATAAAAAGAGCGGTAAGCCGTTTTCCAACTTTCTTGAGCCATACTGTTCTCCTGATGCTTAAACGTGTCACACTTTTTGCTATGGTTGAATATTTTTACTGCGAATAAGTTGTTCCCATTTTGCTGTGTCTTTGGCTAATAATTCAGCCAATTGCTGCGGTGTCGATGCAGTGGGTTGCGCGCCAGAGTTAGCTAAACGTGTTTTAACCGCATCATTGGCTAGGACGCGCGCGATTGCCTTATTGAGACGATCGATTTCTGCGGGAGGCGTGGCTTTAGAGGTAAAGATCGCATACCAGTTGTCAGAGTCTACGCCCTTGATACCCATTTCTTCAAATGTTTTGACATCAGGCAAAAGGGGATGACGTTGTGTTGCCGCGAGACCAACAGGTTTGAGCTTACCTGCTTTGACGTTATTGATCAGACCGGGGATATCTCCAAAAAACCCATCCACATGTCCTGCCATCACATCCGTAATCGCAGGTGCAGCGCCTTTGTATGGCACATGGACTAAATTCGCACCGGTCTTATCGACCACTTGTTCCATCGCCAAGTGAGGCACACTGCCTGCACCCGAGGATGCCATCGTGGTGCGCTGCTTTTTGGCATTTGCAACAAACTCGGCTGGGTTATTCGCCGGATTGTTTGGGTGGACGACCAGCAGCTCTACGTTATTGACCACAAGCGAGACAGGCGCCAGATCTTTTTGTGGGTTGTAGGACAGCTTGGGGTAGAGGCTGGGATTGATGGCGACCGCGCCGACGCTGGTCAACCACAGCGTATTGCCATCCGGCGGTGACTTGATCACATAGTCGGCTGCAATCGCGCCATTCGCTCCCGCTTTATTTTCAACGATGACGAGCTGACCCAGCTCCTTGGACAGTGCCTCGCTGATGCTGCGTGCGACAAAATCGACAGGACCTCCAGGAGGAAAGGCGACAATCAGTTTGGTGGTTTTGGCTTGCGCCATGGCAAATTGCGGTGCGGCAGCGATCATCAGCGTGCCGAGAAACGTATAGGCTATTTTTTTAATGGTGTTCTTCATGCGGTGTCTCCAAAAGAAATTGATCGTGATTGATAGCGTTCATTCAAAAATTAACCACAGCGTACAGACATTCCGCCATCGACAACGATTTCAGTACCAGTAATGAATCGTGCCTCGTCCGAAGCGAGAAATACGGCTGCGTTGGCGGTATCTCGCCCATCGCCCATAAAGGGTAAGGGTATGCGAGCTTGTCGCTGTTCGAGTAATTTTGCGACATCTCCGCCTGATCGTTGGCCCGCGAGCCTGACCTCAACCATGGGTGTGTGGAGTTGACCGGGGACGATGGTGTTGACCCGAATGCCTTTCTTGGCATATTGAATCGCAACCACTTTGGAGAGCTGAATCACACCCGCTTTCGTCGCCGCATAGGCGACCTGTGCGGAACCCGTCCAACGGGTGCCCGAGGTGGAAGACATATTAATGATCGCACCGCTACCTTGCTTTTCCATGATGGGCAAAACATGTTTACAGCTAAGAAAGACGCTTTTGAGATTGCTGTCGACCTGTGCGTCCCAAACGTCCTCGTCGAGTTCGACTGGTCCGCCAGAGGCTGAGCCACCCACGTTATTAATCAAGATATCGATGCGTCCCCATTTTTCAATGCACTGACGAACGATGTCAGCGATTTGGGCGCTCTGTGTGACGTCGCAGTGGGCAATTTCAATGTCACCACCGATCGCCTTGATGCGCTCAACGGTCTCGTCCATCCGGGCTAGATCCTTATCGACGCCAAATACTTTCGCACCTTCTTCGGCGAAACGAACCGCCATTGCCCGACCATTGCCCCAACCAGGTCCTACGGACCCTGCGCCCAAAATAAGGGCGATTTTTCCTTTTAATCGAGCTGTCATGACATCCTCAGGTATTTTTTTGATTGAATTTAAAAAGTGGCCATGCTTGTACAGTGCGCAAATTGTATTGGATGGCAGAGTGATATTGTTTGTCAGAAATTCGAGTGTATGACCTGTTTCGCAATAGCGTAGCGACTAGGATAAAAAAACTAAGATTGGGCGGTCAAACTATGGCAAGCATTGAGTATCTGAGAAATTTGTAAGGCCGTTTAAGGCATTGTCACGATTCAGCTTATTTAACCTAATAACAAAATCAACATAGCCACCCTGCCAATCTTTAACCCAGTTTCCATTGGTATATTTTGGTAAGACCCAATTAAACTGAGTCGCTTTAACGATCGGGTTGTAGTTATCAACAATAATGATATTGGGCATATTCCAATCTGCTACATTACCCCGAACCCCCATTAGCAAACGTTTACCCAGCCAACCAGAGGCGCAATAATTTGCCAAGGGCGATAAACCAATAGCCAGCGGATTGGCTAGGGATTGCGCCACAATACCATTGATGCCGTTCACGTCAGCCTTAGATATCTTCAAATGAAGGGGGGCATTGATTCTATGGCTTGCATAAGTTAACAAGTCATAAGGATACCCCCAAGCCATTTGGGCGACAGCTATTCCATACCAAAAATTTGATGGCCTTGGGACGACTTGAATGACATTAAGCAAGCCCTTATTTTGTTGTGTTCTATAGGCATTGAATCGATCATCCCCTAAAGGACTCCCTCTTTGCAGTTGAGGAGTAATCACCTGCTCCTGAATCTCTTGCGAGTCTTCAAGTTCGGCATAGAAACTACGAAGATTGCCGCCTCGAGGGGCAAAGTATTTGTTATCAAATTTTGCAGCACAGCCCGGTGCAAATCCCGGCGCATCGATTCGAGTAGATGTTGACGTAGGAACTAGAACAATAATTTGTCGGCCCTGTCCCACAAAATTGGCCAGCGTACTATTGTGCCAGTTACTAGCCTGATCTATGGGGGCAATATGCGGGCCAAGCTTTTTCTGAACCAAGGCGAGGAGCACGTCAATGGCACGCACATCATCATATTTCATGGTGATGTCTTGAAAATCTAGAATAATGACTTCTTTAGAATTGGCTGGCTTTTTGACAAAGGCAGCGATCTCATCCAAGGCCTCTTGCAGGCGGTAGCTTTTCCACGTATGAAAAAGCCACCAAACGGAATCATCAGCACACCCCGTATGGCTTGCCTCAGTCACTCGCAGATCTAAATATCGAATGCCGTCTTTGAGTTGCTCGCCAATGCTGACATTTTGTGTTTTAGCTGAATTAATCCCCGACCCCCATCCCAGCTGGTAAGTGCCTGAATCATGCGTACCCGGAATAATGATTTCAGCTAATTTTCTATCCTGGATGGAAGTCCAAATATCAGACATCCAACGCTCATTTGTTTGAGTACGATTAGTATTGGGAACAATGCCATCGATGTTGGAAATCACTGGGGCGGCGTGGGCACTCGAAATCGGAGAAATAGCCTTTGATAGACCTGCAATCACTCGCTGAATATTGCTCCAGAAGGCAGAAAAGGAATATTTTTCTTTCCAAAAATGAGATTGCGCGACGTTGAAGTGAAGCGGAGCGCTCATTGCTGTATCAAAAATGGACTGGCCACTAAAAATCACTTCCCCCTGCTCATCTGCGCTTGCCTGAACCTCGATCGCTGTCCTAATGAATGGCTCAGTCATATTGATTGAGATGGTATTGCCAGCAATACTGGTTGCTCTCAAAGCCCTTTCAAAGATAACTGAAATGTCATCCCTAAAGAGATTTAGGCTATCAACACGGAATGCCTTGGCAACGGGATAAAAAATCTGGTCAATGAAAGTACTCAGTGCGGGCGCATCAGGAACTGGGGTGTTCACATCCAAGTACTCAAAGGCTTGAGTTGGATTTAATGATAAGGCTTCATACCAGCGTTGAATCATGAAATCATTAACATGAGTGATATTCATATTGCTGTTTTGGCTGATGCCATACAAGACTAAGCCGCTATTGAGATTTTTAGCTTGGGCGATATATGGCCCATCCGAGAGAGTAGGTATGAAATAGGCGCCAGACGCATCCGTCAGTGCTTGCCCCAACCATTGACCATCGTAGTGTTTAACAACAACAAGGACATTGGGTATAGGACCTTGATCGGTAAAAATAATCCCTTTAACGCCAGCTGTTTGTGGATGACTAGGGCCCGTGGAATCGGATGACAAATCCGATCCGCAGGCGACCAGAATGATGACTATGCATATTGAAATGAGGACATTGATATGAAATCGAAAAACAGTCATTTTGTCAGTATTTGTCGGTATTAATAAACATTCTTTAATATAAAATATCCGATAATATCATCCATAAATACTCATATTAAAGATTTATTATGACCGTCAAAACTTTACTAGTTTTCTCATTGCTATCCGTATCAATTGCACTTTCAGGATGTGGCGGATCAGACTCTAGCACTGCTGATTTAAACAGTAAAACTACGGTCGCCTTTGCTAATAAAAGTGCGTTTAATTATGATCAGGTTTCGATAGTCGATAGTGAGGGCAGAGAAACCTTTGCGGTTGGGAACGTGCGCTGCTCATCTGGCGCAACGCGCTGCTATATCAACGCTGATGTGACGATCAATGCCGGTGATTCGCTGCTATTTAAAAACTCCAATGGAGTCATGGTTGGCGCAATCACTGCTGCAGAATCATCAAGTGGTTATACAGCACTGAGCCCAAGCTCCTTGTCTACCGGTTTCTATTTGGCCAAGTGGCTATCGTCTGAGATGTTGAACGAGTCAGGTATCTCTTGGCAAGAATTTAACCAACGCACCCTCACTTTTTTTACAAACTACGATAGTCCCGATGGGAGCGCGGACCCGTTTGAGGAATTGGGCGATTATTACGCTAGTCAAATTACTAAGACCTCTCCTTCTTATAGGGCTTTTTTAGATTCGCTAAAGGCTCGTCTACTGGAGTGGGCGATCGTTGACCCGAATGTTTTCCCAGGCACTCGAACCGCTGCGGCCAAATCCTTATTAAAGTACAAAACCTTTTTTGCTAATAGTCATTTCACTTTGATATCTAAAGCCCATGCTCAAGAGGCTCCTTGTAATGCAGCCCTCACAACATTCTTATCTTTTGCTGGCGCTATTGGTCAGGTCCTCCCGATTGTGGGTGATGGAGTTCAAGCCGCCAGTGACTTGGGTGCGAGTTATTGTGCGGGGACCTCATCAGACACCACATTGATTTTGTCACAACTCAGTAATTTACAACTAAGCGTTAATAACATATCTAAAACGCTTGCTACCCTTAGCAATTTTGTTTTCACACAAGAGGTCAACCGCAAGACTACAGAGTTTCAAGCTCTTGCTGCAGCTGCTATTCAATTAGACAAGGATTATGGGGAATTTCTACTTGCTAATAATAGCGCGAGCCTCGAGCAGTTTTTTGCGAATGCTGGCGGCTGGCAGGCTGGAGTGGCAAAGGGTAAGAGTCAACTACAAGCAATCTTGAATGCACCTTACAAAAATGATGGTACGGGGATCTATACACGCATTATACAAACTACAGCTAATGCAGACTTTGATACTTATCTGGCTGCGCTTTCGAATAGTTGTGGTCAATTAACGCTATCTTCACCCGACAATTTTTTAGTTAGGCGTCAAATTTGCAATAACGCCATTCTCGCAAATTCCGGCAGGTTGGTTGCGGCACAGTCAGTCTCTTTACTCATTTTTAAAGATATTTATGCGACTTTAAATAAATATCAGTCGGATCATCAAAATACTTATGCTCTACCTAGCGATTTTACTTCTTTCGCGACGGCATACAGTGATGCTAAAAATAAATTTACAGCTCAGCAAGTCGCTATGATTTCCAATTACGAAACTACAACACGCACGGCTGGTGCGGGAGGTGGTTACTTCGATGCATTTGCAGGGCTTGATACCACTTTAATGGAGAACTTAAGGAAGCGTGACTGCAATCAAAGCGAGGAGCGTGGTCGCCGGAATTTTCCTGCGATTATTGGTTGGTATGCCCCAGACTCAAAGGATGGAGATAAAAGCTACATTGAGACATATTGTAAAGTGCCCACATTGAATGAGCGAATTACCGCCCGTTATCACTATAATGACCAAGGGGCAGGTTCGACACCCAATAATGTTGCCAATGTGTTGGGTGTTCCGATCGCAGCGATTTATCTAGAAAACGATAGGCCACTTGCTAACTCGCAAGCCAATATTAGTTCAGAGTCGATCGACTGGATACCTTCTCAACCCCTTTACCTTGACGCGCCAAGCGTAAATGTCTTTGGTACTGGAAGCCCCCCAATTAGAGGCCTATTAGTTTCTCCAACCGACCTCCCAAAATCGCCCGATGGGGGCAGATACAGCGTTCTCCGCTTTGGAGAAATTATTTGGGTCAGGGTGCGTTTGGGAGGGGGTAAAAATTCGTATGTTGCAAAGATAGGATTGTCATTTAACGAAGGAGGCGAATATTCCAGGACTTACTATACAGATCTCACGTGCCTAGCTGTTCCGTGCAGGGTTGATCCAAATAATAATGATTTGGGACTTTGGCTTGAGGGTATTGCTAATGGTCTGAAATTGGACTTAGTCGATACACGTCAAACCGTTTCTGGTGGGCATTTGCTAAGATTAGAAACAAGATAGGGTTGAAACCAGATTGCAATAAATGTTTATGCATACACCTAACATGACAACGATTCCAGAATTTCTCATTCGCCGTTTTAAACAACTCGGCGTAGATGAAGGCTTTGGTATTGTTGGAGACTTTGCCTTAAAACTATTTGATCGTCTTTCGCATCAAGGGTTTCCCATATTGGTGACGGCTGACGAGCAGGGGGGCGCATTTGCAGCAGAGGCGTATGCGCGACTGCGTGGCTTTGGTGTCTGTGCAGTGACCTATTCGGTTGGGGGTTTCAAAGTCGTGAATGCGACTGCAGGCGCTTGGGCTGAAAACGTCCCGCTTCTGATTATGAGTGGAGCGCCTGGGTTAGCTGAGAGAAAGGGTGATCCTTTAATTCACCACAAGGTGAAAAATTTCGATACCCAGCTTGAGGTATTTAAGGATGTCACAATTGCTCAAGCTGTTTTGACAAATCCTTTAACCATTACCCAAGAGATCGATCGGGTTCTTGCCGAAATGATTGCGACCCAACGACCTGGGTATATCGAGATTCCCCGGGATATGGTTGACGTCCCTATTCTCGATAGAGATGCTGATTTATTAATTGAGCTTCCGAAAGTACACCCAAAACGTCTTGAGCTTGCCGTGTCTGAGGCGCTTAAACTACTGGCTGGTGCTGGAGATGCGGTTGCCATCGCCGGGGTCATGGCGGTAAGAAGGGGCCTTCAAAAGGAATTAGTAGCATTCGCAGAAAATTTTGAAGTCCCGATGGCCACCACCTCCTTATCTAAGGGTGTCATGCCTGAAACACATCCGCTAGCCTTAGGTGTCTACATGGGTGCAGTCAGCGCAGAGACGGTTGTCCAGAAGGTCGAGAACGCCAAGCCGCTCATTTCCTTTGGTGTGTTGTATGCTGATTTAGTCATGGGCGGATTTACGGATCATCTGGATAGAGGGCAAGTGATTGAGTGCACCGATACGCATGTCAACATTGGCTTTCACACATATCAGGATGTGCCTCTTTGGGCCTTTTTGCCGGCTCTGATCAAGGCGGCCTCTGCTGCGGGTTATCGGGAGTATGGACAGGTCGCACCCAAACAATATTCTTACACGCCGGTCCAGGGCAAGGAACTGTCTGTTGAAAGATTGATGGAGTGCATCGCCTCTTTTCTAAATGAAAAAATTCGTCTCCTCGTTGATCCAGGTGATTGTCTCTTTGGTTCGGTTGAATTGCCAGCCCAATCATTGATGCTGGCAAGTGCCTACTATGCCACCATGGGATATGCCGTACCTGCGGCCTTAGGCGCTGCAAAAGCAGATCCCACGCGCAGACCCCTGGTCCTTGTTGGGGACGGTGCATTTTTAATGACGGGTCTGGAGGTGCTGAGCGCAGCATTTCACGGGGTCAAGCCGATTGTGATCGTTGTTGATAATGGGGGATATGGCACACAAAGACCCATGGCGGACGGCCCCTTCAACAATATTCCGTCCTTAAGATCAGAGGAGCTGCCTAGAGCTTTTGGGGTCGGTATAGGCTTGTTATGTAAGACGGAAGATGAATTGCATTTAGCTTTAGGTCGGGCAACTCAAACGGATGAGTTATTTATCATTCGCGCTTGCGTTCCACAAAGGGGGTACAGCCCTGGACTGGTACGTCTTACTACAGCGCTTAAAAAGCGAATATAAATTCGCATTGACTGATGTCCTGATCAGTCAGGCAAGTTCATGGATTTGACCTGTCTGGTTTTATCGGACCGTCTTCATTTAGAAACCAAGACTTAGTAGTTGTATGCCCGCATAAACTTTCTCGCATCATCCGCACCAAGTCCCAAGAAGGTTTTGCTATAAACCTTGATGGCACAGCCATTGATATTGATCTGATAAATATTATCTGCGTCACTCACAATAGAATTATCTGCAACCGGAAAGGCGACTTGCATTGAGGAACCACCTACCTCAAAGTTACCAATAGGCTCACTACCGCAAATACCTTGAGTTGTAAATGTGTCGTAAAAAACATCATTTAAGTTAATCCACGACCAAACACCTTCTTCGCTATTGCCATTGATGGTCTTGAAATCACCGACATTGCTATAAGTGACCCCGCCAATCAGCGGCGTGTTGCTGACATAGGGTTTCATAATGTTGTCATAAAAATTCGTAATTTGAGCGGCAGTAAATGCCCCTCCATTTTTAATTTCTTCAGTGCGCATACCGGCTGTTGCAAAGAGTTCAATCTTTACGTTGCTGGCTGCAATGCCCTCTAGTTGGGATGTGACGTAATCTAGAAGAGGCTGAAGTACGCATGGGCCGACTTGTTCTTGACCTAGATTTGATGTTCCGGTGCAGCCATTTGGCAACTGTCCGCCAAAGGCGCGGTCAGAGATGTCAATAGTGCCCTTGTCGCTCATAAAGTCATTAATCCCACTGTCATCAAAGTCAACCGAACCTTTTAGAACAATACTTGCTTTACTGCCAGGGGTGACCTCGTAAAAGGATATCCGCGTCCCACTGCTACCCGCATCAAAAATAGCGGTATGTAGTGGTGCCCCGTTAGCTTGGTTTGAATATTTGTTTAGAAGGTAGCCGCGTGTCCAAGTCAAGCCAGGATTTTTTGCGTAATTGGGGCTGGTAGCATCTCTCGCTCTGGTTGGCACAACGCCGACAAAGCTGGCACTTCCATTATTTGTAAATATTCCATTTGCTCTCCATAAAAAGTCATTCATGAAGGTGCTGTTAGGGCATAAGCCGGTCGTCAATATATTGTTTCCAGTGACCGTACCATTACATTTATTTTCTAAAGCAGTTTTAAAAGCAGATGCAGTCAGTCCGGTTGGATTGGGCAAGCCAAGATCTTTGGCTGCATAATAAAAATTATCTAACCCGACAAAATTTGCAGTGCTTGAAGCAATCGCTGTCCTGAGTGCGTTATAGCTAAAGGTGCTGCCATCGCTGTAGGTACCACTTTTGTTACGATCCTGCGCAACAACTGTATCAACAATTGTGGCGTATTTATCTGTGCAGCTCGTATAGTTGTAACTAGGGGTGCTGGTGAGATTGAGTGCTGCGGGCAGTAAAAAAGTCCAAGGGGTGCTGGTATTGGTATTGCTTGGATACAGTAAAGAATTAAAGAACAGGGCGATGCCGCTTCCCTCCGTTGTATTAGCCACTGTTGCTCCTGTAGCAAAGCAATCTAGTCCACCATTGAGCGTGGCTTTTGGCTCCGTGCGATCTCCACTGCCTCCGCATGCGGTGAGGATGAAAGCGAGTGCAATCACTGAAAGGAATTTATGTGGTGTGATGTTTTTATGCACAGTTGATGGCCTTTAGGGATGAGCTAAAGCGGGTGAAGGTAGGTTTTTGTTGACACTTCATTGCTGGCATAGCGCCAATGCAGAGCTATCCGCTTTGATAACGGATTGGTGAGAGTAGTCTCCACACGCTGGAAGGCTTAACGAGGCCGGCGCGATTGATTTGATGTAGTTAGCCAAGCTATCTGCGGCGTAAATACCACCAAGCGGCAGGCATTTTGTGCTTCCTGGTGTAAGGCAAATATCTTTAAATACGGTGTAGTTTTCAAAGCCATCCCTCAGGTAGTCCGTAGTGACCAATTTGTAAGTTGAGTCGCTCACTAAAGGAGACCAGATCTCTGTTGAATGGTTTTTTACCATTAGATTAGAAAATCTACTGCCAAAGGGTTTGGTTAAATCAAGATCCCATCTAATACCACTCGCATACGGGTGTGATCCGTCCGAGTTTTGTTGATCTTTCCAATTTTGCACTCCTTGTTCAAGAGCCATTTTCATTTCTGCGCCGCTAATATTGATCACGATCAGCTCATTTGGAAAGGGTTGAATGGTAAAAACGTCTTCCATCCTTATGGTTCGGTCTGCTGTTCCGTCAGTTTCAAGTTGTTTACGGACGCCACCTGCATTCGTCAACGCAAAATCAGCCACAAAAGGATCTGAGGCGGACTCAGCAGCTTTGCGGTAGCCCTCCGCCACCACCTGAGCAATATCACTGCCGCTGGCCTTATTGACAACTGAATCGCATATTGCTGACCCGCGGTTAGATGTTCCGGGAACACGAATTAAGCAAAGCGATTGATTATATTTTAGGGTGCCAATAGGGGCCAAGGTATCCTGATCATATTGCTGATTAAAGGGCAGTATTTCACTTTCAAAGGCAACATCTTCAGTGGCCATTGCAACTTCCGCGACAGCCCTGAGTTTTTCTATGACAGCAGCATTTGCATCCGTTGATAATTTTTTTGTTAATGCTCGATCAGTGTAAAAAGTGTTTCCAACAATGACTGACGCAGTACCACCACACGATAGAACGGAACCGTCACCGTTAAATTTAATATTCATTCGAGCAAATACTTTGGTGTACTCCCATGCCTGGCCAATACATACTGGTTCACCCGATTTATTAGTCACCACTGTGGGGTATTTGCCGGACGGTGTTTTTCTGACAACGGGTGAGTATTCACCTAAAAAGGTGTGTGAGTCCCCACCAATAATGACGTCTACGTCAGTGAGTTTTGCTGCGATGATGAGATCATTTTCATAACCAATGTGTGACATCATCACAATATGCTTAACGCCTTGAGCTTTTAATTGCTCAATCGTTCTTTGTGCGGCCGTGGCTTCATCTTCAAAGACAGTCGAGGCATTTGGTTTTGAGGCATTCTTAGTTTTACCCACCACATCAATACCAAAAAGACCCACCTTCACTCCGCCAATGGTCTTGATGATGTAGGGAAGAAAGTAGGGTGATCCATCAGGTCTGCTGATCAAGGGCGAGGCTGGCGGCGGAGTGTTTCCGGGTTGAATATTTGCAGCGAGAACGGGAGTATTACATTTAGACGGGTTGACGGCTAAAAAGTCTAGAAACTTTTTCAGCCCTGAGTCACCAAAATCAAACTCATGGTTGCCCGGGACAAATGCATCAAAACAAATATGGTTCATTGCAATGGCATCAGTCTTTCCTTCGTAAAGTTGATAGAAATATGTGCCGGTAATTGCATCGCCAGTATGTAGTTTTAGAAGATTATTGGTTCCCTCTAATGATTTAAATAGAGTAATGAGCTGACTAAACCCCCCTAATGGAGAATATACCCTCTGACCATCTACCAATAGTTCTTGGGTATCTGGTGAACGAATATTGGAGTGTGTATCGTTGACATGGGCGATATTGAGTTCATATGTAGCCCCTGAAGGATCGCTACTACCATCTGAACATGCCGAAAGAACGGTCAACACCAGCGCAAGAAATCCAATGCGAAAAAGATAAATTGTCTTCATTAGAGCTGGATTAATCATGTCGGCTGCGAGAGAGTATAGATAATATCTAGTCGCTACAGATTATAAAATCATAGCGAAGTTTGAATCAAATTTGGTCGTAGCGATCGTTTGTAGATTTTTTATTCTAAGACAATCCTCTGGTGGAATATTGCTCTTAGGACGATTGAGCATTAAATGTAAGTATTCGTCAGAATTAATGCGTCTCTGAATCTGTTACAGTTGTTTTTTTAGGCATATTTATACTGCTAATTGATTGGTTTGAAATGGAGTTGTTATGCAATTGAGTCGCCGGTTTAGGGGGCTAGTGAGTCTAGCCTTTATTGTTTGTGTAGCGCCTTTTTTGGCAAGCTGCTCTGATTCTAGTCCCTCCGGAAGCGGACCGGCCGCCCAAAGCGTCAACACATGTTTTGGTTTGATTTGTATCGAAACAGTCAATGTTGGGGATCCCGTTAATCCTGCTGATACCGATACCGGCTTTGGCGCTGTTAAGTATGAATATGCTATTGGTAAGTATGAGTCTACGGTCAGTCAATACGTTACCTTCCTAAATGCCGTCGCCGCAGTCACCGACAAAGAGGCGATCATTCGTTTATGGGATCGTGACATGGAGAGGACTAAATCCTACGTCTCGACCACCGGACTCATTAAGCGAACCGGATCAGGTACTTCTGAACAACCATATGTTTATACCGAAAAGGTAGATCCTTCTTTGGGAGCGAGTTCCAGCAAGCGAGCCATCTTAAATATCTCATGGTTTTCTGCGGCGCGTTTTGCCAACTGGCTTCACAATGGGGCCACCGCTTCCTCTAGCACAGAAACAGGTGCTTACACGTTGAACTACGCCACGAGTGGCGTTTTCACCAAAAATGCTGGTGCACGTTGGTGGATTCCGTCGGAAGATGAATGGTACAAAGCTGCGTATTACGACCCAACTAAACCGGGTAGTAATAAATATTGGAAATACCCAACAAGATTTGACGAAGTGCCTACCTCAGAAGCGCCCATTGGTGGCGCTAATTCTGCCAATTACAATAGTCCTTTATCCTTGGAAAAAAATAGAATTACGCCTGTTGGTGCGTATACAGCGAGCGCAAGCTATTACGGCACCTATGATCAAGCCGGCTCGATGTGGGAATGGAATGATGCCGTGTATACCGACTATGACGACAATCCCATTACGCGTGGAATGCGCGGCGGCTCTTGGAGCTTAGGTATTATCAACGTCTCTAAATTTGGTCCGCGTGATTATGAGCCGATTTATAACGACGACGATACCGGTTTTCGTATAGCAACTTCAAGTAAGTGAAGATCAATCATGTTTAAAAAAATAGCTTCTTTTAGTCTGACTGTAACCGCGCTTGCATTTGCGCTTGGTATAGTAGCTCCCCATGCGATCGCCGGCCCATCCCAACCGCTAGTGACAATCGAAACTATTCCTGTCGGTGTCGGAGAACCAGGAAATGCAGCTGATCCAGCAACGGGCTATGGCGCCGTTAACAATGCATTTAATATGGGTAAGTACAAGGTGACCATTACTCAGTATGTTGCTTTTTTAAATGCAGTTGCAACTGTGCCGCCTAATCCGGTGATTAAAGGCCTGTATAAGGATGAAATGGGTGATATAGATGAGGATCCTGGCGTCTTAATTGAACGAACTGGAGCAGGAACGGTTGGCGATCCCTATCAATATACGGTCGCTTTTTCTCCTAGCTGGGGCAAGAGCAGTGGTGACCGGCCCATCCCCTGGGTCACTTGGTTTGATGCCGCCCGCTTTGCAAATTGGATGCACAACGGAGCAACGAATGGAGCGCCAACCGAAACTGGTGCATATACTTTAGTGAATTATCAAGAGCAGGGGGCTGTTGCTCGCAATCAAGATGCACAGTTTTTTATTCCATCAGAAAATGAGTGGTACAAAGCCGCTTATTACGATCCCACAAAAGGCGGTGTAAATCTTTACTGGAATTATCCGGCAAAAAGCGATAAGCCACCCCGAATTGACTTGGCTTCAAACAATCCAGAGGCCCCAGCGGCTAATTTCCAAAACGTTTATTTAGGAAATGAGGCTGGTGTGTTGACCCCGGTAGGGGCTTATTGTTCAATTTCCCCAACTTATAATTCGGCTAGCTATTACGGCACCTGTGATCAAGGTGGCTTACTCTGGGAATGGACCGAAGCCGCATATCCCAATCCATTAACTGGGCCCAATCGAATTGTTCGCGGTGGGTCCTGGGGTCCTGGAATCACGCCTCTTCGTAAAACAATCCGCAGAGACTACGGACCAATGGGCGAGGATCCGTTTTATTTCGACGACGATACAGGCTTTAGATTAGCAACCCCCTTTCAGATTATGAAATAACAAACCAAAAAAGCTTTGGTACTAAATTGGTGAGGGTGGCACTTGCTCGGGGTTAATGGTGTAACCGAGTCTATAAATCGGAGGCATCCCAGCAATCAGAGCTCTTAGGCCGGTGATATTGTTATTTGGATCATCGTAATACTGTAGATTGCTTGGCTCAGGCACAGGAATACTTCCCGCCAAACTCGATCCAAAGGCACCCATATCTTTTAACGTAGTGGTGTCATTGCCATCGGGAGCAAATAAGTAGATAAATGTTCCAAATTTTGGATTCGTGAGCGTTTGCGTAGCCAAAGAACTGACCTGTGGGTTATTCACAAGATTAAAAAGCAGTTTTGAATAATTCTGTATGACCGTCATCATGGCCGTTTGGATGGGGCTTATATCAAACCGGTCAGCACTTGCCATCAGCAAATTTCCATAATAGTCAACAAAGGCAACTGCATTTCTTGCGCCCGGCGATTGGCTGATCAGATTTTCAAGATACTGCTTCAGTTCTGGCGTTGGTGCTCGATAGTAGTACAGACTGACTGAGAATGCATCAGGCCAAAGCAACTGGTAGGCACTTCTGAGTTCCGCATTCAACAACGGATTGCTCATGGGCAATTGACCGTCAGGGTTTGTTGGATCCAAGCCATTGCCAGCGATTGAATCTCTAACGCTAGTGCTGCTGTCGGTAAACGTCGTTAAGCACCCATTGGCAGTAGGATAGCTCACCACAGAATCTGAAAACACAACCTTGGCTGCCCCAACATAGGAGCGAGGGGGCGTACTATTCGCGACTCCATAATAGCCAAATTGATTGAGCAGTTTGGAGCGTAACGCAGTAGGTTGACCCAGAAAAGTAAAATCAGTATTCCAGTTAATACCCGCTACTGTATCGTAAGCAACGACAGCAACATTAAATCCAGCAGTAATCAACGTCCCCGCACACATGGCGCATGGATCCAATGAGGATACGATCGTTAATTGATCCGGTTGGGGTAGACCTAACGCTTGCGCATTGGCATAGTACCAAGTCACCAATTGAACTTCGCCGTGCGCAGTAGGATCATTGGTGTAGGATCGGTTTGACATCGGTCCAATGTTTGCTCCAAGTGTTTGAACCACTCTATTGGACATTGCCTTAATCACTTTTCCAGTGGAGTTCTCAATAATCACACCACCAACGCCATATGTTTTTTCACTGCTGGCTAAGATTGCCATCGAAAGTGCGATCGCTGCAGACTCTTCCGCATTTGATACATATTGAAAGCCGGGGATCTTGGAGTCGCTAGATTCACCACCACAGCTCATTAACATAAATGAGGGCATTAATACCATTGCAGGTGAGCCCACCAAAAATTTCAAAGTGAGGCGACGCTGAGGATTTTGCGGGATTGAATGATTTAGCATAGGTAAAATATCTCAGAAAAGAATTTGTATTTTTGATGGCACGCGCTATGTATAGACGAATTTTAAATGACAGAGCTGCTTCTATGACAACGAATACGAAAAAAACTTCAGTAGGATTTCTATGCTTAGTGATTGCTGGGGATGCTTTGATCTCGTTTGAGGCGCTAAATAGCGCTATCTGGAAGGGTGTTAGTCAATCGCTTCCTGAGGAGATGGCAGTATCAGTGGAGCAACATAAAATTGTCTTGTATAAAAATGATGTTTGAGAAATTTTTCCTGAGGGCAGTCTATGGCCTCTTCATATTTTTTGGGCTCCAGTCGTTAGGTTTGAGTCAACCTGACGCTCGACAGGCAAGCCCGTTAAATCCTACTCCTTACGCGAGTGTGTTGATCGACCCAGCGGGTAATCTCAGTTATCAAGACATTCTCTTGCCTGAGTATCAAGAGAAATTTAAGCAAGCTTCTAATTGGGGTGAGGAATTTAATTTTGGTTTTAGCTCTTCTGTGTATTGGATCAAAATCGCTCTGTCCGACCAGCAACTTCACTCAACGAACTGGATTTTAGAAATCCCTTATTTCGGACTCGATCATATCAACTTTTACTCACCTCAAGGCGAGGTCACACGAACGGGTAATCAGAGGCCTGTGGACACAAGAGGTGTCTTTTATCGGTACTACGCCTTTCCAATTATGCTTGAGAGTACTGCCAAAGACTATTACTTACGCATCGATTCAAAGCAAAATTTGAGCGTCCCGTTGAAATTATGGGAACAGTCTGCCTTTGATAGGTACATACAAACAGATACGCTGATTCAAGCCTTTTATTACGGAGGATTGGGAATACTCGCGGCTTTTAACTTTCTCATCTTTCTTTACTTAAAAGATCGCACCTATTTGTATTATTCCGCGTTCGCGATACTTTTTGGACTTGGAATTTTTTCTGGTAACGGCTTCGGACGACTCTTCCTTTGGCCGAATTCACCTCACTGGGATCAAATTTCACAGATCGTGATGTTGACTCTCGGTACGGCAATGGCCTTGATCTTTTCAACAAAATTTTTAAATACAAAAAAAGAACAACCAAGCGTAAACCAGATTTTTAATATTTTAATGATCGTACTCTTTGCCTATGCAGCGATTGTTGTATCAACGATCTTTAGCGACAACTTGAAAAATGTGATCTTTCAAGTTTTTCCCATTATTGTGATGCCTGTTATTGTGATGGTTTTATATGCCGGAGCGCGAGCCTATCAAGCGGGTCAATACAGCGCGAAGTTTTATTTAATCTCTTTTGGCACCTTGTGTGTTGGAGGTTTTTTGGCAAGTCTGCGTCAGCTTGACCTTATCCCGACCAATTGGTTTACCTCTTATGTATTACAAATCTCCTCTGCGATTGAGATGTTGTTGTTATCCTTTGCTTTAGCAAGCCGGATTCAACACGAAATATTTTTAAGGGAGTATGCACAACGCGAAGTCTTGTATTCGCAAAATACTCTTGTACAAACACTTCGTGATTCAGAAGAAAGACTTGAGCGACAAGTATTCAATCGAACCAATGATTTAAAAATAATGCTTGAAAGAGAGAAAAAACTACGCGAGCAATACGTACGCTTTGGATCGCAGATCTCTCACGAATTCAGGAACCCGTTAGGCATCATCGAAAACCAGATAGCCTTGCTCAGTCGTCAAATGGAGGGAGACCCTTATAAAAAAAGACTATCGATTATCAGCTCCGCCACACATAGACTGGCATTGCTCTTTGATCGTTGGCTCCAGGGTGATCGAATCGAGAGTCAGATCGACACAGATAGACCGCAAATCATTCAACTAGATACATGGCTTGAGGAGGTTGTCGAGAAATGTAAAGCCTACCATCCCAATCATATCTTTACATATGCATCGCCAAAACAAGTCTCAACATTACTGATTGATGAAAAAATGCTTGAGGTTGTAGTGCTAAATATTATAGACAATGCCTGCAAGTACTCTGAGCCACAGTCAAAGATTCTGATCAGAATTTTATTAGAAAACAACAAGGTGGGAATTTCAATTAAAGACTCAGGCATTGGTATTGACCCAGTCAATCACAAAGCAATTTTCGAAGAGTTTATGAAAGTTCAGTCTGATAAAAATAAAACAGGCTATGGTCTAGGCCTGTCCTTTGTAAAGAAAGTGATGGAGTTTTATGGTGGTGAAATTCAACTGATCAGTGACTTAGGCAAGGGTGCTGAGTTTATTGCCTGGTTCCCAGAAACATCTATTGATAAGATTTCCCAAACGCCAAGACCCTAGGAAGGGAATGCCTTCAGTTTGAGGCCTTCATGACGCCGTTAAATACTAAACCAACACCATAAACCGTTTGAAGCGGAAACTTGACCACACCAGCATCTTCGATTTTTTTTCTCAAGCGGCGCAACATCACCTCAAGTCGCCGATTATCGTAAGTAGTGGGGTTAAATCCTAGTCCGTTGACAACTGCGTCACGCGTAATGACTTGACCAGACTGATTGATAAAGCAATTTAATAATCCAAACTCATTTTTTGTTAGTGCTATTTCCAGTTTATTTGGTGTCTTCAGTGCCCATTTGACTGCATTCAATTGCCAGACTTCAGATTCTGGTGATTGAGCAGTGCTCTGTCTGCGCTTGATACGATGCAATATTGCTAGCAATTCGTCGCTTGGAAAGGGTTTGACTAAATAGTAGTCAGCATCAACACTCATCCCTAGAATTCGATCTTGTGGTTGACCCATGCAGCTCAACACTATTGAAATTGCATCAGATTGTTGATGATACCTTTTCAAGATATCTAACCCATCACCATCGGGCAGATTTCTATCCAAAATCAAAATATCATATTGATTGTGCTTGGTCCACTCAAGATAATCTTCAATACTCCCGACACCATTCGCGTCAAAGTTTTCAAGTTTTAAAAGCTCAACCATGCCATTTCTAAAATCATCCTCATCCTCTACGATCAATATTTTAGGTGACATGATTTAAATCCGATTTTCTTGAATTTCTATTTTGAAGATTATCAGGCGTGTTGCTATCATTTTAAATTTTTTACAATTATCTAAGACTCATTGGCATTAACTTGCTATCCATCGTCTGCCAGAATTGGCATTTGTGATTAGCGGAAGCGTCTATTAATTTGACCTTGCCTGGAATAAACTGCATAACGTTTAAATTCTCTCTCGCCTCGTTAAATTTAGGCCAATTGCTTAAGCTTGTGCTGTATGGCGCACCCGTCTTTACAAATTGTGTCCACATTTGAACCATTTCATTTGCCAGTAATTGTGAAGGGCCCGGCAAATCAGGCGCATTGATAGCCGATGTGTTCGATAAGTTTGGAAAGAGATAATTAAGCGCTGCTGAATGAACCGGGCCGAGGGACATTCTTGGGTCTTGGCCTTTGGGGATACCAACGCCTAAAACAAGAGCATTGGGGTCTGCAAACTCCCACTGATAGAGAGGCATGATTTCACTAAATGCTTTCGCTGTTCTTAAATAGGAGCAGTGATTCAAACCAACAACTGGAGTGTAGTCTGAAACCATGGATCCTAACCCGTCAGCGCTGATTGGACCCGCACCAAAATATTCATTAATAATTGTTGTGATTTTAGAGGACCAACCATCCGCAGGCGGGAGTGGATCTAGAAGGTAATATTTGATGAGCTCATAGCCACTAAAAATTATAGGAAGATTTGATGTATCGATATCAGGCATTGAAATAGTGTCATAGGCTACATACAGACGCAGTTCATCTTTAGCCCCACCATAAAGCATTGGAATAGTTTGAACATTTTCTTTCAAGCTCGCCGCCGAGTAATCGACTAGGGGGATCGTTCCGCTTGTGCCTGTATTGATGACGGGCGCAAAAGGAAATTGTGGGACATCAGCGGCTACCTTTCCTTGGGCTGAAAGTATGTCAGAAATCGATTTTTGACGCATACAACTCAACGACGAGCTCCCTGAATCCTCTGGGCATCCCAACTCTTTAGCCATGCGTTGATAGATCGGCGTTTGTTGACCTGACGTATCGATATTTGACTGTGCTAATGCTGACGCCAGCGTTGGCCACTCATATAAGCAGTTATAGCTTAATGGGGCTGCCTGTTGAAATAACCCATTGGTTTTTGTTTTGCTAAGAACGTGTAAACATGTTGAAGCTGCGCCTGCCGACTCACCCGCAAGCGTAATCTTGGTTGGATCACCACCAAAGGATTCAATATGATCTTTAACCCACTGCATGGCTAAACGCTGATCCTCAAGCCCCAGGTTTCCATTCCAGCCCTCCGTGATCGATGGGTGCGGCATAAATCCAAGCGCCCCTACCCGATAATTAATCGAGACTATGATGATCTGACCCTCGTGCGCGAGCTTGTCTAAACGATATAAATTAGAAGAGCCGCCTACAAAACCGCCTCCCGGCATCCAAATGACCACCGGGAGTTTTCCAGAGCTCGTGCTACGAATAGGTGTAGTGATGTTTAAGGTCAGGCAGTCTTCATTAAAACTCGCCTCCGTTAAATCAAAGCGAGCTTGCTGCGGACAAGCCGCAGCAAATTCATATGCCTTAAATATTTCTGGCCCAAGCGTTATTGAAGGTTTTGCCAGTCCCCATCGTTCATTTTGGGTTAAGGCTTGAGCATAAGGAATGCCGCGATACTCATACACGCTGTAGGTGATGGATTCGCCCTTGATAACGGGTGAAGTGTAGGAACGTTCAAGACCTTGAATGACGCCTACTGAAGTTTGAACTGTTGGATTTGCGATTGGAGATCCACCGGAAGAGCTACCATCAGAGCATGCTGAAAGAAAGCCAATAACGATGCATGTACTAAAGAAGCGTAACGTAGAAAAAGATAAATTCTTCATTAGAGTCTGGACTTGCCTCTGTGGATTTGTCCCGTTAGAAATACAGTTATCCTATCACTTCAAAGTGACCATATGACAAGCAGTTTACATTGCGATGACGCTTTGTGATCTTGTGAGGCGTGACTGGCTTGTAACGGGTGTCCTCAGTTAGTTCTGCTGATAGGCTGCCGAGCCGTCTATTTGGGCGCATATTGCATGGATCTGCCTGGAGGATTGAGCCATGAAAGATTGTCTGTAACTCTCATCCTGTCTAAGTTTTTGTATGTGATAGCGATTGGCATCGACGTAGGTAGGTATCAGCGCAGAAAGTGATGCATCCGATGCACCGAACGCATCCGCTAAGGCATCACCATGAATATGCCGGGCAAAGCCGTGCATCAGCGCGATCGCAATATCTTTGGGAAGTTTCATCGCCACAGACATACGTTGACCTAACGCCTCTAGCATCGACTGAGTCAGTACCCGCGCATTTTCATCAGGATAGGACGGAGCCCGATTGAAACTTTTTAGCCAATGTTCTGCGCAACCGTCACGAGCAAGTTCAATCATGATTCTTGACGGTATGCCCAGAAGTTTTCCGACAATTTGCCAAAGCGCAGCGACATGGGTCTTTTCCTCCGCGGTCCATTCAATGCCAAGACGTTCAAGAGCCCTTGGTGAGACCATTGCAAAACCCAACCACGTATGTACCATTTGACGCTGATCAATTGGCGGGCTGTCGTAGTGAGCGGGTGTCTTTTTTTTCATGCTTGCCCGCACTTTGGCATGAATCAGTCTAACTTGCAGGGTATGAACATAGCCTGCGCCTCCTATTTGCCACGAGTCAGCTTGTAAAAGCTTAAGGAGCCATAATTGTGTTTCAGACAAACGTCTAGACGCGGCTTCATTCACAAGTTTTCCACTCTGAACCAATATGTTGGCTATATTTGGATCGGTATAGGTATGCAGCAGGGCACCCGGTCCCATGGAGATGCTGATCCACAGCGGACTTGCATACAGATAAGGTACCGGTGCAAGATCCAGAAAAGAAGTTGCCTTTAAGCATTCTTCAGCTTGAGTGAGCAAAGCATGATAAGAGGCTGGTGCTTGAGGAATCGAGTGTGCGCCATTTCTTATTCCTTCAAGTAACAAATTTTTTCTCTCAGGCGAAGCCTTTATCCAATCAGCAATCACAGCATCTGCAAGTGGATCACCTTCGTTCAGTTCAGGCCATTCGTTTTGGCTGATGATATTGTTCATTTGATTAAAAACATTAAAAGAAAACATTTTTTGAAAATGTCGGAATTCGTAAGTTTTGATCAGAAAAAAGCTGTTTTTAAGTCCTATATTAAGCTTGTACTATGGTACTTGTTAGGATGTATTTTGAGAGATCACTTATTTCAATCAAGGAAGATTTTATGAAAAGCAAATTCATTGTTTCAGCATTATTGTCAATTGGCGTCACCTTGGCTGCGGGCTCAGCCATGGCTCAATATACGGGTTCGTCTGCATCGCGCGGTGGGTTTCAAGGACCAGGTAGTGCGTCTGATCAGGCGATGACTGTTGCTAATATTTTGCGGACTCCTGTTGATGATCTGCGAGTCACTCTCAGGGGTAACGTCATTCGAAAAATTGGTGGCGACAAGTATGTTTTTAGCGATGGTACTGGGGAAATTCGTGTCGATATTGACAACTCTGAGTGGCCAGCAGAAACAGTGAATGAAAAAACGACGGTCGAAATCATCGGTAAGGTCGACGTTGAATTTATGAGTCCGACGGAAATCGACGTCAAGGTCCTCCGCGTCATTAAGTAACATCAAGCTCGCTCTATAGATCAGAGACAAGTCGTTATTTATTTTTGAAAACCATTTCCATTAATGGGACGACTTGTTTCTTTCTGCTTATGACGCCGGCAGCTCACCCTGAGTGGTTTTTGCATCCTCTCGTAAAAATCACTTTTACGTTCTGTGAGAAGCTCAACGTTGAATGCTGATAAATTTGCGATACCTACCTTATTGCACTTCATTTTTGAACTCAACACCTAAATTAAGCTTGTACTATGGCGCATGTTAGGATGTACTTTGAGGGGTCACTTGATTTACTCGAGGAAGATATTATGAAAAGCAAATTCATTGTCTCAGCATTATTGTCAATTGGCGTCAGCTTGGCAGCGAGCTCAGCCATGGCTCAATATACGGATTCGTCTGCATCGAGCGGTGCTTTTCAAGGAGCAGAAGGTAATGCGTCTTTTCAGCCGATGACTGTTGCTGATCTTTTGCGGAATCCAGTTGATGCTCTGCAGGTCACTCTCAGAGGTAACATCATTCGAAAAATTGGTGGCGACAAGTATGCTTTTAGCGATGGTACTGGGGAAATTCGTGTCGATATTGATCACTCTGAGTGGCCAGCGGAACCAGTGAGTGAAAAAACGATGGTCGAAATCATCGGCGAGGTCTACATTGGAGTTTTGGTTGCGATGGCAATCGACGTCAAGGTTATGAGTATCATCAAGTAACATCAAAGTCGCTCTAAAGATCAGAGGTAAGTCGTTATTTATTTTTGAAAACCTTTTCCATTAATGGGACGACTTGTTTCTTTCTGCTCATGACGCCGGCAGCCCATCCTGAGTGGTTGTTTAATTCAAGGTTAAATGCTTTCGCAATATCAGCTTGATATGCACCCGTTAATACGACTTCAGACCCCATGGATTGAACGTCTGTCAGCATGAGTATGATCGTTTTATATCCTTGCTGATTCAGCAATTTTTGCATCTCTTCGTAAAAGTCCTTTTTGCGCTTTTTCAGAAGTTCAAAGTTGAATGCAGACAACTGCGCGATCCCTACCTTGTTGCCACTCATCTCAAAATTCTTGAAATCTCTTTGCAGCAAACTGTCAATGGATGCTGTTTTTAAATCAGCTTCGCCCGCCAAAAATATTTGGTGAGCATACTTTTGAATATCATCGACCCCTGCAATCGATGCGAGACTCTTGGCTGCAATCTGATCTGATTCGGTTGTTGTTGGTGATCGAAAGGCCAAGGTGTCTGAGAGAATTGCCGTCAACATACCTCCGGCAATAGAGGCCGGTATGGGTATCCCCGCTTGTTGGTAAAGTTGCCAAATGATTGTATTGTTACAGCCAACGGGTTTAATGAGGACTTCTATGGGCTCATCAGTTGATATGCCACCGAGACTATGGTGATCAATAATCCCTACAATTTCTGCTTGCTTGATATCGTCGGGTGCCTGAGTATATGTATTGTGGTCAACGAGAATGACTTTTCGATTCGCCACGTTGAGCATGACCTCTGGCGCTTTTAATTTGAAAAAATCTAATGCAAATTGTGTCTCTGGGTTTGGCTTGCCCGATGCGATCGCAAGTGAGGGCTGTCCTTGCTGTGATTTCAAATATGCGAGTGAAATTGCTGAAAATATCGCATCACTATCTGGATTTTTGTGACCAACAACCAGAATAGGCAATCCAAACGCCGCAGACATGATCGGCAAGATTAAAATCTGACATAGCAATACAGTTTTTATAAAATTTAAAATTTTTGTGCATGTCATGGCCTCTGTCTCCTAACTTAGCGGTCTGTAAGATTGTACTCTGTCATATTATTTATACGCTTAAAATCAGGAGCCATCAATGCTTATTCCACGTCAAACCGTCCCTAATCTAGAGCTACCCACAATTGATCATGGTCCATTTAGCTTGGCGCAGGATCAGCCCAAGACTTTTACCCTAGTGGTGTTTTTCAGAGGTCTGCATTGCCCATTGTGCGTCGCGTATCTAAAAGATCTCGGTGTCTTATTACCTCAATTGAAAGAGCGCGGTGTGAATGTGATCGCGATTTCGTCAGACGACGAAGGCAGAGCACGCGAGATGGCTAACAGGGTAGGGATGCCTGAACTGCGGTTTGGGTATGACCTCTCACTGGCGAGTGCGCGTGCTTGGGGTTTGTATCTCTCGACTGGCAGAGGGTTAACCTCGGCGGGTGTTGAAGAACCAGCCATCTTCATCGAGCCAGGATTGTTTTTGATCCGTCCCGATCAGACGCTCTACTACGGTGCCGTGCAAACCATGCCGTTTGCCCGTCCATCTTTTAGAGATCTTATGCTTGCGATCGACTATTCGATTAATAAAGACTATCCCGCTCGCGGAGAATACACCGGTGCGGTTTGAGCTTTATATGTGTACTGACTGGTTAGCCAACGTTTTTGATCGTTTCAATCGGTATTTTCATATAGTTACGCACTGATTTACGCGACAATTCAATTATTTCAGCCATCTCTCGGACATCTCATGCGTCATACATTTTCTTTATTGATCGCCACAATCACTTTAGCGGCTTCGGCTGCCATCGCACAGGTGCAGGATTTCAAGCACTACGGCAATTTCAAACACATGATGCAGTCGGGAGAAACGAAAGGGCAAGTACTTTTGTCAGAATTACCCGTAACAGCTGGCGTTTGGGGCGTTGGTGCCTTAGCGGGACTGAAGGGAGAGATCATTCAAATTGATGGCAAACTTTTAGTCAGTCTTGGTACTGATCCAAAAGGTTCGGTGCAGCCACCCAAAGCCAACGACTCAGCGGTGTTGTGGGCTAGCGCAAAAGTGACGGACTGGGACTCGGTCAAGGTGCCGTCGGATATGACCCAAGCGCAGTTTGAAGCATTTGTCACCCAGCAAGCGACCTCTAGGCAACTTGATTTAACCCAGCCTTTTATATTTAGAGTCACAGGAAATTATGCACATTTGATTTGGCATGTCGTCACCGGCGAGCGTCCATCGGGTGATGCGCCTCAGAAGAACGGTCATGGTGCGAGTGCAGCGAGTGGCGGACACGCCGGTCATGGCGGTTATGCGAATGATCAGGCGGGCATGAAGCTTTTTCGCAGTCCTCTCTCGGCAGGTCAGCTGGTTGGTGTTTATAGTGGCGACAAGCTAGAAGGATTGATTACCCACCCTGGTGAGAAATTTCATCTGCACTACATCGACAATGATTTGAAAGTGTCTGGTCATGTGGATCAATACACGGTGAAAGCAGGATCAGTGCTGTTGTTTCCAAAAGTCGGATAGTACGCGTAGAAAATTATCTTGAGTGTGCCTTTCTCGCACGCCAGTGCCCATTGGGCTTGGAGGTTATGAAACGTGACAACTAGGGTGGCGTTTAATCAGGTATTTCTGTTCACCCTCCATGACCAATTCATCTCGTTGATTCAAAATGGTGGAGGCGAGGGTGACCACGCCAGTGGTCTTGCCGCAGTCTAGCTTTGATATTTTCAGGCTTGGATAGAGGGTGTCACCGACGTAGACGGGTTTAAGAAATTTGCTGGATTGCTCAATGAAGCCTTTCATTGAGTCCTCCACGTAATGGGGAAACCATCCCGCACCCGCAGCGCTTTGAATCAAAATTTGAAAGCCGTGTGCACCTAAGTTTGGCATGCCACGTTTACGGCAGTATTCAACATCATAATGACTGGGATGGTTGTCAGCACTCGCCAGCTGGAACGCTGCAAAAAGCGCCTCTGTCATCGTGCGAGACGGGATCGGGAATTCTTCACCGAGCGTAAAGTCATCAAAGTAATACTGTTTAAAGGTGAACATAAAATTTCTCTATTCTTTAACGGCTAATTTTGGCCTGTTCAACGACGCCTTGTTCAAATAAAGCATCAATGCGCTCAGTGGATAGGCCCATTTCTTGTAGCACTTCTTTGGTGTGTTCGCCTAAGAGCGGCGCGTGACGGGAAGCGTGTCTAGGTTCATGATTGAATTTGACTGGATAGCCGACATTTTTTGTTGTTCCAAGTACGGGATGCTCAGTTTCAACAATGAGTGCGCGTGCTTGGACTTGTGGATGTTCAAGCGCTTGATCTAAGGTATTGATTGGAGAGCAGGGTACGCCTGCAGCCCTGAGCAAGCTCAACCATTCATTAGTCGAGCGCGTACGCATCACTTCGCCTACTACTCGGACGGTTTCATTAAAATTTGAAACGCGCTCTGCATTGGTTGCAAAGCGTGGGTCATTCATAAGGTGATCAAATTTGGTTGCGGTACAAAATCGTTTCCATTGCGCGTCATTGCCCACACCAAGCATGAGGTAGCCATCTGCTGTTTCAAAGGCTTGATAGGGTGACATGGCGGGATGGGCTGTGCCCATGCGGCGGGGAGGCGAACCTGTTCGCCAATAGTTTTGTGCCATGTATCCCATTTGTGAGATCGAAGTATCTAGCAGGGACACTTCGACATAGACGCCTTTACCGGTCTGTTGGCGCTCTAGTAATGCTGCCAATATGCCACTCAGTGCAAAAGATCCTGTACCGAGATCGACAGGTGAAAAACTCGCGCGTGAAAAGCTTCCGTCTGGATCGCCCATCGAGCTGAGCATTCCACTAAACGCCTGAAGCATCACGTCGTATCCAGGCTCTTTCCCGAGGGGACCATCGCGCCCATAGCCTGAGATTTCAAGATAAATGATTTTTGGGTTGATCTTGCTAATCGTTTCATAATCAACCCCTAGCTTATGGGCGGTGCCAGATCCAAAACCCTGAAGAATAATATCGGCCTTGGCCACGAGTTCATGAATAATCTCTTGGCCTTCGGGAGATTTAAGGTCGACTGCGATGCTACGCTTGTTGTGGTTTACTGCAAGGAAAATTGCAGATTGATCTTTTTCCTTAGGTAACCATGCGCGGGTGTCATCGCCACTGCCAACAGGCTCGATCTTAATCACATCCGCGCCCAACTCCCCAAGAAACTGAGCACAAAGCGGTCCTGCGAGGACTTTGCTCAGATCGACGACTTTTATATTTTTTAAGGGTTTCATATAAGCTTTGCTATAACTTGTTTGTCTGTATCGAACTATTATGCAGTGCAAAACCCGTTAGGTGTCATTCTGGGTCAGCCAGAACAAGGAAAAATTATGTCATTTCTGAGTTATGAAGTTCGCAATGGTGTGGCTGAAATCATGCTCAATCATCCGCCAGTGAATGCGCTCTCAGAGCAGATGCTCAATCAGTATCTAGATTATTTAGCGCAGGCAGCTGCGGATGATGCAGTGCGTGCCGTGATCGTTGGCAGCCATGTTCCAGGCAGATTTTGTGCGGGTTTAAACCTAGCTGCGGTTCATACAGAGGGTGCAGCTAAATTTCGCTCGCTGCTTGATCGGCTCTATATCAAAATGACGGATTTGCAGTTTTCGATGGGTAAACCCACGATTGCTGCGATTGGCGGTACCGCACGAGGCGGTGGCATGACGCTCGCTATCTCCTGCGACATGATTGTTGCGTCGCGCAACGCGACGTTCGGCTACCCCGAAATCGATGCGGGGGTTTTGCCCTCCATTCATTTCACGCACTTACCCCGTATTATTGGTCGTCATCGCGCGTTTGAGTTGCTTTTTAGTGGCCGGGCGTTTGATGCAGACGAGGCGATGGGGCTGGGGCTGATTAGTCAGCTGGTCGAGGAGGGGCAGGAAATGAACGCGGCCCGTGCTTTGGCGCAGGTGATGTGCGGAAAGTCAGCCGAGGTGATTCGTTTTGGACGTGCGGCGTTCATGCAAGCCAATGACAATGGTTACAGGCAAGCGGTCACTGCTGCAGCGGATAGCTTTTGCAACATCGCGATGAGCGCTTCGGCGCACGAAGGCATCACCGCGTTTGTTGAAAAGCGCAAACCAAAGTGGTGAGATAGGGACGGACATGTAAAGTTAGTCTCTGAGGCGATAGCCAGACATTTCACTTTTCTGACCTCCTATCCCAATCTCATTATTTTGCAGCGGGACGACCATAGGTTGCTGTAAAGCTCGTCTTGGCGATGGTGTTCATTCCCATCACGTAACCCGTCAACGCGGCTGTCGCATCGGCTGGAACTTCAATTGGAGCCTTCAGCGCATGCACTGTGAAGATATAACGATGTGGCTGATCACCTTGGGGTGGGCATACTCCACCCCATCCAGCAACTCCGTAGTCGTTACGACCGTGACTAGCACCCTTGGGTAAGTTTTTTCCACCGACAGCGCCTGCATTCGCTGCTAAGGCCTGAACATCTGCCGGGATATTGATCGCCATCCAGTGCCACCAGCCAGAGCCGGTGGGCGCATCGGGGTCATATACCGTTACAGCAAAAGCCTTTGTATCTTTCGGTGCCCCTTTCCAGTTGAGTGCTGGAGACATGTTTTCACCAGAACAACCAAAGCCATTAAATTCAAAACGCTTCTCAATCACGCTGTTGGCTTTAATGTCAGGGCTGCTGATCGTGAAGGTCTCTGCATGTGAAATAGTTGCGAGGGTCATGAGTGCTAAGGAAGTAAGAGCGATTTTCATACAAGACTCCGTGAGGGTAAAGGAAGGTTTTATTGAAAAGCTATGACGACAGGTGAAGGGGCTAGCGTTGAAAAATCTGATGGAAATTGCTGGCTGTAAAAGGGTCAATATCGACCTGAGAGCAGTGCACCTGCGTCGGGTGCGCGACGTTCGATTCCCAAATGCTTCAAGATTGACCAAGTCGTGCAGATCGAGCTGGACACTACAGGCAGACCACTGGCTTGCTCTATCATCGGAACAGAGGCCAAGGAGGGCATTTGTACGCATGCTGAAGCAACGATTGCATCAGCACCCTGCACATTAAGCTGTTGCCAAAGATCAGTAGGCGCTTTCGGATCACGTGCGCCGACCTTTAAGTTGTCGTGTATTTCAAGGGAAATGCTATCAATGACCTCGATCCCCTCGTTATTAAGATAGTTGATGACGACCTGCGTGAGAGGCTTCATGTAAGGGGCGATGATTGACACGCGTTTTGCACCCAGCGCGTGCAAGCCCTCGACTAAGGCACCGGCGCTGGTTGTGACAGGAGCGGTTCCATTGTTGGCGATTGTGATCTCGTGCAGCCGTTTTTGCGACTCGCGGTGATAGCCTAAACCCATACTCATGATTGCCACCAGGCACGCATATCCCATGACATCCATCCGTGCGTCTGATAGTTCAGTCGCACAGCGATCAGAGTCGCGATCCATCGCGGCTAGCTGCTCTTTTGTAACTTCCATCATTCGCATCCGGCTGGAGTGAAATGTAAAGCGTTCAGGTAACACTAACTCTCTCGCTCTTAACATGGCTGGGATTTCCGTTTCCATAGTCGTGTTAGAACTCGGGACAATTAAGCCAACTCGGTATGATCTTGACATGATGGTTTTCCAGAAAAGTTCAAGAAGTGTGTATCTTCTGCTTGAAGATTGATACTGTCTAATACATAATTTAAATTCATCTATATCTAATACGAATCAATCATGGAACTCAGACAATTACGCTATTTCGTTGTTTTGGCTAAAGAATTGAACTTTACTCGCGCGGCTGAGAAACTCTTCGTCTCTCAACCTCCGCTAAGTTTGCAAATAGCAAATCTTGAACATGAGTTGGGCAGCAAACTTTTTTACCGCACAAGTCGTAGTGTTGCATTGAGTGAAGCGGGCAAAGTTTTTTTGACCCACTGTCAGGCAATACTTGACCGCCTGGATCAAGCCTGTGATCACGTCAAACAAGTTGAAAAGGGTCTGGAGGGACAAGTACAGATTGGCCTGTCCGGCTCTCATTTTATGGGGCCATTACCTTACTTTATAGGCGAGTTCCGCGCTGCCCGGCCACAGGTAGAGATTATTCTGCGAGAAATGAAACCTGCCGATCATTTGCGGTCTTTGTACGATGGAGGAGTGGATATTAGCCTTTTACGCAATCCCTCCGAGCATCCAGATTTGTCCGCGAAACTGCTATGGCGTGACCCCGTGATGGCTGTCTTGCCGCTTAATCATCGCTTGGCGAGAAAAAGAAAAATTCACCTCAAGGAATTACGCGATGAATCGATGGTTCTATTGCATCCTGAATCATCAGCCTATGCACAAAGCATCTTTGATGCTTGCATCGCTGAGGGTTTCGTACCTCGGGTTGCACAGCATGTGATTGAAATGCCCGCGATGGCTAACTGGGTTGCAGCCGGCTTAGGTGTGGCACTGGCACCCGCGTCGATCGCGCATATTCGTAAAGACGAAATTGTTTTTCGAGCATTATCTGACACGACTCTATCTGCTGACGTCTATGCAATGACACGTCGACACAATAATCATCCTGCAGTGCATGAGTTCTTGAATGCATTGACGACGTGGGCAAAGGGTAGTGCATTAAAAAAGATTTGCGGCGTATGAGTTATATTGCAGCCTGAGTGCGCCTGCGACTTTAAGCGTAGCCTCTCTGATTAATGCACAAGAGGTAACGGGAAGCCAAATGATTGACTCTTTTAAAAAATTAAATGGCGTCACACAAGGCGAACGCTGAGCACATATCATTGGCATTTGTATTGAAGGTAGTTTCGTACGCAATCAAGAGGTGCAGTGGTATTCAAAGTCACCTCAATAAGCTTCGATAACCACTCTTGGACTTCGACTCATATCTGCGATAAAGAACCGCATGAACTCAAACTTCTAGGAAAAAAAAGACCATCCTCAAAAGGATGGTCTTGTGCGATATGGTGGAGCCGGGGGGAATAATATGTCTCCGGAGAGCCCTGTAAAAATTAGGTCTACGAATTTGAAAAGTCGCCGTATCGCATATGTATCGTTTTTTGTGGCGGTTTCGAGGCTGCTATTTAAATGCTGAGGGATTAAAAGAACTTGTCATTTGCGATAGATCAAATCTATCGATCTAATAATAATATATTTATATACATAATATTAAATATGAATTTAAATGAGTTGTGTGTTTGAAATCTCAAACGCAGACTCAGGAGATTCAAAATGGAACAAACATCGTCAAGCTTTCCCCAACTCAACGCACCCGCACCAGATTTTGATGTGCGCACCACCCACGGACAGAAAAAACTTGCTGATTACAAGGGAAAGTGGCTCATTTTATTTGCCCACCCGGCCGACTTTACCCCTGTCTGCACAACGGAATTCATCGCTTTTGCTCGAGCCCACGACAAGTTTCAATCCATGAATTGCGACTTACTCGGATTGTCTATTGATTCGGTGTTCGCACACTTGGCTTGGACGCAAAACATTGAAGAGAAATTTGGCGTCAAGATTCCCTTTCCGATCATCGAGGACATCAAAATGGATGTCGCCCGTGTTTACGGAATGGTTCATCCAGGTGCCGCCGATACACAAGCCGTTCGCGCTACCTTCTTTATTGATCCCAAAGGAATTTTGCGTGCGATGGTCTACTACCCCATGAGTAACGGTCGCTCCATCAATGAGTTCATCAGGCTGTTAGAAGCACTGCAAACAACCGACGCACACGGAGTTGCGACACCAGAAAACTGGACACCAGGTTGCAAGGTCATTGTGTCACCGCCAAAAACAAGTCAGGATCTTGAAAAGAGATTGACTGAGGGCTATGAAATGACTGACTGGTATTTTTCGCAAAAGTCTCTTTAACTCGAAGTAAGCCCCAAACTTGTAGGTAAAAAAAGATCATCCTCGAAAGGATGGTCTTTTGCGGTTTAATTGAACTATTTTTTCAATTTGTTATTTGCGGTTGCGCGAGCCATTCTCGTCCCTTTAGCATGGCGTCCCAGTACAAAGGAGGCAAGACTCGTTCTTTCAAATACCATGCCAATATGGACGGCTTTGTGCCGTCGATGAGCCATTTGGGAAAACTTGGTGCCACTTTGCCGCCATAGGTAAATTCAGCTAAGACAATTTTTCCTCGCTCAACCGTTAACGGACATGAGCCATAGCCATCATATTTTGCATGACCTTTTAATCGACCCATAGCAGTTAGAAGATTGTGTGCCACAACAGGAGCCTGTTTGCGCACTGCAGCCGCAGTCTTGGCATTGGTTGTATTCGTTGCGTCTCCTAAACCGAAGACATTTTCATAATTCTTGTGACGTAACGTAGCAAGGTCAACGTCAACCCATCCTGCGGCATCTGCTAGCGGACTAACACGGATAAAGTCTGGCGCTTTTTGAGGTGGAACAACATGAATCATGTCAAAGTCCTGAGTGATGATTCGCTTTGTTCCGTCGGCGGCGGTCTGACTGAAGTTTGCTTTTTTTGCTCCTCCATCAATACTGATCAGTGTTCTGCCAAAATTCAAACCGATACCATACGCTTTTACATACTCCATCAGAGCAGGAACATAGTCGGCCACTCCGAACAGCACTGCACCAGCGTTGCAGAACTGAATATCGATGTGGTGCAGTACGCGCTGCTTTCTCCAGTAATCGGCCGACAAATACATCGCCTTTTGTGGCGCACCGGCACATTTGACCGGCATGGGAGGTTGAGTGAAGATCGCCTTGCCGGCTTTTAACTTCTGCACAAGTTCCCACGTGTAGGGGGCAAGATCGTAACGATAGTTAGACGTGACACCATTACGACCTAGCGTATCCGTTAAGCCCTCGATGCTGTCCCAGTCGAGGGCGAGACCCGGGCAAACTACCAGTTGTTTGTAGGTAACATCTTGGCAATTTTGGAGAACGACACAGTTCCTTTCTGGTTCAAAAGCCGCAACCGCTGACTTGATCCAGGTGACGCCGCGCGGAAGGACTGAACCCATCGTACGTGCAGTAAATGAGGCATCGAAGACACCTGCGCCAACCATTGTCCATCCTGGTTGATAGTAATGAACATCCGCAGGATCAATGATAGCAATATCCAGTTGGGGGCTTCGTGCTAAAAGACTGGCAGCAACCGAGATGCCTGCAGCCCCACCCCCTACGATAACCACGTCATGCTTGACATCAGTAGTGACGACAGGCGTGCGGCCGCCATTGATGATTCGTCGCGTTAACGCTTTTATGTCATAACCTGCACGGCCCGTTATTTCAATGATTGAAGATAAGGGTGCTGTGCCAGCATTAGCAAGAGCCCAAAGCGAAGCGCTACGCATGCCTGTGCGGCAGTAGGCAAGTATCGGCTTAGGCATTTGATCCATAAGTTCAGCAAATGTCTGACCCTGCTCATCGGTTACTTTTCCTGACTCGACTGGAAGATACCGCACAGACAAACCTTGCAGCGCTGCAGCTTGTTCAATTTCTTTGAAATTGGTTTGATCTGAGCTCTCTCCATCAGGGCGGTTACAGATGATTGACTTAAAGCCAGCTTGCATCAGCGATGGCATGTCTGCGACAGTAATTTGTTCAGACACAGAAAAACCCGGTGTTAGATTTTTAATGTCCACGAGTAGTACCTCCAACTCTAAGTGCCAGGGTGTCACCCTCATCAATTTCAACATTTGAGGCGTTCATATTTGATACCTTTCATTGAATCATTTTAAATATTATATTTGCATTTAAAATATTATTCAATATAATATTGTTAAGTTAAATATAAGGGGCCCCGTGAGCATGTCAAGTGTCCGATTCGTTGAAATGTGCACAGTTGGCGCAAAAGCACCACATAACCAAAAGCTGAGCAAGGACTAAGATGGAATCCCTAGACCCCACGTTGTTAGCACGCATTCAATTCGCAGCCAATATCACTTTTCACATCCTTTTTCCGACGATTAGTATCGGGTTGGGTTGGTTCTTGCTTTACTTTAAAACGAGGTTCGTTTCTACCGGGAAGCAATTCTGGATGGACGCCTATCAGTTTTGGATCAAGATCTTTGCACTGACGTTTGCGATCGGTGCTGTCAGCGGCATCACGATGAGCTTCCAGTTCGGTACGAATTGGCCTGGCTTTATGAATACCGTTGGCAACATTGCTGGCCCCTTATTGGCCTACGAAGTGTTGACCGCTTTTTTTCTCGAGGCGACCATGCTAGGCATTATGCTTTTTGGTCGAGGTCGAGTGAGTGAATGGGTTCACACGACCGCGACTTGGTTGGTTGCCCTTGGTACGACTGCCTCTGCGTTTTGGATTTTGGCCTTGAACTCGTGGATGCACACGCCTGCAGGTTTCGAAATGATTGATGGCAAGGCTTACGTGACCAGTTGGTTCGAGGTGATATTTAATCCGTCTTTTCCCTACCGCTTCACGCATATGATGATTGCCTCGGGCCTGACAGTCTCATTTCTCTTGGCGGGGATTAGCGCCTATCGTTGGCTAAAAAAGGACGTAAGCGATGCCGTCATGGCGACGATGCGTGCGGGCGTTTTTGTCGCTGCGGTACTTATTCCTGTACAAATTTTCGTAGGTGATTTGCACGGACTGAACACGTTGGAACATCAACCGGCCAAACTCGCTGCGATGGAAGGTATATGGAAGACGCAAAAAGGCGTCCCTGCGGTGCTATTCGCTTTGCCAGATGAGAAAAGTAAAACCAACAACTTTGAAATTGCGATCCCTAATCTTGCCTCCCTATATCTCACCCATCATTGGGATGGTGAAGTGCTGGGACTGGATGCTTTTGAAGGCAAGCATCCGCCTGTCGCTCCTGTCTTTTGGGCCTTTAGAGTGATGGTTGGAATCGGTCTTTTAATGTTGGTGGTCAGTTGGTGGGCAACGTTTGAATTACGCATTAAACGTCGACCCTCTCAAATGATCGCAAAGATATTGGTTGCGATGACGTTTGCGGGATGGGTCGCGTTGATTGCGGGTTGGTATGTGACAGAAATTGGACGCCAGCCTTGGCTAGTCTACGGCTTATTGACCGTTGCGCAAGCAGCCTCAACGGTACCCGCGACCAGTATTGCTCTGACGCTGACCATCTACCTTTTGCTCTACATCTTATTGCTTGGTGCCTATATTTCGGTTGTCTTTTACCTCGCAAAAAAGGCGATTCAACCGGCACCTAAGCGCGATCAAAAAGAAGTCCTGTCTGCGAAGGTGAACTTCACGGAGTTAAAAAATGTTTGATTATCAAATGATTCTGGCGAGCCCAGCCGGATGGTTGCCCTTAGCCTTTGCGTTGATTATGGCAATTTCGATGCTTGCTTATGTCATTTTGGATGGCTATGACTTAGGCGTTGGTATCCTGTTGCGTCAAGCATCAACGATCGAACAAAAAGACATGATGGTGGCAAGTATTGGCCCTTTTTGGGATGCGAACGAAACCTGGCTGGTGCTTGGCGTTGGGATTTTACTTGTAGCGTTTCCTGCTGCGCATGGCGTTATCTTGGGCGCACTCTATTTGCCTGTGGCGCTGATGCTCGTTGCATTGACCCTCCGGGGAGTGGCATTTGATTTTAGAGTCAAGGCCAAAGTGCACCATCGTCCCCTGTGGGATAGAGCCTTTTACCTAGGATCCTTATTCGCATCTTGGTCGCAGGGTTTCATGTTGGGTCAGCTGATCACGGGCTTTAAGGACGATACGCTAAGTTATGTCTTTAGCGCACTAATTGGCTTTTGTTTGATTGCTGCTTACAGACTGCTCGGCGCGGGTTGGCTGATTATGAAGACAGAGGGGCCGCTTCAGTTACAAGCGGTTCAGTGGGCGCGTAGTAGTCTGTGGGTCACTGTGTTGGGTGTGGTTGCAATCTCGATTGCAACCCCTTGGGTCAGCCCACGCATTTTTGATAAGTGGTTCAGTTTTCCCTACGTGCTGATGCTGTTCCCGATCCCAGCGGTGACGGCCATACTATTTGCTGTGATTGCAAGGAGTTTAAAGCGCTTACCCACCCGATTCGCAGACAATAATCAGTATGGGGCGGCGATACCTTTCGCCTGCACCGTTGGGATTTTTCTCTTGTCTTTTTATGGTTTGGCTTATAGCCTGTTTCCCTGGCTTGTCATCGATAAACTGGACATCTGGTCGGCAGCAAGCGCAACAGAAGCCTTAATGGTAATTTTTTATGGTGTGGTGATTGTGTTTCCAATAATCATTGCTTATACCGCCTATGCGTATCGAATTTTCTGGGGTAAATCCACTGCGCTAGTTTACTGATTATGTTTTTTTATGGAGTAAAAAATAATGGCTTACACAGAAAAATTTCAAGCGCTTTCTGACTCAGCGATTGCAAGTGTCGAGGGAGTGCCAGTGGTCGACGTCGATGTATTGGTGGCTGCGGGTGCGATAGCGTTAGATATTAGAGACAAAGAAGAACACGACGTTGATCACATCGCGGGCTCGCTGCATTGCAGTCGTGGCAAGCTTGAGATGAATATAGAAGGCTTAGTGCCTAATTTAGAGCAGGTTATTCTTTGTTATTGCAACGCCAACAACCGAGGTGCGCTTTCTGCCAATACGCTCAAACAAATGGGTTACAAGAACGCCAAATTTATTGCAGGCGGTTTGAAATCATACCGAGCGTCGTCTGACAAATCACATTAAGGCAGGTTGCGCTTCTTTACGCCCAAACCCGCGTGAATGCATACCATTAGACAAAAAAATGCCAACCCCGAAGGATTGGCATTTGCGGATAGTGGTGGAGCCGGGGGGAATTGAACCCCCGTCCGCGAGCCCTCTGCAGGCAGTTCTACATGCGTAGTCGATTTACTTTTTGTTTAACCTCGGACTTAGCCAACCGACAGGCCGGACCTTGGCGATTCACTTGGATTTAAGAATTTGACGAGTGACCCGGCAAACCCCGATTCTTTGTAAATGACGCTGCTGTGAATTTCTCCACCTGACCCAAAGACAAATCAGTGCAGCGGCTCACCGCTTAAGCGGCCAGAGCGAAACGCTCGTCGTTGGCGTTTATAGTGTTTCCAGTGGATTTACGAGCGAACTGGTGCTCGGCATGCCCTGCACTGTTTCGCGACCCACGTCGAATCCGGATCGGCCCCAGTAATTCGATTGTAGACGAACAATCTATTTTGTCAGACCTTTAAGTTGTAAAAGAGTTCAACTATCGGTCAAGTATCAGTCAACTCATCAAAAGCGACTTGATCGCCGGCCACATTTCTCTGGCAGAGTGCACGCAATGGTCTGCTTGCCATGTTTCGACCGGATGATCAGGACCACAATATCCATAGCTCGCAGCAATAGAGGCCATGCCTGCTGCACGCGCAGCCTGTATGTCTCGAATATCATCACCCACATAAACACAGCGATCCGTTCCAAAGCCCGCTTGTTGTGCTGCATGTAGCAAGGGCAGGGGATGAGGTTTTAAGTGCGCCGTCGTATCACCACAGACCAGTACGGCGCAGTCTTTATCCAGTCCCAGCGCGACGACCAAAGGCTGTGCAAGATACGTAGCTTTATTGGTCACAATGCCCCAAGTCAAACCTTTGCGCGAGATATTCTCGAGCAACTCAGGAACGCCATCAAACAAACAGGTATCGACATGCATCGCGGCTTCGTAGTCTTTTAAAAACTGCACGCGATGCTGTTCGTAATCGGGGTGTTCGGGCGTGATGTTCAACGCACAACGCAAGAGGCCACGCGCACCAGCCGAGGAATAGGGCCTCAAGACATCGATGGGCAAAGGCTCGAGCCCTGCGCGAAGTCGTTGCTTGTTGGCAGCAGCGGCCAAGTCAGGTGCAGTGTCGGCAAGTGTGCCATCGAAATCAAACAAAACAAGTGCAGTCATTTACAGGTCGCCTTTGCGAGTAGCCATAAGATAGTTGACGCTCGTGTCTTGATTGAGCGAATAATGTTCAGTCAGCGGGTTGTAGCCCATACCGATTAATTGATGTGTGGTCAGGTTTGCCGCACGCGCAGCCTGCGCGAGCTCGCTTGGGCGAACAAAACTGCGCCAGCTATGTGTGCCACGGGGCAGTAGTCGTAAAATGTATTCAGCACCCACAATCGCAAACAAAAACGACTTGGGATTGCGGTTAATTGTTGAGAAAAATACCCAGCCGCCTGGTTTGACCAAGGTCGAGGAGGCGCGCACGATTGAGCCAGGGTCAGGAACATGCTCAAGCATTTCCATGCAGGTCACGATATCAAACTGACCAGGCTGTTCGAGCGCCAAATCTTCGGCACTGATGCTGCGGTAGGTGACTGGGACACCGGACTCTAGTCCATGCAGACGCGCGACCTTAAGTGATTTGTCCGCCAAGTCAATGCCGGTCACTGCGGCCCCACTGATTGCCATACTTTCAGCCAAGATACCACCGCCACAGCCTACGTCCAGCACTTTTTTGCCCTGAAGTCCGCCCGTCAACCCTTTGATCCAGTCAAGGCGCAGTGGATTGATGGCATGAAGAGGTTTGAACTCACTATTCGGATCCCACCAGCGCGAGGCGAGGGCACTGAATTTGTCGAGTTCGGCTTGATCAACGTTACTAGAGCCCTTGGGCATGTCAGCATTCATGGCAATTCTTTTTAAAAGCCTGGCGTAGGTGCCAAGATACGTTTAGAAAACAACAAAGCAATACCAAGTCACAGTAACAAACATTAGTCAATAACCGAATGGAATCCACAAAAGAAAAAAGACCTCGCGAACGAGGTCTTTTAAGCTAGCTGAGACTGCCGAAACAGCCTAGCCAGTCAGCGTCAAGAATTACTTCTTGCTGCCGATGATTTCAACATCTACGCGACGGTTCTGCGCACGACCCGCTGCAGTACGGTTGTCAGCGACGGGATTAGCCTTGCCTTTACCGGATGCAGTGATGCGATTAGCTGGAACGCCTTTTGAAACCAAGTATGCCTTCACAGCATCAGCACGGCGAACCGAGAGAGCTTGGTTGTAGGCATCAGTACCGATCCAGTCAGTGTGACCGACGGCGATAATGGTTTCGAGTTTGATTTGAGCTTGGCGAGCGGCAACCTGGTCGAGAATCTTACGACCTTCTGGTTTGACGATTGCTTTGTCAAAGTCAAACAAAGCTTCTGCTTTGATCGAAATCTTGTCAGCTGTAGGCTGACCAGATTTTTTGACGCACTCGGCTGCAGCCGTAGCTGGGGTCCAGAAGTTGTCTTGCCAGCAGAGTTCATTGGAACCGTTCTTCCAAATGAGCTCACCTGAGCCGTTCTTCCAATTGTCTACCGTTTGCGCGGAAGCGACGCCTGTTGCTGTGAAAGCAGCAAAGGCGAGTGCCAGAGCGAATTTGGAGGGTTTGTTCATGTTTCTCCTCGTTGAGCTTGAAGCTGGATAAGTGACTCGCAGCGAACCCCCGCCGCAAATAAAAAAATACATCAGAAAACGGGTCCAGTATAGCAACACAGTAAGTACTATTTTATAAATACCCGCTGGGTTTCCTGAGTGCTGATCGAATCTTAAGGCATTTAATGGTGTTTAGTCACCCTTCTCATACTTTAAGTGTGTCGATATGCGTATTTATACCCTTAACAGGGCTTTCTTGTTGGTTTTTGGCAACAAAAAATTACGTTTGGACGCAATTTCATAAGATTTTCATGTTGAAAATCAGCAGTTTTGATTGGGTAGGGCAGAGCCTCCCCTAAAGAAGATGACTGATCTGACCGAGTGATTTCAGAAAAGTTCAGAGAATTTTGTTTTTTTTTATTTCTGAAGCGAGTATGTAAGGCGAGTATCCGATCCGGGCAGGGTAAAAACCGATCCAGGCAGGACAAAAGCCTGAAATCCTGACTGTACATGAAGGTCAACCCAAGCTACGACGCCTAGGCGAGTGCCGGTGTAGAATCCTAGGCTTACCTTATGTAGTTACTTTTTACCATTTCGACCCCGTCTCGGGTTTTCAACCGCTGTCATTTGTTGCGAACTTTATGGATTCCTTTGCCAAGGAAACTCTTCCGATATCACTCGAAGAAGAAATGCGCCGCAGTTATCTCGACTACGCAATGAGCGTGATCGTGGGGCGCGCCCTCCCGGATGTCCGGGATGGTCTCAAGCCAGTGCACCGTCGCGTGTTGTTTGCGATGCACGAACTCAATAACGACTGGAACCGTGCTTATAAAAAATCTGCGCGTATTGTTGGTGATGTGATCGGTAAATATCACCCGCATGGTGACCAAGCTGTTTACGATACGATCGTGCGCATGGCGCAGCATTTTTCACTACGCTATATGTTGGTAGATGGCCAGGGTAACTTTGGCTCCGTCGATGGCGACAGCGCCGCAGCGATGCGATATACCGAAATTCGTTTGGCGAAAATCGCCCACGAGCTTTTGGCGGACATCGATCAAGAAACGGTCGACTTTGGGCCCAACTACGACGGTAGTGAACACGAGCCGTTGCTGTTGCCTTCGCGATTGCCTAACTTGCTCGTCAATGGTAGCTCTGGCATTGCAGTTGGCATGGCGACCAATATCCCGCCACATAATTTGGCAGAGGTCATTGATGGTTGCTTGTATTGCTTGCGCAATCCAGAGTGCACCATTGATGAGCTGATCGAGCTCATTCCTGCGCCAGACTTTCCTACAGGCGGCATCATTTACGGCATCGTTGGCGTACGCGAAGGCTATCGCACAGGTCGCGGCCGTGTGATTATGCGCGCTAAGACCCACTTCGAAGACATTGGTAACAATCGTCAGTCGATTGTGGTGGATGCCTTGCCTTATCAGGTCAATAAAAAGACTTTGCAAGAGCGTATCGCTGAGCTCGTGAACGAAAAGAAAGTCGAAGGTATTTCCGATATTCGCGATGAGTCTGACAAAGACGGTATGCGTCTTGTCATCGAACTCAAGCGTGGTGAGGTACCCGAGGTTATTCTCAATAATCTCTACAAGCACACCCAGCTCCAGGATACCTTTGGTATGAACCTGGTTGCCTTGGTAGACGGTCAGCCGCGCTTGCTCAATCTCAAGCAGATGGTGGAGTATTTCCTCTCACACCGTCGCGAGGTGGTGACGCGTCGCACTGTATTCCAGTTGCGCAAAGCACGCGAGCGTGGTCACGTGCTTGAGGGCTTGGCGGTTGCATTAGCCAATATCGATGATTTCATCGCCATCATCAAGGCTGCTCCGACGCCGCCAGTGGCACGTCAGGACTTGATGGACAAGTCTTGGGACTCTTCTTTAGTGCGCGAGATGTTGTCGCGTGCGGATACAGAGGCTGTGGGAGGGCGTGCGGCTTATCGCCCCGACAACTTGCCTGACGTCTTTGGCTTGCAAGCCGATGGTCTGTATCGCTTGAGCGAAACGCAAGCCCAAGAAATCTTGAATATGCGCTTGCAGCGTTTGACAGGACTTGAGCAGGACAAGATCGTCAGCGAGTACAAGTCCGTAATGGACACGATTTTGGACCTATTGGACATTTTGGCAAAGCCCGAGCGCATCACGGTCATCATTAGTGACGAGCTTCAGGCGATCAAGACTGAGTTCTCCATCAATGCCAAGGATGCGCGACGTTCGGATATTGAGTTAAATGCTACTGAGCTTGATACCGAGGATTTGATCACCCCGGCCGATATGGTGGTGACCTTGTCCAACGGTGGTTATATCAAGAGTCAGCCTCTTTCCGAATACCGTGCTCAAAAACGTGGTGGACGTGGCAAACAAGCGACAGCCACTAAAGAGAACGATTGGATTGATCAGCTCTTTATCGCGAATACGCATGATTATTTATTGTGCTTCTCTGATCGTGGTCGGGTGTATTGGCTCAAGGTTTGGGAAGTTCCACAAGGCACGCGTATTTCGCGCGGCAAGCCAATCGTCAATATGTTCCCGCTGATCGATGGCGAAAAAATTACAGTGGTTCTGCCGATTAAAGCATTCAGCGAAGATCAAACGGTCTTTATGGCAACCTCGCGCGGTACGGTGAAAAAGACGCCCTTGTCTGATTTCTCCAACCCGCGCAAGGCAGGCATCATCGCTGTCGATCTCGATGAGGGTGACTTCTTGATCGGTGCCGAGCTGACTGCTGGAAAACACGATGTGATGTTGTTTTCCGACTCAGGCAAGGCGGTGCGCTTTGACGAAAATGATGTGCGTCCGATGGGTCGTAACGCCCGCGGTGTGCGCGGCATGATGCTCGAGGAAGGCCAGCAGGTGATCGCCATGCTGGTGTCGGGCGACGAGACACAAACAGTGTTGACCGCAACGCAAAATGGCTTTGGCAAGCGCACCCCGATTACAGAGTACACACGTCACGGTCGCGGTACCAAGGGCATGATCGCGATCCAGACTTCGCCGCGTAACGGTAAGGTTGTGGGCGCGGTGCTGGCCAACGCAACAGATGAAATCATGCTGATCACAACGGGTGGCGTGTTGGTGCGTACACGTGTGTCTGAGATTCGTGAAATGGGTCGTGCAACCCAGGGTGTCACCTTGATTAGCGTGGATGACGGCAGCGAGTTGTCTGGTGTGCGTAGAGTCGTAGAAAGCGATGTGGATGATGAGGCTGATGTGGATCAAACCGCGCCAGCTGATCACTCTGCTGAGCCAAATGCGTCAGCAGGCACCACAGATGAGGCCGGATCGGAGTCTTAACATGGCGCGACCCTGGAACTTTTCTGCAGGGCCGTCCGCAATGCCTGAGTCGGTACTCAAGCAAGCAGCGGCGGAAATGCTGGACTGGCATGGCTCGGGCATGTCCGTGATGGAAATGAGTCATCGCGGTCAACAATTCGTGGAAATCTGCACTCAAGCTGAGTCAGATTTGCGCGACTTGCTTGCTATCTCTCAGGATTACGCTGTGCTGTTCATGCAGGGTGGCGCGACTGCTGAAAATGCCATTATTCCGCTTAACTTACTTGGTCGAGTTCAGCAGCCTAAGGCTGATTTTGTGATTAGCGGCATCTGGGCAAAAAAAGCATATCAAGAATGTCAACGCTACGGTGACGCTCAGATTGCGGCGACCAATGCGCTCGAGACGATGTTGAGGGGGCACAATCAGGCGCCAGGGACTTGGTTGCCTGAGCCTGGCTCTTGGCAGGTGCGTTCGGACGCTGCGTATTTGCATTTATGCAGCAATGAAACGATTGGTGGCGTAGAAACCATGGCTTGGCCCATCATGGCCGAGCTTGGTGCGCCTGAAGTGCCATTGGTCGTGGATGCGTCCTCGCACTTTTTATCTCGCCCAATGCCAGTCTCCAGCACAGGCATGATTTTTGCGGGTGCTCAAAAAAATGCCGGTCCCGCGGGCTTGACGATTGTGATCGTGCGCAGAGATTTGATTGGCCATGCCTTGCCAATTTGTCCAACGGCTTTTGATTATGCGAATGTTGAGCGTGAAAACTCCATGTTCAATACGCCACCCACCTATGCAATTTATATCGCCGGTTTGGTATTTAAGTGGCTCAAGGAGCAAGGTGGACTCGCTGCGATGGAGCAGCAAAACATCGCCAAGGCATCGCTTTTGTATGATTATTTTGATCAAAGCGCTTTCTATACGGTGCCCGTCCATTCTTCGGTGCGCTCACGCATGAATGCGCCTTTTTTCTTGCCAGACGTCAAGCTCGAGTCTGCTTTCCTTGCTGGCGCACAAGCGCGTGATTTGATGCAGTTAAAAGGTCACAAGAGCGTGGGTGGTATGCGCGCTTCCATTTATAACGCCATGCCGCTTCAAGGCGTCGTGGCACTCATTGACTATCTCAAGGACTTCGAGCGCTCTCATGGATGAGTCATTGCAAGCCCAGCTATTACCGCTACGGCAGCGAATCGATCAGATTGATGCCGAGATTCTTGATCTGCTGAACAAGCGCGCGAAAACAGCGCAGGAAGTCGGTGAGGTTAAACATGCGCATCATGCGCAAGGACCTGTGCTCAGGCCCGAGCGAGAGGCGCAAGTCATTCGTCAACTGCAAGCACTCAATCGTGGGCCTTTTCCCACTGAGGCTGTCTCTTCGGTTTGGACGGAGATTATCTCTGCTTGCCGTGGCCTAGAACAATCACTCACCGTTGCTTTTTTAGGGCCTGCGGGGTCTTTTTCTGAGCAGGCCGCCCTTGAGCATTTTGGTCGCTCTGTGACGAGTTTGGCTTGTCCCTCTTTCGATGAGGTGTTCAGGGCAGTCGAAGCGGGTGCCGCGCAGGTGGGCATGGTACCCGTGGAAAATTCGACTGAGGGCGCAGTCAACCGCACGCTTGATTTGCTGTTGGGTTCCTCTTTGCGAATTTTGGGCGAACGCTCATTGCTGATACGCCATTGCCTCTTGACCAAATCGGGCAACATGCAAGGCATCACCAAGATCCTTGCCCACCCTCAAGCGTTGGCGCAGTGCCAAAACTGGCTCAACCGAGAGTATCCCGGTATTGTCCGAGAGCCTGTCTCGAGTAACTCCGAGGCCGCCCGACTTGCTTCACTTGATCCGTCCGTTGCGGCGATTGCCAGTGATGTGGCTGCGCAGACTTGGGGCCTGGAGGTCATTGCTCTCGGGATTCAAGATGATTCTCAAAACAAAACGCGTTTTTTGGCGATCGGCAAACTAGATATTCTTCCTAGTGGACGCGATAAAACAAGCTTGATTCTAGCCGTGCCGAATCGCGCTGGCGCTGTGTATCAAATGTTGTCCCCTTTATCCGAAAATGGTGTTTCAATGACGCGTTTCGAGTCTCGGCCTGCACGCACGGGGCAATGGGAATATTATTTTTATGTCGATATCGAAGGCCATTGCGACGATGTGCGTGTCAAAAAGGCATTGACTACGCTCGAATCGCAATGTGCGTTTTTCAAGTTGCTGGGTTCTTATCCGTCGCAGTAGATTCTGTGGTGATCGAGTGAGCGTTCAAGTGTTGAGCCTGCATCTCGATCGCTGCGTTTTTCCCAATTAGCTTTGTTGGTGTCCTTATCATGTCCGCTCAAGACTCTGTATTGATTCCGCCGCCGCACATCGCAGCGATCGCTCCTTATCAAGCTGGCAAGCCCATCGAAGAGCTTGCTCGCGAGTTTGGGCTTGATCCGGCCGGCATTGTGAAGCTTGCTTCAAATGAAAATCCACTTGGAATGCCCGAGTCCGCTCGGCGCGCGATTACCGAGGCCGTAGCCGGCTTGGGTCGGTATCCTGATCCTGCGGGTTTTGATCTGAAAAAAGCGCTTTCCGAGCGCTATGACGTACCGCAAAACTGGTTGACCTTGGGCAATGGCTCGAACGATATCCTGGAGTTGGTCGCCTCTGCATTACTTGAGCCGGGGAGTTCGGTTGTTTATTCACAGTTTGCGTTTGTGGTTTATCGCTTGGCCACACAGGCGCGTGGCGCAGAACACGTGGTCGTGCCTGCACAAGATCACGGGCATGACTTGCCAGCCATGTTGCGCGCGATCAAAGACAACACAAGATTAGTGTTCATTGCCAACCCAAATAATCCAACAGGGACGTATTTGTCCAACGAGGCGATTGAGTCATTTCTTGCCGCAGTCGCTCAACGTCATGGTGCTCGTGTCACCGTTGTGCTTGATGAGGCCTATAACGAGTTTCTCGAGCCCGAATTGCGTGTCGATAGTATTGGTTTGGTTAAACGTTATCCCAATTTATTAGTGTCCAGAAGCTTCTCCAAAGCCTATGGTTTGGCAGGTTTGCGTGTTGGTTTTGGTGTAGCCCAGTCCGTATTGACTGATTTGCTTAATAGAGTGCGACAGCCGTTCAATGTGAACTCGCTTGCGCAAGCTGCCGCGATTGCCGCGCTCGGAGACACCGCATTCTTGAAAGAAAGTTTCGAGGTGAACCGTACTGGCAAGGCGCAGCTGCAAAGCGCGTTTGAAAAGCTTGGTTTGACCTATATTCCAAGTTATTCAAATTTTGTTTTAGTCAAGGTCGGAGACGCAGCGCAGGTCAATCTCGAATTGCTCAAACTTGGCGTGATCGTTCGTCCTGTCAAAGGCGATGGCTTGCCCGACTGGCTCAGAGTCTCGATTGGTTTGTCGCACGAAAATCAAAAGTTCATTGATGCGTTGACGGCGATTATGAAGCAGTGGGGCGCATGAGTACCTTCAAGATCAATACCATTGCCGTGATCGGCGTAGGCCTGATCGGAGGTTCATTTGCCGCGGCGCTTAAACAAGCTGGAGCAGTCGGAACGGTATTAGGAGCCGGTCGTCGGCCGGAAACCTTGCAAGAGGCCGCTAAACTTGGGCTGATCGACGAGATCGTGAGTTTCAAGCAAGCTGCAGAGCGCGCAGATTTGATTTTTGTCGCGGCACCCGTGGGTGCTTTTGAAGCCATTTTTAAAGAGCTCGCGCCTTGGTTGAGTTCCAAAACAATTATTACCGATGGTGGAAGTACCAAGCAAAATGTGATTGATGCTGCGCGCGCTGGGTTGCAGTCACGCATTGCGCAGTTTGTTCCCGGTCATCCCATGGCAGGTTCGCATGAAAAAGGTCCTCAGGCAGCCGACGCGCGGCTTTATGTGGGGCGACGTGTCATGCTGACCCCCTTGGTTGAAAATCACCCTCAGGATGTCGAGACAGTGCGGGCGGCTTGGTTGGCGTGTGGTGCCAATGTGGTGTCGATTAATCCCTCGCAGCACGATGGCGTGGTGGCCGCGATCAGTCATCTGCCGCACTGGGTCGCAGCCTTGTTTATGGAGTACATCACCCACAGTGATGATGCTTCACTCAAATTACAAACCGCGGGCTCTGGTTTCAAAGACTTTACGCGCGTCGCACAAGGCTCTCCTGAAATGTGGCGCGATATTTTTATTGCTAATCGTTCGGCCATGCTCGCGGAGTTGCAGGCGCTCAAAGCTGTTTTCGAGCGCGCCGAACATGCTCTGCGTGGCAATGATGCTGTTTGGCTCGAGCAGATGCTCGACCATGCGTCTAAAGCACGTCGTGACTGGCAGGATCTTGGGTCATGAGCCGTTTGGCGTTTTTGGATCTTCCTCCTGCCAAGCGCGCACAAGGTGTCGTGACGCTGCCTGGGTCGAAAAGTATTTCAAATCGCGTGTTGCTTTTGTCTGCGCTGGCTCAAGGGACGACTCGGATTGAGGGTCTGTTGGAGTCGGACGACACTGCAGTGATGTTGACGGCGCTCCAGCAACTCGGCGTTCAGGTTGATATACATTCTGCGGAGTCGGTCAGCGTGACAGGCGTGTCGCGTTTTCCGGTCATGCAGGCCTCGCTATTCATGGGTAACGCTGGGACGGCGATCCGTCCTTTGACCGCTGCACTCGCAGTGATGGGGGGGCAGTACACCCTTTCGGGCGTGCCGCGCATGCATGAGCGTCCGATCGGTGACTTAGTTGAGGGCCTGCGTGAGATGGGCGCTCGGATCAGTTATTTGGATCAGCAAGGTTATCCTCCTATCGAAATCTCCGCGCCTGCGCATCTGAGTGACCGTGTGCGCGTTCAGGGTTCGGTGTCCAGTCAGTTTTTGACGGCCGTGTTGATGGCTGCGCCGCTTGCCGTGGCGCGCTCCGGACGTGCGCTTACGGTCGAAGTCATTGGCGAGCTAATTTCAAAGCCTTATATCGAAATCACCCTCAACTTGATGGCGCGCTTTGGGGTAAAAGTTGAACGCCAGGGTTGGCAGCAATTTGTCATCCATGCCGATGCGGTATATCGCTCACCAGGCACGATCTTTGTCGAGGGAGATGCTTCATCGGCCTCCTATTTTCTGGCGTTGGGGGCGATAGGTGGCGGTCCGGTCAAAGTCATGGGCGTTGGCGCCCAAAGCATCCAGGGCGACGTTGCTTTTGCGGATGTGATCGAAGCGATGGGGGCGCACGTTCTTCGGGAGGAGGCTTCGATCGAGGTCACAGGACTCAATGTCGCTGCTGGCCAAAAATTGAAGGCTTTTGATACGGATTTCAATTTGATTCCGGATGCCGCCATGACGGCGGCAGCGCTGGCTCTTTTTGCCGATGGCCCCTGTACCTTGCGCAATATCGCAAGCTGGCGTGTCAAGGAAACAGATCGCATTCATGCGATGGAAACCGAACTACGCAAGTTGGGCGCCCGCGTAGAGAGTGGTCCCGACTGGTTGCGTGTCTCTCCCGTTTTGCCTGGTCTCTGGCAAGACGCAGCGATCGATACCTACGATGATCATCGCGTGGCGATGTGTTTTTCCCTTGCAAGCTTTGGACAGTCCAAGGTGCGCATCATGGATCCAGGTTGTGTGAGCAAAACATTTCCGACTTATTTTGACGTGCTGGGTAGGTTGTTGAAATGAAAAACGCAGTCCCTGTCATCACGATCGACGGCCCAACGGCCTCGGGCAAGGGTACGGTGGCTCATCGCGTTGCACAAGCGTTGGGTTGGGGCGTTCTCGACAGCGGTGCCTTGTATCGCTTGACTGCGTTATCTGTGCTTCAGAGTGGCGGGGACTCGGCTGATCCTCAGGCTGTGGCTCGCATTGCTGAATCGCTCGAGGTGGTGTTTCACGCAAAGGGCATTCTTTTAGAGGGGCGCGAGGTTTCTGAGCTGATCCGCCAAGAAGAAGTGGGTAATTTAGCGTCTCGTTTGGCGCCAAATCCTGCCCTTAGGACAGCTTTGCTCGAGCGTCAGAGGGCGTTTAGGCGTCCTCCTGGCTTAGTCGCGGATGGCCGCGACATGGGAACCATCGTTTTTCAGGATGCTGACTTAAAGATTTTTTTAGTTGCCGATGTGCGTGCGCGCGCCCAGAGGAGATGTAAGCAATTGATCGAAAAGGGGATTTCTGCTAACCTAGAAGACCTGCTTGCCGATATGCGTGAGCGAGATGCTCGTGATATCGAACGTGCGGTCGCTCCTTTATTACCTGCGCAGGATGCACATGTTGTTGACTCGTCAACGTTGACGATTGAACAAACTGTGCAAAGCATCCTTGATCTTTGGTCAAGGGTTTAACCAACTCCACCCCAAAAGGGTGTGCTACCGGCCCCAAAGGCCATCTGGATCTTCCTTACATGTTAACTCAACAAACCTCAACCCAAGCCGGCGAAAGTTTTGCCGCGCTGTTTGCAGCAAGCATCGAAAAACAGGACATGAAATCCGGCGAAGTTATTTCCGCCGAAGTCGTCCGTATTGATCACAACTTTGTCGTGGTCAACGCTGGTCTGAAATCAGAAGCACTCATTCCTCTCGAAGAATTCCTGAACGATCAGGGCGAGCTCGAAGTCAAACCGGGCGACTTTGTGTCGGTCGCAATTGACTCGCTTGAAAACGGCTACGGTGATACCGTACTGTCCCGTGATCGCGCTAAGCGCCTGTCGGCATGGTTGTCGCTCGAGCAGTCGCTCGACAAGAACGAATTGGTCACCGGCACCATCACTGGAAAAGTCAAAGGCGGCCTGACCGTCATGACCGCGGGTATTCGTGCCTTCTTGCCTGGTTCATTGGTGGATTTGCGTCCTGTTAAGGACACAACGCCATTCGAAGGCAAGACCATGGAATTCAAGGTCATCAAGCTGGATCGCAAGCGTAACAACGTTGTGTTGTCACGCCGTGCCGTGCTTGAAGCCAGCATGGGCGAAGAGCGTCAGAAGCTCTTGGAAAACCTCCAGGAAGGTTCGATTGTCAAAGGCGTCGTCAAAAACATCACCGACTACGGCGCGTTCGTGGACCTCGGCGGTATCGATGGTCTGTTGCACATCACCGACATGGCGTGGCGTCGCGTGCGTCACCCTTCCGAGGTGTTGACCGTCGGTCAGGAAGTCGAAGCAAAAGTCCTCAAGTTCGATCAGGAAAAGAGCCGTGTTTCACTCGGCGTGAAACAGCTTGGCGAAGATCCATGGGTGGGTCTGGCACGTCGTTACCCACAGCACACACGTCTGTTCGGCAAAGTTACAAACCTCACTGATTACGGTTCATTCGTTGAAGTCGAAGCGGGTATCGAAGGTCTGGTTCACGTGTCCGAAATGGACTGGACAAACAAGAACGTCGATCCACGCAAGGTTGTGACGCTTGGCGAAGAAGTCGAAGTCATGGTTCTTGAGATCGACGAAGAGCGTCGCCGGATCTCCTTGGGTATGAAACAGTGCCGTCAAAACCCATGGGAAGAGTTTGCGTCTAACTTCAAGCGTGGCGACAAGGTTCGCGGTGCGATCAAGTCCATCACTGACTTCGGTGTGTTTGTTGGTTTGCCAGGTGGCATTGATGGTTTGGTTCACTTGTCTGATTTGTCATGGACAGAGACAGGCGAAGAGGCTGTTCGCAACTTCAAGAAGGGCGACGAGCTTGATGCGATCGTGTTGGGTATCGACACAGACAAGGAGCGTATCTCCTTGGGTGTTAAACAACTCGAAGGCGATCCGTTCAACAACTTCGTGGGTACTTACGACAAAGGCGCTGTTGTGCCTGGCACAGTCAAAGCCGTTGAGCCTAAGGGCGCAACCGTGACGTTGTCTCATGAGGTTGAAGGCTTCCTTCGTGCCTCCGAGATCGCAACGGGTCGTGTCGAAGACGCAACAACAGCTTTGAAAGTTGGCGATAACATCGAAGCGATGATCATCAACGTCGATCGCAAAACACGTTCGATCCAATTGTCGATCAAGGCGCGTGATACTGCTGAAACGGCTGACACGATGCAGCGTATGACTGAATCGAGTGCTTCTTCGGGCACAACGAACTTGGGCGCTTTGCTCAAGGCCAAGCTCGATCAAGCTCGCGACACTGAATAAACCCAGTGACCAAGTCAGAACTCATCACTGCACTGGCGGCCCGCTATTCTCAGCTGGCCGCACGTGACACGGATTACGCTGTCAAAACGGTTCTTGATGCGATGACCCAGGCCTTGGCCGAAGGTCAACGTATCGAGATCCGCGGTTTTGGAAGTTTTTCTTTGTCCGAACGTGCACCAAGAGTCGGGCGCAATCCCAAATCCGGCGAACAAGTGTTGGTGCCTGGCAAACAGGTTCCTCATTTCAAGGCGGGCAAGGAGTTGCGTGAGCGTGTGGATTTAAACGAAGACCAGGTCGGAGCTGTGGCCGACTAGTACGAAAAACCGCCTGAAGGCGGTTTTTTTATGAATGAACCACTTCGCGCGCTTACAATCACCTTTTGTACATTGGAGGATCAGCCATGCGCTACTTAGTCTGGGCCTTGCGCCTGATCGTTTTTCTTGCAGTGCTGTTATTTGCGCTCAAAAATACGAATCCTGTATCTGTGGTGTTTTTCGATGGTTTATCGCTACCAAATGTTCCCTTGATCGTGGTCATGCTGTCCACGTTTGTATTGGGGACGATCTTTGGTCTGTTATTGACGATACCCCCTGCGTTCAGGCGTCGTCGGGAGCTTGCGCGGCTTCGCAAAGAAGTGGAAAAGTTGCAAGCGGCTGCCAGCCCTCAAGGGCATGCGGGTATATCGCCTGATGCCTTAATTCCTTTGTCACCTTTATAAATGGCTAGCGCCCGAAGGGCGACGTGTCGTGTTGATCTCTTTGGAATGTAGACGTGGATTTTGAAGCTTGGTGGCTAATTTTTTTGCCGTTACTGTTTGCTTTAGGGTGGATGGCGGCGCGCTTTGATATTAAGCAGATGCTGTCCGAGACACGTAATCTGCCTGATTCTTATTTTCGTGGTCTAAATTTTCTCTTAAACGAGGAGCCGGATCGCGCGATTGATGCTTTTGTCGAGGTTGCTAAGCTAGATCCAGAGACGACTGAGTTGCATTTTGCGCTAGGGAGTCTTTTTAGGCGAAGGGGCGAGATGGAACGTGCAATTCGAGTGCATCAAAGCTTGCTCTTTAGAGAGGACTTGCCTATTGCTCAGCGTGATCATGCGCAACATGAGTTGGCCCAGGATTACTTGAAAGCAGGCATGCTGGATCGGGCCGAAGAGGCATTTAGTGTTCTTAAAGACACCAGCTTTGCCTTGCCGGCCATGCGCGCCTTGGTCCGCATCTATGAGTCCGAGCATGATTGGCCTCGCGCGATTGAGGCGGTGCAAAAATTGCGAAAGCTTGTCAATGAACCTGTGCCGCAAATCGTGCACTACCACTGCGAACAAGCTCAAGCTTTTTTAGCTCAGAAACCCCCGAATATTGAACAGGCACGCCTTTCATTAGGTTTGGCCCAGGATGCGTTAGGCTCGGTTGAGTTCATGGAGGGAACACCTGCTTTTGTTCGTGTCGCGATGCTCAATGGCAGCATCGCAGCCTCACTGCAAGATTTTGCTCTTGAGCAACGCTATCTTGAGTCTGTGCTCAATCAGGCGCCAGAGTTCGCAGGCTTGGTGGCTTCAGATCTTTTTAATAACTACAACGCCCAAGGTTTAGCTGTGAGAGGCTTGGCACGTTTGCAAGCGCGCTATCAACAACATCCTTCATTGGATTTGTTTAATGTCGTGTTTCGCGGTTTGCGCGCCCAGCAAGGTGTTGAGCAGGCTTGGACCTTCGCCAGACAATCTCTGCAGTCACACCCTTCCTTACTAGGTCTTGATCGCTTGCTCGAGGCTGAACTTGCTCAGAAGCCTGGGGCAGATCAGACGCACGTTGAGAGTCCAATTCCCGGCGCAGATCTTAGTTTGTTACGTCGTTTGATTACCCGACATACCCAACGTCTGGATCGTTATGTGTGTAGTCAATGCGGGTTTCAGGCACGTCGCTATTATTGGCAATGCCCAGGTTGTCATGCGTGGGAAACGTATAAACCACGCCGATTGGAAGAGTTGGAATGAATCTATTTCCTAAAGAAGCTATTGCGCACGCTCGGGTCCTCGTTGTGGGGGACGTCATGTTAGACCGTTATTGGTTTGGTGAGGTTGAGCGTATTTCACCAGAGGCCCCTGTGCCAGTCGTGCGAGTGGTCAAGCGCGAAGATCGGCTTGGTGGTGCTGCGAACGTCGCACGCAATATCGTGGCGCTCGGGGCCAAGGCAACGCTTGTTGGGTTGGTTGGGCAAGACGAAGCTGCTCAATGCATACATGAACTTTTAACCGAGGCAGGGATCGAGGCGCATTTGATTGCAGACTCGGCGCATCCGACCACACTCAAGATGCGTGTGCTGGGCAAGCAGCAGCAATTGCTCCGGATTGACTTTGAGGACAAGCCTACACCTTCGTTGCTAAAGTCACTGAGTGATCAAGTTGAAAAAATTTTAGCCGTGCATGATGTGCTTGTTCTTTCTGACTATGCCAAGGGCGCGCTCGCGCAGGTTGAGTTGTTGATTGAGCTTGCTCGAAAAAAAGGTTTACCTATTTTGGTGGATCCAAAGGGAACGGATTATCAGCGCTATCGTGGAGCAACGCTGGTCACTCCGAATCGCAGTGAAATGCAGCAAGCTGTTGGTGCGTGGAGCTCCGAGCAAACGCTTAATGAGAGGGCTCAGGCATTGCGTCAAGAGCTGAGTCTTGAAGCCTTGCTCGTGACACGCTCAGAGCAAGGCATGACCCTTTTTACAGAGCAGGGCCGCGAACACGTCGACGCTCAGGCGCACGAAGTGTTCGATGTTTCAGGTGCGGGCGACACCGTTTTGGCAACGTTGGCAGTGATGCGCGCAGCGGGCGTGGATTGGCCTAATGCGATGCTGTGGGCCAATCGAGCTGGCGGAATCGTGGTGGGTAAACTTGGTACCTCTATTGTCACAGCAGGAGAACTTTCATGATCATCGTCACAGGCGCGGCGGGTTTCATCGGCAGCAATATTGTGCGCGGTTTAAATCGCAAAGGTATGACGAATATCTTGGCGGTGGATGACCTGACGGATGGCGACAAGTTCGTGAATCTGGTGGGTGGAAATATTGCCGATTATATGCATAAGGATGAGTTTCGCCTTAGGGTGGTAGAGGGACGTTTGCCGGATATTCGTGCCATTTTTCATCAGGGTGCATGCTCCGATACGACCGAGCGTGATGGTCGTTTTATGATGGACAATAATTACCGGGTGACTCTCGAGCTGTTCGAATATTGTCAGGCGCACAAGGTGCCGTTTATCTATGCCTCCTCTGCGGCTGTATATGGTGCGGGCCCGGTTTATGTTGAAAGTCTGGAAAATGAACGCCCGCTCAATGTCTACGGGTACTCCAAGTTTCTTTTTGATCAGGTTGTTCGTGCGCGTTTTGAAACACTCACCGCACAGGTTGTTGGCTTACGCTATTTCAATGTTTATGGGCCTCAAGAGCAGCACAAGGGGCGAATGGCCTCCGTCGCTTTTCACAATATGAATCAATTTCTCGCCGAGGGATATGTGCGTTTGTTTGGCGGTTGGGATGGTTATGGCGATGGCGGACAAATGCGCGACTTTATCTCGGTTCACGATGTGGTAGATGTCAATCTGCATTTCCTTGATCATCCTGAAACCTCTGGCATTTTTAACTGTGGAACAGGCCGCGCTCAGCCTTTTAATGATGTCGCTGCCGCCGTCGTCAATGCCATGCGTCATATCCAGGGCAAGACGGATTTGCCCCTCGACGATTTGGTCAAGCAGGGATTGTTGCGCTATGACAATTTTCCGGACGATCTAAAAGGGCGCTACCAGAGTTATACCCAAGCCGATGTGTCGGCGCTGCGACGCGCGGGCTTTGCCGCTCCAATGCGCGATGTGAAAACAGGCGTTTCCGAATATGTCCAGCAACTCCACGGCGCTCAAACGTAAGTCTTTTTATTGCGTTCGCATGTAGGTTACGTGAAGTACGCATGGATGACGGCTTGTTTTGAGTGACCACTGATTCGATTTGACATTCAAGATAGCGATCTGCGAACAGACCCATTCCGGCCTGTTTGACCGATCCGCACTCTTGGAGAAAACTTTTCATGAATCCTTTTATCAAAGACCCCGTGGCGCAACCCCTTGGTGCTCAAGTCACGGAACGTTGGCGTACACCTGCCAAAAGATCCAGAGCTACAAGGGTTTCACGGCGTGCGGGTATGGCGATGATCGCCGCAGGCCTTGTTGCCGTGACACCGAGTCAGGCGCTGGATGTGAATACTGCGTCTGTCAGTCAACTGGAGAGTTTGCGGGGTATTGGTCCTCGTACTGCAAAAATGATTGTTCATGAGCGCAGTCGCGCAGGCGCTTTTGAATCGATGGAGGATCTTTCTGATCGCGTAAGAGGCTTGGGTGAGCGGCGCGTCAGTGCTCTGCGCCAAGCGGGTCTTGAAGTCAAGTCATCAAAGGCGGGATTGCCACTCACCGTTGAGAGTGCGGCCCCAAGCAAGGCAAAATCAAGCGGCACTCGTCCATCGAACAGAACGAGTCCTGACTTAATCGCCAAGCCGGAAATTATCTCGCCTTCATCTTTTTAGTGCATCGAGTGGGACTTTTAGGGTGATTTTGCATACTTTTTAGTATGATCAGTCCCTATGAAAACATATCCTACGGTTGAAAATACGGTTGGCAACACTGCCCTGGTCCAGTTGCAGAGATTGCCGGGGCCTATTGCACATGAGCGCGGCAACATCGTTCTTGGCAAGCTAGAGGGCAATAATCCCGCTGGCTCTGTCAAGGACCGTCCGGCGTTATCGATGATTTTAGGGGCCGAGGCGCGCGGTGAAATCAAGCCTGGCGATACCCTGATCGAGGCGACCAGCGGCAACACCGGGATTGCCTTAGCCATGACGGCTGCCATGCGCGGCTACAAGATGATTTTAATCATGCCGGACAATTTGTCTGTCGAGCGCCGTGCCTCGATGGCAGCGTACGGCGCCAAATTGATTTTGACGCCTGCGGCGCAAGGCGGGATGGAGCATGCTCGGGATCTTGCTGCAAGGATGCAAGCGCAGGGTGAGGGTAAAGTGCTCGACCAGTTCTCAAATCCTGACAATCCACTGGCTCATTTCAACACAACAGGACCTGAGTTGTGGGAGCAAACAGCGGGCCGTATCACCCATTTTGTCAGCGCGATGGGGACAACGGGCACGATCATGGGTGTTTCGCGCTATTTAAAAAGCCGTAATCCTGCGATCACGATTGTTGGGGCTCAACCCGCGGAGGGTTCGCAGATCGCGGGTATCCGCAAATGGCCCGAGGCCTATTTGCCCTCGATCTATGATCCATCTCTGGTGGATCAATTTGAGCAAATTGAACAAAAGGACGCAGAAAATATGGCCCGCAGACTCGCTGCCGAAGAAGGCATTTGTGCGGGCGTGTCCGCGGCGGGCGCCTTGATTGCCGCGTTGCGTGTTGCGCAGACGGCTCGCAATGCCACAATCGCTTTCATTGTGTGCGATCGTGGCGATCGCTATTTGTCGACGGGCTTATTTGACGAACAGGTTTAATCGCCCTAGGCCCTAGGGCTTAGCGCTTAGGGCTTAGCGCTTTTCCAAGGCTTGCGCTAAGTCAGCAACCGAGGCGGCATAAAAATAGCTGCGATTGTATTGGGTAATCGCAAAAAAGTTTGGGGTTGCCGTACGCAACTTCACTCGACCAGCAGCCTCTTCGGGCAAGTCAATCACACCCAGAGGCGCACGTGCCCAAGCGGTTTCTTTTGCGCCTACTGCAAGCGTTGCGCCTGAAGCCTTCAGCTGAGGCCAATCCAAGTTGGCCTTCAGTCCACCATCAACGAGTTTATCGGCAGAGGCGGGTAGCGTGACGGGTGCAAAGACCGGTAGGCCTCTTTGCCAGCCATGTTCGACTAAAAAGTTTGCCACCGACATGATGGCATCCGACATGTTATTCGAGAGGTCGATGCTGTTGGAACCTGTCGCACTCACCGCAAACCGTTTGATGCTACCTGGCATAAATTGGGGGATGCCAATGGCCCCGGCATAAGAACCCTTGATATTGCGCGCATCGAGTTTCCCAGCCAAATCAAGCTCGATCAGATCGGCGAATTGTCCACGGAACATGGCGGCGCGGTCAGGACGCTTTGGATCAGGATAATCAAAGCCTAACGATGCTAAGGCATCTAGAACGCGAAAATTGCCCTGGCTTTTGCCATACAGGGTCTCGACGCCAATAATGGCGGCAATAATGTTTTGTGGGACGCCATAGCGCTTTGCGGCCCGATCAAGTTCGCTTGCATATTGCTGCATGAATGCGCGACCTTGATTGATACGAATGGGTTCGACAAAGCGTCCTCGGTAGGTCGCCCAACTGCGCGGCACGCGAGGCTGTCCTGCCGCGGGTGGCGTGACGATACGGACTACCGTGGGGTTGTAGCGGACTTCGTCGATGAGTCCTAGCACCTTCGCTTCGGGGAGTTGTCTAGAAGCAGCGAGTTCGACACCGAACTGCTGCAAGGCCTGGCGACGCGAGGCGGGAGTATGGCCTCCAACTGGAGCGGGTTGAGTTGTATCCTGATTTGCCGCAGCGCCCTCTGCGCGTTCCCCTGTACCTGCTTTGGGCGAAACTGCGGTCCCTGAACAGGCACTTAGTAAAGCGGTCAGACAGCTAATGAACAGAATGCGGCGTGGCACAGACATAAACTTTCCTTATGGGGTAGAGTCGTTATGATAACCAGACATCCCTTTTTTATGTATTTCGTGTTTCTTTCAAAATGCCATAGGCATCGTTTCACAATCGCATAGGGGGCGATGGGGGCTCGCCCCCCTATATCCGGTAAAATCTTGGGTATATGTGTACTTTAATTGCTTGATTTATCTTTGGAGATCGTTGGATGAAGGTGCTTGTGCCTGTAAAGCGTGTCGTTGACTACAACGTCAAAGTACGCGTCAAATCGGATCAGTCGGGTGTCGATATCGCAAATGTCAAGATGTCGATGAATCCTTTTGATGAAATCGCCGTCGAAGAAGCTACGCGTCTCAAAGAAAAAGGTGTGGCGACTGAAATCATCGCCGTGTCCTGCGGTGTTGCACAGTGTCAGGAAACACTTCGCACAGCGATGGCGATTGGCGCGGATCGTGGCATTCTTGTACAGACCGATGTCGAGCTTCAGCCTCTCGCTGTCGCCAAGCTTCTCAAGGTTCTGGTTGAAAAAGAACAGCCTCAACTCGTGATTCTTGGTAAACAGGCGATCGATGACGATGCCAACCAAACAGGTCAAATGTTAGCGGCCTTGCTTGGCTGGTCACAGGCGACTTTCGCCAGCAAGGTTGAGCTCGGTGAGGGTGTCGCGCGGGTCACTCGCGAAGTCGACGGCGGTCTAGAAACCTTGGAGCTCAAATTGCCCGCGATCGTGACGACGGATTTGCGCTTGAACGAGCCTCGCTATGTGACTTTGCCCAACATTATGAAGGCCAAGAAAAAGCAGCTTGATACGGTGACGCCACAGGATTTAGGTGTCGATGTCACGCCTCGCCTCAAGACGCTCAAGGTCACAGAGCCTTCAGCGCGCTCCGCAGGCGTCAAGGTCCCCGATGTCGCTGCACTCGTCGATAAACTCAAGAACGAAGCCAAGGTGGTTTGATCATGTCTATTCTTGTCATTGCTGAACACGATAATGTCCAATTGAAAGCCGCGACCCATAATGTCGTGGCCGCTGCTTCCAAAATTGGTGGCGATATTCATGTCCTCGTCGCCGGTGCAAACGCCGCAGCTGTCGCACAGCACGCCGCCAAGATTGCTGGCGTTTCTAAAGTGTTGTTGGCGGAATCCCCTACATTGGCCGATGGCCTGGCAGAAAACGTCGCCGAGCAAGTCTTGGCGTTGGCGCCTGGCTACAGTCATATTCTGTTTGCTGCAACAGCATCTGGCAAAAACGTGTCTCCCCGTGTGGCGGCCCGTCTTGATGTGGCGCAGATTTCTGAAATTCAATCCGTCCTATCAGCCGATACGTTCGAGCGCGCGATCTATGCGGGTAATGCGGTGGCGACTGTTCAGTCGGCTGATCCAGTCAAAGTGATGACAGTTCGCACGACCGGTTTTGACGCAGCGCCTGAGGGTGGGAGTGCAGCCGTCGAATCAGTGACTCCGGTAGCATCTGCCGGGCTTTCTACTTTCGTTGGGCGCGAAGTCGCGAAAAGCGATCGTCCAGAGCTCGCGGGTGCCAAGGTTGTCGTGTCAGGTGGTCGTGGCATGGGCAGCGCTGAAAACTTCAAGATTCTCGATCCGCTGGCCGATAAGCTCGGTGCCGCCCTGGGTGCCTCACGGGCCGCTGTCGATGCGGGCTATGCACCTAACGATTGGCAGGTCGGTCAGACTGGCAAAATCGTGGCGCCTCAACTGTATGTGGCGATTGGCATTTCCGGCGCGATCCAACACTTGGCAGGGATGAAAGATTCCAAGGTCATCGTGGCGGTTAACAAAGACGCTGAAGCACCTATTTTTGGTGTAGCGGATTATGGTTTGGTGGCAGACTTGTTCACTGCAGTTCCCGAACTCGTGACGACCTTGTAATGTTGCTGGGCGATTGATCGCCCAGGCGACAGAACCGACCCCCACGCGTTGGATTTTTTATCCAATGACTGGGGGTTTTTTTGTGTCTGGTTTGATTTTTCTTGTGTTTTTCTTTTGCTTTTTTAGGTGATTTATGGCGTTTAGCGCTCCTGTCGATGATTTCAAATTTGTCTTCAACTATCTTGCGGATATGCCTGGTCTGTTGAGTTTGCCCGCTTTTTCAGGGGTTGAGATGGATTTGTTAAACGCCGTGCTCGAGGAAAACGCAAAGTTCACAGCTGAAGTGGTCGCCCCGACCAACAGGATCAGTGATCAGCAACCTCCTGTCTGCCAAGCGGGTCATGTGCATATGCCTGAACCTATTCATTTAGCATTTAAAAGTTTTGTCGAAGGTGGCTGGCAGGGTCTGCGTCATCCGGAGCAGTGGGGTGGTCAAGGGCTACCGAAGCTGCTTGCGACCGCGACAACTGAAAATTTGTATGCTGCGAACGTTGCTTTTTCTTTATGTTCGATGTTGACCGATGGTGTGATTGAGGCCTTGCTGCTAACGGGTTCAGATGCCCAGAAAAAGACCTATATCCAGCCTCTCGTGAGTGGCAAGTGGACCGGGACAATGAATTTGACCGAGTCTCAGTCCGGGTCGGATTTATCGCTTGTCTCGACAAAAGCGGTCGCTCAGGCAGATGGGTCCTATCGCTTGTTTGGTCAGAAAATCTACATCACCTTCGGTGAACATGATCTTGCTGAAAATATCGTGCACCTTGTTTTAGCGCGCACCGCGGATGCGCCTGCTGGTGTCAAAGGTTTGTCATTGTTTGTCGTACCAAAATTTTTAGTGAATGCCGACAGCTCGCTTGGTGCGCGCAACGATGTCTGGTGCGCCTCGCTTGAACACAAGCTCGGTATCCATGGCAGTCCGACTGCAGTGTTGTTGTTTGGTGATAGCAAGGGCGAGGTTGGGCATGGTGCGATCGGCACTCTGGTGGGAGAGGAGAATCGTGGTCTCGAATACATGTTCATCATGATGAATGCTGCGCGCTTTGCCGTAGGCGTCCAAGGTATAGGTGTCAGCGAAGCAGCGACTCAACAGGCCATGGCTTACGCGCGTGACCGTGTCCAGAGTCGTGCCGTTGAAGGTTCTGCGGGCCCTGTGCCGATTATTCAGCACCCTGATGTGCAGCGTATGCTGATGACGATGCGTGCGTTGACTGAGGGCGCGCGGGCGATCGCTTGCGTGGCTGCGGCGGCTGATGATCTTAGTCTCGAGCATCCGGATGCCGAGGTGCGACGCGAGTATCAGGCGCTTTATGATTATCTCGTGCCTGTTGTCAAAGGGTTTTCAACCGAATGCTCTCTTGAGGTGTCGTCTCTGGGCGTGCAAGTGCATGGCGGCATGGGCTTTATCGAAGAAACCGGTGCCGCGCAGTTTTATCGCGACGCGCGTATTTTGACGATTTATGAAGGAACGACAGCGATACAGGCGAATGATCTGATTGGTCGCAAGACGCTTCGTGATGGCGGTGCCGCCGCGCAACGTCTGAGCCAGCAGATGAAACAAACCGTGGCGGCTGTCCGCGATCTTGCCGTTCGCGTTGATGTGAGCGAGCGCGCAGGCATGCTATTGATTGCGGACAATCTTTCGCGTGCGGTCACGCATTATGATTCGGTGATTGCTTTCGTGCTCGCGCAGACCAAAGAGCATATTCGCGCTGTCTATGCAGGCAGCGTGCCTTATTTGATGCTCACGGGATATGTTTTGAGTGGCTGGTTGATGGCGCGTGCGGCACTTGTCTGCGCTGAGCCTGACACAGAAAACGGGGATATAGGACTTTCACCCCCTTTCATGAAAAATAAAGGTGCGACAGCAGTTTTTTATGCGGGTGCCATCTTGCCTCGCACGCAAGCGCTTGCGGATGCAATTCATCAAGGTGTTGTGTTGACGCAAGCCGTCGATCACTCCACCTTGATGCATTAAGGTCTTAGACTCAAGGCAAAATTGCATCGAGGCTTGTGTTGACCTCGATGAGTAGGGGTTCGCGCGATAACAGCGCAGCCTTGATCACTGCATCGATCTCGGACTTCTTTTCTAGGCGCGTCGCTTTCATACCAAAGCTCGTCGCGAGGGTGTAAAAGTCCGGGTTAAATAGCGAGGTGCCACTCACGCGCCCAGGATAGCCGCGCTCTTGATGCAAACGTATCGAACCATAGCTGCTGTTGTTTGAGACGATGAAGATGATGGGAAGTTTACGCTCCACCGCGAGAATCATTTCGTTGCCTGTCATGAGAAAACCACCATCTCCGACGATGCAGATGGTCGTGCGCTTGGGGTCACGCAAGGCGCAGGCGAGTGCAGCGGGCGTGCCGTAACCCATTGCTCCGGCCAAGGGCGCCATTAAGCGTTGACCAGACTTGAAGTTGAAATGTCGATAAACGGGGGCGGCAAAAGTACCCGCATCTAGACAAACTGTTGTGTCTCGAGTCGCATTGTCGGCGACCACCCGCACAACATCCGTGAAGTTGACGCCTTGTTTGGCTTCGCGATTGGGCCATGCCGCATAGGGCAGTGCGTGTTGACGCAGTGCCTTGAGCCACTCCTGTCGAGCAGTGCCAGGCTGGGTCGCGTTGGCTTGCGTGAGCGCGCGCACCAATGCGACCGGATCACAGACAAGCGGATAGTCGGCCACCGTGTCCCAATTGACAATGCGTGAATCCGGATAGCAGTGCAACAGTGTTTGGGGCGCTTGAGCGTAGCGCGGGAACTGGAAGTTTTGAGTCGTGATGTCTCCTAGGCGGGTGCCAAGCGCTAGGATGAAGTCACTTTCTTGTAGTGTGGCCATTTGGGCTGACGGATTGGACAAGCCAAGGTCACCGACGAAAAAAGGATCGTCATTGGCAAAGATGTCGTGACGGCGAAAGGACACCAGCGTAGGCAGTTGCCAATGGTGAACAAAGGCGCTGAGCGCCTCGCGTCCGCCAGGGCAATCAAACATCCCACCAGCAATCACAACGGGTCTTTGGGCATCCGCTAGGCGTTTCCCAATCTCATCCATGATGGATTGTTCGGGGAGTCCAAAAACCTGCGCATGAATTTTGAAACTTGGCTTGGCGACGGTCTGTTGTTGAATATCCTCTGGGATGACCAACACGACAGGTCCGGGAACACCTGAGGTCGCCATTCGGATCGCTTTGAAAGCCGCCTCACCGAGTTGCTCGGGGGTCTGGCATTCGAACACCCATTTGGCGATTGAGCCGTACATTTTTTGATAATCAATTTCTTGGAAGGCTTCGCGGCGCAAATCCCGAGCGGCGATTTGTCCCACAATCAGGATCATGGGGACTGCGTCTTGCTGAGCGGTATGCACGGCAATCGCCGCATTGGAGGCGCCTGGTCCACGACTGACCAGTGCGACACCAGGCCGCCCCGTCAAGCGGCCGTCGGCAACCGCCATATAGCCTGCGCCGCCCTCATGTCTGCATGTCACGACATCGATTTGTGGGAAGTCGATGGCAGCATCGAGCAAGCCGAGATAGCTTTCTCCGGGGACAAGAAAAATACGATCCAGGCCGTTGTCGGCAAAAACTTGAAACAGTGCGTGGCTAGAGGTAAATGAGTTCATGTGTGATGTTACTAAGCAAATTTTATGATTTTTAGAAAGTATTTATTCTTATTGGCGTAAGGTAAAAGAAATTAGCATAAAGCGTGCTGTTGTAAAAAGACAAAATTGCAAAATACTGTGCTTGCAAACAGTACTGTTTTAATGTACAGTACTATTTATAGATCACTACAAGGAGTCACAACATGACACGAGAAGTCCGCCACAATTACCCACCTTCGTTTGCTGCCTACAGCTCTGAGCGCTCTGCACCTACAGCTAAAAATATGTTGTCCGATGTGTTGTTACTGGCTTTTTGGATTGCAATGGTACCGGTATCCATGTGGGTCGGGAGCGCAGCAGGTTTCTAACTGCTCGCGAGCATGACCACACCGCTGGCGATAAAGCCGCATCCTACCAGTCTGCCCCAGCCAACAGGTTCGCGCAGGATGTAAAAACCCCCCAGCGTGACCAACAGCATGGACATTTCGCGAGCAGGTGCAACCAGACTCACTGGAGCACCATCGCGCAGCGCGTATAAAACCAAAATATACCCAAGCGGCGAAAGGACTCCAATGGTCCAGGCCAAGGGCCAGTAGCCGCGCATGGCTTCCCAAGAGCGTTTTGGCTGACGAGCCATATGGGGCAGCAGCATCAGGGTTTTTGAGGCCGAGGTTGCCCAGTCGAATAACACAGGTGCAATCACAAGGACCTTGACTCCGTAGGCATCCACCAAGGTGTAGGCGGCAATCAGCAAGCCAACGAGCGCTCCCCAGCGCACCCCAATCATCGCCTCAGGTTGCAGTAGTTGTCGGATTTGTCCTTGCGTGGCGATCATCAAAACGCCAGTCACCACACAGAGCATCCCACCTAAGCCCAGTAAAGTGGCAGGTTCATGGAGAAAAATGATCGCGCCAAGCGTGGATAAAAATGGCCCTGTCCCTCGAGAGATCGGATAAATCACAGAGAGATCTGCCACTTGGTAGCCGCGCTGTAGACTGAGACTGTAGGCCAAATGCAAAATCCCTGATAAGAGAATGCATCCTAAAATTGCCCAGCTCCAGTCATTTTGCTCAAACACTAAAATCCAAATGACCCAGGGGGCGAACACGATCGTAGAGCAGAGGCCATAGGCGAAAACAAAGGCTGGACCAACTTTCGCTGCGCGTTTTGCAAGCAAATTCCATGAGGCATGACACATTGCCGCAACAATGACAAGCAGCAAGGCGGAAAGGGTCATGGAGGGGCTAAAAAGGGTTAAAGGTTAAAACATTGAAACATTGAAAGATTGAAGGATTGAAACATTTTTTCTGAATACGTGCGTGATCAGTCCTTAGAAGACACGTATTGACTTAAGCAGAGGGCATAAACGTTAAAAATATAGTAGAATCAAGGGCTTTTATCACATCCTCTGCCCGGTAGCGGTTATCCGAATAGGTCGGATACCCAGCCTAATAATATTGACCGAGAGCATGATGACTTGGAGTTTTTATGAATTTGATCGAAATCATTGAGCAAGAAGAAATCGCTCGTTTGACAGGCGGCAAGCCTGTGACTGAGTTCGCTCCTGGCGACACCGTCGTTGTGAGCGTCAACGTGGTCGAAGGCACGCGCAAGCGTACTCAGGCTTTTGAAGGTGTTGTGATTGCTCGCCGCAACCGCGGTTTGAACTCTGCCTTCATCGTTCGCAAGATCTCCTCAGGCGAGGCCGTTGAGCGCACATTCCAGTTGTATTCGCCCCAGATCGCTGGCATCGAAGTCAAGCGTCGCGGCGATGTCCGCCGTGCAAAGCTTTACTATCTGCGTGATCGTTCGGGCAAGTCTGCACGTATCAAGGAAAAGCTTGTTCGCAAGACAGTTGCTGCATAAGGCATTGTCAATGCACGATGCAACAAGCAAAGGCACCCCTCGGGGTGCTTTTTTGTTTAATGAGGTGTTAAAAAGTCATCACAGCTTTTTCGTCTCTCCTGATGCTTTACCTTTTTTCTATGTCCTCTGACTCCCCCGATCAACTTCGCCCGCGTCGACCACCTGTGCGACCCTCCTTTGATCCCATGACGCAACCGTGGAGTCCCTCTGCGTTGCCGTTTGGTGCCGTCCCCGCGCACCGGTTAACAGCACCCGCATTGCGCAACGTACTGCGTGGTTCCATACAGCGACCCTTAGACATCCCCAATGAGTCTTTGATCAGAATGCCTGGACGCGAAGGCACGCCTGTCGAAGCGGCGGTGTTAGTGCCCATCGTGCAGAGACCCGAAGGTTTAACGGTCTTGCTGACCCAACGCACTGCGCACTTGAATGATCATGCCGGACAGATTAGTTTTCCTGGCGGTCGTGTCGAGTCCACAGATGTCGATGTGCAGGCGACAGCATTGCGAGAGACGGAGGAGGAAACAGGACTCTCCAGAGCATTTATCGAGTGTCTAGGCGGCTTACCGCGTTATGTGACGGGCACAGGCTTTGCGGTGAGTCCAATTACGGCATTAGTGCGTCCAGGCTTCACACTCAACCCGGATACGTTTGAGGTCGCTGAAATTTTCGAAGTCCCTTTGTCTTTTTTAACGGATCCCGCCAACTATCGCTTTCATCGTGCTGAGCTTGCGGACGGACGTGTCCGTCAATACTATTCCATACCCTGGAAGCAATTTTTTATTTGGGGTGCGACGGCGGCGATGTTGTTGGGGATGTGTCAGATTTTGTCCGAGGCTGCCGTCGCCGGAGGTGATTAAAGGCGTATGCCAACTAATAGCTCTCGTGGTCGTCTTTCGCCTGAATAAGCCTGACATAGAGAGCGTGGCGAGCAGGGTCGATGTCTTGCCGTGCTAACGCAGCAAGAACACCGCAACCAGGTTCATGCTGGTGCGTACAGTTATAAAAGCGGCAGTGCTCACGGTGCGCGCTAAATTCAGGAAAGCCTCTTTCGATTTCCTCTCTGCTTAAATGCAACAGACCAAAGCCTTGAAAGCCTGGAGAGTCAATCAGATCGCCACCACTCTCGGGTAAATGATAAAGGCGCGTACTGGTTGTCGTGTGTCGTCCCGCGCCTAGGGCGACAGAATGCGCTTGCGTTGCTGCTTGAGCCAACGGGGCAAGGGTATTGAGCAAGGTCGATTTCCCCATCGCGCTTTGCCCTAACAGGAGAGATGTTTTATCTTTGAGTAGAGGTAAGACCTGGTTGCGCACGCTGACAGGATCGCGCGCGCAAATTTCAATGATGGGTACACCTAAAGAGCGAAAGGGGGCAAGTCTTGCTTGGGCCGCAGGCATACCCTCGATCAGATCAACTTTGTTGAGCAAAATAGTCGGTGTGATGTCGGCCGACCATGCCCCCGCAAGTGAGCGGCCTAACAAGTCATCTGAAAAGGCTGGTTCGACAGCAATCACAATCAAAAGTTGATCAACGTTGGCGGCGAACTGTTTACTTTTGGACTCGTCAGAGCGAAATAAAAGATTTTTTCTCTCGAGGATGGACTCGAGCGCACCCTCATCTTGACCCTGTCGAGAAATGATGACGTAGTCACCTACTGCGGCATCATTTTTTTTTCCTCTCGGAAAGCATTTAAGCAGCGTACCACCTTCGATTTCGACGCTGTAATGCCTTCCGTGCGCAGCAATCACTCGACCTTGCAGGCGCTCGGTCATGAGGCCAGAAGTTGGCGAATACGAATGGCAACCGGCGGGTGACTATCGTAAAACGCGGAGTGAAGCGGGTCAGGGGTCAAGGTGGAGGCATTGTCATCGACGAGCTTGACGAGGGCTGAAACGAGTTGGTCCGCGGAGCTTTGATTGCTGGCGAAACGATCGGCTTCGAATTCGTCTTTGCGCGAGAACCAGCTAAACAGCGGTGTCAGGCCAAAGGTAAAGACAGGCACCACCATAAAGAACAGGATCAGCGCCATAGCGTCATTGCGACCGCCGAGTTGTGGCAACACACCAAGGTCGGTGTAGAACCAAACCTGCTGCGCGAGCCAACCCAAAATGGCAAAGAAAATGAGTGCACCGGCAAAGCTCATCGCCAAGCGTTTCAAAATGTGGTTATGTTTGAAATGACCTAACTCATGAGCAAGCACGGCAATAATTTCCTCTGTGCTCAGACGAGCGAGCAAGGTATCAAAAAAGACAATGCGACGCGCCCGACCAAAACCAGTGAAATAAGCATTACCGTGCGCTGAACGTTTTGAGCCGTCCATCACGAACAAACCATTGAGCGAAAAGCCACAGCGCTGCGCAAGCTCTTGGATTTGTTGAGCAAGTGCTTTGTCTTCGAGAGGCGTGAATTTATTAAACAGTGGTGCGATCCATGTAGGGAAAATAAAGAGGACTAATAAATTAAAGACAGACCACAAGCCCCAGGCCCAAACCCACCAGAACTCTCCAGCTTCGGCCATCAACCAAAGCACTGCAGCGATCAGCGGCAGTCCGAGTGCGGCACCAATTAAAATACCCTTGAGGGTGTCGGTCACAAAAAGCTTAGGCGTCATCCGGTTAAAACCAAACTTTGCCTCGAGCTTGAACTGCCGATAGAGAGAAAAGGGCATGCCAAGGGCACCGAGTAGCGTCATGACAGCCACGATTAAAAGAACTTGGCGCAATAAGTCGTGAGAAGTGAGCGTGCTGACCCAGAGATCGATCTGTTGAAGACCACCAAGCAAGGTCAAGCCAACCAGTATAACGGCGTCAAAAACGAGCTCGATCATTCCTAATCTTACCTTAGCGGCCGTATAGTCAGCCGCCCTTTGGTGGCTGACTAAGCCGATGCGCGAAGCAAACTCAGCCGGGACGGCTTCGCGATGACTCACTACGTGACGAAGCTGGCGACTCGCCAACCACAAACGTGTTCCGATCGTTGCGAGAAGGAAAGCAATAAAAAGTATCGTAAGCATGAATCCAAAGAGCCTTATGACAGCATGTGAGAAAATCACGTTTTAACTGGATTGATTATATGGCCAAGACCCCTTCTCAGGCACCTTCTGTACAAAATGGGAAAATAGTTCCTAATGAGTTCCGTCTGGTATGGCTGGATATGGAGATGACGGGCTTAGACCCACAAAAGGAACGTATCATCGAGGTGGCCGTGGTCGTCACGGAGCCTGATTTGACCGTTGTAGCCGAAGGGCCTGTGTTGGTGATTCACCAAGCGGATGCCTTGCTTGACGCGATGGACAGCTGGAATCGTTCCACCCATGGGAAAAGCGGCCTCATCGACAAGGTCAAGGCCTCGACCCTAACCGAGGCACAAGCTGAAATCGAATTGATTGGATTTCTGTCCAAGTACGTTCCAGCGGGCAAGTCGCCACTCTGTGGCAATACGGTGAGTCAGGATCGACGCTTTATGTTTAATTACATGCCTAAGCTTGAGCATTTTTTTCACTATCGGACGATCGATGTCAGCACGCTCAAAGAGCTTGCCCGCCGCTGGAAACCAGAGCTGTTAAAGGGCTTTGAAAAGCGTAGTAAGCATGAAGCCCTTGCGGATATTTACGAGTCGATTGATGAGCTCAAATACTACCGCGATAGCTTTATTAAACTCGTTTGAGGGCCTTGCGCCTTAGACCCTTGATGATGTGGCGGTACCAGCCGTTTAGCAACACGGCAGAGATGGCTAGGCCGGTCGTGGCCATCAGCCACATACTTCCTGCCCCAACGGGTGAGCCTGCCAACAGCTGATTGCGCAGCGGTTCAATCAGCCCACGACCAGGTCCAAAACCCAGCCACCAACCACCTAGTAAGCCCACCACCATGAGTGCGAAAATTTGCAGGCAGAGTGGCACGACAGCAATTTTATGCGCCCGCAATAGGTAACTGTTGATGCATTGCATGGCATCAACAATATGAAAGAAAGGCAAGAGCGCGAGCAATGACAGGGCGATCAGAGCCACAGCAGGGTCGTTCGTGTAAAGCGACACAATAATGTCCCGCCCAAAGTAGAGCGCGCAGGCCGTGATGAGCGCACCACCCAAGCCCATGACCAAGCCCATCATGCTCGTGCGATGCGCGTGATTCAGTTGTCCCGCCCCAATCGCTTGGGCCGTGAGCGCTGCAGTGGCGACACCAATAGCCATCGGCATCATGTAGGCGAGGGCGGCCAAGTTTGAAGTGATTTGATGGCCGCCAATGACAGCAGTGCCCTCTTGAGCCACTAATAACGCCATAAATGTAAAAGCACTGACCTCGACTAAGTACGACCCACCCATAGGAATACCAAGGCGCAAGATACTCCACAATTCGCCCCACTGCGGACGCCCGAGTTTTAAATGAAATTGTTTGTAAAAAGGGGTGCGGGTGACGATCCAGAGTCCAATGGCAAGATTGATCCAAAAGACGATGGCAGAAGCGATGCCCGCACCGGTAGCACCCAAAGCCGGCAGTCCCCAGTTTCCAAAAATAAGGAGCCAATTAAAGAAAAATTTGAGCACAATGCCCACAAGATTGATCATCATGATCATTTTTGGACGTGACACTGCATTCGCGAGCGAATAAACAGTCCGAAACATGAGAGCTGCTGGTAAGGCGAAAGTCAACGCGAGCAGATAGCTTTTGACATTGGCGCGAACCAAGGGATCGAGATCACCCGAAAAACTGAGCCAGACATCGGGAAAAAGAAGTACGGCACCGCCAAAAACGGAGAGCAGCAGAGAGACCCAGATGCCTTGTCCCCAAGTTTGTCCAACGCGTTCGAGCTTACCAGCACCGACGTACTGTGCTTGTATGGGAATCAATGCGTGCATGACCCCAGTCAGACCAATAAACACCGTGATGTAAATAGAGATCGATAAGGCCATTGTGGCCAAATCGATCGGCCCCGCATGTCCCGTCATCGCTGTGTCCAGGACGCCAAAGGCCATGCTTGCCCATTGACTAATTAAAATAGGCCAAGACTGTTTAAAAATCGCACGAAGTGTTGCGCCAAAGGACCGGGGCGAGGTATCGACAACATTCATCGGTTGGGAAGGCGCAAAATTCTATAACGATCGAAGCGATCCGCACCTCGGGAACCTTGCCAGAGGACCTCGGCATGATCACTAAAGCCAGCCTCGCCATTTGCCAGTTTCTTTTTCGTCGTTTGCTGCAACACGAACGGGCAGACTGAGTCATAGACCAATTCGATATGATCAAAGACGAAGAGGGAGGCGCGTGGCCCGAGAGCTAAGCCTTGAGCCCTCAGGCAAGCGAGCTCCCCTTGTGTTGAAGACAAACCCTCGAGCGTTTTGCGGATTTCGGCAGACATTGGGCGGTAGCTTCGAACGTAGTCGATCGCAGGCATCCAAAGCAGCACAAGCAGGATCCAAGAAATTGTGAGACCACCCGCGGCCAGTAAAGATCCGCGCCAAAGTGCGTTAGGATTGGCTTTGACTCGCCAAACAATCATGGCGATCCAACAGAGTGTGCAGACAAAGGCTAAGGCCACGCTCCACCAGGCAATGGTCGGCTCGTACCCCACAGTCAGGCGAGCAATATTGAGTGAGATTTGCTTGGGCATCCCAAAATGAAGCGCAAACCATCCAATCCATACGCAAGCAGCCGTGACGGAAAAACACATCAGCGCAAACCAGTCGAGGGTGTTGATGACGCCTCGACGCATGGTGGGAATAGCGAAAGCTGCTAAGACCGCGAGCGGATAAATCAGCAGTACATACTCCGCCTCATCGGATTGAGGTGAAATAAACAGTGTTAGAAGAGCGCCTAATACAAAGGCGAAAGGTACCCAAATATGAGGAGCCGTCGTCCAACGTCGCCATTGCCAAAGGGCCAAGAGAGCTAACGGCCAAGTCGGCCAGAGAAACCAAGGGAGATCGCGCAAAGGTCGTACGGCATGTTCGTATTCAGGCAGACCAAAGCTGAGACGATTCCAGTGAAGCCAGGCCTTCATCCACTCAGGGTGAAGTTGCATGGTAGGGATCCACCAGCAGGCGATCAGAACGGCCGCTGTCAACACCGAACCGATGGCATAGTAACGCGCCGACCATAGAACTGAGCGCTTGAAAAAGGCAATGGGTAAGGTCAGCAAGAGGGGAACGACACCCGGCAAGGCGCGGGTTAAAAAGGCACCAACCAAGGCGAGAACGAGTATCGTTGCGCCCATTTTAGGCTTGTCCATCATCCGGGCAAGCGCATAAAAACCGAGTGCTTGAAACGCGAGATTCGCTGGGACATCCGAGGTTTCATGAAAACGTAGCAGCACGCCTCCCGTGGCTAAAAACAGCAATGTTGCAACATCCGCCAGGAGTCGACCATAGTCTTTGACGGTGGGCTCGCCACCGAAGGGCAGTGCCAGTGGCTGAGCTTCAGTTCGTCGTCCGAGCAAATAGGTTCCGTACCACACTGATCCCAGCGTGATGCCAAACCAAAGCAAGTTGAGCAAACGTGAGGCGGCAACTTCTCCGATCCAAGGCCCGAAAAGATGAATCAGTAAGGCACCCAGCCACATCACGAGCGGGCCGTCCTCGGTGAGCTTAAGATTGCCAAGCTGTGGGACCAGCCACTCCACCCCTTGAGATTGCAAGGCAGAAAGCATGGTGGCCAGACCGACTACATCATCTGTTTTCCAAGGATCTCTGCCGAACAGCCCTGCGGATACATAGGCGAGAGCCAACACCAGCAGCACCAGACGAGGGAGCTTGCCGGATGCGTTGGCTGTTAATCTTGCCGGGGTGGACTGGGTGTTGGAGGGTGACACGCTCGGACTCAAACCTTCATCATGAGGTGGCTAGGCGACGTTACCAAAAAAAAGGCGGCCAGGGGGGCCGCCTTTTTGCGCGCAAATTGATCTGAGTCAATCGGATCAGGCAGACGCCTTTTTGGTACCGGATGTACGTGCGAAGCGGGCACGGAATTTTTCAACGCGGCCTGTCTCAACGATACGCGTTTGAGCACCAGTATAGAAAGGGTGAGATTCGGAAGTCACGTCACATTTGAACAATGGATATGTTTTGCCATCCATTTCAATGGTTTCGCGGCTATTGAGTGTCGAGCGCGTAATGAATTTGTTGCCTGTCTGAAGGTCAACAAACACCACGTCGCGGTAATTTGGATGAATCTCGGCTTTCATGTTAAATCCTTTCAGTTAGTCGGGTCGCCAGCCACAGCAATGCAGCCACGTATCCTAAGTCAAGCTCGCTATTCTACAGGTAAAAGCGAGATTTCGCAATGTGGCAATGCTATTCTGCACCTAAGAAATGACAAAAAAGGTGTTTTTTTACAATGGCTTGGAAAAAAAGTGCGTATCGACCACAGCATGAAATCCCCACAATTTCTGAGGGGGGCGGTATTCGTTACCTGCATTTCGGGACGCAATGGGTTCAAGGCGCGATGTGGGTCTCCAAGCCCGCAGAGCTCGTGCTCGAGTACACAGCCCAGATGATGGCCTGGCTTCTTTTTCTTGCGCCAGGACGTCAACAAACGATCGGCATGCTCGGGCTAGGAGCGGGCTCGCTGGCACGTTTTTGCTTAAAACAGACGCCTTGCAAACTTCGCGTGATTGAGTGGAATCCTCTCGTGACGTCGGCCTGCGAGATGTACTTCAAATTACCCAGACCCGAGAGAATGCTGATTGAGCACTTGGATGCGGGGGTGTGGGTCGCTGATCCAAGTCAGCATGACCAATGCGCGGTTTTGATGGTCGATGTTTACGACGGCGAGGCCGCCGGGCCCGTTCGTGACTCGCTGGCGTTCTATCAGAACTGCCGTCACGTTTTGGGCGAGATCGGGGTCATGACGGTCAATCTATTTGGCGCGCATGCCAGTTTTGAAAAGAATATCCGGCGTTTAAGCGAGGCATTCGAGGATCGATTATTGAGCTTGCCTCAGATCGATGCGGGTAATCAAGTCGTGTTGGCGTTTAAAGGACCGCCGATCGCCATTGACATCGAGCAATTGCTCGCACGCGCCGAGGTGGTTGAGTCACAATACGGATTACCCGCTAAAAAATGGGTACGCTCGATGATTGGGCGTTCCAACGATGGCATATTGACTGTTTGATCGGTGTTGATTCTTTAATGAACATAAATTTACTAGGTGCGTGGCTGTTTGCCTTTGCACTGCTAATCGGTAGCGCCACGGTCTCTGCGCAGACGAAGTCAGTCGCCATTTTCTCTTACCAGAAAGATGAAGTCACGGCGGAGATGACCGAAGGGATCCGCGAGGTACTGCGTACCGCAGGCTTTCGTGAGGGGCGCAATCTGAAGCTTAGACTCGTCGACGCCCAAGGTTCTTCGGAGCGAGCGCAGCAGCTTGTCCTTGATACTGTCCGAGGAAAACCGGATGTGGTGATTGCTTTGTCGCTGCCCGCCGTCCAGGCAGTGATGAAGCACACGACACAGATTCCGGTTGTATTCGCGGGCATTACCGATCCGGTTGAAAGCGAGGTGCTCGCGGGATGGGGGCCGTCAGGTTCTAATGTCACGGGTGTGACCGATGCACTGCCTTTGCAAAAAAGGGTGGCACTCATTAAACAAATTTCCCCTCAGGCCCGACGCGTAGGCGTGATTTACAACCCAACAGATGCAAGTTCGGTAGCCGCGGTCAAAGCGTTTCAGGAAAGTTTGAGCGGGTCAGGTCTTATTGCAATTGAATTGACGGTGTTAAGACCACTCGAGGTGGGCTCTGCCGCCCGGAGTTTGATCGAAAAAGTCGATGTTTTTCAAACGTTTTTGGATCCGACGGTCAATCAATCCTATGGCGCGTTGGTCCAGGTGGCCGATGATGCACGCATACCTTTGTTTGGGTGGGATGTCAAAGATGTGAGAGCGGGTGCTGTGGCGGCGCTTGATTTAACTGCGCAAGACCTCGGTTCTGCAGTTGGCCGGTTGACCCTCAGAGTGTTGAGAGGGGTCAAGCCTGGCACGATTGCACCGGAAATTATTGCCAATCCGCCCATCTACCTGAATATGCAAGCAGCAACAAAGCAGTCTGTGACTTTTAGCGCAGCCTTCTTGAAAATTGCGCGTCCACTTGTGCAGATCCATGTTAAACCTTCGGCCAAACCTGCAGTGAAATAGGGGATCTGACACGCACTGCGTGATAACCTCACCTTTTAGGTAACCCCTCAGCGGTGGGGGCTGCCATGTTTCAAATAGACTCACACCACAGAGAGCATCCACCATGATTGATCTTGGCGTCAATATTGATCACGTTGCAACGCTGCGTCAACAGCGCCATACGGTTTATCCTGATCCGATTGCAGCGGCATTACTCGCAGAAGATGCGGGTGCTGATCTGATCACCTTGCACCTGCGCGAAGACCGGCGTCATATCCAGGATGCGGATGTCTTTGCATTGCGTCCTCTGTTGCGCACACGTATGAATCTTGAGTGTGCCATTACCCCTGAAATGTTGGCAATCGCTTGTAAAGTGGTTCCGCAGGACGTGTGTTTAGTGCCTGAAAAACGTACGGAACTCACGACCGAGGGTGGTCTGGATGTAATTGGAGGTTTTTCGACGGTCAAAGCTGCTGTCGAGCAATTGCAGGCGAGCGGCATTCGAGTGTCTCTGTTTATCGATCCCGACGCGCGTCAAATCGCTGCGGCGGTCGATACGGGGGCGACCGTGATTGAGTTGCATACGGGCGCTTATGCCGAAGCCAGTACGGCAGCTCAAGCAGACGCTGAATTAAACCGTTTGAAAACAGCGATCGCCGTTGCAATTTCTCAAGGCTTGCGCACCAATGCTGGTCATGGTTTGCATTTCGGAAACATTGCGCCAATCGCAGCGCTCGAAGGGATCGCTGAGCTCAATATTGGGCATGCGCTCGTGGCGCAAGCAATTTTTGATGGCTGGGAAAATACCATCCGTAACATGAAAGCCTGCATGATCGAGGCCCGGCTCAAGGCGCAGCGAGGCGCCTTGTTGCAACCACGTCAACACTAAAGGTAGGCTGTCTTGGGTGCGATCGCTGGTATTGGTATGGACCTTGTCAACATGGAGCGCATTGATCGGGCTTGGCAACGCCACCCTGAGCGCTTTCCGGAAAAAATTCTTGGCGAAGATGAGATGCGCGTGTTTAAAGCACGTGCTGCGCGCGATCGCGGACGTGGAGTGCGATATCTCGCAACACGTTTTGCCGCAAAAGAAGCATTTTCTAAAGCGGTTGGCCTAGGTATGCGTATGCCCATGTGGTGGACGCGTATGCAAACGCTCAATTTAAAGGGTGGGCGACCCGCAGTGGTTCTCTCGGGCCCCCTGGCGCAATGGTATGAGACGCGTTTTGGTCCCGCCCATGTCTCCTTGACCGACGAATCCGAATACGGAGCTGCTTACGTTGTGGTCGAGACGCTCTCGGATATATCGCCCAATACACATTCAAACGAAGGAGCATGATCATGCACGAATCGAGCCAAGCTCAAGTGACTACCCCTGTTATTCCACGCGGTCCTTTGATGGTGGATGTCGCAGGTTTAAAAATGACCCCTGCCGAAGAAGCCCGTTTACTTCATCCACTTGTCGGCGGAGTGATTCTGTTTGCGCGTAATTTCACCAACCGTAAACAGTTGGTTGCACTGACCCAGCGTATTCACCAGTTGCGTTCGCCTAGTCTATTAATCGCAGTCGATCATGAGGGTGGTCGAGTGCAAAGATTTAAGACTGATGGCTTTACAGCGCTACCCTCGATGCAATGCTTGGGGGTGAAGTGGCTCAAGGATCCGATGCGTGCGATGCGCATGGCCACCGACATTGGTTTTGTGTTGGGCGCCGAGTTGCGTGCTTGTGGCGTTGACCTCAGCTTTACACCTGTGTTGGATCTGGATTTTGGCGTGAGCAGTGTCATCGGAGATCGCGCTTTTGATGGAGATCCTCGCGTGGTTGCGATGCTGGCGCGCGCTTTGGCGCAAGGTCTGGCGCAAGCGGGGATGGGCGCTTGCGGTAAGCACTTCCCTGGTCACGGTGCGGTCGCAGCAGACTCGCATCATGCCATTCCACGGGATACGCGCTCTTTAAAGAAAATTCTTGAACATGATGCCGCACCTTATCAATGGCTCGGTGATCAAGTGATTCCATCCGTCATGCCCGCACATGTCATCTACACGAAAGTGGATGCGATGCCTGCTGGTTTTTCGCCCATTTGGATTAAGGAAATTTTGCGCAAAAAATTAAGCTACGACGGCGTGGTGTTTTCCGATGATCTCACCATGGAAGGCGCCGCGGTCGCAGGGGACATTTTGGCACGCGCACGCGCTGCACTCAACGCAGGGTGTGATATGGCTTTGGTATGCAACCGTCCAGATCTGACGGATGATTTGTTGCAGAGACTTTCTTGGAAATCTTCGCGTCGCTCCCAAGACAGGATCGAGCGTTTGATGCCCAAGTCTGCTGCGCCAGACTGGAGATCCTTACAAAAGCAATTGGCTTATCTTGAGGCGTTGAAATCGGTCCAAGCACTCCATGAGCGAGCCTGAGCCAAACGCTTTTGACATTAAGGCGTTTCTTGCGCAACTGCCGCATCTTCCGGGTGTGTATCGGCATATCGACTCGGCTGATGAGGTTTTGTACGTTGGTAAGGCGCGTGATTTAAAAAAGAGGGTGTCCTCTTATTTTCAAAAGACACCCTCGAGCCCTCGTATTGGTCATATGGTGGCGCGCGTGGTCCGTATCGAGGTCACGGTCACGCGCTCCGAGGCCGAGGCGCTGATTCTTGAAAACAACCTGATTAAAACGCTGCGCCCGCGCTACAACATTCTGTTTCGAGACGATAAGTCTTATCCCTACTTGATGCTTTCTGGCCATGTGGCGCCACGCATTGCGTATTATCGTGGCTCGACACAAAAAAAAGGTCAGTTTTTCGGGCCTTACCCGAGCGCTTGGGCCGTCAGAGAAACAATACAGATTTTACAAAAGATTTTTCGATTACGAACCTGTGAGGATACGGTTTATGCCAATCGTTCCAGACCTTGTTTGCTTCACCAGATTGGTCGTTGTTCCGCGCCATGTGTCGATGAAATCTCGCCAGAGGACTATGCGGCAGACGCTGAGCGGGCCGTTCGATTTTTGAATGGTGAAACGCAGGAAATCATGGGCGATATTGAGCGGCGCATGCAAGGTGCCGCCGAGGCCCTTGAGTTTGAGCAGGCCGCGCTATTACGCGATCAAATGGGGGCGCTTGCCAAGGTATTGCATCAGCAAACCATGGAGGATTCGGATCAAAGCGATACCGATGTCATCGTGGTGGCCTCCCTTGGGGGCAAGGTCTGTGTCAATTTGGCGATGGTGCGGGGAGGACGTCATCTTGGAGACCGTGCATTTTTCCCGACGCATACTGATGGTGACTCCAGTGCAGAGGTCCTCGAAATTTTTATCGCTCAGCATTATGTGGATCATCCCTTGCCCGCAGTTGTCGTAGGGTCGCATGCGTTACCCGATCCTGCGTTGATTGATTTGATTGCTGAATCTTCCTCTACTAAGTCACGTTTTATGAGTCGCCCACAAGGGGTGCGCCGCGCTTGGCTCGAACAAGCAACACGTAATGCGGAAATGGCGCTGGGGAGTGCGCTGCTGGAGTCGGGGGCACGGAGTGCCCGAACGTTGGCTCTGGCCGAGGCCCTGGATCTTGATACTGACCCGGTCGCGCTCGACGCTCTGCATATCGAGTGCTTCGATATCAGTCATACCGCGGGAGAGGCGACTCAAGCTTCTTGCGTGGTGTATGCCCAGCATGCCATGCAGCCTTCCTTGTATCGTCGCTATAACATCGCGGGTATTACTCCGGGTGATGATTATGCGGCAATGAGGCAAGTGTTGACCCGACGTTTTGGAAAGGTCGCAGATGGAGAGGCGCTGATGCCGGGCTTGGTCCTGATTGATGGTGGCAAAGGGCAGGTGGAAATCGCTCGTCAAGTTTTTGTCGAACTTGGCTTGGAAGCCGAGGTTTTAGTGGGTGTGGCTAAAGGAGATCGACGCAAGGTCGGTTTGGAAACCTTGATTTTCCCTGATGAGAGAGCTCCTTTAATCTTGGGCGAAACCTCTGCCGCGCTGATGCTGATCGCCCAAATTCGGGACGAGGCGCACCGTTTTGCGATCACCGGGATGCGCGCCAAGCGTGCCAAAGCCAGAAACGTTTCTCGTCTAGAGGACATCGACGGCATTGGAGCTAAACGCCGTCAGCGCTTGCTCGCACGCTTTGGCGGTTTTAGCGGCGTGGCCAATGCCAGTATTGAGGACCTGACCTCGGTCGAAGGAATCTCCCCCGAATTGGCCGAGCGTATTTACTTTTCCCTACGCTAACTGAGTTAGCATAGCGTATGCCTTTAAATATCCCTATCGTCTTGACATGGATTCGTATCGCCATGATCCCGCTCCTGGTCGGGCTTTATTATCTGCCTGAGTCGTGGATGAGCGTGCCTGCGCGCGACCTGACCGCGAGTCTTGCATTTATCTTTGCCGCGTTGACGGATTGGTTCGATGGTTGGCTGGCCCGTCGTTGGAATCAGACTTCATCCTTTGGTGCTTTTTTAGACCCGGTGGCTGACAAGCTCATGGTATCGGCGGCTTTATTGGTTTTGCTCAATCTCGATCGTGTTGACGTCATGATCGCGCTGGTGATTATTGGACGTGAAATCACGATCTCTGCCCTGCGCGAGTGGATGGCGCAGATCGGTGCGAGCGCAAGTGTTGCCGTGCACTGGCTTGGCAAGTTCAAGACGGCCGCACAGATGATTGCGATACCGTGCTTGCTTTACTACGACACGCTATTTGGTATCCCTTTTGCGCAAATCGGGCAAATCCTGATTGTCATCGCAGCAATCCTGACGGTCTGGTCGATGCTGTATTACCTACGCCGCGCGATGCCCGTGATTCGCGAAAAAACCTCAAAAAACTAACTTATTGACGCGCGCTTCTGTGAAGCGATGGTGGCGGCATTCCTGGCGTTGCGCGCCAAGGATTAATGTCTAGGCCACCACGTCGGGTGTAGCGTGCATAGACGGACAGCGCTTGAGGTTGACACCGCGTCAAAATATCCATAAAGATCGTTTCAACGCATTGCTCGTGAAAGCCGTTGTGCATGCGAAACGAGACGATATATTTCAGCAACCCGGCAGGATCGATTTTCGGGCCTGTGTAGTCAATCTGTAAACAGGCCCAATCGGGCTGAGAGGTCACAGGGCAGTTGGATTTTAAGAGCCTCGAAAATAGAGACTCACTCACGTTTGTTGTGCGGCTATCCGGTGCGCCCGCTAAACAAAGCAGATCAGCATTAGGCTCGTAACAATCGATCGTGAGTGCTTGCGCATCAAGATCCAAGCCGTTGCATTCCTCGATCTTTAAGTTCGCAAAATCACGTGTAGGGATGAGCTCGACTGAAACTGGAATCCCCGCGGCTGCCGAAAGATCTTTGCGTATGGTTTCAAGCATCTGTTCAGTTGAAGCAAAGGCGGTCTGATTGAGGCTGTTGAGATAAAGCTTCAGCGATTTGGATTCGATGATGTTGGGGCTGGTGCAGTCAACGATCAGACGCAATATTGCAACTTGGGGCATGCCTAGCGGAGTCAGCCACGACATTTCGTAGGCATTCCAGAGATCCCAGCCTGAAAAAGGCAGTGAAGGCGAAACCATCATAGGCGCGAACTGTTCACGCCCCTGGTTACGCGCAATGGGAAAAAGCAAATTCGGGTCATAAGAGGTTGGATAGGCAACCTCTTGGCCAAGAGGAAGATCACGTGCGGGAAGTTTCATCGAATCGCAACAAGAAAATAAACTCAATTTTACCTAGTTGATTTAGATCAAAGCGGAGATACACCCACAACACCTAGAATTTCTTCATGAAGGTTCAATCAATTTTTGCGTTAAATCGCCCGCTGAGTCCCGTCGAGATGTCTGGACGGCGGCGCAGCCTCGTTAGACTGGGGCTGGCGTGGCTTGCCATGATGCAGGTCATGATGTTTGCGCTACCCGGGTATCTGCGCATTGAAGCCGGACCCAATGATAGTCTCGAGGTTCTTGACTGGGCCATATTTCTGATGAATTGGGCAAGTCTTGCGCTGACTGTCCCTGTGGTGTTGTATGCGGCTTGGCCCGTCTGGCAGGGCGTTTTGACAGCCTTTTCAGAGCGGCGGGTCACGATGGATATCCCTGTCGCTACCAGTATCGTGGCGGCATTCATTCCAAGCGCTTTTGCCACGATCTCGGGTCGCGGAGAGGTGTACTTTGATTCGGTGACGATGTTCGTCGCTTTTCTGCTGACTGCCCGCTATGTTGAGACTCGGGCGAGGCAGTCGGTCGAGGTATCTCGAGTTGGGGCGCAGCTTGACGCACTTTGCCGGCCTTTGATCGCACAGTCAGATCGCGTCGCAACGATCTTCATTCTTGCTCAGCTGGGCTTTGCTTTTGTCATTTCCGGTTTCTGGTGGATGACCTATCCCGAGCATGCCTTATCGATTCTTGTGGCGCTACTGGTGATGAGTTGTCCTTGTGCACTGGCCTTAGCCGCACCGATGTCCTTTGCCGCAACGCACGCAAGTCTAGCGGCTTACCCTGAGATGACGGATATGCAGCGCACCGTTTTGTTTGCGCGAACACGTCGGGTCACACGTCAAAACCTATACGGTTCGCTCACTTGGCATGTATTGACCATGCCTCTTGCGGCTGTTGGCTGGGTGACGCCTTGGCTCGCCGCCTTGTTGATGTTGATCTCCTCGGTGGCTGTGGTGCTCAATGCTTGGCGTCTCTATGCAGTTCCCCACGGCGCTTTAAATACGATGGCACCCCAAGGGTTACATCCCAAGGCTCAATCCTAGGAATGATGTTGGAAATATTGTATTTGCTATTGCCTTTATCGCTTGCTGTCATCGCGTTGGTGGGAGGCATGTTGTGGTGGGCCGTATTTTCCGGTCAGTACGACGATCCTGATGCCGCGAGTCAATCTATTTTGCTCGACGATGACCGGACGCTCAGAAATAAATCTTTAAAAAGGAAATAAACATGGCTCGCTCTAACGCTGTGACGGTCGAGACCTTCAACTACGGGGTCGTTAGGCAGTTTGCCATCATGACGGTTGTCTGGGGTGTCGTGGGGATGTTGGTGGGTGTGATTCTGGCCGCTCAATTACTCTGGCCTGAACTCAATCTTGATATCCCTTGGCTGACTTACGGACGGATTAGGCCGCTTCATACGAATGCGGTCATTTTTGCGTTTGGCGGGAGTGCTTTGTTTGCAGCTTCTTATTATGTCGTCCAGAGAACTTGTCAGGCGCGCTTGTTTGGTGGATTGTTGATCCCCTTCACCTTTTGGGGCTGGCAGCTCATCATTGTCGGAGCTGCGATTACCTTACCTCTTGGTATCACGACAAGCAAAGAATATGCCGAGCTTGAATGGCCGATCGATATTTTGATCACGCTGGTGTGGGTTGCCTACGCGATCGTATTTTTTGGCACCATTGTCAAGCGTAAAAGCAAGCATATCTACGTCGCAAACTGGTTCTTTGGCTCCTATATTTTGACGATTGCGATTCTGCACATTGTCAATAATATTGAAATGCCCGCGACGCTATGGAAGTCTTATTCAGCCTATGCGGGCGTACAGGATGCGATGGTGCAATGGTGGTATGGCCACAATGCCGTCGGCTTCTTTTTAACGACGAGCTTTTTGGGCATGATGTATTACTTCATTCCAAAGCAGGCGAACCGGCCCATCTATTCGTATCGCTTATCGATTGTTCACTTTTGGGCGCTTGCGTTCACCTACATGTGGGCAGGACCTCACCATCTTCTCTACACCTCATTACCTGATTGGACGCAATCGCTTGGTATGGTGTTCTCTTTGATACTGTTGGCACCCTCATGGGGCGGCATGATCAACGGAATCATGACCTTGTCCGGAGCCTGGTACAAGCTGCGCACGGACCCTATCCTCAAGTTCATGGTGGTATCGCTCTCGTTCTACGGTATGTCGACTTTCGAAGGGTCGATGATGTCGATCCGGACCGTCAATGCCTTGTCGCACTACACCGACTGGACAATCGGTCACGTGCATTCAGGTGCCTTGGGCTGGGTCGCAATGATTACGTTTGGTATGTTGTATTACTTGATCCCAAGGCTTTGGGGACGTGACAACATGTATAGCACTAAGCTGATTGAAGTGCATTTCTGGATCGCAACGATTGGTGTGGTGCTTTATATCGCATCGATGTGGATTGCAGGTGTCATGCAGGGACTGATGTGGCGTGCGACTGAGGCGGATGGTTCGCTCACCTACAGCTTTGTCGAGTCCGTAAAGGCTTCAGTTCCTTTCTATGCGATTCGTCTCTTCGGCGGTACGTTGTATCTGTGTGGAATGCTTGTGATGGCTTACAACGTTTACAAAACAGTTGTGGGTGAAACGGCCGTCAATCCGGAAATTCTAAAAGATTATGTTCAAGCTGTGCCGGCTGCTGCCGTCGCAACGGCCTGAGGAGAACATCATGGCACACGAAAAGCAAAAATTCTTCTCGCATGAAACACTGGAAAAAAATATCGGGTTCATGATTATTTGCAGTATTTTGGTCGTATTGTTTGCCGGCCTTGTCCAGATTGTGCCCTTGTTTTTTCAGCATTCGCTGACCACGCCAACCCCTGGCGTTGAGCCTTACGATCCGCTCAGGCTCATGGGGCGCGATCTCTACATCCGAGAGGGGTGTGTAGGCTGCCATTCGCAACAGATCCGAATGTTGCGCGCCGAGGTGCAGCGCTACGGCGCTTACTCCTTGGCCGGTGAGGCTGTATTTGATCGTCCCTTTTTGTGGGGCTCAAAGCGGACAGGTCCTGATCTCGCGCGAGTCGGCGAGCGTTACTCGGACGAGTGGCATCGCGTCCATTTGCGCAATCCTAGAGCAGTCGTGCCAGAGTCCAATATGCCTAGCTACCCTTGGCTTGCTCAACGACGGTTGACGGACTCGGATATCAAAGACCGGATGAAAGCCTTGCGTTTCCTTGGTGTGCCCTATACCGAAGCGCAAGTCGAATCGGCGCCGGCTGCCTTGAAAGGGATGACTGAGGAGGATGCCATGATCGCTTATTTACAAGGTTTGGGCACAGGTGTCCGCAAGGCGGCTCATGCCGCACAGGCCAAAACGCCCATAGTGGGAGCTCAGTGATGCTTGCTTATCTGAATGCCATTGCAACGGTGTTGGCGATGCTGACATTTTTCGGGATTATTTGGTGGGCATTTTCAAAGGGACGTCAACAAGCAAACGAAGAGGCGGCCAATCTGCCCTTTGTTTTGCCCGACGAAGGCGCTGAGCACCTCAAAAAGGAATCGAAGCCATGAGTGATTTTTTTAATGGTTATTGGGGTTATTACATCGCAATTATTTCTGTCGGTGGGATTGTCTGGTGTTTGTGGTTGATTTTTTCACAACGAAAATGGTTGATGAGTAAAAAACTAGGTGCTGTCGAAGATACAGGCCATGTTTGGGATGGCGACTTGCGAGAGTTAAATAATCCTGTCCCCAAATGGTGGACTTATATGTACGTCATTATGTGTGTGGTGGGTTTGGGTTATTTGGTTTTGTATCCTGGACTGGGCGTCTATCAAGGGATGCTGGGCTACACCTCTGAGATTGAGGTCAAGGATGATCAAACCAAGCTTAATGCAGAGGTCAAGCCAGTTTTCGTACGCTATGCTGCGATGGATATTCCAGCGATCGCAGCGGATCCCGAGGCGCGAATGATTGGTCAACGCTTATTCCTCAATCACTGCGCGCAATGTCATGGCTCCGATGCGCGCGGTTCAGTGAGTTTTCCCAATCTCGCCGAGGGTGACTCCTTATATGGACGCTCCCCAGAGGCTTTGCAGAGCTCGATCGTACAAGGGAGAAATGGTGTGATGCCCCCGTTGGGCGCCAATATCAACCTAAAGGCGGCGGGTGAAATCGCACAATACGTGCGCGCGCTTTCAGGTCTGGCCCATGATCAGATCCGGGTGATTCCAGGTAAGCGCGAGTATTTAAATAACTGCGTCGCTTGTCATGGCGTAGAAGGCAAAGGAAACAAGGCTTTAGGCGCACCGAATCTGACCGACGATGTTTGGATATACGGGAGCTCGGAGGCCGCGATTGTCCATAGCATTTTGAACGGTCGTAACAACCGTATGCCTGCACAGGAGCATCTTCTGACTCCCGAGCAGGTACGTATGTTGACTGCTTGGGTGTGGGGACTGTCCGGCGGTAAAGAGGTGACGATTTCTGCTGCGATGTCAAAAGGCGCTGCTAAGTGAGGATGCGTGATAGCGCGACAGAGGTACTAGAGCAAACGCTCGCTGATGTCCGTCAAAAAATTTATGCCCGTTCGGTCATGGGAATATTTGCACGTTGGCGCATCGCCTTGGTGTTGTTCACGCAAGCGCTGTTTTATGGTTTACCTTGGCTCAACTGGAATGGTCGTCAAGCGGTACTGTTCGATCTAGGTGCACGAAAGTTTTATATTTTTGGCATGGTGCTGTGGCCCCAGGACATCATTTATTTGACGCTGTTGCTCATCATTTCTGCGCTCGGTTTATTTTTGTTTACAGCCGTGGCAGGGCGTCTCTTTTGTGGGTATGCATGCCCACAAACCGTTTACACCGAAATTTTCATGTGGATTGAGCGCAAGATTGAGGGCGATCGTGTGGCTCGAATCCGTTTGGATGAGTCACCGCTTTCGGCGCGCAAGGTCCGAATTAAAGCAACAAAGCATGCGCTTTGGCTTGTGGTTGCGTTCTGGACGGGATTTTCGTTTATTGGATATTTTGCCCCGATACGTGGTTTGACAACTGATTTATTTGCCTTGACGCTAGGACCCTGGCAGTGGTTCTGGCTGGTTTTTTATAGCCTTGCCACCTGGGGCAATGCAGGATTTTTACGCGAGCAAGTTTGTAAATATATGTGCCCCTATGCGCGTTTTCAGAGCGTAATGGTGGACCGCGATACCCTTGTGGTGACCTATGATGCCGAGCGAGGAGAGCCCCGTGGCGCGCGTTCTAGGAAAGTCGATTACCGAGCCCAAGAAATGGGTGATTGCGTGGACTGCAGCATCTGTGTTCAGGTATGCCCCACTGGCATCGATATTCGGCAAGGCCTTCAATATATGTGTATCGGTTGTGGCGCCTGTGTGGACGCTTGCAACCAAGTCATGGATAAACTTGCCTATCCCCAGGGCCTGATTCGCTACACTTCAGAGCGAGGTATTCTGGAAAAACTTTCACCACAAGCGATTCGGAAAAGCTTGTTCCGACCTCGGGTGCTGATCTATTCAACGCTGGTGTTGGTGCTTGTCGCCATCTTTATAGGTTCAATGGCAACCAGGACAACGCTGCGTGTGGATGTGATCCGGGACCGCGGCATGCTTGGTCGTGAGGTTGCAGGCGGCATGATCGAAAATGTCTATCGTCTGCAGTTGATGAATGCCTCTGAGCAGCCGCTTGTGCTTTCTCTTGGTGTGGAAGGTTTGCCAGGGATGTCGGTGGCGCTTGCTGACAGAGCCTCCGTGCCTTTGACCGGTGCAAAACAATCAGGAACTGTTGAATCCAGATCACATATCAACGTCGCGAGCGCCTCAAATCGCTTGATCGCCGTTGTGGTGAGAGCGCCTGCCGAGGGTGCGCAGCCCGGACCACAGCCTATACGATTTACGATGAAGTCGCTCGGGGCCGAGGGCGCTGTGCTAACTGAAATCAAAGAAGCTTCCAGCTTTATTTTTCCTCGCTAAGGAGCCGTGATGACTCGCACACCACAACGTTTAGAAATTCCGCATGTCGTGACGCCCTGGTGGCGAGAGCCCTGGCCTTGGCTTTTGATGGCAGGTCCTGCGCTGGCGATTATCGGTTGTGCCATCACAATCGCTCTTGCACTACAAAGCTTTTCTGATCAGCCGATTCTTGAAGGCGGGATGAAGCGTGGTTTAGTCGTTGAAAAGAACCCTGGCAAGTCGTCAGCAAACGAAGCGCGTTGATCAAGGGATCCGCTATGAAATGGCGTTCATTGATGTGGATATTATGGCCCTCATTTTTGATGGCGGGCTTGGCGAGTGCAGTGGTTTTTGCCTTGATTGATCCTCTGGATGTGTCTATTTTTGGCTACATCAGACCTGAGCGCGAAATGTTGTACGCCTTTGGTTTTTTCTTCTTTTGGTTGATCGCAGCCTTATCGAGTGTACTGACAGTCTTTATGTCGCCCAAGGATAATAAAGATCAAAACAGCAACCATTTTTAAGACAGACTGTTTTACGCTCAAGACAGTCTGTTGCGATCACTTAATGCCTTTCGCCAGCCAGCATCCTGACGGCCGTGTAGGTCATGACGTCTACTCCATCCTGGTTCTTAACATCGATGCGTGAAGTCACGACCGCGCGATTATGTTTGGAGGTCGGTTTGATCGCGGTCACCTCGACCTCGGCCCAGATGGTGTCGCCGGCCATCACAGGTTTGAGGACTTTTTTATGGACCTCGAGCAAGGCAAGACCCGTCCCTTGCACCATGCCCTGCATGAGCAACCCCTCGATCAAGCCATACGTCAGTCCACCGGGAACAGGGCGTCCTTGCATTGCGCCATGCGCAAAGGTTTTGTCGATAAAGATCGTTTCCAGCATCCCTGTTACGCTAATAAAGTTAATGATGTCCGTTTCAGTCACTGTGCGTCGATAGGTTCTGAATTTTTGACCGACAGCAAGTTCTTGCCAGATATATCCTGAGCCTAAAAGCTTAGTTTCCGTCATGTTTTCCTCTGTGGATTGGCTGTTATCGTTACAAACAAATACAATACTTTGAGTATAAGACGATAAAAAATTCGCCGTAACCGAGACGCATCAGCCTTGCTGTGTCGTCTCCCAAGACAGGTTAAACATGCTGACAGCACTTGAATTTACAGAAGTTCCTCAGGACGAGCGCGCCTTTCGGGCGGAGATCCGCGCATTTTTGAATGATGAAATGCAAGGCGTTCCCAATCACATTAAGGCCCGTTCTTGGATGGGCACAAGTGAGTCTTTCAGCAAAAGTCTCGCAAAAAAAGGTTGGCTGGGTCTCACGATCCCGAAAGAGTATGGTGGATCGGGAAAAGGTTTCTTTTCGCGTTTTGTCTTGTCTGAGGAGCTTTTGGTCGCGGGCGCGCCTGTCGCCTCTCATTGGATTGCTGACAGACAGAGTGGGCCGTTGATTTTAAATTTCGGCACCGAAGAGCAGCGGCGGTTTTATATTCCTAAAATATGTCGCGGTGAGGCGTTTTTCTGTATTGGCATGAGCGAACCTAATTCTGGTTCAGATTTGGCCAGTATCCGCACCCGAGCCACAAAGACGGCGCAAGGTTGGCTGCTCAATGGCAGCAAGATATGGACGACCAATGCGCACGGCTGTCACTACATGATCGCCTTGGTGCGTACATCGGGTGAAACCTCAGATCGACAAAAAGGCCTCTCGCAAGTCATTATTGACCTCAAACTTCCCGGAGTGACTGTTCGTCCTATTCACGATATGGCCGGCGATGCCCATTTTTCAGAGGTTTTTTTCGATAATGTCGTGTTGAGCGCCGATGCATTGATTGGCGTAGAGGGGCAGGGCTGGGATCAGTGCACAGCGGAGCTTGCGTTTGAACGCAGTGGTCCCGAGCGCATTTATTCCAGCATCGCGCTACTCGACAGTTGGATGTCTTGTCTGCGCGAACAAAATATCATGGATGCTGAGACCTCCGCGCTCGTGGGTTCGTTGGTCGCAGAAATGGCTGTTTTGCGAGCCTTGTCACTGGCGGTCACCCAAAAGCTGGTGGATGGCGAGAGCCCCGCGACCGACGCCTCCGTGGTCAAGGACTATGGTACGGATTACGAACAAAAACTGATTCGTCTGATTAGTGCTTGGCTCGGCGCGCATCCTAATTTTGTTGCGAGCCCAGACTTACTGCAGACGCTGGGTTATCTCGAGCAGATGGGTGTCACGTTTTCTCTGCGTGGTGGTACTCGTGAAATTTTGCGTGGCATCATCGCCCGCGGTTTGGGCTTAAGGTAATTGACATGGAAAACTCTTTTTACGATTCAGCAGACCGTTTTTTCGCTCAAGAATGCGCGCCGTCTCAGTTACGTCAGATTGAAAAAGGCAATGATCCCGAGCCTCTCTGGGAGATATTGTTATCTGCCGGCTTTGCCGATGCCTTGCTTCCTGAGAGCGCGGGCGGTGCTGGACTGACCCTTGCTGAAGTTTGGCCCATTATGTTTTGTATGGGGCGCCATGCCTTGCCATTGCCCTATGCGCACACCATGCTGGGACGTGCCTGGTTGAATCATCATGACAAAACGATTCCACAAGGCTCGCTGACTTTCGCACCTTTTCAAGTGAGTGCTCAGAGCGCTGGACTGACTGCGCATGCTGTGAACTTCGGTCTTGTTTCGGACTGGGTATTGGCACAACAAGGCAAACAGGTTTGGCTGCTGCCGTCCGCAGAGGCCACGGTCACGCCTTCGGGAGGCCATGGAACGCTCGATGCCGATTTGCATTGGTCTGCTGCTGTGGCTGATCGATGCTTACTTGGCAAGTGGGACAGCCCGCAGTTTGAATCTTTGATGTCTCTTTCTGCGGCAGTTTTGATTGCAGGTGCCGTGGATCGCGTGTTTGAAATGATACTTGCCCATGCCAATCAACGTGAGCAATTCGGTAAACCGATTGGACGTTTTCAGGCCCTGCAACAACAAATTAGCGAGGTGGCTGAGTTGGTCTTTGGCGCCCGCATGGCAACCGAGATGGCTTGCCGCAGCAAAGACTGGCAGCCGACCTTGATGTTGTCTGCTTTAGCGAAAGCTCAAACAAGTCAGTCCGTTGCGCGAGTGACCGCCGTTGCCCATGCGGTGCATGGTGCGATTGGTGTCACGCAAGAGTATGACTTGCAGTTGTTTACGCGCAGACTCAATGAATGGGCGCGGGCGGGGGGAGGACATACTTATTGGGCACAGCAACTCGGTCTGGAAGTGTTGTCGTCTAAACAGATCACGCTCGATTTCATTCGGTCCGAGTTATTTCTGGAGGGCAAGTAATCTGTTAAATCCTCGGCAACGCGTATTTAACAGGGTTTGCCGACAAGCTCGTTGAGGGCCGCCATGTCCAAAATTTTGACTTCACGCTGGTTCACGCGGATCACACCCTCTCGGGCGAATCTTGAAAATAGTCGACTCACTGTTTCCAAGGTCAGTCCGAGATAATTGCCGATTTCTTCGCGACTCATGCGCATGATGAAGTCTGTGGATGAATAGCCAAGCGCAGCCAATCTCTGGGATAGATTAATCAAAAAAGCAGCAAGTCGTTGCTCCGAGCGCATAGAACCCAGTGCGAGTAACACTTGATGGGAGCGAGCGATCTCCTTGCTCATCAGACGTCGAACCTGGTGTTGCAAAGAGGGCACGTAGCGGCTGATCTCATCGATATCGTCAAGTTTGACCACACAGACCTCTGAGTCTTCCATGGCGATGGCCGTCGAGCTATGGATGCCATCCAACATACCATCCAGACCCACAATTTCACCAGGTAGGTAAAAGCCGGTAATTTGCAGTTGGCCAGAGGCTTCGATGATTTGCGTTTTAATTGAGCCTGTACGCAGAGCAAAAAGCGCATCAAGAGCGATACCATGTTGAAAAAGGGGCTGACCTTTTTCGATACGCAGCCGTTCCTTGACGAGCTCATCGAGCTTGGCGACTTCACTTGAGGGCATGCCCACAGGAAGGCAAACGCTTCCCATCATGCATGTCGAGCAATGCGTTGATTCTGAGGTGACCGGTACACGTTTAAGCATAAGCGCCAGACTCCTTGAGCTTGGGCGGCAAAAAAAAGTGTCACTGACCTATTGTATCTCTCTTGGCGACTATCTTTGATTTAAGTCAAGCTAAGTTCTTTTAACACAGGTTAGTCTCAGGATCACTGCAGATCATTTCTTCGATGCGCTATTGAAATATGGTGAAACGCCCCGATTTAACGACTAACGGATATTGGCCACAAGCCACTCACATCATGTTAGGAGCAACACCATGCGTTTTGACAAATTAACGACTAAGTTTCAACAGGCTCTGGCCGATGCACAGAGTCTGGCCGTTCGTAATGACCATCCTTATATCGAACCTGCCCACGTCTTGTCGGCGCTGCTTGCGGACAGCGAGAGCGGTGCGGGTAGCCTCCTGGCGCGTGCAGGTGTGGCGATCAATCGCTTGCAGCCCGCCCTGGACAGCATTGTCAAAGGACTTCCCCAGGTCAAGGGTGGAGATGGCAATATTCAGGTCAGTCGTGACTTGCAATCCGTCTTTACGCGTATCGATAAAGAGGCTGCGAAACGAGGAGATACCTACATTCCAAGCGAATTATTCCTTCTCGCTTTGTCCGAGGACAAGGGCGATGTGGGTCGCGCACTCAAGGAAACCGGTCTTCAGCGTCAGGCGCTTGATTCGGCAATTGATGCTGTGCGAGGCGGTTCGTCTGTTCAGGATCAGGAAGGTGAGTCAAACCGCGAGGCACTTTCCAAATACACGATGGATCTCACGGAACGCGCACGCCAAGGAAAGCTTGATCCTGTGATTGGACGTGACGATGAGATTCGACGAGCCATTCAAATTTTGCAGCGTCGGACCAAGAATAATCCCGTCTTGATCGGTGAGCCTGGTGTCGGTAAAACCGCCATCGTTGAGGGCTTAGCGCAACGGATTGTCAACGACGAGGTGCCTGAGTCCTTGCGGGGCAAACGAGTGTTGTCGCTTGATTTGGCCAGCTTGTTAGCGGGTGCAAAGTTTCGTGGAGAGTTCGAGGAGCGTCTCAAGGCGGTACTCAAAGAGCTCGCGCAGGACGACGGCAGCTACATTATTTTCATTGATGAAATCCATACGATGGTCGGTGCCGGTAAAGCAGAAGGCGCGATGGACGCGGGCAATATGCTCAAGCCCGCGCTGGCCCGAGGCGAGTTGCATTGCATCGGTGCGACGACGCTCGACGAGTATCGGAAATATATTGAAAAAGACGCAGCGCTTGAGCGCCGGTTTCAAAAAGTATTGGTCGACGAGCCTAATGTGGAGTCAACCATTGCGATTTTGCGTGGTTTACAAGAGCGTTATGAGTTGCACCACGGCGTTGAAATTACGGATCCCGCGATTGTCGCGGCCGCAGAGCTGTCGCACCGCTACATTACGGATCGTTTCTTGCCGGATAAGGCCATTGATCTGATTGATGAGGCAGCCTCGCGCATCCGCATGGAGATTGATTCCAAGCCTGAGGTGATGGACAAACTCGATCGTCGTATTATTCAGCTCAAGATCGAGCGTGAGGCCGTTAAAAAGGAAACGGACGAGGGGTCGATACGTCGTTTCCAGATCATTGAGGAAGAGCTTGAGAAGCTGCAGCGAGAGTACAACGATTTTGAGGTGATCTGGAAAAGCGAAAAGGCCGCTGTTCAAGGCACTCAGTCGATCAAAGAGGAAATCGAGCGCGCACGTGCCGAGATGGCTGAGCTTCAGCGCAAAGGCCAGTTCGACAAGCTTGCGGAGATTCAGTATGGCACCTTGCCAGAGCTCGAGTCGCGACTCAAAGCAGCCGAAGGCTCAGCGCAGGGCAAGTTACCTGGTGAGCGGCCCAAGCTTTTACGCACTCAGGTTGGCGCGGAGGAAATCGCCGAGGTGGTGTCTCGTGCGACCGGTATTCCTGTGTCAAAAATGATGCAAGGCGAGCGTGACAAATTGCTCAAGATGGAGGAGCGCTTACACGATCGCGTGATCGGACAGGATGAGGCGGTAGGCTTGGTGGCGGATGCGATTCGTCGCTCCCGTGCTGGTTTGTCTGACCCGTCACGACCGTATGGTTCATTTTTGTTCCTGGGGCCGACTGGCGTGGGCAAGACTGAGCTCACCCGTGCACTCGCGGACTTTATGTTTGATTCTGATGAGCATCTCATTCGTATTGATATGAGTGAGTTCATGGAGAAACACTCCGTCGCTCGCTTGATCGGAGCGCCTCCAGGCTATGTGGGCTACGAAGAGGGGGGTTATCTGACCGAAGCGGTACGTCGCAAGCCATATAGTGTGATTTTGCTAGACGAGGTGGAAAAAGCGCATCCGGATGTATTTAATGTCTTGCTGCAGGTATTGGATGACGGTCGCTTAACGGACGGGCAAGGTCGAACGGTGGATTTTCGCAATACGGTGATTGTGATGACCTCGAATCTGGGTTCGCAGTATATCCAGGCGATGGTCGGCAAACCTTACGAGGCCGTCAAAGAAGTTGTCTGGGAAGAATTGAAGCAGCACTTCCGACCTGAGTTCTTGAACCGTATCGATGAGGTCGTTGTTTTCCACGCCTTGCAAAGTCAGCATATTGAAAAGATCGCAGGGATTCAGATCAATCGTTTGGCAAAGCGCATGGAGCAGCAGGAAATGCGTCTTGAGGTGTCGGATGCCGCATTGGCTGAACTTGCGCGAGAGGGCTTTGATCCCGTGTTTGGTGCTAGGCCACTCAAGCGTTCGATTCAGCAGCAGTTGGAAAATCCAATTGCCAAGCTGATACTTGAGGGTAAGTTTGGTCCCAAAGACGTGGTCCCCGTCGATTGGCGCGAGGGTAAGTTTGTGTTTGAACGTACCCTGCAGTAAAGGGCTCTAAAAGGTGAGGCAGCTTCAATGCTGCCCACCTTGCAGAGCCTTTTTTTGCTTAGACGGCGATCGCTGTCTGATCCGTACGGTGGCAGCGTGCGCTGTGGTCAGGTGTGATCTTGATAATCTCAGGGACGCTTTCGCGGCAAGAGTCAAGCGCCAGGCTACAGCGATCCGCAAATACGCAACCTGCTGGCAAATTGCTCAGATCAGGCGGTGATCCTGGGATCGTCTCAAGTCGAGTGCCTTTTGCGACATTGCCATGCGCCAAGCTCTTGAGTAGTGCCCGCGTATAAGGATGACGAGGTGTGCGCATCAGCGTCCGTGTGGTGCCTTCCTCGACAATTCGACCCGCATACATCACAGCAATACGATCAGCGACCTCGACGGCTGCGCCGATGTCGTGGGTCACAAAAATCACAGAGAGACCAAGCTCGCGCTGCAACTCGCGCAGCAGCAACAGAATCTGAATTTGCACCGTGGCATCAAGCGCCGTGGTGGGTTCGTCCGCAAGCAAGAGTTGAGGTTGACTGGCTAAGGCCAAAGAAATCATCGCGCGCTGTCGCATACCGCCTGACATTTCATGCGGGTAGGCATCTAAGCGGCGCTCTGGACTCGGAATACGGACACGCTCAAACAGCGATAAAGCACGCGCACGCGCAGCCTCTTTACCAATGGACTCGTGTCGCAAAATGGCTTCGGTGATTTGTTCGCCTACTGTATAGACGGGATCAAGGGCCAGCAAGGGCTCTTGAAAAATCATTGAAGCGACTTTACCCCTAAAGGCGGAAAGGTCCGCATTGGATAAAGTGACGACATCCTGACCACCCACGACGATTTGGCCTTCAAGCTTTGATTTTTGTTCGTTGTGGAGTCGCAGGATTGAGCGCAATGTCACACTTTTTCCAGAGCCCGACTCACCGATCAGCGCAACGACTTCGCCACGTTTGACGGAGAGGTTGACACCTGAAACGGCTCGGACGGGTTTTCGGCCTCCGGTAAACGTAACAGTCAGATCGCGAATATCAATAAAGGGTTTTTCTTGAGTCATGATGCGACCTCCTGAGCGGCTTTGGGCGCCTCAGTGTGACCACTGTTGACGACATGCATGAGGCAAGCCACACCATGCCCGTCTTTGCTCATGGCCAGAGGAGGCATTTTTTCTGAACAGATCGCTTGGGCATGCACACAACGCGTGTGAAAACGGCAGCCTGAGGGAGGATTGATTGGGTTGGGAGGGTCGCCGGCTAGAGGGGGCTCCTCCGTACGGTTGTCCGGATCCATCGAGGGCACTGAGGACAGCAACGCACGTGTATAGGGATGTTGAGGTGTTTCAAAAAGTGTCTCGCAGTCACCGATCTCCACCACCTGACCCAAATACATCACCATCACGCGATCCGAGATGTAACGCACCACATTCAAGTCATGGCTGATAAAGACGTAGGTCAGTCCAAAGTCTTCTTTGAGATCAAGCAACAAATTCAATACTTGCGCTTCGACCGATTTATCCAAGGCCGAGACCGCCTCATCAAGGATAATCAGTCGCGATTGCAAGGCCAAGGCGCGCGCAATATTCACACGTTGACGCTGACCACCAGAAAGTTCGTGCGGGTAGCGTTCCGCAAAGCGAACGGGATCTAGCCCGACACGTCTGAGCAAATCACGCGCGCGTTCGATGGACTCATCCTTTGAGACGCCATGAACTTGCGGAGCGAACGCAATCGAGTCCTCGATCGTGAGGCGTGGATTGAGCGATGCGTAACTGTCTTGAAAGACCATTTGCGCTTGGCGGCGGAATTCTTTGAGCGAAAGTTCACGGCTTCCGACGGACAACCCGTCAAAAATGACGTCGCCGTTGTCTGGTGTGATGAGATTCATCAGCAAACGAGCGGTTGTCGACTTTCCGCAGCCCGACTCGCCGACCACGCCAAGTGTTTCTCCTTTGCGAACCATAAAGTCGATACCATCCACGGCGCGCACGACACCGCCACCTCGACCGAGCATGTCTTTTTTCAGTGCAAAGTGCTTGATCAAGTTTTTGACCATCAGCAGGGGCTGCGCCTGACCGCCGACATCCGTATTGTTTTTCACATTGGTATTCATTAGTTCTTGATCTCCATGGCGGTACGCAGGCCATCCGAGAGCAGGTTAAAAGCAATCGAGGTCACAAAAATCATCACGCCAGGCAGGGCGGCGATCCAAGGTTGAATATAGATCGCGGTGCGCAACGTATTGAGCATCAGTCCCCACTCTGGCTCTGGAGGCTTGACGCCCAAGCCCAGAAAGCTCAAGCCGGAGGCCAAAATCATGGACACGGCGATCAAGCTTGTCGCGTAGACGAAAATGGGTCCTAAGACGTTACCCAAGACGTGCACACGCACGATAGTGAAGGCGTTTGCACCTGAGGCACGGGCTGCATCGACAAAGTCACGACCTCGAATCTGTGTGGTCACGCTTTCCGCCACACGTGCGATGGGGGGAATAAAGACGATGGTCAGTGAGATGAGTGAGTTGGTGATACCCGCACCCAACACACCGGAGAGCGCAATCGCCAAGAGCACAGAGGGAAAGGCATAAAACACGTCGATCGTACGCATGATCACCGTGTTGATTTTGCCACCGGCATAACCGGCAATCAAGCCAATCACAGAGCCAATCCCAAACGCCAGGATCACAGGCGTAATTCCCATAAACAAGGAGAGCTTGGTGCCCACGACGAGGCGGCTCAGCATATCGCGACCTAGCTCATCGGTACCCAGAAGATGGTCAGGAAAACCGATAGGCTTGAGCCGCTTCATGATGGACGATTGAAAGGGATCGTGCGGCACGAGCCAAGGCCCAAAAACTGCCATGATCAGGAGGATCAGGATGACAATACCCGCACCAACGGCGACCTTGTCGCGCATAAAGCGCTGACCAACGTTTTTCCAGTAGCCAGTGGATCTCTCCATGGCAACGGCGGGGACTTTAGAAGGATCTACAGTGATATTAAGCATGTGGGTTCCCTGTTCCTTAGCTACGCGCGATGCGAGGATCGAGCAGGGTCTGAATGACGTCTACGATCATGTTGAGCACAACGAAAAACATGGCTAGCACAAGAATCGTACCTTGCAACAGAGGTAAATCTCGTTGGAAGATCGCTGCATTGAGCAAAAATCCCGTACCAGGCCAGGAAAATACGGTTTCGATCAGAATGGATCCGCCGAGCAGGTAACCAAGCTGTAAGCCCATGACGGCCAAAGCAGTCGGTGCGGAGTTTTTCACGACGTGCATGAAGATCCCCACATTGGTCATGCCCTTGGCGCGTAAGCCAACAATAAACTCTTGCGCCAAAATATCCGCCACCAGCGCGCGGACGGTGCGGGCAATGATGCCCATTGGAATCACACTCATGGTGACGGCCGGCAAAATGAGATGCTTCATATGCTCCCAGTTCCAGACCCAGTCGGCGGAACCACCTGGTCCAGCACCACCGGGGGGAAGCCACATCAAGGTTGAGCTGAAAATGATGACCATCACCATACCCAGCCAATAGTGAGGCACGCTCACACCCAACACGGATGTCAGCGAAGCGGCTTTGTCAATCCAGGAGTTTTGGAAATAGCCTGCGACAAAACCAAACAAACTACCGAAAATAAAACCGATAATGGTGGCAAACACGGCGAGCTTGAGGGTGTTACCGACTGCTTTCATGACTTCGTCGGACACGGGACGATTTGTCGCGATCGAGGTGCCGAGATCGCCTTGAATGGCGCGCCACACCCAGTAGAAAAATTGTTCGATATAGGAACGATTAAAGCCATAGAGTTCAATCAGTTGATCGCGTAACTCTTGTGAGGCATCCGGAGGCAAAATCGCCATCAACGGATCGCCTGGTGCCAGGTGAACAAGAGAGAAACAGACGAGTGCTACGCCTACCATAATAGGGAGGGTGTAAACCAGACGCCTCAGAAGAAAACTAAGCATTAGAGGAGGTCTCAGAAAAAGGGTGAGGCGTCGAAACGACGTCAGAAATGGAACGAAAATGAACGAAAAAAAACTCGCCACATCTTGATGATGTGGCGAGTGATCAAAGCTTTACTGCATATTCATTGTGGCAATGTCGATAAACCAGTTTTGTGGTTGCACAACATCTTTGACTTTCTTGCTCATCGCACGAGGACCTGCGTCATGGGCGATCCAGACGAAAGGTACATCGTTGACGATTTGCGTATGAAGATTGGCCAACGCTACATCACGCTCTTTTGCATCAAACGTGTTGCGTGCCTTGGTCACGAGTGCTTCAACTTCTGGGTTGTTGTAATAACCCCAGTTGTTTGACACGGGTGGGAAGGTGCCCTTGCTGCTAAAGCGAACCATGCCAAAGAAGGGATCCATGGCCGAGAAGCTGACGTTGGTGGCATTGGCGCCGTTAGCCGAAGAGTCTTTAGCGCCTTTGCGCCAGTTGGTGAACAAGGTGTTCCACTCGATCACATCGAACTCGACGTTAAAGAAACACTTTTTCAGTGACTCTTGAACGAATTCGTTCATGGGCAGTGGTTGCATTTGACCCGAACCTGACGCTGAAATCTGAACCTTCACTTTCAAAGGCTTGGCCGCCGAGAAACCTGCATCGGCCATCAGTTTTTGCGCCGCTTTTGGATCGTATTTCACGTCAAAAGAAGGCTTACCAAACCATGGATGGTCAGGTGCCATTGTGCCTTTTGGAATACCCATGATGCCGCCCAGTAAGGTCTTTAAACCTTCGCGGTCTACACAGAGGTTGGCGGCTTGGCGCACGCGCTTGTCAAGCCACGGTGAGCCTTCGGCAAAGGACAGCTGCCAGGGCCAGACGTGTGGCTGTGGATTGCTGTAAATCGTAAAGCCACGCTGTCTGATTTGGGGCATGGCATCAGGTGCGGGTGCTTCGATCCAGTCGACTTGTCCGGAAAGCAATGCGGCAGTGCGTGCATTGGCTTCAGGAATCGGCAACAAGACGACGCGATCGATCTTTGGCTTGCGCTTTGGATCCCAGTAGTCTTTGTTGGCAACCATTTCAACGCGCTCGCGCGGAACGAAACGTGCCATCTTGAATGGGCCACTACCAGAAGCGTCGGCAGCAAAAGCAGCCCAAGCTTGTCTGGCGCGATCGGCTGGAGCTGTCACAGACGCAGGCACGGCTGCCAGTTTCTTTCTCCAGTGCTCAGGCGAAGCGATAAAGAGGTTGGTCAGGTTGATCGGCAGGAACGCATCGGGTTCGCTGGTGGTCAACTCAACAGTGAGATCATCAATTTTTTTCGCACTACGCAGCGTTGGCATACGTGAAGCTGTCACGCCGACTTGCGAGGCATCAAATTGTGGGGCATCTTTGTCAAGTACCTTTTGAACGTTCCAGACGATTGCGTCAGCATTCACTGGCGAACCATCATGAAACTTGACGCCAGGGCGCAATTTAAATACCCATTTCTTTTTATCGTTGGCATCAACTGCCCAAGAGGTTGCCAATCCAGGAATGACGGCGCTAGGGACATCAGACTTGGAGAGGTCCCACTGCGTCAGGGAGTCGTACATTGGGATGCCGGTGAAACGATTGCCCTCGAAACCTTGGTCAGGCTGACCCAATGTACGTGGGATGTCAGCAGCAGTCATACCAATGCGCAGGACTTTTTCTTGCGCAGAGGCAGGCATTGCGGCGCCTACGGCAAGTGCCGCGGTCAGGACGGTCAGTCCAAGTGGTTTGCTGATCAAGCGAGAAATCAACGTGTGTTGTTTCATGGAATCTCCATTAATTCGGTTGTAAAAATATAGCTAACAGGTTGTGCTGCAAATCTGATACTTTTAGACCGGTCTGAGTTGTCTACCTCCAGTTGGTGTGAGCCAACGTGACCGATGTATGACCAGTAGTACGTTTTACGTATTGAAATACGTCTTTTTATACAAGCAAAAATCATGCCATTCTTTGCGTAAAGGATATCTTAAATTATGCGCAAAAGACCCTAATTATTGCAATTTTCTTTAAATTATTGAGTACGGTTGCTCCACACTAGTGCCCTATGCCCATTTTGGGGCATTTTTGTCCAGTTTGGTGCAAGAGCTTTGTTTCAATAGTAACCAAGGTAAACCAAGAAAACAGATGAAACTACTTCTCATAAACCCTAATACCTCCTCAACGATGACTGCTGCGATCGCCAAGGGCGCACAAGCCGTCGCACTTTCAACGACAGAAATTGTGGCAACACAACCGAGCTTTGGTCCTTTATCGATCGAGGGGCATTACGACGAAGCTTTCGCCGCTGCGGGTGTGGCAGAGCAAGTCAAACTCGCCTCGACGTGGGGCCCCGATGCTGTCGTTCTAGCGTGTTTTGGTGATCCAGGTTTAGAAGCTGCGCGTGAGGCGACGACTGCTCCCGTGTTAGGGATTGCAGAGGCAGCCTTTCATGCAGCTAGTATGCTCGCGACTGGTTTTTCTGTGGTGACCACCATGACACGGACCTGCATCATTGCGGAGCGTTTAGTGCAGCGCTACGGCTTTGAGCATCAGTGCCGTGGCGTGCATGGCACCGATATTGCCGTGCTGGATTTAGAAGAGAGTGGTGAGGATATCATCGGACAAATCGAGCATGCCGCGCGTGAGGCCTTGAGCCGAGATCGCAGTGGGGCCATCGTTTTGGGTTGTGCAGGCATGACAACACTTTGTCACACCTTGACACAGAGATTGGGTGTGCCAGTTATCGATGGTGTCGCTGTGGCCGTCAAGTTTGCCGAGGCGCTCAGCGCCTTAGGTCTTGGTACGAGCAAGCATGGTGATTATGCAACACCTCTACCTAAGGTTTACACCGGTTGGGCCGCGCCGCTTGGCTGGCCAAAAAAATGATGAACCCACTGACGTTTTAGAGGCCGCTTGCTCAACCGACTGCAGTCGCTTTTTGCGATTCATTTCGTTGCGATCCTTTTTGACCCGACCAGAATTTTTAGTGCTAGTCTGGCAGAGCGGGCGTAAAACACCCAAATGATCACTTGATTTATGATGTACTTATGAATTCAAACATCTCAATCAGGCATATGAAAGCAGATTGTCCGGTTATTCAACCACGCGATCTCCACCAATCAATGGTCAGTTGCGTGGTGCCTGCTTACAACGAGCATGACAACTTAGCTTTGCTGTTGCCGAGGCTTCAAGCTGTACTGACCCAAACCGGCGGAGACTGGGAAGTGATCGTGGTCGATGATGGTAGTCGTGACGCCACAGCTAGCCTGATGACGGCATGGACTCAAAACCCAGGTTTTCGCTATGTTCAGCTTTCTCGCAACTTCGGTAAAGAGCCCGCTATTACTGCAGGCATAGAAGCTTCAGTTGGTGATGCCGTGCTGATTATGGACGCGGATCTCCAGCATCCGCCCGAGTTGCTGCCAAAGATGTTGAGTCGCTGGCAAGCCGGCATTGATATGATCTACGCCGTGCGCGAAAACCGATACGATGAGAGCTTTGCTAAGCGTCTAGGCACGAAATTGTTTTATTTGCTACTCAAGTCTTCATCTGGGGTGGTCGTCCCTCCGGATGCGGGAGATTTTCGTCTCATGGATCGTAAGGTTGTCGATGCCTTGCTGCGTCTGTCCGAAAGAAATCGTTTCATGAAGGGGTTGTACGCCTGGGTGGGCTTCAATACCGAGGCGATTCAGTATGTCCCTCAGGCTAGATTTCATGGAGAATCGCGGTTTTGCTTCATTAAGCTGCTAGGGCTTTCGCTTACGGGCTTGTTATCGTTTACAACCTGGCCGCTTCGGTTTGTCAGCGTATTCGGATTCTTGGTCTCGATGTGTTCTTTCGGGTATGGAATTTTCATCGTGATCCAGTACCTGCTTTACAACAACCCAGTTGACGGCTGGGCAACGATTGTGACTGTTTTACTATTTTTTTCCGGCATCAACTTGATGTCCTTGGGCATAGTCGGCGAGTATGTCTCCGGCATTTTTAATGAAGTCAAGGGCCGTCCCCTCTACATCGTTCGGCAAGCCGTCGGACAAGCGTTTAAACATCCAAAGTCCTGAGTCGTACGCCTTATGCCTTCGACCTTAAAACCACTTATTGTCTGCGCGGATGATTTCGGTATCGAGCCTGGTGTCGATGCCGCGATTGTCGATCTCGCACAATCAGGTCGACTGAGTGCGACGGGGTGTTTGGTGACCGCAGTGCGTTTTCCCGAGGCCGCACCTTTATTGTCCGGTTTGCCTGTCGATATTGGTTTACATCTCAATTTCACCGAGTGTTTGGGGCTTCCTGGTTTTTACGTACCTTTGGGAAAATTAATTGCCCTGACCTATACGCGTCGTATTTCCCGTTTGCAGGTGCGTGGACAAATCAACACGCAACTTGATTTGTTCGAACAGCACGTCAAACGAGTCCCTGACTTTGTCGATGGGCACCTGCATGTCCATCAATTTCCAATTATTCGCGAAGAGTTGCTTGGCGCCCTGACAGAGCGTTTTGGGCCAAAAATGCCTTGGCTGCGGGATACGCAGCCGACCCAAATGTCTCATGCCTTACCTTTAATGCAGCGTTTCAAAGCGCACGTGATTGGTGCGTTGGGTGCGCGCTCGCTTGTTCGGCAAGCAACGCGTGTTGGTGCGATCGTGAATGATGGTTTCATGGGGGCTTACGATTTTTCGCGTCCCCATCCACCTTATCTTGTCATGCTCGCCGAGTGGATCAAGCATGCACGTATCAATAGCGTGCTCATGACGCATCCCGCACAGTTTGCTTCCGAAAACCTTGCCTTTAGAAAAGATCGCATGGAGGAATATTGTGTGCTTGGTAGCGAGGATTTCATCGCGCTGCTGGAGAAAAATCAACTCACAATCGCGCGTTTAAGTCAGTCAGGCATCAGTCAATAGTACCGTTGGTTTATGTACTTTTTATTGAAGCTTATGTTTCAGGGATCGTGGGCGATAAAATTTCTTCGCGACCATAAAACTTAACACCTAGTGCAATACGATCCCGACCCTGAGTGCGTCGGTGCCTGTTGGTATCTCGCAGCGAGTAGACACAGCCGCAATACTCTTGCTGATAAAACTCTTCACGTTTGCTGATTTCAATCATGCGAGCGGAACCGCCGTGTTTGCGCCAGTTATAGGTCCAGTACAGGAGGTTTTCGTAGCGAGCTGCTGCACGTTCACCGGAGCCATTGATTTGATTCATGTCTTTCCAGCGAGAGATACCGAGTGAGCTGGTAATGGTGTCATAACCGTGCTCGAAGGCATAAAGCGCAGTCCGTTCGAAACGCATGTCAAAACATTGCGTACAGCGCTCGCCACGCTCGGGTTCATTTTCCAGACCCTTGATACGCTCAAACCAATTGTCTACATCGTAGTCGGCATCAATAAAGCCGATGCCGTGTTTTTCAGCAAAGCGAATATTCTCGTTTTTGCGGATTTCGTACTCTTTGACGGGATGAATGTTCGGGTTGTAAAAAAAGATGTCGTACTGAATCCCCGCGACGAGCATGGCCTCCATGACTTCGCCCGAGCAGGGCGCACAGCATGAGTGCAACAAAACCTTGGAGCGGCCTTCGGGCAGAGTGAGGGAGGGGCGAAGAGCGTCTTTCACGATGTCAGCATAGTGTGCATTGAAGTTCATATTTTAGACTGTTTTACCCAAGCGTTGCGCCCAAGACCGTATTCCACAGCGTGCGAATCGCTTCGCGCTCCCTTTGTAACTGCTCTTGAGGCACACGTGCCTTGTCGGCGCCTTGAAGTCGACACTGATGCTGTGCTCGACGTAGGTTGCGATAGGCGTCTCCACATCGCGTGGCGAGCTCGGGCGTGATTAGGCCCGCTTCTGCACTCAGACGCAATAGAGCGATGTTGCCTAAGTTGCCGAGTAAGGTCGGATGTGTGTGTGTCTGCGTCAGGACAAGATATTGCGTGACAAACTCCAAATCAACCATGCCGCCTGAGTCATGTTTGATATCAAAGTCTTCACTGTTATTAGGATGTCCTGTCGTCATTTTTTGGCGCATTTGACGAACTTCTTCAGCAAAGGGCTCACTCTTGCGCTCTAGCGTGAGTACCTCTTGGCGGATGATTTCAAAACGAAGACCGACCGCAGTATCCCCTGCGGCAAAGCGGGCCCGAGTTAAAGCCTGATGCTCCCAAGGCCATGCTTTATTCAGTTGGTAGGCTTTGAAGGCTTCGACAGAAACGGCTAAAAGTCCCGCGTCTCCATCAGGCCGCAGACGTAAATCCACCTCATAAAGACGTCCCGAGGAGGTCATCGTAGAAAGCCAAGAAGTCATGCGCCGGCCAAGTTTTGTGTAGAGTTCCGTGGCATCCTCACGGTCATCATCGTATAGATAGACTAGGTCTAGGTCCGAGGAATATCCAAGTTCTTTACCACCTAAGCGACCGTAGGCAATGATCGCCATCCTCATCGGGGGCAAGACTCCAAGATGATCGGGCTTGGCGATCAGGGGCCAGACTCGGCGCAAGGTTTCATTCAGGAGCATATCAGCGAGCGCGGAGAGTTGATCACCGAGACTTTCCACTGTCAAGACGCCTTCAAGATCCTGCGCGAGTAGCTGAAAACTGATCTGGCGTTGAGTGTCGCGCATCATATTCATTTGCTGTTCGACGTCAGCGCTACCGTCCGGTAGCACGCAGGCATCTAGGTCTGCCCGCATCGCAGCTTCAATCCGCGCGTAATCTACGGGCTCCATGAGCGCACGCCATGCAATTAAGCTATCCAGTACAACCGGGTTTTGAGTTAAATATTGTGCAGCCCACGGGCTCGCTGCCATCATGCGCGCGATGCGCGCGAGTGTCTCTGGATACTCCGCTAGCAATGCAACATAGGCACTTCGCTGAGAAATGGATTCGATCAAATCCAACAGGCGTAATGCTGTGATCATCGGTTGTAGGGTCTGACGCGCCGCATCGAGCGCGATTGGAAGCAGGGTATCGATGCGATTGCGGCTACTTGTTGAAAGCGCGCGAATACGGTGCCCCTCGAGGAAACTCTCGATACGTGTTGTCAGCGCATTAGCTTGATCACCAAATTTTGCAATATTTTGTTCAAGCAAAGATCCTTCAGTCGATTGGGCAGCTGAACCCTGACCAGCTTGCGGCGTGCTTGTATTGGGGCTATCGTCGCCCAGGCCCGCAATCCGAAAGGCATCGCGGAACGTTTGCTCGACAAAATCACGGTGTTGTTTTAAGGTGTGCTCGAATGTGTCGAGACTCATGCGCATCGCGACTGCAAGCTCAGTCATACGCTCGTGCGTTTGCGGTAAAAGATGTGTTTGTGCGTCTTCGGCATATTGAAGCGCATGCTCAACCCGACGCAAAAACCGATACGCTTGAGCCAGTCGATCAGCATGCTCTTCTGACAAAATACCCGCGCGTCGTTGAGCTTCCAAAGCCGTCAATAAGCCTCTTTGCTGCAGCGCTGGCATACGCCCGCCTCGAATCAGCTGAGAAAGTTGAACAACAAATTCGATTTCTCTAATCCCACCATCTCCAAGCTTGATATTGTGTGTCGTATCGACCCCAGGGCGCGCCAACGCTTTGCGCTGCCAGTCCTGACGGATCCGCTCGCGTAGCGCACGCAACGCTGCTAAGGCATCAAAATCAAAGTATTTTCTGTATACAAAAGGCAGCCGCAAGCTCTCTTCTTGTTGCAGGCTGGCAGTCGAATCGCTCTGTTCGAAGGCCTTGGTAGGAATCACGCGACCTTTGAGCCAGGCATAGCGTTCCCATTCGCGACCTTGCGTGAAAAGGTATTGCTCAAAGGCATCAAGGCTCCAGGCAACAGGTCCAGAGTCGCCATCTGGCCTGAGACGAAGGTCCGTTCTAAATACCTGACCGTCACCATCAGCCTCCGACAAAATGGGCATCATTTTGCGAGTCAGTCGTGCATAAAACTCATGATGGCTGATCGATCGAGGCCCGTCGGTCTCTCCTTCTTCGCCGTAAAGCATCACCAGATCGATATCAGAAGACACATTGAGCTCGCAGCCACCTAGCTTTCCCATGCCGATAATGATCATTTCTTGGGGAAGGTGAGTGTTTGGGTCGCGCGGTGTTCCATGGATCGTCACCAACTCTTGCATGACGGTTCGATAGGCTTGATTGACACACAGATCCGCCAAAGCCGTCATCGCAGAGACGACCTCCTCTAGATCGGCCAGTCCGCCCAAATCTCTCACCATGACCAGATAAAAAGTCCTTTTCCTGAGTTGTCGAAGCGCTTTTCTGCAGGCAGAAACCTCTAGTACAGCATGGGCCGATGTTTGACCCGCAAGCTCAGTAAACCACCCCTCAATTCTTTCGGGAGTGACAGCTTGTGCGCATTCTTGCTCTAACCATTGAGCGAACTCGGGATGGCTGTTGCTTAAACGTCGCAGAACGCCTGACCAGGTCAATGCGTTTGTCAGAGATGATTCGGTCATTGGATGGCGTATCGTCAAGTTAAAATGGTCAGAAATATGCTTTCTATTCTAGTGATTTATATTTCAGAGGCAAGGCTAGGTTTTGATATTTATTAAAAAATCACTGCGTTTCCTAATGATGAGTCTTTTGCTGCTCTATTTTGCAGCAGCAGCTACGATGTTAGGCGTGCGCTATCTGGTTTTGCCACACATTAACGATTGGCGTCCAGAAATTGAAAAGCGACTCTCCAGGGCACTTGGTGCGGATGTCACCATGGGTGAAATTGCCGCCAGCTGGTCTGGCCTAAATCCTACTTTAGCGCTAGAAAATCTCAGATTGCGTGATCGACATAGCAATGTTGAGCTTTTGTATGTGCCTGATGCGTTCGCTGTCGTGTCTTGGCGCAGTATTTTCAATTTGGATTTGCGTTTACGAAAGCTTGAGGTCAACGGCATTCATCTGTCAGGCAGTCGCAGGACAGATGGCCAAATCGTTTTTGCATCCACTGTGCTCGGCGAGCAAAGTCCTGATAGATTTAATTTTTCCACAGATACACCCGCTGTTCGCTGGTTGTTGAGTCAGGGTCAAATCACCATCCGCGATGCGACCTTTTATTGGAAAGATCATCTTCGAGAAGCACCAGAGCTTGCGATTGAAGGTATTAACTTCAATATTAATAACAGCATTTTTCGCCATCAAATGCGGGTGAGTGCGAGTCTGCCCCAAGAGCTCGGCAGCACCATCGAACTCATTGCCCGTACGGATAATATTTTCAATCCACTCGCCTCGCATGAGCAAGGCGAAGCTGAAATTTTTATTGAAATCAATGACGCTCAACCTAGTGCTTGGTCTCCTTGGGTGGATCTCCCCAAAACAGAAGGCCGTTTTGCAACACGTCTTTGGCTGGCGATATCCTCGGGTCATGTAGGACGGGCGACGATTGATCTGGCGGGGGCTTACGCAGCGCTTCATTTGAGCGATCGTGACAAAACCGTGATCAGAGCGGAGCGCCTCGAGGCACGCCTGAGCGGCTGGTTGGGCGATCTTTTTCCAGAAAATACATGGATGCTTTTCGATCGCAGCCCAAATCGGGTGGGGGCTTCTCTGACCTTGAGCGGCCAAGGTTTACAAGTCGACTCTAGTTTGTTTGATCCCCGAACTCTTTCAGTTGGGGACGTCTCTGCTAAAACCCAATGGAATCGTAATGCGAGCCAAAAGCTTCAAATCACTGCGACACAACTCGGTTTACAGTCGGGGAGTATGCGTGCGGATTTTAGTGGCAAGTGGATACAAGGGGAGCCTGCCTCGCCCGGGCTAGTCGATATCACGGGCAAGCTTAATGGGGTGGATCCTACAAAGCTGCATCACTATGTCAGCACAGAGGTCAGCGCCGAGACGCGGGAGTGGCTGCGTCGTGCAATACTCAACGGCACGCTGAATCAGGTGGGGATGACGCTCCAGGGGGATTTATCCAAATTTCCCTTTAATCAACCAGGTTCTGAAGCTGGAGTGTTTCGCCTGGAGGGTCAGCTTGATCAGGTGTCGATTGATTATGCCTATGTTGAGCCTCATCAGCCGCAGTGGCCACCCGTCACCCTCTTGAGTGGCAACTTGCGGTTCGATAAGTTGGATTTGACGATCAAAAGTGATCAAGCCCAAGTGATCGGCATGCATGGACGTCCGATACAGATTTCAGGGCTAGAAGTGCATGCGCCTGATCTGAACTTAAATCCTAAGGTCTACGTGCGTCTAAATAGCACTGGTTTAGTGCAAGATTACTTGGCGATGCTTAATAGGACGCCTATTCAGCATGACTTAGGCAAACAAGTTGAGACCTTAGAGGTAAAAGGTCAAGCATCGATGCCATTGTCCTTTGATTTTGATCTTAATCAACAGCGTGTTGTGTCGATCAACGGCCAATTCAAATTATCTGATACTGCGATTGCTTTAAATAAAGATAGCGTTCCGATTGAAAAAATCAATGGAGTCTTTGAGTTCAATGATGAGGTTGTGATTGTCAAAGAGATGCGAGGTGAGGCGTTGGGCGGACCCGTGACCTTGTCCGGGGAGTGGGGGCCAAAACTGCGCCAATTTGCTCTGCAAGGGGAGTTGACAAGCATTGCTGCTGAAAAATATCAACAGCTGAGCGCCTTGCTTGCAGTCACTGGACGCACTGGCTATCAAGCTGACATCAAAGGCTCTGCGACAGGAGGTATCGATCTTGAAGTGCGCTCAAGTCTCGAAGGTCTCACAATCAAATTACCCCCACCCCTTGGAAAGACAGCGGCGCAAAAACGTCCACTGTCTGTTCGATTACAGAGTTTTCAGCAAGGAAAAGTCGACAGAACAGCCTTGACCTTCAGTATGGGCACCGTGTTGAATGGACGCTTTGAACACACCCCAAACGGGCGAGAACCCTCTTATTTTTCTCGCGGTGCGATCGTGATGGGAGGCCCTGCCGTACTGCCCCCTTCTGGGCTGAACGTGAATCTCGGTTTTGATCGTGTGAATTGGGATGATTGGAAATCGCTCACGGATCAGTTCACGTCACCATCCGGATCCAACGCTGCCGCAGCAACGCCCGCCCTGTTCCCTCCTTTGCAACAATTGCGCCTGCGCTCTCCCGAGTTTATATTCGCTGAGTTGAGCTTGCATGATTTGGATTTAATGCTCAGCAAAACGACGGCTCAAAAGTGGGCGGCACGTCTTGAATCCAGAGAAACTCAAGGGGTTGCCTCGTGGACGACTGGAGCACGAGGGTTGGTCGGTCCTGTCGTGGCAAGGTTTTCAAAGCTTTCAGTCGGTACCCAAGGCACCTCTGCACAAGATCCGCCTAAAACCGAGGTCATTGACGAAAAGCAATGGTCATCGATGCCAGCGATCGATTTGTCGGTTGAAGACTTCACCTTATTCGGCAGTCGATTAGGGGGCCTGCATCTTGTGGGCGCCAAGGCAGATAATGGTTCGCGCTGGATGATCAACGAACTTGAAGTTTCGAATCCGAATGCAAAAATGACAGCAAAAGGAACATGGTTTCTCAAGGGTCCTGACCGGGGCATTAACTTGGACACCTCGATTACGATTTCCAATTTAGGGAAGTTGTCCGATCAATTAGGCCACCAAAATCGTGCGCTCCAAGGCTCTGGCACGATCAACGCAAAGATCAATTGGCTGAATTTCCCTTGGGTTTACGCCTACACAGGTCTGAATGGCGAGGTGGCCGTTGATCTCAAAGACGGCGTTTTTCAACATGTGAACTCTCGCAGCGCGCGTTTGCTTGAAGTGCTTTCTCTGCAGTCGCTTCAACGCATTTTGAGTTTTAATTTCAGAACAGGGAGTGAGTTCAAAGACGGTTTCCCTTGGAACAGCATCAAAGGTGATTTGACGCTCAAGCAAGGCTTCGTTCACACAGAAAACCTTGTTGTTCGCAGTCCGATTGCGCGTATTTCACTGACGGGAGGCTCGAACCTCACACAAAAAAGTTGGAATATGGATGCGGATGTTCGCCCTCTTCTTGATATGAGCGGTGCTGCCGTTGCGACTGCGTTTGTCGTCAATCCGCTGGCTGGACTGAGTGCGCTTGTCACACAGTTTTTATTGCGAAATCCCATCGAGCGGGCGATGAGTGCAAAGTATGAGGTCAAAGGAACTTGGGATGAGCCAGAGCTCATCCCAATCGGTGTCCCAACGCCGGTGCCTAGCCAACCTTTGATTGGCGACTAGAGGCACTTATTTTTTCATCATGTCAAAAAACTCAGCGTTGTTCTTTGTGGAGCGCATTTTGTCCATGATGAACTCCATTGCCTCGACCTCATCCATATCATGGATAAATTTACGCAACACCCAAATCTTTTGAAGTAAATCAGGCTTGATGAGCAACTCTTCACGACGCGTGCCGGATTTATTGAGGTTAATCGCGGGATAAACACGTTTTTCAGCAAGACGACGCTCGAGGTGAACCTCGGAGTTGCCCGTACCTTTGAATTCCTCATAGATGACTTCGTCCATACGGCTGCCCGTTTCAATCAGGGCCGTGCCGATGATGGTAAGCGAACCACCTTCTTCGAGATTGCGTGCAGCACCAAAGAAACGCTTTGGACGCTGGAGCGCGTTTGCATCTACGCCACCTGTCAATACCTTGCCGGAGGCAGGAACAACAGTGTTGTAGGCGCGGGCAAGACGGGTGATTGAGTCTAGCAAAATCACCACATCTTTTTTCATTTCAACCAAGCGCTTGGCACGTTCGATCACCATTTCAGCGACTTGGACATGGCGCGTAGCGGGCTCATCGAACGTGGAGGCGACGACCTCACCGCGAACGGTACGCTGCATCTCGGTGACTTCCTCAGGGCGCTCGTCAACGAGCATCACGATCATCACTGCGTCGGGAAAATTCGTTGTGATCGCATGCGCGATGTGCTGCATCATAACCGTCTTACCAGACTTAGGGCTTGCGACGATCAAGCCGCGTTGACCTTTACCAATTGGAGCAAAAATATCCAGAATTCGACCGGTCAGGTTCTCCTCGCTCTTGATGTCGCGCTCGAGCGTCATGACTTTATCCGGATGCAGCGGCGTCAGGTTTTCAAACATGATGCGGTGCTTGATTGCCTCTGGAGGAAACCCATTGACCTTGTCGACTTTGACAAGAGCGAAATAGCGCTCTCCATCCTTGGGAGTACGTACTTCTCCCTCAATGGAGTCGCCAGTATGAAGATTAAAGCGGCGAATTTGCGAGGGAGAGATATAGATATCGTCAGTACTGGCTAAATACGAAGTATCTGGGGAGCGCAGAAATCCAAAGCCGTCAGGCAAGACTTCGAGTACGCCATCTCCAAAAATTTGTTCGCCTTGTTTAGCGCGTCGCTTCATGATTGCAAACATCAGTTCTTGCTTGCGGAGGCGGTTTGCGTTTTCGATTTCGAGACCGGCGGCCATTTCGAGCAGCTGCGAAACGTGCTGCGCCTTCAGTTCATTAAGGTGCATTGATATTTATCTGGAAAAGTGGCTTCGTTAATGAAGACAAGGGTCAAAAAAAGGGAGTTAAAAGGAAATCTTGCAGAGAACAGCTCGCGCTAAGCAGAGTCAATGGCGGGCCTCGAAGGGGCCCGCGCGTGGAAACGAGTTAGATCGCGCCGTTTAAAAACTCAGTCAGCTGGGATTTTGAAAGTGCGCCAACCTTGGTCGCAGCAACTTTGCCATCCTTAAACAACATCAACGTTGGAATGCCTCGGATGCCGAACTTAGCGGCCGTTTCCTGATTTTCGTCAACGTTCAGTTTAGCAACGGTGACCTTGCCAGCAAACTCGGTGGCGACTTCTTCGAGCATCGGTGCGATCATTTTGCATGGACCACACCAAGCCGCCCAATAGTCTACCAGCACGGGCTGTGAGGATTTCAATACGTCCGTATCGAAGCTGATATCGCTTACGTTTTTGATGTTTTCACTCATGATTTTCTCTAGGGTATTTCAGCTATAGGTCTGTAAGAATCTCAGACGAGCCTATTCGTTGATTTAAACAACCTGCAACAGAGCATCTTTCTAGTACGTTTATTCATTAAAGCACAATTTGGACCCATTCGATGAACTCGATGGTGACTTTTCAATTAAGTGGGCATTTTTAACCTGAGTGCTAGTGGCCGCTTATCTGCTCAATTTTTGAGCAGATAAGGGCTTGCCGCACCCCGATTACCAATTTCCGTAAAATGGGCGATCTTTTCCACAGATCTTGGGGATAACTTGAGTACAAAGTCTTACAACGAATCATCCATCCGTGTCCTAAAAGGGCTTGAGCCGGTACGTCAACGTCCTGGCATGTATACCCGAACGGAAAATCCCTTGCATATTATTCAGGAGGTGATTGATAACGCAGCTGACGAAGCACTTGCTGGATTTGGTAAGCACATTCAAGTCACGATGCAAACCGATGGCAGTATCACGGTCGAAGACGATGGACGCGGCATTCCTGTTGGACTGCATCCTGAGGAAAAAGCACCTGTCGCCGAGCTTGTCTTTACGCGACTGCATGCGGGAGGTAAGTTCGACAAGAAAGGTGGCGGAGCGTATGCTTTCTCGGGCGGGTTGCATGGCGTGGGGGTCTCGGTCACTAACGCGTTGTCCAAGCGCCTAGAGCTTGTGGTGTGGCGTGAAGGCACCGCCCACCGCATGGCGTTTGCCAATGGCGATGTTGCAGAGCCCCTCAAAGTCGTTCCAGAGCTTGCACGTAAAAAGTCAGGTACCCGAGTCAGAGTCTGGCCGGATGTTTCGTTTTTTGATTCTCCGGCAATTCCGACGCATGAGCTCATGCATTTGCTTCGCAGCAAAGCGGTGTTGATGGCGGGCGTCAAAGTCACTTATCTGAACGAAAAAACGGGAGAGACGCGGACCTGGCAATACCAAGACGGCCTCGAGGGTTATCTCACCGAGGCGCTTCAGGGCTTAGAGTTGCGTATTCCGCTGTTCGGCGGCGAGCAGTTTGCCTCAGCCGACCATGAAAATTTCGCCGAGGGTGAGGGTGCTCAATGGGTAGTCGCTTGGGCCGACGAGGGCAATGTGGTGCGCGAGTCTTATGTCAACCTCATTCCCACGCCTGCGGGGGGTACCCACGAGTCGGGCTTACGCGAAGGCCTTTTTGCGGCTGTCAAAGGGTTCGCCGAGTTGCATAGCTTGTTACCCAAAGGTATCAAACTGCTACCCGAGGATGTGTTTGCCCGCACCAGTTTTGTGTTGTCTGCCAAGGTTCTTGATCCTCAGTTTCAGGGACAGATCAAAGAACGGCTCAACAGTCGCGATGCTGTGCGTTTAGTCGGCGGCTTTGTGCGGACTTCTCTGGACTTGTGGCTCAATAGTCATGTTGAGTACGGAAAAAAGCTCGCCGAGTTGGCGATCCGTCAAGCGCAGGCCCGCGCGCGTTCGGCCCAAAAGGTCGAAAAGCGCAAGAGTTCAGGCGTGGCGGTACTGCCAGGCAAACTGACTGATTGCGAGTCCTCTGATATAGCCCGTACCGAAGTTTTTCTCGTTGAGGGCGACTCCGCAGGTGGCTCCGCCAAAATGGGGCGTGACAAAGAGTTTCAAGCCATTCTGCCTTTACGCGGCAAGGTCCTGAACTCCTGGGAGGTCGATCGGGATCGTTTGTTCGCCAATAACGAAATTCACGATATCTCTGTGGCGATTGGTGTGGATCCTCACGGTCCTAATGACACGCCAGATCTTTCAGGCTTGCGCTACGGGCGCGTCTGCATCCTCTCAGATGCGGACGTTGATGGTTCCCATATTCAGGTGCTATTGCTGACACTTTTTTATAAGCATTTCCCACGCTTAGTCGAGCTCGGTCATGTGTTTGTCGCGCGACCTCCGCTCTTTCGCGTAGATGTGCCGGCGTTGGGCAAGCGACCCGCTCGAAAGGTCTATTGTCTGGATACGGGGGAGCTCGACGCTGTGCAGGACAAGCTTCGTAAAGAAGGGGTGCGCGAAGGCTCCTGGGATATCAGTCGCTTTAAAGGCCTCGGTGAAATGAGTCCAACGCAATTGTGGGAAACCACCATGAATCCCGACACTCGGCGCATGTTACCGGTCGGTTACGGTGCGCTCGATCAGACCGCAACGACACAAATGTTTGACATGTTGATGGGCAAAGGCGAATCTGGCGCCCGTCGCACTTGGCTTGAAGAAAAAGGTAATCTCGCAGAGGTTGATATCTAAATGACTGACAGTTCTCAACCTGGTTTGTTTGACCCAAGCGATGCCGAGGCATCCTTGACCCTTGGCTTGTACGCTGAACAGGCCTATCTCGATTACGCAGTGTCTGTTGTTCGCGGTCGCGCGCTACCTGACGTCGGCGATGGGCAAAAGCCTGTTCAGCGCAGGATCCTTTACGCGATGCAGGCCATGGGCTTGCAGTCGGGTGCCAAGCCCGTTAAGTCCGCCCGCGTCGTGGGTGATGTATTGGGTAAATACCACCCGCACGGTGACCAGGCAGCGTATGACGCCTTGGTCAGAATGGCGCAGCAGTTTTCCTTACGCTATCCCCTCATTGACGGGCAAGGTAACTTTGGCTCCAGAGATGGCGATAATGCGGCGGCCATGCGCTATACGGAGGCTCGCCTGACGCCCTTTGCCCGCTTGCTGCTTGACGAGCTAGACGAAGGCACTGTTGATTTCATCCCCAATTACGATGGTAGCCACCAAGAGCCCTCCATGCTCCCGGCACGCTTACCCGTCATGTTGCTCAATGGCGCTTCGGGTATTGCGGTCGGCATGGCAACTGAAATCCCCGCACACAATTTGCGCGAAATTGCTGGGGCATGCGTCGCGCTGATTAAAAACCCTACGCTTGCCGATGCGGATCTCTATCAAATGGTTCCGGGGCCCGATTTTGCCGGTGGTGGCCAGATCATCACAGCTCCCGCGGAAATCGCGCAAATCTATCAAACCGGACGTGGCTCGCTCAAAGCGCGCGCCCGCTGGCAGTTCGAGGAAATGGCACGCGGTCAGTGGCAACTGGTTGTGCACGAGTTGCCGCCTGGCGCTTCTTGCCAAAAAGTGCTCGAAGAAATTGAGGATCTGACCAATCCTAAAGTTAAAGCAGGCAAGAAAACCTTAACACCCGAGCAGCAGCAGACCAAAACACAGATGCTTGCTTTGCTGGATGCCGTGCGTGACGAGTCAGGCAAAGATGCCGCTGTTCGTTTGGTGTTTGAGCCTAAAACCTCAAAAATAGATCGCGAAGAGTTTGTCACGACTCTGTTGGCCTTGACCAGCATGGAAACAAGTGTTGCCATGAATCTGGTTTGTATTGGCACGGATCACAGACCTCGACAGAAGGGGCTGCGCGATGTGTTGCTGGAGTGGATTGGCTTTCGCACCAACACGGTCCTTCGTCGGACGCGCTACCGTTTTGACAAGATTACCGATCGTATTCATGTGCTCGAAGGGCGGATGTTGGTGTATCTGAATGTGGATGAAGTCATCCAAACCATTCGCGAATCCGACGAACCTCGTCCCGCTTTGATGGCGCGCTTTAAATTAAGCGAGCGCCAGGCCGACGACATTCTTGATATGCGTCTTCGTCAGCTTGCGCGACTCGAAGGATTCAAAATTGAACAAGAGCTGGCAGAAAAGCAAGCCGAACAGCAAAAACTGCAAGAGCTGATCGAACACCCCACAGCGCTCAAAAAGCTTATTGTCAAAGAGATCGAAGCTGACTCGAAACTCTATGGCGATGAACGGCGCACGCTTATCGAGGTCGCCGAGCGCGCAGTCAAAGAAGTGCGTGTTCTGGATGAGCCTGTCACAGTGATTGTTTCCCAGAAAGGTTGGCTGCGCTCTCGCCAGGGCCACGGTCACGATGTTGCGCAATTCAACTTCAAAGCGGGTGACGGTCCTTATGGCGTGTTTGAGTGTCGTAGCACCGACGCGTTGATTGCTTTCGGTGATAACGGTCGTGTTTACAGCGTAGCGGTTTCTGGGCTGCCTTCGGCGCGTGGAGACGGCGCACCTGTGACCTCAATGATTGATCTCGAACCAGGATCACATATCGAACATATGATCGCTGCAGCCGCCGATAGCAAATGGCTGCTCAGCACGAGCCAAGGTTTTGGTTTTTCGACCAAACTCTCCGATATGACCAGTCGTCAACGTGCGGGCAAGCAGTTTGTCACAATTGAGGAAAAAGACCGTTTATTGCGGCCTGTCCCGCTTTTTGCCTTGGCGACACACGTGGCGTTCCTGACATCGCGTGGCAAGCTGTTGGTGATTGCCTTAGAAGAGGTCAAGAGCCTTGCTTCCGGGGGGCGCGGCACGATTTTGATGGGAATCGACGCACCTGATGTGTTGGCGCAGACCGTGCCTGTATCCAAAGCGGGCTTGCGAGTCACCGGCACATACCGGACAAAGCAGGTCCAAGATATCCTCAGTGGTGCCTTGCTTGAGATCTATATTTCCAAGCGGGCGCGCAAGGGCAGGCTGCTTGATATTCGTTCCAAAGAACCGATCCTATCGCCAGTGCTTTAAAGATAAAATGCTGCACATCACGATTCACGCCCTTTTTTAGGTATTGCCATGTCGTTCCAAGTCACCGTTCAACCCAGCCTGCATCAGTTCCCCGCGGATCCCGATAAAAGCGTCTTGGATGCCGCCCTCGCAGCGGGCATTTTGTTGCCCTACAGTTGCCGCAGTGGAGCCTGCTCGACATGCAAGGCGCGGGTTGTGTCGGGGACCGTCGAGGGCGACAATAGTGCCGCACAGATTTTGACGCCCGAAGAAATCCACGAGGGCTTTACATTGCTGTGTCAGGCGCGTGCCACCTCTGATCTCGTGATCGAATCCCGAGAAATTCGTCTGGCCTCGGATATTCAGATTCGAAAACTACCCTCGCGCGTGACCTCGATAGAGCGTCCGGCGGCTGATGTCGCACTGCTGAAATTGCAGTTGCCCGCGACCGAGAGCTTCCGTTTTTATGCGGGTCAATACGTTGAAATTATCTTAAAAGATGGCAAGCGACGTAGCTACTCTATGGCAAATCCTCCTCATGATGCGGCTGCCCTTGAGTTGCATATCCGTCATCTGCCGGGCGGTTTATTTACGGATCATGTGTTTGGTGCCGGCGCAACGCAAATGAAAGAGCGTGAAATTTTGCGTGTAGAGGGACCCTTTGGCTCTTTTTTCTTACGTGAAGACAGCGACTTGCCCATCGTGATGTTGGCCAGCGGAACAGGCTTTGCACCCATCAAAGCGATCGTCGAGCATATGGCACACCAAAATATCCAGCGTCCTGTCACACTATATTGGGGTGGAAGACGTCCGGCCGATCTCTATATGAGCGAGCTTGCGCAGCAGTGGGCTCAAACCTTGCCAAACTTCAAGTTCATCCCGGTCGTTTCCGATGCGCTGCCCCAAGACGGATGGAGCGGACGGACGGGGTTTGTTCACCGGGCCGTCATGGAAGACTTTCCAAGTCTGATGGGTCATCAGGTTTACGCATGCGGAGCCCCGATCGTTGTAGAGTCTGCGCGGCGCGAATTTGTCACGCAGTGCTCTTTGCCTGACGAAGCGTTCTTTGCTGATGCTTTTACCTCCGAAGCTGATATTGCCGCAGTAAAATAACGAGTACCTTGCACAAAGGTTTTGTGTAATTGAATTCTATCCATAGGATTTTCAGCGTGACCCTCCTTAAACGTATTGCTGCCGTGCTCGGCTTATCTTGTGCTCTTGCACTCCCCGCACAGGCCAACCCTGTCAATATCGAAGTCTGGCACACAATGACCTCGGTCCATAAGTCAGAGTTCGAGAAAATCGCCCGACGTTTCAACAATGAACAAAAAAATGTCAATGTTGTCTTGAGGGCTTTTCCTAATCAGGATGAAATGCGAAAAGCAGGCGAAAAGGCGGTCGCAGAAAAGCGCAAGCCCAATCTCGTTCACCTCGCTGACAATCGCTCTCCAGAAATCATTGCTCAGCACAAAGACATCATTCCTTTGCACCAGTTGCTTAAGCAATACCCAATGAAGGATGCCAACTGGTTTCTGACACAAACAACGGGTTTCATGCGTGACGGACAAGGTCGGCTGATGGCTTTCCCTTACATGGCTGAAATTCCTGTGATGTTTTATAACGTCGCCGGTTACAAAAAGGCAGGGTTGGATTCAAACAAGCCCGCCAGAACTTGGCCCGAACTGCAAAATCATTTACTCCTTTTGAGAGACAAGGCGCACTTTCAGTGTCCCTTCGCCACGAGCCATCAGGTCACTACCCATCTTGAAAACATGGCACCGATTAATGGCGCTTTGTACGTCACTCCAAGTAATGGTTTAGATGCTAAGGTGCGCGGTGCACAACTTAATTTGCTGGATCCCGTGTTCATGCGCCATTTGTCCATCATGGTGAGCTGGAAGCGTTCAGACTTGTTTCCCTTCAACAGCAATGGCGCCGAGGCCGATGCGATGTTTGCTGATAACCGTTGTGCGGTGATCACAACGACCTCTGGTGCTTTAGCCAGGATGCAAGAAACCAAAGGCCTGAGTTATGGCATCGCACCGCTGCCTTTCTACGATCAGGTTGTAAAAACACCAGGTGCGCCTTACGTGAGTGGGGGCGCTCTCTGGGCGACTTCCGGTCACCCCAAGGACCAAGATAAAGCGACCATGTCATTTCTGTCTTTCCTTGCCCAACCGGTCATTGCTTCGGCATGGCATCAGCGCACTGGATTTTTGCCGCTGACGGATGCCGCCTTCCGCACAGGCGATGCAGCGTTTTACGATCGCATTCCAGGTGCACGTCAACTCGTGGACAGCATGCGTAACGTCAAGGACCCTAATAGCCGCGGATTCCGTTTGCGCAACTACCCCCAAATCGAGCCGATTTTGAGCCGTGAGTTTGATGCCGCGCTCTCTGGCAATACGCCGCCTGTCGAGGCGTTGACCAAGGCGGTTGATCAGGCAAAAGTCTTGTCGCAGGATGCACCAGCCCCGGCGAAAAAACGCAAATAAAAGAGTTTTAATCACAACAAAAACGGAGCCTCAGGGCTCCGTTTTTTTATGGTGTTGATTTACTCCATGCGTACTACATGCAATTGTCGAACAGCAGGTTCGGGTCCAACATAGCCGTCCTCGAACAAATGCGATGTAAAAATGTTAAGGACATGGACTGGAAGTGCCTTTTTAATGCTTGTGTTGTCACTACAAGCTTGTGCTGGTTCTGCCGCGGGCTGGAGAATCAGTCCGCGTGATCATTCAGGCGCGACGCCCAAAGGCGCTCTGGACTTTTCATGGCGTTTGTCAGGCGATAGAGCCGTCGCTCCACTGCAGGTATTTTCAGATTCGACACATACGTGGCTTCAATGGCAAACAGGACAGGTATTGCCCGCGATCTTCGGGTTTACAGAGGTTGGGGAACAGCTCGTGGCCTACGAGCGCCATGGACCTTACGCTAAGCTTGAGGGTGCTTGGACAAGGCTTGTATTCCGGGGTGCGCATCAACAGGCGCAAGCGCGACGCGTCTCATCTTTGGCAGCAAGTCAGCTCGGCACAGCGACGTCTAGCCCAAGCCTAAGTCAACCTCCATCCACGCCACAATCTATCCCCGTTGCTGCTGAAATCACCAAAGCAACTGCTCAACCGTTCTATGCCGTGACAGGTACAGACGTCAATCTCAGACAGACATTGGCGCGTTGGTCTGGATTAAGCGGGTGGAGATTTCAAGCAGAGCACTGGGCTGTGGATGTCGATATTCCTCTGACCGCCACTGCAAATTTTTCCGATGATTTTGTCGGTTCCGTTCGCGCGCTAATTGAGGCTACAGAGCTATCGGACAGGCCATTGCAGCCGTGTTTTTACGCCAATCAAGTTTTGCGCGTTGTACCTTTAGCCGAGGCTTGCGATCGTACGCTTGCCGAAGGTACCCGCGTATGAGTGATCTGTTTGAAAAAAGTCGACAACGTGTCGAGTTCAGTCTAGCGCTTGTATCGCTCAGTATTTTGTCTGGATGCACATTAACGCATCGTCTCGAGCAACATGAGGGGCGCATCAAACAGACGGCAGAGCTGATTGATCAAAAACATCGAACATTTGAAATGACGACGCGAACGCCACAGGATAAGGCCCGTGCGCAAAGCATTGACAAGCCATGGCTGATGGGGCGCGCAGTGCCGCTCGCCAGAGAAGTAAGTTTGCCGAGCGCTCTGAGAAGGAAGATCGACACGACGCTGATGTATCGGGAAGATCGAGTGGATTTACCAACGTTTGCTGAGCGCATCACTCAAGCGACGAGTATTCCCGTTCGCATCAAGCCAGAGGCCTTGTTGCCTGTTGATCACTTCTTGCCACGGTTGAGTGCCTCTGCGGGTCAAACGGCTCGTCCGGGGATGACTCAAGTTCAGCTCCCGATGGGAGCCAGGCCACTACCTGAAGTGCTGGATATTCTTTCGAGACGTTTAGGTGTTTTGTGGCGTTATCACGATCGGGCGCTGGAGTTTTATCGCACCGAGACGCGTGTTTTTGATGTGCGGTCGCTCACACTCTCCGCGCATGCAGACGCACGACTCGGGCGCGCTGCAAATAGCAAGAGTGGAGGTTTTGATAACTCCTCTCGCACTTCGCTTGTTGCATCCGAGCAGCATGTGTTACTCGCTATTCAGCAACGTCTCGAACCATTTTTGACGCGCTCGGCCATCATCGCGGCACAACCAGGCGCGTCAACATCCATCGTAATCACTGATACCCCAGAAGTATTAGACGAAATCGCTAGATATATAGAAAGAGAAAACAGAATCCTGACCCGTCGGGTACGACTGATATTCGAGGAGATTACGCTCATCACGAATCAAGACGCAGAGTTTGGTTTGGATTGGGATTCTCTTTGGGAACAAGGAAAAGTCGCTGCATCCTTATCCAGTTCGTTTGCAGGCGCATCCGTAGCAGGAGCAGCCGCTCTGGTGAGTGCGCGTCCTTCATCAGCTGTTCGCAGTCAAGCCGTTCTAAAAGCCTTGTCTAAATATGGAACAGTTCTTCGTCATGTCACGATTCCCGTTCTGACATTAAATCGACGTCCTGTTACCCATGCCGTCAGAACAACCTTTTCTTATATCGATCAAGTCAAGTCAACACAGCCTGTGGATAATGGGTCATCCGTCACGCGTGCCGGGTTAGGTTCAGTGTCAGTCAGCCAAAAAGAGGAAACAGTGGGAGCATTTTTGACGCTTGTGCCGGATGCACAAGAAAATGGACAGATCTTGCTTTCTGTTGCCTATGACAACACAGTTGCTCAACCATTGAAGTCGTTGGTAGTAGGAGAGCCGAATAGTCGTTTACAAATTCAGCAAATCACGATAGATGGTCACGGGACGGTGCAGCAGGTCGCACTCAAGGCGGGGCAGCCGATGTTGATTTCGGGTTTCGACTCTAAGCATGATGATTCGGAACGCAGTCGATTAGCGCCTGAGGTGCCACTTATGTTCGGTGGTATGGATCGGGCAAAGCAAGGACGGACAGCGACCTTGATCATTGTGACCGCACAAGTCGAGGAGGGCATTTGATGTTGCCACAAACAATCACCCTAACAGGACAGCGTGGTGCACACGTGATGCCTCTTTCGGATAGTGTGGGACTTGTTTTTGGGCTCGATTGGATGCCGCTCGTGGGTGGCGAACCGACAAAGCTTGGACGACAAAGAGCCCGATCCTTGAGGGCGACACACTATCTCATCACGGGAGGACTCGCCGCAGTTGTTGGTTGCGGTATCGTTCCTAAAGACAAGTCGGGTGTCTCGTATACGCACGCCCTGCGAAATCGACCCTTGCACGCCGCCGCGGCGATCTTTGCCTCGGCGCATCAAGAGGGTGTGATTGCGGCTGTCAGTTTTGTCCCTGCAATGGGATATTGGTTCGTCGCGGTAAATAGTGGCCTGGTTCTCGCGCAAACAGATCGTTGGTTTGAGAGTATGGAAGAGGCTGATGCGGCGCTGCTTGTGCTCAAAGGACGTTTTCCTAATCTTCAGGTACTGAGGTATACCTTGTTAGATGCATCTAATCAGCCGGATTGGATGCGAGCGAACATCAGCCTCCAGACACGTCTTCAGAGAATGCCGGTACGAGGACGCCTTTCGTTGCTACTCGCAAGTTTCGGGATTATCACGGCAGTCTTTTTTATTAGATTGTGGTCTCACGATCACGCCTCCGATCCAGGGGTGCTACCTCAAGAAAATGCCAATGATTTATGGCAGCGTGTGCAAGAGCGTTTTGCGCACGAGCATCCCATACATCGTCCAGAACAAATTTTTAAGGTCGTTCAGGCTTGGCATCAAGCCCCAGTGAGTCCTGGTGGTTGGACGTTAAAGCAGATTGCGTGTGAGCCATCGGGCATGGATTGGCATTGTGTTGCACGCTATCAACGTTCTCATCGGTTGGCGTTGAGTCAACATCTCGATGTTGCAAAGCCAGAGGACTGGACGATCGAGTTTCCAGATCTCGATCATGGAATGATGCGTTGGAAGGTCCTGGATGCAGCCAGCTTATTTGAACTGACATCTCCTTCAACATCTCTCAAGGATTGGCTGAGTTACTTGCAAAGTGTGACCCCCGTATTTGAATCTATTCAAATAGGGACTGGTTCGCAAATCACAATCCCGGCGCCGATTAATCGACAGGGTATGGCTTTGCAAAGGCCTTCACACATCAAGCCTTTAAAACGGCGAATGATATCGATCAAAGGTCCTTTGCGTTCGATATCTGCGCTGCGGGGATTGTCCGTACCCGTGCGCTGGCGAAGTCTACAACTCGAGATTGGAACCGCAACGGGTAACGGTATTAACCGCAGTGCATTGACGATTAGTCTGACGGGGGATGTTTTTGAACATGTCGAGTAATTTTTTATACCAGCGAGGTATGCGCGTGTACCTTCATGTATTGCGAAGTCTCAGTTTGGCTTGTCTATACGGAATACTCGTACTTGCCGGACTTGTTGGCCGCGTCAGCGCCGAGACACCTGCTGTCGTCGAAGAGTTATTAAAGCTAGACACTCAGGCTGCGCTTATTTCTGCGCGTCAGAAAATTGTTGGGCCACTCACTCTATCTGGTCCGGTGACGACACACAGCACAGGCAATGTATTGCTCGCGATCTATGGAGTGGGTCAATCTTTGACTGCAGAAATTTTGCTTGACTCAGAACCCCATGTTTTCAAGAGTCGCCGACAGCAACCGATGTCGGGACGATCCATTCAGTACATATTGGAGCGTATTGCGCCACCTTGCGTACATTTAAAAAAATTAGAGGATCGTGAAACGCTTTGTCTTGGTCAGCGTCATCAATGACAGGTCTTAGATCAATGCAGTCAGAGCGCCTCTTGAGGGAAATTCGAACACAAGGCGAGCTTGATCGCTTAGTCCCTACTTTTGTAAGAACACTGATTAAAGAGTTGGATGTGTTTGGATTAGTTTCACGTATGTGCCCCGTTCTTTTTAGCGATTCTTCAGCGGGTATCTTTGTGTTGAGTCAGCATTATCACGATGACCAGACAAGTGCGCTGTTGCACTTGCTTAGTCAACGCGGATTCCGACTGAATTCGAGTCCTTTGTTTGTATTGTCTCCCGCTCTGCTCATTGCAGTGACTAAGTCTCTTCGCACTACCGGTGCTTTGTCGACTCAGACTCAGGAGTCTTCTAATAACGGGAGTGCCTTGTCACAAGCAGTGAGTGCAATTCTACTTTGGGCGCTCGAGCATCGCGCCAGTGATATTCACTTTAACGTGAAACGAAATCAGACTGAGTCGGCTGTGTTGTTTACGATCGATGGACGTTATGTGTGTCCTGATCGTTATGCCCGCCTGCCTACTGCCACTATGCTTGCGATGCTTGCCGTGACTTGGATGGATGTTGAGGGTGGGAATGGCGCCGTCTTCGACCCAACGATTGAACAGCAAGGACGAGTGACGCGCGAGCTAGGAGGGCAGAAAGTGTGTTTGCGTTGGGCATCGTTGGCTACGGATCAAGGGCCTTCTGTTTGTTTGCGACTATTAATTCTTGACTCAACTGAATTGACGCCAGAGCTTTCCGAGCTTGGCTATCAAGAATCTCAAATTGCAGCGTTACGAAGAGCGAGTTTGACTCAGGGCGGAGCGACGATTTTGGCGGGGACGGTAGGGTCGGGAAAGTCAACAACGTTGGCGACACTCTTAAGAGAGATTCCTACGCATCGAAAAGTGATTACGTTAGAAGACCCCGCGGAATACATGATTCCTCATGCTCTCCAAAACACAGTATCAAGATCAGTCGATGAAGACCCTTTAATTGTATTTGACAACAAGCTCAAAGCGTTTAAGCGTTCTGCCATGAATGATTTATTGATTGGAGAAATCAGGGACGCTGCTGGCGGGAGAGCATTCTCTGATCTTGCAGGATCTGGGATTAGCCTCTATACGACGGTACATGCTGGTTCAGCGCTCTGGGTGCCGGAGCGTTTGACTTCAAGTTTTATTGGTGTGCCCAGGGATTTTCTAGCCACCCCAGGAATTTTGAAATTGCTCGTGTTTCAGTGTCTTTTGCCTCTCTTATGTCAAGGGTGTGCGCAAAGCTATGAGCAAGTTCTCGAATCAGATACATGGCGTTGCGCAAACAATCAGCTCCGATCGCCGCAGTGGAGGGAGTCTTGGATTCGCATGCTTGAAGAGGAGGCGCAGCTTTCCCGAGATCGCTTGAGATTTCGATCGTCCCATGGGTGCGCACAATGCACCAAAGGTTTGTCGGATCTCGTGGGTATATCCGGCCGTACCGTCGCGGCAGAAATTATTGAGCCTTCCCAAGAACCTGAGTTTTTGTTGGGTCTCAGGGCGAACGATGGTCTTGCCTTGCATCGATGGTTTGAGCACAGAAAGAGAAGTCCAATCAAAGATTCCAACATGCAGGGTAAGAGCGCTAGACAGTGCGCACTTTTTAAAGTGTGGACAGGTTTACTCGATCCTCGAACTGTGGAACAAACTTTCGGTACGATTTCTTCAATGAGGGAGTCTTCACGTGCCCCTTTGTGAGTGGATACGCTCGCTTCGTTTAGGTCGATGGCCTTACTTTTGGAAAGACTTTTTGGTTCATATGGCTGGGTGGTCTTTTCGATCTCAGCGAGCCGATTATTACGAGTATTTGGCTGACCTGATCGATGCGACAGGTGGTTCCAAAACATTACTCAATATTTTCCACGACGATGCTTTGCGTTATCCGAAGGGCGCGCGCGGTGTTTTGTCGCGCGTATGGCTTGAGCGCTTTCCTCAGGCCGGAGGTGATTTATTCTCAACATGGAGCGCCACCTTGCCGCTCGAAGATCTACTCGCGATCCAATCTGCACAGTATGCGGGCGCAGATGCGTTGACTAGTACTCTGCGACAGCTCGCCAATGTTGTGAGGGTGGTCGATCGCGCTCGCTTCATGTTGCTGACGACAGCCTTTTCAGGCGTTGCAGGATTATTGCTGGCATTTGGTTCAATTTTGTCGATTCCATTTTTTACAGCAAAGCAATTTAGACAAGTTTTTGCAGCGGTTCCTCCAGAATATTTTTCTTCTTGGACAAAGGCTTTGTTTTCTACAGAAGAAGCGCTAAGTTTTTCGTGGCCTTATGTGGGCTTGGGGCTACTTGTTGCTGCGATGACTTTGCTCTGGTCGTTTGCAAATTGGACAGGCAGATTCAGGGAACTCGCCGATCGGATTGGGCCTTGGGCGTTTTATAGAAGAGTTCATACCTTGCGCTTCATCTCCTTGCTCGCGGTGACGTTAAGTCCTGGTGGATGTCATAGCGCACGCTTAAGGGATGCTATTGCACTTCAAACGCAAGGTGCTTCTCCTTGGTTTGAAAGGCATTTGTACGCAATGATGAGGCGTTTGGATCTCGGTGCGCCTGCGACGGATGCGTTGGACACAGGATTAATTGATTCTGCAATCTGGTGGTATTTCACGGACTTAACTCGAACGCTTGGCTTGGATGAGGCCTTACAACGAACGCGATTAAGAACTGAAGTCTTCGCGCTCAAATGTATCGGTATTCAAGCACTCTATTTACGCTGGGGTGCTCTGCTGTTTGCCTTAGCAATCGTCCTTGGGGTTGCTTTTTGGCATGCCCAAGTTTTTGGCGAACTCAGACAGGCCTTGACTCTGCATTATTCCCGTTAATTTTTATAGGACTATCTCATGTCATTTGATGTTGTTTTAAAGTACGCCCACCGAACACCTTCCTTCATTTGTATGTTTCGAAATAGAGGCTTTTCGTTCAATTCGAAGCGACAGCGGCAGTATGGATTTTCACTCATCGAAATTTCAATTGTGACGACCATTATGATGTTGCTCGCGATCGTCGGAATTCCCGCGATTCAGGGCTACGTTGTGGAAAGCAAAGTTCCCCGAGTGGCCGAAGAGCTGCAGCGTTTCGTCGCGCGACTCAAGGTCACGACAAACGGTTTTGGTGCGAGCCCCTATGCGGGTGTAGATACCAGAGTGCTGGCAAACTCTTTGCGCGGCTCTAGTGTCGTGGCTGTGTCGGGGGAGGGGGCTGGCGCGAATGTCGCTCACGGACTAGGTGGGCAAGGCGTCTCGGGCCGGGGCGTCATCCGCGTCGCGCCATACGCGTTATCCGGTGCACCTGTTGGTTCAGCTTTTTTGCTCACGCTCAATGATGTGAATCATGCGGCATGTCCGAGCCTTGCTTCAATTTTGCAGCGTATCGCAGAGGTTGTCACGATATCCGGTGCTGGAGGACCTGTAAGAGTCAAAGATCATTTGCATGAGCCCATTTCTCCTTACAACCCTTTGTTAGCGGATGCTCAGTGTTTAAACGGAGATCGGAATGTTTTTGAGTTTGTGATTCGCTGATGCGTACTGAGGAGTGTGGATTTTCTTTACTTGAAATGATCGTTGTGACCGCACTGACTTCTCTGATTGGTGTTTGGTCAGCGACAACCTGGGTTCAGCAGTCTGAAGATGCTGCTTCTGAGGCGATGGGGAGATGGCTGATCAACGTCAAGGAGTCTGTCGATCAGATGCTCGTACGTCAGGCAGATTTTTTGACTGGATTGTCTGCGAATGGTCCGGGTTCACAGGATTACCAACATATCTGGCGACCGTCACTGAGTGAGCTAGCGGAGGCAGGACATTTGTCTAAGGGGTTTGTCTTGCGTGCCCCGCTCGGCTATGACGTGAGTATCGTGGTACTAAAGCCTCATGGATTATGTTTGACACAAGGTTGTAAGCTTGAGGCGCTCACGATTGCGACACCGCAACCATCTCAGGGTCATCAAGCCAGCATGATGACGCGTATTGGCAAGATCTTAGCGTCCTTTAAAGGACAAGGTGCGAGTGTGACGCAAATGACTCCAGAGCGCGTGCGAGGTCCTACCGTGGATTTGCCCAACCCGCCTGAGTCTGACATGTCGCCGTTGCCGATTGGATCGATCGTTTTGCAGAGTTTTTTCGACTCGAGTGCTCAGGCGTCATTTTTGAGGCAAGCAGAGCGGCGTGATGTACAGTTAGGCGCCAATTTGAATGTGAAGGGTAGAGCCTCTGTCGGGGGGGCCTTGTCTGCTGCGGGACGAATTTCTAGTTCGGAACATCTTCAGCTAGCTGCGGTTGCGCAACAGGGTGCTGTGTGTGATGGCGAGGGCTTAATCGCGCAGTCCAGCACGAAAGGACTATTGGTCTGTCAGGCAGGTATCTGGCAAACTAGCAGCAAGTCTGGCGGAGGTCACTACATTTATAGTATCAATACATCTTGTCATGCGACTCAGGATGTTGATGTTGAACTACGAAATCCCGTAACGGGAGATTGCTCTTGTCCTGAGGGCTATAAACCCCAGTTGATTTCAGTTTGGCGCTATCCCTTTGATTCCTATAACGAGTTTTATACATTTCTTTGTTTAAACTGAGTGAGCGTGTGTTGTTAGTCGTTTTTGACTGAGGCCAGAGATCCCCCAGCGCAGCGACGCACACCTGAAACGATGGTTTCAAGCCCGTATAATCGATGATTATGCTTGAGAGGCTGCTGTCATAGCATTCTCATGTCTTTTCCCTTATTTGATGCCGCACGATGAAAACGACCGAAATTCGCCAGAAATTTTTGCAGTTCTTCCAGTCCAAGGGACACACGATTGTGCCCTCATCGTCATTGGTGCCGGGAAACGACCCCACCCTATTGTTTACCAATTCGGGGATGGTTCAGTTCAAAGACGTCTTTACAGGCAAGGATTCCCGCTCTTATAAACGTGCGACCTCGTCTCAGCGAAGTGTGCGAGCCGGCGGAAAGCATAACGATCTTGAAAACGTCGGTTACACCGCCCGTCATCACACGTTTTTTGAAATGCTAGGCAACTTTAGTTTTGGTGATTATTTCAAACGAGATGCCATCGCTTTTGCTTGGGAAATGCTGACAGGCGTTTATGGCTTACCCAAGGAAAAGCTTTGGGTAACGGTTTACCAAGAGGACGACGAAGCCTACGGTATCTGGGAAAAAGAAATTGGCGTGCCGGCTGAGCGCATCATCCGGATCGGTGATAACAAAGGCGCCCGCTATGCGTCGGATAACTTCTGGCAGATGGCTGATACGGGACCTTGCGGTCCATGCACTGAGATTTTCTATGATCATGGCGCGGATATCTGGGGTGGTCCTCCGGGATCGCCGCAGGAGGACGGTGATCGTTATATTGAGATTTGGAATTTGGTGTTTATGCAGTTCGAGCGGGATGCCGCTGGCAAGATGACGCCGCTTCCAAAGCCTTGTGTTGATACGGGGATGGGCCTTGAGCGTATTGCTGCTGTGTTGCAGCATGTGCACTCCAATTACGAGATCGATTTGTTTGTGGCGCTGATCGCTGCCGCCGCCCGTGAAACAGGCACCCAAGATCTCGCGAATAACTCACTTAAAGTGATTGCCGACCATATTCGTGCTTGTTGCTTCCTCGTGGTCGACGGTGTGATCCCAAGCAATGAGGGCAGGGGTTACGTATTGCGCCGTATTATTCGTCGTGCACTGCGCCATGGCTATCAGCTGGGTCAAAGCAAGCCGTTTTTCTACAAAATGGTGCCTGATCTGGTCAAGCAGATGGGAGATGCGTATCCCGAACTCGCGAACAATGCCGCCCGTGTAGAGCAAGTCCTGCGCCAAGAAGAAGAACGCTTCGGCGAGACGCTTGAGCACGGCATGAAAATTTTAGATGCAGCCTTAGCTGCATTGCCTGCCGCTCAAAAAGACCAGACGCAGATTTTAGACGGGAGTACGCTGTTTACGCTCTACGACACCTACGGTTTTCCCGTTGACCTGACTGCAGACATTTGTCGCGAACGAGGGGTCGATGTTGATCAGGCTGGTTTTGATGTCGCCATGGATCGCCAGAGAGATCAAGCGCGCGCTGCCGGTAAATTCAAAATGGCCGAGGGACTTGTGTACTCGGGTGCTCAGACTATTTTTGAGGGCTACGATCACCTTCAGCGTCCCGGCAAGGTCTTGGCGCTTTATGTCGGAGGATCCGCCATTGAGCGTGTTTTAGCAGGACAGGATGCAATTGTGGTGCTCGATCAAACTCCGTTTTATGCGGAGTCTGGCGGTCAAGTTGGAGATACGGGGTGTTTGACGGCCAGTTCGACACAGTTTGATGTGTTGGATACGCAAAAAATTCAACCCGGTGTGTTCGGGCATCATGGTCGCCTGACCTCCGGCACCCTGTCTGTCGGCGATGCGGTAACCGCTTCCGTTAATGTCGAGCAACGTACACGCACGGTGCGTAACCATTCGGCGACCCATTTGATGCATAAAGCCTTGCGCGAGGTACTGGGAGGGCATGTCCAACAGCGCGGCTCTTTAGTCGATGGCGATAAGACGCGCTTTGATTTTGCACACGATGCCCCGTTATCCGAACAGGAAATCGCACGCGTTGAGGCAATTGTCAATACAGAGGTGTTGAACAATCAGGCTGCGGTTGCTCAGACCATGTCTTATGACGATGCGGTCAAAGGTGGTGCAGTCGCGTTGTTTGGTGAAAAGTATGGGGATAGCGTCCGCGTGCTGGATATTGGCTTTTCCCGTGAATTGTGTGGCGGTACCCACGTTGCTCGTACGGGTGATATTGGTTTGTTCAAGGTGATGACTGAAGGCGGCGTTGCCGCTGGAGTCAGACGTATCGAGGCGGTGACCGGCGCGAATGCCTTGGTTTGGGTGCAGCATTTAAATGCAACTATGCAACGCGCAGCGGCTGCGTTGAAAACTCAGCCTGCCGAGCTCCCTGAGCGCATTGGACTTTTACAGGAGCAGCTAAAGGCCGTTGAAAAAGAGCTCGAGCAAGCACGTGCAAAGCTTGCATCCAGTGCTGGCAACGCGCTCACCGAGGCTGCGATTGAGGTGCCAGCGGGCTTTAAGTTACTCGTCACCGAAGTCAAGGGTGTCGATCCCAAAGATCTTCGCTCGATGGTCGACCAGCTCAAAGACCGTTTGAAATCTGCAGTTGTTTTGCTTGCGACAGCGTCGACTGACGGCAAAATTAGTGTGGTGGCGGGCGTGACGGCCGACCTGAATGCCAAGATCAAGGCCGGAGAGTTGGTGGGTTTTGTTGCAGGACAGATTGGCGGCAAGGGCGGCGGTCGTCCAGATATGGCGATGGGCGGAGGGACGGACTTGTCGGCCCTAGCTGCCAGCTTGGCAAGTGTGAAAGCCTGGGTCGAGGCCAAATGAGTGAACCTAACAATGTGCCTCAGGCGTTCAAAGAAACCGTGGATGCGACAGGCCTTACCTGTCCATTACCCATTTTGCGTGCTAAAAAAGCCTTGGCAACCCTAACCTCGGGCGAAATCCTGCGAGTGATCACAACTGACCGTGGGGCAGTGCGTGATTTTCAAGCTTTTTGTAAGCAAACGGGCAATACACTACTCGCCCAGGTGGACGAAGCAGATCGCGTGACGCATTATTTAGAGCGACGTTTGAAATAAACAATGCTGATTCATGGTTTGATGCTATAATCATCGGCTTTACTGAACATTTTCAAGGGATTACGTATGGTGGTGATTCGCCTGGCCCGTGGCGGCTCCAAGAAACGTCCTTTTTACAACCTCGTTGCGACTGATTCTCGCGATCGTCGTGATGGTCGTTTCATTGAGCGCGTTGGTTTTTACAACCCTGTTGCAAATGCAAACGAAGAGCCTCTTCGTATTGCGCTTGATCGTGTCCAATATTGGACAGGAGTGGGTGCACAGTTGTCTCCAGCGGTTGCCCGTCTGGTCAAAGACTACTCTTCAAAAGTCGCGACAGCGGCTTGATCGCATCGTTTGACTGACTTCGTACCTCGCCATGGCTGACACAGGCGCTCAACAAGCGCCAAATGACCTAATCGAATTAGGTCGTATCGTGTCAGCATATGGCGTAAAAGGTTGGGTCAAAGTCCAGCCGCACTCAGCGCAAGGTTTAGTCTTGCGTGCTGCACCTATTTGGTGGTTAGCTCCACCACAGTCCCCTATTTCTCCCGATTCTGGGATCTCCACGTCGAGCAAACTACGCCCTCATGCTGTCAAGCAAGTGCGCCCTCAAGGCGCAACAGTCGTGGCTGATCTTGAGCATGTCGGAGATCGCGATCTTGCAGAGTCTATGCGTGGGTACACCGTGCATGTTTCTCGACAATATTTTCCCAAAGCCCAGGCTGATGAGTTTTATTGGGTAGACCTTGTTGACTGCAATGTGTATAGCGAAGCACAACTTGTTGGAGTCGTCCTTGAAGTTGTTGACAATGGCGCGCACGCGATTCTTCGTGTTCAGCGAATGACTCTTGAGGGAGTTCAAACGCCGTCTGTTGAGCATGTGCCTCAGGTCATGCTTGACGCCAAAGGTCGTCCCGAAGAAATTTTGGTGCCTTTTGTTGCCGCTCACGTACAACATGTTGATATTGTTGCCCGTCGAATCGAAACTGACTGGCCTCTCGATCTCTAAGGCTTCATGATGCGCATCGACGTCATCACCTTGTTTCCAGAAATGTTTGGTGTGGTGCGTGACTTGGGCGTGACGGGACGCGCGCACAACCAAAGCATTTGGACACTGCATGCTTGGAGTCCTCGCGACTTTACGAATGATGTGCATCGTACCGTTGACGATCGTCCCTATGGTGGTGGTCCTGGCATGGTGATGATGGCCGAACCGCTCAAGCAAACGCTGCTCGCCATTCATTCTGATCGACGCGAGAGTGTTTCCCCAGTGATCTTGTTGTCACCCGTTGGTAAGCGCTTTGGTCAGGCGCAAGCAGCTCAACTTGCAAAATCCGCTGGCGCCATCTTTGTTTGCGGTCGCTACGAGGGCGTGGATCAAAGATTCATCGACGAGTGTGTCGACGAGCAATGGTCACTGGGCGATTTTGTCTTATCTGGCGGAGAGATCGCAGCGCTTGCCATGATCGATGCCGCCGTCAGACTCATGCCTGGCGCACTTCATCACGGAGACTCTTCGCTGCAGGACTCTTTTCAGCTATCCATTTCGGGTTTGCTAGACTGTCCTCATTTCACCCGTCCCGAGGTTTTGTGGGATCAGCCCGTCCCGCCCGTTTTGCTGTCTGGTAACCACGCCAACATCGCGCGATGGCGTCGAGAGCAATCTCTCGCCCTCACAGCTAAAAATCGCCCTGATTTACTGGAGCAAGCGCGAAAACTAGGCTTGCTGACCAAGGCGGACGAAAAGTTTTTGCTCAGCCTAATCTAGCGCGCTGCCCTTTGACTTGAGCAAGCGTCTCGCCAAACTGTGCGACACGCTGTTGCTCTTGTTCGACGACTGCGGCGGGTGCGCGCGCAACAAACGACTCGTTAGAAAGTTTGGCTTGGGCTTTGTTGATCTCGCCTTCGAGTCTAGCGATTTCTTTATCTAAACGTACTTTTTCTGACGCGATGTCGATTTCAACCTTGAGCATCAAGCGTGTTTGTCCAACCACCTGAACGGGCGCGCCATCGTCGGGTAAGGTTGACACGACATCCACGCCAGAAAGCTTGGCCAGCGACGCAAGATAGGGTGCGTGCTGAAGCAACATTTCTTGGGGACCTTCGGCGATTAAGGGCACGCGCGCGGCGGGAGAAAGATTCATTTCGCCTCGAAGGGCACGTACAGCCTCGATTTGACCCTTAAGTAAATCAACTTGTGCGCATGCCTGCGTATCCATGGCGCCAACATCAGCCTGAGGAAAAGCTTGTATGGAAATGCTCGAAGTCTCCTGCGCCGAGCGCTTGCCAGCCACAAGGGACACTTTCTGCCAAAGCTCTTCAGTGATGAAAGGCATGATGGGGTGCATCAGTCGAAGGATCGCTTCTAAAACCCGGATCAGCGTACGTCGCGTCGCGCGTTGTTGCTCGGTCGCACCATGTTGAATCTGGACTTTGGCGAGCTCCAAATACCAATCGCAATATTCGTCCCACACAAAGTGATAAAGCGCATTGGCGATATTGTCAAAACGATAGTCGGCGAATCCTTTTGCGACATCGAGCTCGAGTTGTTGAAGCTGGGTAATGATCCATTTGTCGACAAAGCTTTGCGCGCTCGCGTCGACCGCTGCCATGTCTTGGCCCTCGGTATTCATCAACACAAAGCGTGTCGCGTTCCATAGCTTATTGCAAAAGTTTCTGTAGCCCTCGCAGCGCTTAAGATCAAAATTGATATTGCGACCGAGTGTCGCGTATGCCGACATCGTAAAGCGCAGGGCGTCGCTCCCAAACGCGGGGATGCCCTCCGGAAACTGACGTCGCGTCGCTTTCTCGATGGTGCCGGCTTGCTTGGGGTTCATCAGGCCAAAGGTACGTTTTTTAACCAAGGTTTCCAAATCAACACCGTCAATGAGGTCCACTGGGTCGAGGGTGTTCCCTTTTGATTTGCTCATTTTCTGACCTTCCGCGTCGCGGATCAGGCCATGAACATACACGTGCTTAAACGGGACTTGACCGGTCAGGTGCGTGGTCATCATCACCATGCGGGCAACCCAGAAAAAGATGATGTCAAAACCCGTGACTAAGACGCTTGAAGGTAAGTAACGTTCGTAATCAGGGGTTTTTTCAGGCCAACCCATTGTGGTGAATGGGACCAGCGCAGAGGAGAACCATGTATCAAGCACGTCCGGATCGCGTACCAAGGGACCTTGGACTCCGGCGGCTTGGGCTTGTTTCACTGCATCTTGTTCATCGTGCGCCACGAACACTTGACCGTCGGGTGCATACCAAGCTGGAATTTGATGTCCCCACCACAACTGACGGGAAATGCACCAATCTTGGATATTTTCCAGCCATTGGTTGTAGGTGGTTGTCCAGTTGTTGGGAAAGAACTCAACCTCTCCTTTGGCCACAACCTCCAGAGCGACTTCGGTAATACTCTTGCCCGGGTGCAGTGTGTTTGCTGGTGCAGGTTTACTCATGGCCACGAACCATTGATCGGTGAGCATGGGTTCGAGCACCTCGCCAGTGCGGTCACCTCTAGGCTGCATCATTTTGTGGGCGTCGACTTTGACTAAGAACCCTTGTGCGTCGAGTTCGGCGACGACGGCCTTGCGAGCCTCATAGCGGTCTAGGCCACGAAACTGTGCTGGGCCCTGATCATTGATCTTTGCGTCAAGAGTGAAAATCACAATTAAGGGTAGGTTGTGACGCATTGCGCAGGCATAGTCGTTAAAGTCATGCGCACCGGTGATTTTGACGCAACCTGTTCCAAAGGCCGGGTCTACAAAATCGTCCGTAATAATAGGAATCTGGCGATCGCAAAGGGGGAGATCGACTAATTTGCCAACCAAGTGTTGGTAGCGGGTATCCTCGGGGTGAACGCATAGCGCACCGTCGGCAAGCATTGTTTCGGGACGGGTGGTGGCAATTGTCATCCCTTGAATGTTTTCTTGGGTGCCGTCCTCATGGGTGATCGTTTGAGGACCGTCGACGAAGGGGTAGGTGATATGCCAGAGGTGACCATCGGTTTCGACCGACTGCACCTCAAGGTCTGAAACGGCAGTCAGTAGCTTGGGATCCCAGTTGACCAGACGTTTTCCGCGATAAATCAGCCCCTGTTTGAAGAGTCGGACAAATGTTTCAACCACCCCGGCGGACATTTGCTTGTCCATCGTGAAATATTCACGAGGCCAGTCAGCGGAAGCACCTAAGCGACGCACCTGACTCGTGATGGTATTTCCGGATAGCTCTTTCCATTCCCAGACCTTTTCAATGAATTTTTCACGACCCAGGTCATGGCGAGAGGACTTTTGGGCATCGAGTTGACGCTCGACCACGATCTGGGTCGCAATTCCCGCGTGATCGGTGCCCGGAACAAAGACCGTGTCATGGCCGAGCATGCGGTGATAGCGAATTAAACCATCCATGATGGTCTGGTTAAAAGCGTGGCCCATGTGCAGGGTTCCTGTCACATTTGGCGGGGGAAACTGGATGGCATAGGGGATGCCCGCGCCGGGGCCGCTTTGGGTGTGCTGGCCTGCAGCGAAGTAGCCCCGTTTCTCCCACTCCTGATACCAGCGTGCCTCGATTGTGGCAGGTTCAAAACTTTTAGAAAGTTCGCTGTCTGGGGGGGTGTTGGGCTGATTCATCAAAATATCCGGTAAAAGTGAGGTCGCAAGGCGTCGCCGTATGGCGAATAACGCGCTATTTTAGGGTGTTGCGGGCAGATGTGGCGTGCTAGAATCATGGGCTAGGGTTAGCACAAGCAAAGTCCCTGTTTTTATTGAGATTTATTGGAGTTTTACATGTCAGTCGAACGTACCCTCTCGATTATCAAGCCTGATGCCGTGGCAAAAAATGTCATTGGTCAGATTATTGCCCGCTTTGAAGGCGCTGGCTTAAAAGTGATCGCTGCACGCATGATGCATTTGTCACGTGCCGACGCTGAGCGTTTTTACGCTGTTCACAGTGCCCGTCCTTTTTTCAAGGACCTGGTGGACTTCATGATTTCCGGTCCTGTTTTCGTTCAAGCCCTCGAGGGTCATAACGCGATTCAGACAAACCGCGATCTGATGGGTGCCACAGATCCCAAGAAAGCAGAAAAAGGCACAATCCGTGCTGATTTCGCTGACAGCATTGACGCTAACGCTGTTCACGGCTCAGATGCGCCTGAAACAGCGAAGGCAGAGATTGCCTTCTTTTTCCCTGAAATTAACATCCACAGCCGTTAATTCGGTTGTTTGGCTCGTGGCATATCGCGCATGCATCCTGAACCGATCAACTTGCTTGGGCTCGACGCTCCGGCACTGACCCAGTTAGTGGGTCAGTGGGGGGGCAAGCCATTTCGTGCCCGGCAGTTGCAAAAGTGGGTGCATCAGAGAGGGACGAGCCAATTCGACGACATGACCGACCTTGCGCGTGATTTTCGCGCGCAACTCGTGCAATCATGCGTCGTTCAAGCGCCCAAGGTTTTAACCCGGCACCGCTCTGCAGATGGCACCCGAAAGTGGTTGTTTGATGTGGGGCAGGGCAATGCGATCGAAGCGGTCTTTATTCCCGAAGATGATCGCGGAACACTCTGTATATCGAGTCAAGCAGGCTGCAATGTCGCCTGCAGATTTTGTTCGACCGGACATCAGGGTTTTAATCGCAACCTCACTGCGGCTGAGATTATTGGGCAGCTTTGGTGGGCGCGGCACGAGTTGATGCAAGATCTGGACTCTGCCCGTATTCCGACGTCTCTCAAATCCTCTAACGTTGAGCATGGGTCGACGCTGAGCTCGGGCGTGACAAGCGACACCCGTCTGATTAGCAACGTTGTCATGATGGGCATGGGCGAGCCTTTGCTCAACTACGAGCCCGTCCTCGCCGCCTTGCGCATGATGCTTGATGACAATGCCTACGGTTTATCGCGCAGACGCGTGACGGTGTCGACCTCAGGGGTTGTACCCATGATGGACCGCCTGTCCCGGGATTGTCCGGTCGCGCTCGCAGTTTCTTTGCATGCACCGAACGATGCGCTGCGCGATGAGTTGGTTCCTCTCAACAAAAAATATCCAATCAATGAGCTGCTTGCTGCGTGCGAGCGGTATCTGGAGTTTGCACCAAGAGACTTTATTACTTTTGAATACGTGATGCTTGATGGTGTCAATGACAGCGATCAGCATGCTAAACAGCTAATCGATATCGCACGTCGGATCCATTGCAAACTCAATTTGATTCCCTTCAATCCTTTTCCTGCTTCGGGACTGCAGCGCTCCTCGGCTGCGCGCATCAGGATTTTTGCGCAACACCTGATGGATGCGGGGATTGTGACAACGGTCCGTAAAACACGGGGTGACGATATCGATGCGGCTTGTGGACAGCTCGCCGGCGAGGTCAAGGATCGCACAAACTTAAGTGAAAAAATGGCGTCAAGAAAAATGATCCCCATCAAGGAGACGCAGTCATGAGTGAGCAGCTTGATCTGAGCAGTCCTTTGCGTACTGAGTCCGCTCCGGCTCCGAAAGAGCTGATTACTTCTGCAGGCTCTTTGCGTGCGTTGAGGGTTTCCAAGGGATTTTCTACCGAGGATGTTGCCGTTCGACTCAAGTTCGCTGCCCGGCATATCGAGGCTTTGGAATCCGAAAGTTTTGATCAACTCCCCCAGGGTTTGGCGCTTCGAAGTATGGTGAGGAGTTATGCAAAGCTACTTGGCATTGATTCAAAACTTCTTGAGGCTTCTCTTCATGCACGCATCGGGAGCGTGCAGGGCGGTCTTGCTAACCACACCTCAATCCATACCTTGGGCGCGCACCATGTTGAAAATGTGCAGCACTCAGGCGCATGGGTTTGGGTTGTATTGATTATTCTTATTGTGTTGGCGGTCTTCGGTGTCGCGATATGGCAAGGCTTGTTACCTGCTGCTTTAGTGCCGGATTGGATCGAGGCCTTGTTTAAATGAGTCAGGCATCCATCCCTTTTGGTTCGTCCTTGATCGATGAAAAGATCGGTCCTTTGCCACGCCACCCTACAAGGCAAGCCGTGGTGGCTTGGGGAAGTCAAAAGGTATTGATCGGTGGTGGTGCGCCTGTGGTGGTGCAGTCCATGACCAATACCGACACGGCCGACGCGATTGCCACTGCGATTCAAGTCAAAGAGCTTGCACTCGCAGGCTCGGAAATTGTGCGGATCACCGTCAACACGCCCGAGGCTGCACGAGAGGTGATTGCGATTCGTGAACAACTCGATCGTATGGGTATTTCGGTGCCCTTGGCCGGAGATTTTCATTACAACGGTCATAAGCTCCTGACTCAATACCCTGATTGCGCTCAAGCTTTGTCAAAATACCGGATCAACCCCGGAAATATGGGTGGGGGCAAAAAGCGTGATGATAATTTTGCCCAGATGATTGAGGTGGCTTGCCGATACCAAAAACCAGTGCGTATTGGTGTGAACTGGGGTAGTTTGGATCATGAGCTCTTGGCGCGCATGATGGACGATAACGTCAAACTTGCCCAGCCGCGTGATGGACGCGCCGTGATGCGCGATGCCTTGGTGGTGTCTGCCATTAGTAACGCTGAACGCGCTCAAGAGCTAGGTTTGTCGGGAGATGCCATTATTCTCTCTTGCAAGGTCAGTCACGTGCAAGACTTGATCGCGGTGTACCGGGACCTTGCGGCGCGCTGTGATTATCCCCTACACCTTGGTTTGACCGAGGCTGGTATGGGTAGCAAAGGCATCGTTGCCTCGACCGCGGCCCTAAGCGTTCTGCTTCAAGAGGGGATTGGTGACACGATCCGTATTTCTTTGACACCGGAGCCTGGCGGCGATCGTACGCGCGAGGTGATTGTTGGACAGGAAATACTACAGACAATGGGTTTGAGGGCTTTTACGCCGATGGTCGTGGCGTGTCCGGGTTGCGGGCGCACGAGTAGCACTGTTTTTCAAGAGCTTGCAGATCAGATTCAGACATTTTTACGCGAACAAATGCCAGCGTGGAAAACGCAATACCCCGGTGTTGAGTCGATGAATGTCGCCGTGATGGGATGTGTGGTGAACGGCCCCGGCGAAAGTCGCCATGCTGACATCGGTATCAGTTTGCCCGGCACGGGAGAGGTGCCTTCCGCACCCGTTTTTGTCGATGGTGAGCGTACTGTTACCCTCAAAGGTGATCATATCGCCGAAGAGTTTCAAAAGATTGTTCAGGATTACGTCGCTCGCCGTTATGGCGATCACGCGAGATCACTTCATTTATGACACAAGCATTTTCCAAAGTGACCGCGATACGCGGTATGAACGATGCATTGCCGGGTTCAGGCGCACGCTGGGAGCAGCTCGAAGAGCTGGTCCGTCGTTGGTTGTCTGGCTATGGCTATCGCAATATGCGCACACCCATTCTTGAGCACACGCGATTGTTCACGCGCGGAATCGGCGAGGTCACGGACATCGTCGAAAAGGAAATGTATAGCTTCACGGACTCGCTAAACGGTGAGTCATTAACGATGCGACCCGAGTTTACAGCTGGCATGGTGCGTGCTGCGATCGAACACAATTTGTTGTACGACCGTCCTCAGCGCGTTTATGCGATGGGACCGGTTTTTCGTCATGAGCGCCCGCAGCGTGGGCGCTACCGACAGTTTCATCAAATCGATGTCGAAGCACTCGGTCTGGCGGGGCCTGATATCGATGCTGAGCTCATCATCATGGTGACGCGACTTTGGAAAGTATTGGGTATCAGGGATGTGCAGCTTGAACTGAATTCGCTTGGGCAGGGGCAAGAGCGGGCCGCACATCGTCAAGCCTTGATTACCCATCTCGAGGCGCACAAGGACGTACTTGATGAGGATGGCTTGCGCCGCATGTATTCCAATCCGTTGCGTGTGTTGGATACTAAAAATCCTGCGATGCAGGCGATGGCTGACGCCGCACCTAAATTGTTTGACTTTTTAGGTGAGGTTTCCCGTGCCCACTTTGCAGGGGTTTGCGAACGCCTGGATGATGCAGGTGTGAGTTACCGTCTAAATCCCAGAATGGTCAGGGGCTTGGACTACTACAATTTGACTGTATTCGAATTCGTGACAGATAAGCTGGGGGCTCAAGCGACGGTTTGCGGTGGGGGTCGCTATGATGGTCTGATTGAACTGTTGGGTGGAAAGCCTGCCCCTGCGGTGGGGTTTGCGATCGGCATGGAACGGCTGATGGATGTGTGGGGGCAGTACCAGCCCGAATCCCCGAAGCCTGAATGCGCGATCTATTTTGTACATCAAGGCGATGCAGCCCAGCGTCGGGCAGCACTGTTGGCCGAGAGTTTGCGTGACGCAGGTATTTCTACCCTTGTTCATGCTGGTTCTGGTAGTTTTAAGTCGCAGTTCAAGCGGGCAGATGCGAGTGGTGCCCAGATTGCGGTTATTCTTGGGGGCGATGAGCTTGCATCTGGCGCGGCCTCCGTCAAAATGTTGCGGCTCGAAAGTCAGTCTGACGCGTTCGCGCAGCAACACGTGCCGCTAGAAAATTTAGTGGCGTTTCTGAAAGATAAGGTTAATTAGGCATGGCTTACGATCCCGACGAGCAAGAACAACTAGACCAGCTTAAAGCTTGGTGGAACAAGTACGGCACCTGGATATTGACACTATTAATTATTGCTACGGCGATTGTCGGTGGCTGGCGTGGATGGCAGTGGTACGAAGGTCATCAAGCGTCGCAGGCAAGAGGTTATTTTGAGGCGCTCGAAGAAGCAGGGCGCTCTCAAGGCGAGGAGTCGGTTGCTCGAATCAATGCGGCAATGAAGACGCTTCGTAGTGATTATGCGGCGACCGATTATGCCGCTCGTGGTGCGCTTGTCGCGGCCTCAGCGCTCGTTTTGCGCAAAGATGTTCCTGGCGCGCGGGCGCAGCTTGAATGGCTTGCTCAAACAAAGCACGCGGCGCTGGTCCCTGTGGCACGACTGCGATTGTCAGCATTGTTTCTTGATCAAAAAGAATACGATCAAGCCTTGTCACAACTCAAGGATGCGCCACCTTCTTTTGAAGGCTTGTTCGCTGATCGTCGCGGTGATGTGCTTGCGGCTCAAGGCAAGTCAGTGGATGCCCGAAAAGCCTGGAATCAGGCGATCGAGTCTCTTGGCGCGACCGATCCGTTGACGCCAATCGTGAAGCTCAAACTTGATGCGTTAGGAGGTTGAGGATGCACACTTTCTTTGCAGAACGTCTGATTCGAGCAGCAGCGGTTTTAGCTCTTTCTTTGTCGCTGGCGAGTTGTGGCCTGTTTGCTGCGGATGACCGCAACAAGCCCACTCCATTGACGTCGTTCTTGCCTGGATTGTCTGCACAGATGGCATGGAAAACGCAGATCGGTAGTGGTTCCGGTCTGGGCTTTGCACCGACAATTGTTGAGAGTTCAGCTTATGCGGCGACGCCTGATGGTGCCGTCATCAAGGTTGATCTTCAAACAGGTAGCGTTGTCTGGAGAGCGACCGTCGATAAAAAACTTTCTGCAGGAGTGGGTAGTGATGGCAAGATCACCGCCGTCGCGACCCGAGAAGGTGCTGTGATTGCTCTCGATGAGTCGGGGCAGGTAAAGTGGCGTGCCCAGGCTACGAGTGATGTTTCGGTGCCGCCTATCGTTGGTTATGGCGTCGTCGTTGTGCGCAGTGGCGACTATCGCGTGCAGGCTTTTAACGCCGAAACAGGCGATCGAATTTGGAGTGTCCAGCGACCCGGACCTGCGCTTGCTTTGCGTGCGCCTGCACGCATGGTGATGCTTGAAGGGTTGGTTGTGACGGCAATACCTGGAGGAAAGTTGCTCGGTATTAATGCGGTGTCGGGAGATGTGCAATGGGAAGGCACGGTCGCGATCTCGAAGGGATCGACCGATCTCGAACGCGTGATTGATGTCGTAGGCGCACCCGTCGTATTGGGGAAAGTGATGTGCGCAGTGTCTTATCAGGGGCGCGTTGTTTGTTTTGATATTGCGGCGGGAGGTCGCCCGGCTTGGTTTAAGGACTTTTCCTCTCTTGCAGGTTTGGCCCTCGATAACCTTCATGTTTATGCCCCGAGTCAAACGGATGTAGTGACTGCGTTGAGCCTGAAAAACGGTGACGCGGTCTGGACGCAAGACGCTCTCAGCCATCGCAAACTGACGAGCCCGGCTGTGGTGGGTGTCGCGGTGGCGCTTGGGGATTTCGAGAGTAACGTACATTTTCTAGCACAAGATGATGGACGTATGCTTGCCCGAATCGTCGTCGGAGGAGGCGCAATTCGCTCTCCATTATTGGCCACGCCTCAGGGCGTGCTTGTTCAAACGGGTGACGGTGCGCTCGTAATGTTGGCGTTGAAATAACTCGTGTCTGTTAAACCTGTCGTTGTTCTAGTGGGGCGCCCGAATGTGGGCAAATCCACACTTTTTAATCGTCTGACGCGGTCGCGCTCTGCCTTGGTCGCTGATTTTTCTGGCCTGACCCGCGATCGGCACTATGGTGAGGGTCGCGTTGGTGATACGCCCTTTATTGTTGTGGATACGGGAGGCTTTGAACCTGTCGCAAAATCGGGCATCCTTCATCAAATGGCGCGCCAAACCAAGCAGGCGATTGCTGAAGCCGATGTTGTGATTTTTATGGTTGACGCACGTGCGGGCCTCAACGCGCATGATCATGATATTTCTCGGCTACTGAGAAAGCTCGGGCAGCGCGTCATTTTATGCGTCAACAAGGCTGAGGGCATGCAACACGGCAGCGCTGTTGCTGAGTTTCATGAGCTGGGACTGGGTTTGCCGGTTGCGATTTCGGCGGCACATGGCGACGGCATTGCCGACTTGATCGAGCACGCCTTAGAGGGCCTTGGTGAGCCTGTGCTCGAGGCGCCTGAATTCGATGCGGACGATGCCGAGCCGACAGAAGCTGCCTTAAAGACTCAGGGCGAAGCAGTTGAGCCTGAGATCAAACACCGCATCAAGCTGGCGATTGTTGGACGACCTAACGTTGGAAAGTCTACGTTGATCAACACCCTGTTAGGCGAAGAGCGTGTGATTGCTTTTGACATGCCTGGCACAACCCGTGATGCAATTGAGATCGAGTTTGATCGCGGTGGTAAACAATACACACTGATTGATACGGCGGGCTTGCGCAAACGTGGCAAGGTGTTTGAAGCCATTGAAAAATTCTCTGTCATCAAGACATTGCAAGCGATCGAAGCTTGCAACGTGGTGTTGTTGATGATCGATGCGCAACACGAGGTTTCTGAGCAAGACGCACATATTGCTGGTTTTATTCTTGAAACGGGTCGTGCGCTCGTGGTGGCGATCAATAAATGGGATGGCCTTGACGAGGAGCAACGCGAAAAGATTCAGCGTGAGTTTGACAGAAAACTCCGTTTCTTATCTTTTGCGCGCGTCCATACGATTTCTGCCTTGCGGGGGCAGGGTATTAATACCGTATTGCGTTCTGTCAATGCGGCACATGCCGCAGCCTTTATGAAGTTGTCGACACCGCGTCTAACGCGTGAGTTACAGGCTGCCGTCGAGCAACAACCCCCACCGCGCAAGGGTATTTTCAGGCCCAAAATGCGTTACGCTCATCAAGGAGGACAAAATCCTCCTTTGATTATTGTTCATGGTAACGCTTTGGACGCGATTTCCGATTCTTATCGGCGTTATCTCGAAAACAGATTCCGAGATGCGTTCGAGTTGGCGGGGACGCCTTTGCGCATTGAGTTCAAATCTTCTTATAACCCTTTCGTTGATCATTGATTTGTTATGAGCCGTTATTGGAATAGTCTGGTTGCTAAGCTCGATCCCTATGTTCCGGGTGAGCAGCCTCTCGTTCAAAATTTGATTAAGCTCAACACCAATGAGCACCCCTATGGACCTTCACCCAAGGTCATTGAGGCGATTCGGGCAAACGCCAACGATAGTTTGCGTTTGTACCCTGATCCGACGGCGCTTGCCTTAAGACGGGCGATTGCACAGCGCTATGGGTTGCTCGAGGACCAAATATTTGTAGGTAATGGTTCTGATGAGGTTCTTGCGCATGTGTTTCATGCACTTCTAAAGCATGAGCATCCGGTCGTATTTCCAGATATCACCTATAGCTTTTACCCCGTTTACTGTGGTCTTTACGAGATTCAATATAAAACTGTTGCGTTAGATGAGCAGTTAAAAATTCGTGTCGAGGACTATCTGCCTGGCGCTCCTGTTGGTCGCGTGGGAGGGATTATTTTTCCAAATCCAAATGCGCCAACCGGTGCGGTACACGCCTTGGGTGAGGTCGAGCGAATTGTGTCTGCCAACCAAGAGGTCGTGGTGGTAGTCGATGAGGCTTATGTCGACTTTGGCGCTGAAACAGCGGTCAGTTTGATCAAAAAATACCCAAATTTGCTGGTTGTTCATACGCTTTCCAAGTCCCACTCTCTCGCAGGGCTCCGCGTGGGCTATGCCATGGGCCACCCTGATCTGATTCAGGGTTTAGACCGTGTTAAAAATTGCTTCAACTCTTATCCACTGGATCGGCTGGCGATTGCCGGGGCGACCGCAGCGATCGAGGACCAAGCGCACTTCGAGCAAACACGCGATGCTGTTGTGCGGTCTCGTTGCGCGTTGACCTCCGGCTTGGAAAAGCTCGGATTCGACGTTTTGCCTTCTGCTGCGAATTTTATTTTTGCCAAACACCCTGCTAAAGATGGGGCTGTCTTCGCTGCAGCGTTGCGTGACAAAAACATCATTATTCGGCACTTTAAAGCACCAAGAATTAATCAGTATTTGCGTATCACGATTGGTACGGATCAAGAATGTGAAAAACTGCTCGATGCCTGCCGAGCAATTTTGCGTTAAGCCTTCGGAGTTGAACAATTTGTAACTATAAGTTTCATTTGCTAGCGCACCGCGGGGAAACCCTGTACAGTATGGTCATTGGCGCCGCATCGCAGCAAATTTTTTTTACGATGTGGGTTCGTCAACAACAACATATGGAGCCTGCCAATGAGCAATAAAGGGCAAACTTTGCAAGACCCCTTCCTGAACGCACTGCGTAAGGAGCATATTCCAGTATCTATTTATCTGGTCAATGGGATCAAACTTCAAGGCCAGGTCGAGTCCTTTGACCAATATGTCGTGTTGCTACGCAACACTGTGACACAGATGGTCTATAAACATGCGATTTCCACGGTCGTGCCCGCACGCGCCGTCAATTTACCTGTTGATGCCTCCGCTGAAGCAGAGGCTGAATAATCGAACTGAGATTGACGCATGCGTGCGTTGATCATCAGTGTTGATCTCGGGTCCCCTGACCATGTCGCGCATGCTGAAGAGTTTGCGCTATTAGCTAAGGGAGCGGGAGCTATCCTGGTGGCGACGCTGACTGCGCGCCGTCAACGTCCTGATGCAGCCTATTTTATTGGTTCAGGCAAGGTCGAGGAGGGGGTGCTTCTTGCTGAGGCATCCGAGGCAGAGGTGGTGCTTTTTGATCAGCCTTTGTCGCCAGCGCAGCAGAGAAATCTCGAGCGGCAATTCAACTTGAGAGTTGTCGATCGCGTGGCGTTGATTCTGGACATTTTCGCGCTACGTGCCAAAAGTCACGAGGGTAAGTTACAGGTTGAACTTGCTCAGTTACAGCATCTTTCCACACGCCTGACCCGTCTTTGGTCTCACCTAGAGCGACAAAGAGGCGGGATCGGTATGCGTGGGCCTGGCGAGTCACAGCTTGAGATGGATCGCCGAATGATTGGCGCCAAGGTCAAGCTGTTGCGGGAGCGCTTGGAGCGCGCCCAACGCCAGCGTTCGACGCAGCGTCGAGCTCGCGCGCGTGGCGCCACGCTGTCAGTGTCGCTTGTCGGCTATACGAATGCCGGAAAATCAACCCTGTTTAATGCGATGACTCGTGCCGGTGCGTATGCCGCGGATCAGCTTTTTGCGACACTCGACACGACGACACGTCGCTTGTGGATCGAAGGGGCAGGGCAGATTACCCTTTCAGATACTGTGGGTTTTATCCGAGACTTGCCGCCGACGCTGATTGCTGCTTTTCGCGCCACGCTCGAAGAAGCGACACAAGCGGATTTGCTGCTACATGTTGTGGATGCAGCGAGTCCTCAGCGTGACGAGCAAATCGCAGAGGTCAACAAAGTTTTATTAGATATTGGTGCGGCAGATATTCCCTGCATACTCGTCTACAACAAAACCGACCTCGCTGGACTGGAATCTCGTGTTGAACTGGATGAACATGGTACGATTTGTCGAGTTTTTTTAAGTGCTCAAAAGCGCTCTGGCTTGAGCGGTTTGCGTGATGCTATTAGTCAGTTTGCTACTACCTCGGAAAACAATGCGATCTCTTACGAAAATATTCAACCTGAATGATCCCGGCTGGGGTCGTGGTCAGGGCGGTGGTGGCAACGAGCCGCCTCGTCGTCCACCCCAAGGAAACGGTCCACCTGATTTAGATCAGGTTTGGCGTGATTTCAATAATCGTCTCGGTAGCTTGTTTGGTGGCAAACGAGGCGGTGGTAAAAATGGCGGCCCCCTCAGTGCGGGCGGTCCTACACCACGTCAGTCGAAAATCGGACTCGGCGTGATTGTTGCTGCTGCAGTGGTTCTCTGGTTGGCTAGTGGTTTCTTTATTGTCCAAGAAGGCCAGGTAGCTGTGATTACTCAGTTCGGTAAATACAAAAGCACGGCACAGGCTGGCTTCCAATGGAGAATACCTGCCCCGATCCAATCGAATGAGATGGTCAATTTGTCTCAGTTGCGTACGTTTGAGGTTGGTTTTCGTGGAAATGCGCGCAATCGCGTTTTGCCCGAGTCTTTGATGTTGACAGACGATGAAAATATCGTGGATGTTCAGTTCGTCGTGCAGTATCGACTGCGTGCGGACGGTGCACCGGACTATCTATTCAAGACCAAGGATCCAGACGAGTCGGTTCGCCAGGCGTCTCAGTCTGCGATGAGAGAGGTGGTGGGTACGCGTTCAATGGACTTTGTACTGTACGAGGGTCGGACCGCGGTAGCCGCCGAGGTTCAAAAGCAAATGCAGCAGATCCTAGACCGTTACCAGACCGGTGTTCAGGTCAGTAGCGTTGCGATTCAAAACGTTCAGCCGCCAGAGCCTGTTCAGGCCGCCTTTGATGATGCGGTTAAAGCTGGTCAGGATCGTGAACGCCAGATCAACGAAGGTCAAGCCTATCGTAACCAAATTGTGCCTCTCGCTGCGGGTCAGTCCTCCCGGATGCTTGAACAAGCCGAAGGCTATCGTGCTCGCGTAGTCGGCAATGCCGTGGGTGATGTCGCTCGCTTTACGAGTGTGCTTGGCGAGTATCGAAAGGCTCCAGAAGTGCTGCGCGAACGTATGTATCTCGAGACAATGCAACAAATGTACTCCAACGCAAGCAAAATTCTGGTCGATACTTCTGGCTCGAACAATATGTTGTATTTGCCACTGGACAAAATTACGCAGCAAGCCGCTCAAGGCGCTCAGCGTATCAATCCCATGGCAAACACACCTGTTCAGACCAATGCTCCTAATCCCTTAACGCTGCCTTCGCCGGTGACACGGCCTGCTGCATCAGGGCCCATCAACACACTGACGCGCGATCGCGGCAGTCGATAACACAGAGGACACAATCATGAAAAGATTATTTCCCCTGTTGATCGCCTTGTTCATAGGCGCGGTGGTTCTTTCCTCCTCCGTGTTTATTGTGCGCGAGCGTGACTATGCGCTGGTTTTTGCGCTGGGCGAAGTCAAGAAAATCGTCTCCGAGCCGGGTTTGTATTTCAAACTACCACCTCCATTTCAAAATGTGGTGACCTTAGACAAGCGTTTGCTCACGATTGATTTGCAAGAAGCCGAACGCATCCAGACTTCTGAAAAGAAGAACCTGTTGATCGATTCGTTCGTCAAGTGGCGGATTGTTGACCCACGATTGTATTACGTGACCTTTGGTGGGAACGAACGTGCTGCACGAGAGCGTTTGCAGGCCCAGATCAGAGACGCGCTCAATGCCTCGGTCAACATCCGTACGGTCAAAGACGTGGTCTCTCTTGAGCGCGATGTCATCATGACAGAAGTGCTCAATAATGTCGCAAAACGTGCTGAGCCTTTGGGCGTCAAAATCGTTGACGTGCGCCTCAAGCGCATCGAGTTCGCTCCAGAGATTTCCGAGTCGGTCTATCGCCGAATGGAATCCGAACGCGTTCGTGTTGCAAATGAGCTTCGCTCGATTGGCGCTGCAGAGGGTGAACGCATCCGAGCTGAGGCAGATCGTGAACGAGAGCAAATTCTCGCCAAAGCGTATGGGCGCGCAGAGGCGATCATGGGTGAGGGTGAAGCCGAAGCGGCTGGTTTGTATGCCAAGGCTTATGGCGCTGACTTGCCTTTCTACAGCTTTTACAAGAGCTTAGAGGGATATCGTGCTGCCTTTGGCAAGCCTGGTGATGTACTTGTGGTCGACCCAAGTTCTGAGTTCTTTAAGTATCTCAAGAACTCTCAGGGCAAAAGATAGTTTTTATACGGACTCTGAGCGAGAAATCACCTTCGTTCAGAGCCTTACATTACTCAGATAATCTGTATAATGTCTTGTAAGCTTTATCGATTGTTCTGGCGGCTTGCCGGGCTTACGCCCCAAGCCGCTTTTTCTTTGGCTGTTCGTTTTGTGCGTATTTACAATACGAGCTGCCGTGCTTAGTTCTTGTCGAACTTAACCTTTTTTTATTTTCCTGCGATCATGAAAGGCAATTGGTTGTTGCCAGAAAGTTTGGCAGATATGTTGCCAGCCGAGGCGCGCCGTATAGAAGACCTGCGCAGGCACTTACTCGACTTATTCCGAACGTATGGATTCGAGTTGGTTGCCCCGCCATTGGTCGAGTACATCGATTCGTTGCTGTCCGGAACCGGAAGCGACTTGAGTTTGCGCACCAGCAAGCTTGTGGATCAATTGTCTGGGCGCACCCTAGGTATTCGTGCTGACATGACCCCACAGGTGACACGCATTGATGCGCACTTGCTCAATCGTGCGGGTGTGACGCGCCTCTGTTATTGCGGCCCCGTGTTGCATGCTCGTCCTGCTGGCTTATTGTCGAGCCGTGAGCTGTTGCAAATCGGCGCTGAGATTTATGGCCATGCTGGCGTTGAGGCCGACCTCGAAATTATTCGCTTAGCACTTGAAAGCACAAGATTGGCGGGTGTTCAAGCAGTACGTCTGGACTTGTGCCATGCCGGCTTAGTACGAAGCTTGCTTGAAAGCGATCCACGCGCTCAACGCCGTGCCGATGAAATTATGGCGTTGCTACGCGAAAAAGACATGCCAGGTTTGCGTTTGCTAGGAGAAGGGCCCGAGGCACTTCTAGCGTCGACAGTGCAAGCCCTGTGCGCTTTACCCCAGCTTTATGGTGACGCCACTGTCATCGCGCGTGCGCGTGCGGCTTTGCCCTCTATTCCCGGTGTGACACAGTCTCTGGATACCCTTGAGCATTTGCTTGCAGCGCTGGATGATGTTTCAGTGGGCGTGGATTTGGCGGATGTTGGCACGTATGGATATCACACTGGTGTCACGTTCTCTGTCTACGCCGAGGGCTGGCATGATGCGATTGTGCAAGGTGGTCGCTATGACGATGTCAGCAGGGCGTTTGGTCGTGCGCGACCTGCGACGGGATTTAGTCTGGATCTACGTAAATTAGCAGCGGGTTTATTGCCTGCGTCGCCAGCACCGGCTATTCGTGCGCCTTCAGGGCAGGGGTCGGGACTGCGCGAGGCGATGCAGGACTTGCGTCAGAGCGGCAATATCGTTGTTCAGGTTTTTCCAGGCGAGGCTGCTACGCACGATGAGTTTGTTTTTGATCGTGAGCTTGTGTGGCGCGATGGTCGTTGGTTGGTTCAGCAGGTTCTTTAGGCTTCGGTGCGTCGTTGGCTTTTTTGGCTCTCTGCGTGCTTGGAGATATTTATTCCGAAACTGATTGGTTTGATTACCCAATATGAGCAAGAACATCGTAGTGATTGGCACCCAATGGGGTGACGAAGGTAAGGGCAAGATCGTTGATTGGCTCGCTGAATCCGCGCGCGGGGTTGTGCGTTTTCAGGGTGGGCATAATGCGGGCCATACCCTTTGGGTGAATGGTAAAAAAACGATTTTGCGACTGATTCCTTCTGGCATCATGCACCCAAGCGTGACGTGCTACATCGGTAATGGTGTAGTGTTATCACCCGAGGCTTTGCTCAAAGAAATTTCCGAACTCGAGGCAGCAGGATTGGACGTTCGGTCGCGGCTCAAAATCTCAGAGGCGTGTCCTTTGATTTTGCCTTATCACGTGGCGCTCGACCAGGCTCGCGAGGCACGCCGAGGTGATGCCAAAATCGGCACGACGGGTCGCGGTATTGGACCTGCTTACGAAGACAAGGTTGCCCGTCGCGCGTTACGCGTGCAAGATCTGTTCGATCCAGAAGGTTTCCGCGCCAAAGTCGATGAGGTCTTGGATCTGCATAACTTTGTGTTGACCAAGTATCTGGGTGCTCAGGCTATATCCGCTCAAGAGGTCGTGGATCAGGCGATGGCCCTTGCACCAGCTGTTGCGCCGATGGTAGCCGATGTGAGCAGCCTGTTGTACATGGCGCAGCAGGCAGGGGAAAACTTATTGTTCGAAGGTGCGCAAGGCGCCCTGTTGGATGTGGATCATGGGACATACCCCTATGTCACGAGCAGCAACTGTGTAGCCGGTGCGGCTGCAGCTGGCGCGGGTGTTGGACCCCAGAGCTTGAATTACGTCTTGGGTATCACTAAAGCATATGCGACGCGCGTGGGTTCAGGACCTTTTCCAACTGAGCTTTTAGATGAAACAGGCCTGCAACTCGCCACGGTTGGCAAAGAGTTTGGTTCGGTGACGGGGCGTCCTCGTCGTTGCGGCTGGTTTGATGGCGCGGCGCTCAAGCGCTCCGTACGCCTCAATGGTATCTCTGGTCTCTGCATTACCAAGCTAGATGTGTTGGACGGACTGCCTCTGCTCAAAATGGGTGTTGGCTACGAACTCGATGGTAAAACTTGTGATGTGCTCCCCTATGGCGCGGCGGCTGTTGCGCGTGCCAAGCCCATCCTCGAGGAAATGCCTGGCTGGACAGAGTCCACCGTGGGTGTCACTGATTTTGACAAGCTACCTGCCAATGCTCAGCGCTATCTCCAACGCCTTTCAGAGGTTTGCGGCATTCCGATTGACATGGTGTCAACGGGGCCTGATCGTAACGAAACAATCATGCTTCGCGACCCATTTAAATCCTAATGTCTGCACAAGGGATGACCCAAGATGTCAGGGTGGACTGGGAAACTTACCATCAGCTGATAGAGCGTTTGATCGTCTTGGTGTATCAGTCTGGTTTGCAGTTTGACCAGATCCTGTGCTTAGCCAGGGGTGGTTTGAGGGTGGGTGATGTTCTTTCGCGCGTATTCGATTTACCGCTTGCGATTTTGATGACGAGTAGTTATCGCGAAAATCAGGGTCATACGCAGGGTGAGTTAGAAATTGCCCCGTTCATCAGTATGACCCAAGGCACCCTCAAAGGACGCGTGTTGGTGGTCGATGATTTAGTCGACAGCGGCAACACGCTCCAAGGCGTTTGTCAGCATCTTTTGCGGACTTATCCCAGTATCGAGGCTGTCAATACCGCGGTGATTTGGTACAAATCGTGCTCAAGCATCAAGCCTGATTTTTATGTTGAAAAACTGACTGCGAATCCCTGGATTCATCAGCCTTTTGAGATCTATGACGGCCTGTCACCCCAAGATTTGCTAGAAAAAACCGCTAAGGATCATCCAAAATAGCGTATTTATGCTATGATCTCAGGCTATCTCGTTGTTTAACTGTTTTATTTTTACGTCACGCATCCTATGCCTATCGTTCGTCTGAAAGAAAACGAGCCCTTCGAAGCCGCACTGCGTCGCTTCAAGCGCACAATCGAAAAAACTGGTCTGTTGACAGAGTTGCGCGCCCGCGAGTTCTATGAAAAACCCACTGCCGAGCGCAAGCGTAAGCAGGCTGCCGCCGTTAAGCGCCATTACAAGCGCATTCGCAGCCAGCAATTGCCACCGCGCATGTACTAATCCACGGCGCACATGTTGCGCCGTTCACGTATGGTCTGAGCGTTGATCCCAGATTCCTTTATCCAGGATCTTCTTGCCCGAGTCGATGTCTCCGATGTCGTCGGCCGATATGTGCAGTTAAAGAAAGGGGGCATCAACCTGCTTGGGTTGTGTCCCTTTCATAACGAAAAATCTCCCTCTTTTACAGTGAGCCCCACAAAGCAGTTTTATCATTGCTTTGGCTGTGGAGCGCATGGTAGCGCCATTACCTTTCTGATCGAGCATACTGGGGCGAGTTTTCCGGAGGCTGTGAGAACGCTTGCGAGTGCCGTTGGCATGAGCGTCCCCGAGGAAAATCGTTCTCCTGGTCAAAAGGCTGCGAGTTCGCGCCGCCGTGAAGAAATATCCCAACATACCCAAGTGTTAGACCTCGCTCAAAAACACTACTTGTCCCAATTGCGTGAAAGTCCTGCGGCGATTCGCTATCTCAAGGAGCGAGGTCTCACCGGACTGATCGCCAAGGAGTTCGGCCTGGGCTGGGCAAGTGCGGATCGCCAGGCGCTATCCAAGGTTTTCCCCCGTTATGACGATGCAATCCTCGTTGAGTCAGGGTTGGTGATCGCGTCTGAGGATGGTCGCCGCTATGATCGTTTTCGGGAGCGCATTATGTTTCCAATTCGAAATGCCAAGGGTGAAATCGTTGGCTTTGGTGGCCGCATTATTGGCAAGGGCGAGCCAAAGTACCTAAACTCGCCCGAAACGCCTGTTTTTTCCAAAGGCAATGAGCTTTACGGTTTGTTTGAGGCGCGAGGCGCGATCCGCACGGAGGACTGTGTGATTGTGGTTGAAGGCTACATGGATGTGGTGGGCTTAGCTCAGCTCGGGGTCAAAAATGCGGTGGCGACCCTCGGTACAGCGACGACACCGACCCATATTCAAAAATTACTCCGCGCAAGTGACAAGATTATTTTTAGTTTTGATGGTGATGGAGCGGGCCGTCGCGCTGCTTGGAGAGCGTTACAGGCTTCTTTGCCACTTCTTCGTGATGATATTTCTATCCGGTTTTTATTCTTGCCCGCTGAGCATGATCCAGATAGTTATATCCGGAAATTTGGTGAGGAAGCCTTTCGGGCGTGCTTGAATGAGTCTGATGCGCTTTCTACTTTTTTTCTAAATGAGTTGTCTGCGCGTCACTCAACACAGGAGCTCGAGGGGCGTTCGGCTCTTGTGCATGAAGCCAAGCCATTGTTAGCCCAAATTCCTGCGATTGCACTCAAGGTCCAGCTACAGAATGAGTTGGCGCGCTTGGTTCAATTTACGCCTGAGGAATTGAGTCAGTTAATGACCCAGGACGCTCCGCACAGGATGGCGGGCTTGCCCGAGCCTGGTCGAGCAGCACCTCTTGGGCGCGGTGCAGGCGAGGAACGCAGATCTCCTGCAGAGTCATATTATGAAGAGGGGACATCCCCTAGAGACGATTTATCTGAGGGTGGTGGCCGACATAAGCGCACAGCGCGCAGTAGCGTTGTGCCTGGTGCCTCTAGGCGCGCTGTCGCCCCCCTTGCGCGCCGTTTATTACGCTTGTTGCTGACCCATCCTGAGTTGGTCGATCAAATGGGGGAGCAGCAGGTTGAAATCCTGGCTCGGGGGCCTCATTTGGATATGGTCAGAGATCTTATTGTTCTAATTCAAGCCTCGGGCGCCCGTCATGTTGGTGCGTTGATCCAAGCGGCTGACCCCGGGGCGGATCTTGGCATTTTGCTTGTTTCGGTCGCCGAGGACCTCATGTCTCAGGAATCCTTGCCTAACCCTCAGTCCGAATGGGAGGATGCTGTTCGGCGCATCGAGTTGGACAGTTTAAAAGCCGAGCAACAGGTGTTGATTGGGCAGGGATTAAATAATTTAGCTGCTCAGCAAAAATATCAGGAACTTTCTCAGAGTATCACCCGTCTAATAAGGGTGATTGAATCAAGTAAGTCTACCTGATTCAGTTAAAATCAATGGTTTACGCAGCTCAAGCGTGTGTTTGAATCAAGCACGGATTGGGCAGGCTCGTGCTTAAAGCACTTCTAAATATAAGAGCGATCATGACTCAACCCCTTGGCAAGAAAAAAACAATGGCTGCTGCAAAGCCTAAACCCAAAGCTGCAACCAAGCCTATCGCCAAGTCAGCTAAACCTTCGAGTAAAACACCGTCAAAGCTGGTGCCTAAGCCGGTAAGTAAGCCGGTAACTAAATCCGTCACTAAGCCGGTGCCCAAGCAGACGGCAAAGCCCGCTTCAAAAGCTTCTTCTAAGCCAGTGGCTAAACCAAGCGTCAAGCCTGTCTTAAAGCCAAGCGCCAAGCCCCCAGTCAAGTCCATCGCGGCTCGACCCGTTCCATCCAAATCCGCAGCAAAAACTGCAGTTCAATCAGTCAAGGATTCAATGAAGTCGGCTTCAAAAAGTAAACCCGTAGCATCCGATCAAGCAACCGCAGCCAAGAGCAGCGCAAAACCGTCAGCTAAGCCTGCAAGCAAACCTGCCGCAAAAGTTGTGGCAAAACCTGCAGCCAAGACGAGTGCAAAAGTAGCTGAAAAATCAGACAAGTCTGACAAAAAGGCGCCGATTAAAGTGGCAACAAAGCCCGCAGCTGCCAAGGTGGCGGCCCCTGCGGCCAAGCCTGCACCAGCCAAAGCCGCGCCTCCCGCGCCTGTCTCATCCAAAGCGCCTGGCAAGGTCGATGTGTCCAAGCCAGCCCCTCCCAAAGACGATGGTGATGGCCCGCCAAAGAAAGCCAGTGGTCGTCCGCCCGGAGGTACGGGTCGTCGTCCCGGCCGCCCCTCTAAAAATCCGAATAACAATGATGCGGATTTTGGTGATTCGGGTGATGGCGAACACGAAGTTGAAGTTGTGCCTGATTTCAAACCCGTCAAGCGCGGTAAGCGCGGCAAGGGTGACGCTAAAGATTTGATCGCGCGTGGTCCCGTGACGCCAGAGGAATACGAGGCGCGACGTAATCGCTTGAAGTCTCTTATTAAGCTCGGCAAAGATCGCGGTTACTTGACTTATGGTGAGATTAACGATCATTTGCCCGATGATCTTGTAGATGCTGAGGCCATTGATGGCATCATCAGTACGTTTAGCGACATGGGCATTGCGGTCTATGACCAGGCCCCGGATGCGGAAACTTTACTGCTGGGCGAAAACGCACCGGTCGCGACCTCTGATGATGATGTCGAGGACGAGGCTGAGGCCGCTCTAACAACGGTTGACTCAGACTTTGGTCGCACAACGGATCCAGTGCGTATGTATATGCGTGAGATGGGGACCGTTGAGTTGCTGACACGCGAAGGCGAAATCGAAATCGCCAAGCGGATCGAAGAAGGTCTGAAACACATGGTCATGGCCATTTCGGCTTGCCCAACAACGATTAACGAAATCCTGAATCATGTTCAGCGCGTACGCGATGGTCAGGCTCAAATCGATGAGGTTGTCGATGGTCTGGTCGATCCCGATGATGGCGCCGAGTATGCGGGTGCGGGCGTGTCTGATGAAGCGGATGAAGACGGTCCCGCAGGCGGCATGAGCAGCAAACAGCTCGAAGATCTTCGTGTCAAAGGTTTGGCTAAGTTTGAAATCGTCGGTGTTGAGTTCGCTAAAATGCGCGCCGCCTACGAGGTAGACGGTTATCGCTCTACCTCATATATGCTTGCGCAAGAGACGATTCAAAATGAGTTGATGGGCATTCGCTTTACCGCCAAGATGGTTGAGCGCTTGGCCGACACGCTGCGTGCGCAGGTCGAAGAAGTTCGTAAAATTGAGCGTCTGGTCTTGCATACATGCGTGGAGCGTGCCGGTATGCCGCGCACACACTTTATCAAAGTGTTTCCAGGTAATGAAACCAATCTGGAGTGGGTGCTGGGTGAGGTGGAGGTGGTCTCTGATTACGCCCATACCCTCAAGCGTCATGTTCCAGCCGTGCAGGAGCTTCAGCAAAAGTTGATTGATTTGCAAGTGCGCGTCGTTTTGCCGCTTAAAGATCTCAAAGACGTCAACAAAAAGATGGCAACTGGCGAAGCGAAGGCTCGCAAGGCCAAGCGCGAGATGACCGAGGCGAACTTGCGCTTGGTGATCTCGATCGCCAAGAAATACACCAATCGTGGCCTTCAGTTTTTGGATTTGATTCAAGAAGGCAATATTGGTTTGATGAAGGCGGTCGACAAGTTCGAGTACCGTCGAGGCTATAAGTTTTCAACCTATGCCACTTGGTGGATCCGCCAAGCCATTACGCGTTCGATTGCTGACCAAGCCCGTACGATCCGTATTCCTGTGCACATGATTGAAACGATTAACAAGATGAATCGCATCAGTCGTCAGATCTTGCAGGAAACGGGTGCCGAGCCTGATCCCGCGACGCTGGCCTCAAAGATGGATATGCCAGAGGACAAGATTCGCAAAATCCTCAAAATCGCAAAAGAACCCATTTCGATGGAAACGCCGATTGGGGACGATGACGATTCGCATTTGGGTGACTTTATCGAAGACATGGCAACACTGGCCCCTGCAGACGCTGCGCTGCATGGCTCAATGCGCGATGTGGTCAAAGAAGTCCTGGACTCGTTGACGCCTCGAGAGGCTAAAGTGCTGCGTATGCGTTTCGGTATCGAGATGAGCACAGACCAGACGCTTGAGGAGGTGGGCAAACAGTTTGACGTGACGCGAGAGCGGATTCGTCAAATAGAAGCTAAGGCGCTGCGCAAGTTGCGCCATCCAAGCCGCTCGGACAAGCTCAAGAGCTTTCTCGAAGGACAGTAATGCAAATCCAAGTCTTGGTCGTCCATCCAAGTCCGATTGTGCAGTCTGCCCTAGACGGTCTAGTGCGACAGGACACCTCCTATCACGTCGTCAAGACGTTTGGTAGGGGGGATGAGTTAGCCCTTTTTTTAACCACCACAACGGATCGTTTCGATGTGGTGTTGTTGAATGTTGAGCATGAGCAGCCTTCTTTGATGTTGCGCATTGCTGCGATGAGTGACGCCAAGGTTTTGTTGCTCGCCCTCGAGCGCGAGCCTTCAAATGTAGGCGACTGGCTCAAAGAGGGTGCGCGTGGGTTGATCAATCCGCAGGCGGACAGTGCAGAGCTTCTTAAGGCTATTTCCACTGTGTATGCGGGGGAGTTTTGGTTTAATCGACAGATTGCCTCGCGTACTTTTAGCAGTCTGGGTCAGGCTAAGGCGCTATCGGATGAGCAAAAGCGGATTGCTGCACTAACGGCCAAGGAAAAGATCGTGGTGAAAGCCGTCTTGGACGGAGGCGGAAAAACATTACGTGACACCGCTAAGGATCTCGAGATCAGCGAAAACACGGTTCGCAATCATTTGCGTTCAATTTATAGCAAGCTTGACTTGGCCAACCGGCTGGAGCTCTTTGTCTTTGCGCAACAACATTTCAGTAGATAGAGACAAAAGATCTGCTTTTAGCCAAGGGATATAATTCAACCGCTAAAAGTTATGCCAGTCATGCCCCCCTAGCTCATGCTTGGTTAGAGCAGCGGACTCATAATCCGTTGGTGCCGTGTTCGACTCACGGGGGGGGCACCAGTATTTTGTAGTGAAAACAAGGGTTTGCCTAAAAAGCAGACCCTTTTTTCTTGTCAAATTTAACTTGCACACCGCTTGCACATCAGTTGCTCAAATTTATCAACGGCTTTAAGCTGTTGAAATCATGCTGTTGGCGCCGGTTGAATACTGACTAACAGGAGGTGCGCTGTACCTTCAAACACATAAAGATTTTTCTTGGGTACCTACTCAAATAGTGGCGATTGATCTAAAACCACAAGACAAATGGATAACGCTAAAGTACGTTGTGAAGTCAACATCCGCGGCTGATGGTTTTGTATGGATATATGTGAACGATGAATTGGTCATTAATGAGACCAGAGCCACGCTACCCGATGCCGCTCAGACGCAGATGCTAAAAATTGGAATTTATAATTCTTTCTTATCAGCCGCCGCCCAACCTTGGCAAACACAAGTCGTTTATTTCGACAGCATTAGTACAAAAATAGAAAATTTTTAACATTCTTTTTTCTGAAGCGGCGGATAGTTGTGAAAACAGCTGCCGCCGTTTTTTCATTTGTGTCGCTACAACACACCTTCACCCCAGCACACTCCAATTTGAAAGAGGTGTATTTGTGGGCAATTTTTTTAGCATCATGATGTTTATGTCTCTCTGTAGCTCTTATTTATTGAGACGACACAAGCAAATGCGCTATTTTTATACGAATATCGCGATCACCGCTGTGATTAAAAATTACACAGATTAGGCGGCGTTTCTTTACGTATTAGCGTCTGGTTGAAGATTTTTTTTGATCAATATGCTAGAGACAACATAGGCTGTTTCTAAAATGACGGGCCCCAAGAAGACCCCGATGACGCCAAAGCAGGTTACACCGCCCAGTATCCCAAAAAAAGTCATGACGCCCGGCATTTTTGTACCGCCTTTAATGAGCGCAGCAGTGATCCACTCGTCGAAAAAAACGGTGAACAAGGTCCAAGCAATGATAAATATTGACCAGCCGATGCTCCCTTGAAATATTACCCAAATGATGACAGGGATCAGTATCAATAAGGGGCCAATCATGAGAAGTGCAGAAGCGAATGCCGCGCTCGACAGGGCAAGTGCGTGCGGTATTCCGGCGATTGAAAGGCCAATTGCAACGACGCATGCAGTGATAGCCGCAGAGCCGACGACCCCAAAGGCTACCGAACGGGTCGCATCGCCAATTACTTTGACGCAATTGCTAGCTTCAACACCCAGGTTTCGACGAATGAGGTCATGCACCGTCGCCATGACGCGATCTCCGATGCTATAGAAAAATGAGGCCACGACGATCGTTAAGATCAAGTGAAGCAGAATATCGCTGAAACCTTGAATTTGTTTTATGACCGCTGCGCTATTGTTCGAAAGAAAAGATTCAAAACGGTCAATGATTCCTGGAATCCCTCCGTGTACCAACTGCTGCCATAGTTGAGTTAAAGATTCTCCTGCGAATGGAAGGTCTTGCATCCAAGTAGGTACTGCGATCGTTTGTATAGAGAATAAATCTCGCAGAGCATGGATTAAAACGTGACTATTTTGAGCGTATAGCAGTAAGCCAACACCCAGCGGTGCGACGACCACTAAAATCATGAGCAGCGAAGTGAACGTGACCGCCAGAGAACGACGATTCTTACACCACTTGTTAATTTTTAAAAAAAGAGGCCAGGTGGTGCAAACGATGACGGCAGCCCAGAGCACGTCGCCTGCAAAGGGTAAGAGTATATAAAGAGACAGCGCAAAGAGCGCAATCACCAGTCCGAACAAAGGTAAGTTTATTTTTTTATTCATAGGGTTCTCGGCGATGCTCGTTTGTGATGTGGCGTCGTTCGTTCTCAGGTAATTTTTTAAAGCGCTGGGGCATTTATTGGTTTTCAAAAGACTTGAACTAAGTTCAATAGCGCGAACCTTGGCTGGCGCCTGATTCCGGTATCACACTAACAGATGACTTGAAAAAAGTCGACGGTGCTTGAGTTGAGGACGTTAAGCGCTCAGCATGACTCGAGTTTCGGCCTTGACAAGACACCTGTTAGAGCCACCTTAATCGGTGGCTTTTGTGTTGTTAGGGCTGACTGTGCCGTAATCAGTACGTTGCTGACGTGCTCGGTCAGGTGGACGGGAGACCGGTGGGTATAACGGGGGATGGAATTGATCGGTATTGAAGGTCCGCCCCTGCGATGGAGTAGAGTCTGGTGGACTTGGGGCTAGTCTGACCAGAGTTTGCTCGGGATTGGGCTGGGACGGACTTCCTGAGAGTTATCTCGAAAATGTGTATCCCATTTGCTCGAGTTGGAAGCGTTCCTCGGATAAGCGTCAAGTGCTGGTAATTTTTCCCTCATTATTGAATGTGAAACGCAAAACGCGTTCGACCTCAAAGGGCAGTTTGGAAACAGCATCGGTATGAACTAATTGATAACGTGCATAAAGAACGTTAGCGTCGCCGATGATAGCGTTACTGCGACGGTTGTATGCCAGACTGCGCCTGACGGTCAATGAGACCAAGAGTGCAGTAGCAAGTGTGTTTGGTCGTAAGTTCCTTGGCTACAGCCTTTGGGTAGCCAAAGGAGGCGAGATCAAACGTCGGGTGGCGGATAAACCCATGGCGACGTTCAAACAGCGGATCAGGGAACTGACTCGTCGTTCGGGCGGGCGCAGTATGACTGAAAAAGTCCAAAAGCTCAGGTCGTACCTGCTGGGCTGGAAGGCTTACTTTGGTCTTGCGCAAACGCCGAAGGTGCTGCGAACCCTCGACGAATGGTTGAGACACCGCTTGCGAGCGATACAGCTCAAGCACTGGAAGCGAGGCAAAACCATGCACCGAGAACTGCTGACGCTAGGCGCGACCCCCGTGGTGGCGAGGCGTGTGGCAGCGAGCTCTAGGTGTTGGTGGCGCAATAGTGACCGGTTACTTAAAACGGTGCTGACGATTGAGTATTACGATCGGCTGGGAGTGCCTCGTCTCTCATAACCTCAACCTCTCGAACCGCCCGGTGCGGACCCGCATGCCGGGTGGTGTGGCAGGGGCGCAATCAATTATGATTGCCCCCTATGCCGATATATATCGACATTCTTGATTGATATGCAGAGGATAAACTTATGCATAAACACTTGACAGATATAAAATAAATGGATATCTTTAAGATATCTAATAGTGAGATATCATATGACAGCACGCGCTATGACCAATCAAATTGCCTTTCGCTATCGCAGCGTCGATAGCGCGACAGGTGTTACGCGTGAAACAGCTAAACGCCTCGCCGAGCAACTTGGCGTTGATGAGACACAGGCAATCCACAGGGCGTTACATGATCTTGCAGTAAAACTGCTGCCTCAGTACGAAGCCGACGATGGTCCGTTGACAAGCGTTCAGCTTCGCCAAATCAAAAAGCGTGTGCCGCAAGGCGTTAAGGGTTCGGTACGCTCAAGCCTGTTTGACAGCGAGGCTGCATGACGGTGGCTTGGTGGCCAGAGCCAACAGCCGGTGAAATTGTGTGGTGCCATTTTCCTGACAATATCAATCCTCGACCCAAGCCACGACCTGCACTCATTCTCAACGTATTTGATGACGAGGCGCCGCTGTTTCATGTGAGCGTTGCTTACGGTACGAGCCAGCGGGCCACCACTCTTTATAGTGGTGAGTTTTCGATTCTGCGTGAGCGTAATCCGACGGCTTACCAAACCGCTGGCTTGAGCTACGACACCAAGTTCAATCTGAAGCAAGCGCTAGATCTGCCGTACAACACAGACTGGTTCTCGGTGCCACCCGCGGCACCCCAGGGACAGATACCCAATCTCGGTTCGCTGCATGCTTCGCTCGTGCCGGCGGTTCAGGCTGCTTACCGCGCAGCGAGAGCCTGAGCAAAAGAACGGATAGTGCTGTTGGTCACCCTGCTTGAGGCAAATAATGAAGTTGAAAATGTACTGTTATAGCTGCCTAGGCACTAAGATAAGTTGTTCACACGCTGTGTCCCGCACAAACGATATGTTTTGAGGCTCTGATGACAGATTCAATTGATACCTCCAGGCGTGCCATGACTCTTGGTCTGGCTACGGCGCTGTTAACCCCTGCGGCTGCGATGGCCCAGACCACCGCCCTTGGTAAAACTGGGGCGACCGTGCCCATATCGGGCGCGCTGACGGCAGACGCAAAAGCGTATTTCACTGAGCAAGAGCCTTTTTTTAAACAGTTCGCGCAAGAGTTCACTCTTGACCCGAAGGTTGTGTATTTTATGACGGCGCAAAAAGGTTCGATGCCCAAAAGTGTGTTGTCGCACCTTAAAGACGGGCTTGATCAAGTCGCGCGCGATCCGTTTCCGGTGTACGTTGAGCCCTCGTCAAAGACACGCGGGAAGATTGCCCAGTGCTATGGCACCACACCTGATCAGATCGCGATCACTCGCAACACAACTGATGCATTGTCGCTTATCTTCAATGGCATTGACTGGAAGCCTGGTGACGAAATACTGATGACCCCTCTCGAACATCCGACAGGTATCACTTTGGCGCTTCGCACAGCTGCGCGTTATGGCGTGGTGATTAAGCAGTGGGGCGTGCCGGTACACGCCAACGCAACCGCCGACGAGGTGGTCGCTGCGCTTGAGCGACAAGTGGTGCCGGGTAAAACTAAGGCGATTTTCTTTTCGTCACCGTTATGGCCGATTGGTCAACGCATGCCTGAGCGTCGTATTGCTGCGCTGGCCCAAAAAGCCGGTGCTATTACCATCGTAGATGGTGCGCATTACAACGGTATGTTTGATCCCAAACTTGATGAAAGCGGGATCGATTTTTTTGCTTTATGCGGTCACAAGTGGCAATGTGGCCCCGGTGGTACGGGGGTGCTTTACATTCGCAACAAAAAGCTGGCTTCGAACGCCACCGAGTTACCTAAGTTTTTTATTAGTCGCTCGCAATCTCGTATTGTGCCCTTTGATGGCTCGCGCGGCGATTGGGATATTGGCGCAGCGCTCTCGATGTATGGATTTCCTGAGTCGGCTGATTGGCGTGCCTTGGGCGAGGCCTGTGAGTTATGGGATCAGAAGGGGCGTCAACGCATCGAGACGTGGCACTTGCGTTTGGGCGACTATTTTCGTGATCAACTTGTCTCGGCCTTTGGCGAGTCTGCGGTGTTGGGTGCTCAGCGCGATCCTGCGCTTAAGTCTGGAATCATCGCCTTTAATCCTTTTCCTACACAGCAGCAACGCTGGGATGAGAAGTTGAATATCGAGTTTCGCGCGCGTATGTTGAAAGAATATAGTTTTAGGATTTCGGGACTCGGTGTGGGTAATAACGGGTTGACTCGCAAGCCTGACCCAGAAGCCGCTCAGTTTTCACCCGGAACAATCCCAAATCGCGATCCGCTCACGCTGGCGCCTGCGCCCATGGATCACCCACAACGCGTCAATGCCTGCGTTTGGAATAATCGTGAGCAGATCGATCGGTTTGTTGCGGCAACGCAGGATTTGGTCAAGAAAATGATTTAGGCTGCTCGGCGATACTGATCGTCAGCGCGCGGTCTAGATGGCATACTGAACAATCCTTCAAGCCCCTCTATTTTTGAATGCGCTTCATCATAAAATTATCTTTATGCGTTCTCAAACAACAAAAAGTAAATCATGATGCTTTCGATTGAAAACATGTCGCAAGCTGAAGTCGCGATGGCCATTGAATGGGCTGCGCAAGAGGGTTGGAATCCTGGCATATCAGATGCATCGTCATTTCCTGTGGCAGACCCCAGAGGTTTTTTTATAGCGAAAATGGGCAATCAAGCTGTCGCCGTAATGTCGGCTGTGCGATACGGGGAGCAGTTTGGATTTATTGGCCTTTATATCGCTCATCCAGATTTTCGCGGACGTGGCTTTGGCTGGGACCTTTGGCAAGTGGGCATGCGTCATTTACATGGCCGAGTCGTTGGCTTAGATGGCGTTCTTGCACAACAAAGTAATTATCAAAAATCTGGATTCCAACTTTCTCACCGTCATATACGATTTGAAGGCCGCTCACGAGGGGTTGGATTAGAGTCAGATTTTTCTAAAGTATCGACCGTCCCTCTTGATCAGATACCACTTTCAAAGATTCAGGCTTTCGACAGGTCGTTCTTCCCAGAAGATAGATCATTTTTTTTATCCCAATGGATCCGGCAACCTGGCAGCTACGCGCTTGGTTTAATTCAAGAGGGTGAGATCTCTGGTTATGGCGTCATCCGCCCCTGTCGGGTTGGTTTCAAAATTGGCCCCCTATTTGCTAACTCTGAGTGCGTTGCTGAACAGCTTTTCATATCGCTTTGCGCTCTTTTAGCAAACGATACCCCTGTCTTTCTTGATATCCCCGAGTGCAATTCAGGGGCAATGGCACTTGTTCGTCGTCATCATATGCAGCCTATGTTTGAGACTGCTAGGATGTACACAGGAAGTGTAGGGGACGTGCGATTAGATGATACATATGGCATTACTACATTTGAGCTAGGCTAAAAATAAATCACACACTAGTACCTGCTAATAGTTTGCTGTGCTGCTAGCCTGGCGGTGCGTGTGCATAAAGGTGCTAACCGGTATAAGCTATCGCTATAAAAAAACTTATTGAATGGCTCATCTATGAAACGGTATTCCTCTCGGATGGCGGCGGTCGATGCCCCCATCATTCCCGCCATCGCTGAACTGGTTCGCAGCAACCCCGGTACGATTTCGCTGGGGCAGGGCGTTGTCAATTATGGCCCCCCAGAGGACGCAATCAAGGCGCTTCCGGGACTGATGGGTGATACGCAACTTCATAAATATCAGTCCGTTCTAGGGCATGCGGGTCTTCTCGAAGCGCTCGCTCAAAAACTCAGCGCTGAAAACAATATTCAACCTGGTTCAGAGTCACTCGTGATGGTGACTGCAGGCAGCAATATGGCATTTTTAAATTGTGTCATGGCTGTTGGCGATCCGGGTGATGAGTTTATTTTGCCGATGCCGTTTTACTTTAATCAGGAAATGGCGATCAGGATGTCTGGTTGCGTGCCCGTGACAGTCCCCGTTAATGAGGACTGGAGTCTCGATGTCGAGGCGCTGGCGGCTGCCATTACGCCGCGCACGCGTGCCATTATCACGGTTTCCCCCAATAATCCGACGGGGGCTGTGTACTCCGAGGCATCCTTGACTGCCGTCAACAAACTCTGTGCTGAAAAGGGGCTTTACCATTTTAGCGATGAGGCGTATGAGTACTTTACCTACGATGGATCGAGACATTTTTCTCCAGCGTCTTTGCCTGGAGCGGCTCGGCACACTTTTTCGTTTTACTCGATGTCTAAAAATTACGGCATGGCGAGTTGGCGGCTAGGATATGTGGTTTTCCCGGCTGATTTATTTGATGCCATGAACAAGGTGCAGGATACCAATTTGATTTGTGCACCGGTGCCCTCACAATTGTTGGCGCTGCAGGTGCTGAAGTATGGTCGCGCATGGGTTGCGCCCAAGATAGAGGCGCTAGCTGCTGTTCGAGAAAATGTTTACGCGGCGCTGAGTCAGCTCGGTGATCTAGTGCAGTTTCCCAAAACACAGGGCGCTTTTTACGTTCTGATGAAAATGCCTGGGCTCAAGGGTGAGCAGGATCCGCTCGCCTTTAATCGCGCCATGGCGCAGAAGCACAAAGTGGTTTCCATTCCAGGCTTTGCTTTTGGCTTGACCAATACACAAGAGGCAAATTATCAACGTTTGTCTTATGGTGCACTGCAGGCCGCTAGCGTCTCCGAGGGCGTTGAGCGTTACGTCGCGGCTGTGAAAGACTGGTACGGGAAATATTGATGAAATCCATATACGTTGTTGTTCTAGCTTTATTGACGTTGGCAATGTCGACAGGATTGAGCGCATCTCAGGGAGCCAATGATGTTACGGCCTCCCTGCAAGCTTCCGCCAGCCAACAGGTCCTTCAGGACGAAATTCGGGTCGTATTCGCCCATGAAGCAAAAGGCAATACTGCGGCGGAGGTGAACCGTGTTTTAGCGCAGGCCCTTGAGCAGGCGAGGGCGTCTGTCAAAGATTTAACGGGTTTTAAACTCTCGAGTGGCAGCTTTCGGACGTCACCCTCCTATAACAAAGAGGGAAAGACAGACGGGTGGCAAGGGCGTGCCGAGTTAGTGTTGACCTCAAACGATTTAACTGCGGCTGAAGGTGCTGCGGGCCTCTTGGCGACGAAAATTGCTGTATCAAATATCCAATTTTCCCTATCGGCACTCAAACGCAGACAAGAAGAAAAAAAGTTATTGAATGAGGTTGGACAGGCGTTTCGTGATCGCGCACAGGCTGCTGCGTTGGCGTTTGGATTTGAACGTTATAAGATCCTCAGTCTTGACTTCGTTGGTCCTGGAGGCTCGGGTTCGGGACCGATGTTGACGCGCAGTGTCGCACCGATGTCCGCACCTGCAGCGGATAAGATCAAATTTTCCTTCGAACCTAGCTTGGTGCAAGTCACTATTAACGTTTCAGGAAAAGTGAAGTTTGACTGAGCGCAAGCTGCCTTCAAAACAAGAGGCCTGCGCTCGCGCTACTGCGCCTTTATGCCGGATGCACATCATGGTGATGTGGAGTTTGTAGCGGCTCAGGTCAACGACTCCACCTGCTAAATCAGCCCAGATTCTGAGACTTTGTTATCATGCAAAGCGCAGTAGGCGAGCCTGCACGAAGGGATGCAAATGAGGGCATCATGGCTGCTTGTCTATTCACATGCAACGCCACAACTGTGACATTAATGTTATGACACTACTGACGATTATTCTGTTACCACTGCTTGCCGGGTCGACGGTTGCGCTTCTCGCTGCGAGGGTGAGCCGTTTAGCCTCCGCCTTGGCGGTCGCTGCCGTGACGTTCGCTAGCCTAGGGTTACTACTTGGTTTTAGTGATGCCATCTTTAGCGGCCAAAAAATAGTCACCAGCATTCCATGGATGCCTGAGCTCGGGATTGATTTCGCATTCAGGCTGGACGGTCTCGGATTTCTGTTTACGCTCCTGATTTTGTGTATCGGTTTGCTGATCATTCTGTATGCCAAATATTATTTGGCCGAGTCTGATTCGATTGGTAAGTTTTACGCCATGCTCATGGTGTTCATGGCGGCGATGCTGGGCATCGTATTGACTGAAAATATTTTGCTCACCTTCGTTTTCTGGGAGCTCACTAGCCTGTCATCCTTTCTGCTGATTGGCTATTGGAACCACAAGGCCGAGTCGCGCCGGGGTGCTCGGATGGCGCTGACCGTCACGGGTGGTGGCGGTCTGGCGATGTTGGCGGGCTTTCTTTTGCTGGGTCATGTGGCGGGAAGCTACGAACTCACGCAGATTTTTGCGGCGCGCGACCTCGTTCAGGCAAGTCCTCTGTATTTACCGATTTTGCTTCTCATTTTGCTTGGTGTTTTTACGAAATCGGCACAGTTCCCCTTTCATTTCTGGCTTCCCCAGGCGATGGCAGCGCCCACGCCAGTCTCGGCCTATTTGCACTCCGCGACCATGGTCAAAGCGGGTGTATTTATGCTGGCGCGTTTGTACCCGGTGCTGGGTGGGACCTACGACTTTGAGATCATCGTCTCGGTCGTGGGACTCACGACCATGGCCTTTGCAGCCTATGTTGCGATTTTCAAGCATGATATCAAGGGTCTGTTGGCCTATTCGACGATTAGCCATCTTGGTTTGATTATGTTTTTGATTGGGTTGAGTTCGCCGCTTTCGGCTGTGGCGGCGGTCTTTCACATTATTAATCACGCGACCTTCAAAGCCTCTTTATTTATGGTCGCTGGCATCATTGATCACGAATGCGGCACGCGGGACATGCGCCGTTTAAGGGGCCTGTTCAAATTCATGCCCTATACCGCTACGTTGGCCATGGTCGCAGCAGCGTCGATGGCGGGTGTGCCTTTGTTCAATGGCTTCTTGTCCAAAGAAATGTTCTTTGTCGAGTCACTCACTCTGTCTCATCTCGGCTGGTTCGGTGAGGTGGTGCCCTGGGTGGTGACGTTTGGCGGAATATGTAGCGTTGCGTACTCCACGCGTTTTATACACAACGTTTTCTTTAACGGTACTGCGACGGATCTGCCCCACACGCCTCATGAGCCTCCCCGTTTTATGAAGGTACCGGTAGAACTGTTGGTTGTCCTGTGTATTGTGATCGGAGTGCTGCCTGCACTGACTGTCGCTCCGCTTGTGTTTTTAGCTGCCGTGGATGTCTTTGGTGGGCCGATTCCCCCCTACACGATTGCGATCTGGCATGGCTTTAACATCCCCTTACTGATGAGTGTGACTGCATTGTTTGGTGGCGTGGTGGTGTTCTGGTTGTTACAAAATCGCTTTAACTTACATCTGATTACTCCCAAAAATTTCAATGGAAATTGGATTTTTGTCCATGTGATTGAGACACTGCTTGCCTTTGCTCGTGGACTGACCTTACGTTTGCAAAATGGTTCTTTGCAACGTTATTTAGCGCTCTTAATCGTGAGCGTCATTGTCCTTGGTGCGTGGCCGTTTATCCAGTTTGGCTACACGACCGGTGATGCACCGTTGACGGATGCGAGTCCCTTGGCTGTCATTGTCTGGGTGATTGCCGTGGTGGGTGCTCTCGCGACAGCGGTGTTTCATCGTCAACGCTTAGTGGCCGTGATCTTGGTCGGTGTCGTGGGTTTGGCGACCGCGCTGACTTTTGCTTATTTTTCAGCGCCTGATTTAGCGCTGACTCAGCTTTCTGTCGAGGTCGTGAGTACGGCCCTGCTGTTGATGGCTCTGGCTTTATTGCCGCTGACGGGGCCCAAAGAGTCAAGTTTGTCGCGTCGTAGTCGAGATATTCTTTTATCCGTTTTGGCGGGGGCTGGTGTGACGGCGTTGATGTGGGCTGTCTTGACACGACCGCTCGAGTCGATTGCCTGGTACTACTTGGCTGAAAGCGTTGGGCGGGGAGGCGGCTCCAACGTCGTCAACGTGATCTTGGTCGACTTCCGTGGTTTTGATACGTTTGGTGAAATTACAGTGTTGGGGATTGCTGCGATTGGTGCGTTGAGTTTGATGGATGGTTTGAGCATGGAGCGCAAGCTCTCGCCCGCGGTGCTTAATTCCGTGATGCTTTCTGTTGCCGCACGCATTTTGCTGCCGTTTGCCTTACTGGTCAGTGTCTATATTTTCTTGCGTGGACATAACTTACCTGGTGGAGGTTTCATCGCGGGTCTGATCACCTCGGTCGCACTGGTAATGCAATACATGGCGGGAGGTTTGTTGGCGACGTCAAAAACATTGCGTATCGAGTTTCCAAAGGTGATTGGCAGCGGAGTCTTGATTGCCGGACTCACGGGCTTGGGGAGTTTTATTTTTGGCTCGGCATTTTTAACAAGTACTTTCGGCCATCCCGTATTGCCTGTCATCGGAGAGGTACCGCTCGCGAGTGCAGCCGCTTTTGATTTGGGCGTATTTTTGACTGTGGTCGGCTCAACGCTGCTGACAATTTCGGCCTTGTCCGGGGCGAGTCAACGGCCCGGTCCTGTTGCAGGAGTGACTCAATAATGGAATTATTACTGTCTTCCGCGCTGGGTATTGTGACGGCATGCGGGATTTATTTGATGTTGCGTGGTCGGACATTTTCAGTGGTACTGGGACTGTCACTCTTGGGTTACGCCGTCAATTTGTTCATCTTTGCCATGGGTCGTTTGGTGGCGGGTCGTCCTCCTGTGATTTCTGAGCAGGCTTTGTCGTACGCCGATCCTATTCCTCAGGCTTTAGTGCTCACAGCGATTGTGATTGGTTTCGGGATGACGGGCTTTATCGTTGAGCTTGCGTTGAGAACGCGACATGAGACCAAGTCTGACCATGTTGACGGTCACGAGGTTGAGCCACAGCAAGAAGGCAAGCGCGGATGAATCATCTTCTTGTTCTGCCGATCATTCTTCCGGCCTTAACGGCCGCATTGTTATTGTTTTGTGGACGTCAGCTCGGGCTGACTCGTGTGCTGAGTTTGTTATCGACGGCCTTGTTACTCGCTGTGTGCGTGTCTTTGTTCCTCGATGCAGAAACAGGCGCTTTTCAGACCTATGCGCTCAGTGATTGGGTCGCACCCTTCGGTATTGTGCTGGTATTGGATCGTCTGTCCGGTCTATTGGTGTTGCTGACAGCGGTCGTCGCACTCGCTGCCCTGTTTTACGCGATGCAGGGTTGGGACACGCGTGGAAAATATTTTCACGCGCTTTTTCAGTTTCAGTTAATGGGTATTAATGGCGCCTTTTTGACGGGTGATCTATTTAATCTGTTCGTGTTTTTTGAAGTCCTGCTGATTGCGTCTTATTGTTTGCTAATGTATGGCTTTGGCGAAAGACGCTTGCGTGCCTCGGTTCACTATGTGGCGATCAACCTGACGGGTTCTGCTGTATTTTTGATTGCAGTCAGTTTGCTCTACAGCGTGACGGGTACGCTCAATATGGCGCATCTAGCTGAGGTGGTTGCACAGTCCGCACCCGAAGATATTGCACTGATTCGCTCTTCTGGCTTGATGCTGCTTGGTGTGTTTGGTATCAAGGCTGCATTATTTCCGCTCTATTTCTGGCTACCTGCCGCGTACTCAAGTGCCTCGGCGCCCGTGGCGGCCTTGTTCGCCATCATGACCAAGGTTGGGGTGTATGCCATCTTGCGCTTCACAACCTTGATATTTCCAGATAACGCAGGTCCTGCGGCGGATGTGACGACTCCTTGGCTTTTGCCTGTGGCAATCGCCACACTGATGCTTGCGGCTCTCGGTGCGCTCGCGGCTAAACGCTTGCTTGAGTTGTTTGCCTATCTCACGATCGCTTCGGTGGGTACGATTTTGATTGCTGTTTCGGCGGGAGGGGTGGCGGGTCTTTCGGGTGGACTGTTTTATTTGACACACAGCACGCTGATTATGTCGGCGCTCTTTTTGCTGGCTGAAATGATTGGACAGGCGCGAGGAGAGGCTCAGGATCAGCTCCATCAGGGACCGATGCTCTTAACACCTGTTTCGCTCGGAATCGTCTTTCTTGTAGGTGCGGTGATTGTTGCGGGCTTGCCGTTGTCCTCTGGTTTTCTGGCCAAACTCATGATTTTGCAAAGTGCGACTCAAAGCACGTCGATGCCCTGGGTTTGGGGCTCAATTTTGGTTTCAAGCCTGTTCGTTCTGATTGCGTTGTCCCGCGCGGGAAGCATGATTTTTTGGAAAACCTCTCACGAGATCTCCCCACAGGCTGTGGCGCCGGACAGTTTGCGGTGGCTGCCGATCCTAGGTCTGTTGGGTTGCAGCCTCTTGATGGTGCTGTATGCCGCGCCTCTTAAGCGTTTTACGGATGCTACCGCGCAACAACTCAGTACCCCAAGCCAATACATCAAAGCAGTGATTGGTCAAACAGCAGATCGCGCCCCACGCCCTCTGCCTTCGGAGGCAAAATAATGAAAGCTTGGCTTCCTTATCCCGTTCTGTCGTTTTTGCTGTTTGTGGTTTGGCTGTTGCTTGTCGCAGAAGTTTCCGCGGCGCATGTCTTGTTAGCGCTGTTTTTGGCGTGGGGCATCCCCATGCTTTGTAGACCATTTTTAAAAGATTTACCCCCAGTTCGTCATGCTTTTGCGGCGTTGCATTTAGTCGCTCTAGTCACCTACGATATTGTCTTGGCAAACATTGCTGTGGCACGTTTAATCTTAGGTCCGACAGCCCGCTTGAATCCTGTCTTTGTTCATGTGCCGCTCACACTCACACAGCCGATGTCTATTTCCTTGCTCGCAAGCATTATTACGATGACGCCAGGAACAGTCTCCTCGGATTTATCGCAAGACAACAAGGTCCTCATCGTGCATGCGCTGGATTGCAGTGATCCCGAAGCGCTTGTCGCGGATATTCAACAACGTTACGAAAAACCTCTCTTGGAGATTTTCGGATGCTAGACATTTCAATCAAAATTGCTTTGGTCGCGATCGCAGTATCGATGGCGCTGACCCTTTATCGGCTCATCAAAGGTCCTGATGCACCAGACAGGATTCTTGCGTTGGATACGCTGTATGTCAATGCTGTCGCCTTGCTGGTTGTGTTAGGGATCTCTGACAATAGTTCTATTTATTTTGAGGCGGCGTTGCTGATTGCGCTGATGGGCTTTGTGGCGACCGTCGCACTTGCACGCTATATCGCGCGCGGTGATGTGATGGATTGAGGACGGGAGACGATCATGCTTGAAGTCATTACCTCTGTATTGTTGTTGATCGGGGCTTTTTTTATCCTGGTGGGTTCGATTGGTCTTGTTCGCTTGCCTGAGTTTTTTATGCGACTGCATGCCCCAACCAAGTCTTCGACGCTAGGCGTGGGTGGTGTCTTACTCGCCTCTATGGTCTATGCGTTGAACGAGAGCGTGTTGATTCACGAGTTGATCATTACGTTGTTCGTGTTTGTGACAGCGCCTGTCAGTGCACATTTACTTTCACAAGCGGCACTTAGGCTCAAATTAAAATCAAAAGCGCGTCTACCTGAATGAAAAGTCTGGGAGAGGGCTATCGCGCGCTAGTGATTGGTGCGACCGGGGCGATTGGTGCTGGTTTTGTTTCGGTGTTGCGAAGCGATCCCAATTGTGCCGAGGTTGTAGAAGTTTCTCGTGCGCATTTCCCTGAATTTTCCTTGGAAAACGAAGCATCGATGATTCAGGTATCCACGCAGGTGAGTCGGTCGGGTCCTTTTGCGCTAATCGTGGATGCGACGGGTGCCTTGATGATCGACGGCAAGGGTCCTGAAAAGCATTTGGGTGCGTTAAATTCAACGCACTTGATGCGTAGTTTTCAAGTCAATGCGATTGGACCGGCTTTGTTATTGAAGCATTTCTTGCCGCGCCTGGTCTCGGGGCGCGCGATTTATGCCAAGCTTTCCGCACGCGTGGGCAGTATTTCTGACAATAAAAAAGGGGGCTGGTATGGTTATCGTGCCTCTAAAGCTGCGCTCAATATGTTTTTGCAGACAGCGGCAATTGAGTTTGCCCGTAAAAATCCGTCTGCCGTGATTGCCGCTCTTCAGCCAGGTACCGTGCAATCAATCCTCACTAAGCCCTTTGTTGGTCAAGAGGGGATCTTGACCCCTTATGAGTCCGCGAGTGGTTTATTGCAAGCGTTGGATGTGCTGGGTGTAGATCGTGCGCATCAAGGCGCTTTTTTTATTGACTACAAAGGGCAGGCGATCGAATGGTAGAACGTGTTGCCAATCCTGCCTTTATTTTAACTCTATATTCTTTTTGGTTATATAAAGATAGGAAATATGTACTTTAGCTTTGGGGAGGCTAGGTGCAAAATGTCTTCCTCAACCATTTTTCACAGGCATTTTCGGTCATGAAAAAAATAGCTGCATATTTCTTAGGTTTACTGCTTTCTGTGAATGCGTTTGCAGCCGAACCTCTTTTATCCGCGCCAACTGTACAAGCAGGGCTGAGCGCGCCCAATACGGTCATCCTCGATATTCGCGATCCAAAGTCTTATGCGGCAGGTCATATTCCTGGGGCCTTGAATGCGCCTTATGGGACGTGGCGTGGTCCTGCGAGAAATCCAGGTGAACTTCCTGCGCAAGCAAACTTGACCAAACTCGTGCAGCGTTTGGGTTTGACGCCTGACACCCATGTCATCGTCACGTCCTCGGGTAAAGACGATACCGATTTTGGTGCGGCTGCGCGCGTGTACTGGACACTCAAAGTATTGGGTCTGCAACACCTCTCCATCTTGAATGGTGGTCTCAAGTCTTGGCAAGCAGCGGGTTTTTCTTTGGACAACAAGCCTGCCACTGCGACGGCCAGTTCTTTTGTTCCAACAATCAATCAAAATATGATTGCGACACGCGAAGAGGTTGTGGCGAAGGTTAACGCGGGTCAAGCTCAGTTGGTCGATGCGCGTCCTGTTGCATTTTTTGATGGTTCGACCCGCCATACCGCTGCTAAGGTACCTGGCACGCTGAAAGGTGCAGTCAACGTTGAGCATTCCAAGTGGTTTGAGCCAAACAGCTCCTCGGTTGTTTCCGCTGGCGAAGCAAAAAAGCTGGTTTCTTCAACGCCTGTTAAATTGGACCAAGAAACGGTCTCTTTTTGCAATACAGGTCACTGGGCTGCTACAAACTGGTTTGTCTTGTCAGAGTTAGTCGGCCAGAAAAACGTGAAGCTTTATGCCGGCTCCATGGTTGACTGGACCCAGGCTGAGGGTGCGCTCCCCATGGATAATGTGCCCAACCGTTTAAAACAGTTGTATATCGATGGCCAGTTGTGGCTCGCTAATAAATAAGTTTTATTAAATAAGCTTTATTAAATAAGCTTTATTCAAGCAACACATTGATATGAAACGCCTCCCCCTAAGCGTATTGCTGTTTTTGTTCTTTATATTTTTGGCTTGGACAGTGTCCATCCGTCAAGCCGTGTTGTTTGCGGTTGGTATTGGTATGGGGGCGGCTCTGGCAGGGGCTCGGTTTGGGTTTACGACGGGGTGGCGTCAATTGATCGAGCAGCGAGACCCAAGAGGTGTGATGGGACAGTTAGTCTTGCTTGCCTTGGCTTCAGTGTTTTCTCTGACTTTGCTTGGACAATATCCCGAGTTGACTGCAGCACTGGGTCCTCCGAGTATCAGCTTGCTCGTGGGTGCCTTTGTGTTCGGGCTGACTATGCAGATTGCCGATGGTTGCGGGTCTGGTACCTTGTACAAAGCGGGTCTTGGTATCCCACTGAACATGGGTATTTTGCCGCTCTTCGCTCTGGGGAGTTTTTTGGGCTCCGTGCAAGTCGGTGATTGGCTCAAACTGGGTCAAATCGAGCCTATCGGTTTGGTGACAGAATTTGGAAGTCTTCAGGCCATATTGATCACCTTGCTTGGTTTGGCGATCATGGCCCTGGCGGCCAGATTGTGGGTCGGGCAGGGAAAAACCTGGTGGGATCGCAAATGGCTGATCGGTGCACTTGCGTTGTCCATCCTCGCCGCGCTTAACTTGATCATCGCTGGTCAGCCCTGGGGCGTGGTGTACGGCTTTGGTCTTTGGGCAGCAAAGATTGTGAACGCTGCCGGTTTATTTGATCCTGCAGCGAATGCCTTTTGGAGTCAGGCGGGCAATGCCCAGCGTCTCAATGAGATGGTGTTGATGGACATCACGTCTATCACAAACATTGGTATCTTGGGCGGCGCGCTATGGATTTCGGCGCGAGCCTCTTCCGACAGCAAACCCTTAACCTCCACGCAGTGGATGGTTGGGTTAGTGGCAGGTTTTCTGATGGGCTATAGCTCGCGTCTAGCGTTTGGTTGCAACATTGGTGCCATGCTCAGCGGGATCTCAACAGGTAGCGTGCATGGTTGGATCTGGGTGCCTCTGGCTTTTGCAGGCACACTAATCGGTGTGCGTATCCGCCGTCACTACCAATTCTAAGGGTCGATAAAAATGATCCCCTCGTCAACAAAATATCAAATGATTTTTTGGGTGTGTTTGGTTTCGTTTCTGGTTTGGGATACCGCAGTATCTCCGCCAGTGGATCTTCGTAATGAGCCTCCATTAATCGCGGCTGGTTCTGGAAAGCCTTCGAGCGGTGGTCACTGCGCTGTTACAAAATAAAAAAAACCGCCTTTTTTCAAAGGCGGCTTTTTTCACGTCCAAAAAAGATCAGGATGCTAGCGTCTGACCCGATCGGGGTGTTCACCATAAGGCGGGCCATACATCACCAACACTCGGGCAGGCTCGACACTCGTCACAGAAAAGACATGCATTTTGTCGGCCGGGAAAAAACAAGTATCTCCAACCACCATTTCAAAGGCTTCACCGTCGACTTCGACATGTGCTGAGCCAGCGAGCAAGTAACAGACCTGTTCAAGACCCGGATGCGCATGAGGTAGCGCACCACCCCCGCGCGCAATGGTTCCCAACACGACTTCGATATGTTTGGCACCGACATTGTCGGCACCAATCAGTCGACGATTGCTGGTTTCATGGTGATTGGCAGGCGAGTAGGGTTGAACGCTCGCCTCCTTGATCAGATATTTTGAGGTCATGATGCCGGTCATTCCTTTTTATTCAGGTTTGACACCCGCACCGCGTAGCATCTCACCCCAGTGCTTGAGCTGGAAATCCACGTATTTGGCGAACTCCTCAGGGGTTTTCGTTGGATCTAGCTCAAATCCGGTTGCGGCAAGTTTTTGCTGAAAGTCTTTATCGGCGAAAACAGCTTGCAGTTCAGCATTGAGCTTGTCCACGATTGGACGTGGCAGGTTGGCAGGACCAAAAATACCATTCCAGGAGGTGAGATCAAAGCCCTTCACGGTGCTGGCAATGGAGGGTACGGTAGGAAAGCTTTTTGAACCTTTGGCTGTAGTGACGGCGAGAGTACGCACACGATCAGACTTGAGTGCACCCATGCCTGAACCTAAGTCAACGACATACACCTGCACCTGACCTGCGATGAGATCTGTCATCGCTTGGGGGCTGGCTTTGTATGGGATGCCGACAATATCAAGGCCTGCAATACGCTTAATCGTTTCCATTGCCACCAGGGAGGTGCTGTTAGGTGTTGCATAGGAAAGCTTGCCTGGATTTTTTTTCGCGTAGTCAATGAATTCCTGCAAGTTTTTGACAGGCAGTTTTGGATTGATCGCCATGGCGAAAGGCAACTCACCGACGCGTGCGATCGGCGTGAAGTCCTTGATCGGATCGTAGCTGAGGGTTTTAAACATCCAGGGATTCGCTGAGTGCGAGGTGTTGGTGGTCATGAAGAGTGTGTAGCCATCGGGTGCTGCTTTGGCGACATACTGGGCGGCGATCTGTGCGCTTGCACCTGCTTTGTTTTCAACGACGACAGGTTGCTTGAGACGCTCAGACAACTTTTGGGCAACGTTACGTGCCACCCCGTCCGTGCCGCTTCCCGCTGCGAAAGGAATCACGAGCGTAATGGGTTTGTTAGGGTAGGCTTGCGCAAAAACACTTACCGATAAAGTGAGGGTGGCAATGCCAAGTAGAGTTTGTAACTTCTTCATTGATTTTATCCAAGCTCCTAAAGGGGATTTCTTTTTAGCATAATGAGGAGGTGTCGAGTCAATAATTTTGGTGGGATCTTCCCTAGCCTCTACATGATCAACAAGTACACGATCAACAAGTGCCATGATCAAGACGTGCATGGACGTGCATGGACCTTTACTGATGCCGACCAAAAAGGCACAATCACTCTATGCCAACATCTACCTATTTAACTGCAGCGTTCTACTTGTTTGTGGACCTGCCAGACTTTATTGCCCGAAAACAAGCTTTGCTCGAGTTTTGTGAGCAGCACAACGTAAAAGGCATGATTCTGTTGGCGCGCGAAGGAATCAACAGTACGATTGCGGGTGCTCCGGCAGATGTTTACGCCGTATTGCGGTATCTTCGTTCAGACCCGAAATTTGCTGCCTTGCAGCATAAGGAGTCTTGGTCTGATCTGCCTCCCTTTCACCGAATGAAAGTACGTCTCAAAAAAGAGATTGTGACGATGGGAGTGCCTGGGATCAGTCCAACAATCATGGCGGGTACTTACGTTAAACCGCAGGATTGGAATGCGCTGATTCGTGATCCGTCTGTGGTGTTGATCGATACACGCAACGATTACGAGGTCGAGCTTGGGACCTTTGAGGGTGCGATCGATCCCAAGATCAAAACCTTCACCCAGCTCGTGCAATGGGTGGAGCAGGCTGAGGTTCTCGCGGAAAAAACAGGTAAAAAACCCAAGGTTGCAATGTTTTGCACCGGTGGAATTCGCTGCGAAAAATCCACTGCGCTGATGCGCGCCAAGGGTTTTGACGAGGTCTATCACCTCGAAGGTGGGATTCTCAAATACCTCGAGGAAATTCCTCCAGAGCACAGCCAATGGAAAGGGGAGTGTTTCGTTTTTGATGATCGCGTGTCTGTCGATCATCATCTGCAGCGCTCTGGGCGTCAGCTGTGTCATAACTGCCGCGATCCTTTACCGGATGGCGCGATGCAGTCCTCCGAGTTTGAAAAGGGCGTGAGTTGCCCGCGCTGTTTTGCCAAGGGTGACGATGAGCAAAAAAAGCACGCACGTGAGCGTCAAAAACAGTACGAATTAGCCAAGGCGCGCCGTCAACTGCATATCGGCGCTAAGATATCAACCAATCATTCTTCATCCCTTTCTAGAGAAATCAATGAAAATTAAACAAACACTTGCGGCTCTGACGAGTGCCGTGTTGCTCAGCAGCCTAGGTGCTGTTGCCTTGGCCCAAGAGTTTCCACCCACTAAGGCGGTGACCTTGTATGTCGGCTTCCCTCCAGGGGGGGCGAATGACATCGCCGCGCGTATTATTGGCAAAAAGCTTTCAGAAAATATTGGACAAAAAATTGTTGTCGATAACAAACCGGGCGCGGGTGGCAATATTGTGACGGCGTTAGTGGCGAATGGCCCCTCCGATGGTTCGGTCATTTTGCTGGGCTCGATTGGCCCTCTGTCCATTGCTTCGCATTTGATGAAAATCCCTTACGATCCCGTCAAGGATTTAGCGCCTCTTGCGATGGGTGGCAGCTTTCCAAATGTACTGTTAGTGTCTCCGGATTCAGGCATTAAAACGCTGAAAGACTTGGTGGATCGCGCCAAAAAAGAACCCGGCAAACTGACATACGCATCGACGGGAGCAGGCTCCGCATCTCATCTACAGGGAGAGTTGTTTAATCAGCGCGCGGGCGTAGATATTGTGCACGTCCCTTACAAGGGTGGAGGAGCTGCGATGCTGGATGTCATTGGTAATCGCGTGACAGTGTATTATTCGGCGCTTCCCTCTGCAGCTAAGCAGATTCGGGCGGGCAAATTGATTCCTTTAGCGCTAACGGGAGATAAACGCGTAGATATTTTTCCAGAAATTCCAACAATTGCCGAGTCTGGTTATCCAGGATTTGATGCCCGAAACTGGTATGCCTTCGTTGCTTCAGCTAAGACACCCGTTGCAATGTTAGATCGCTGGAATCAAGAGATTACTAAGGCCGTCAACGACAAAGAAGTGACCGCAGCATTACATGCTCAAGGTTTGACGCTTGATCCTGGCTCACGCGATGACTTGGCTAAATATATCTCCAAGGAGTCTGCGACATGGAGCAAGATTATTAAGGATCGGAATATCTCGATTAAAAATTAATTTTTATCCTTGCCTGATCCCTTCTGCAAAATAATAAAAAAGGCGATGCACGCATCGCCTTTTTTATTGGGTGTGGTCTTAGTTGAGGATCAATCAGTCCTCGAATTGACCAAAACGTACGGTCGTCGCACCCACTCTCACATTCGAGGTCGAGGGCATAACGAGAACCGTATTATCGTAAGGGACGCGAATGGTAAGTTCCCCATCTGTTGCCACGATGTCGCCTTTTTTAGGCACGACTTCCAAGCCTTTGTAGTCTTTGTTAAAGCGAAATCCCGTGGACTTGGCGACAACGGCTTCGGTGACGCGAACAATACGCTGCTTGGTGCAGATAGGCATGCGTAAAGCGGGTTGAACGAAAGCGTCATCCACCATGTTGAACAGTCTTAAGAAACGCAACAGGCTATCGTTTGCGACATCTGCAGCGGACTTTTCCCAATGCTGGCCACACTCGATGAGCAGGCCTGTACGCGGGTCATCGGGTTTTCCAAAACCGCCACGCTCAATCATTCTCAGTCCAGCAGGATGTCCCGTATCGATTAACAGAAACTCAGGAATTCCGAGGCGTTTTGACAAAGAAGCACTTTTTTCTCCACCCTGACCGGTCGCACCACACACCATGATCGGTGCACAGGGCTCGGACATAGAATGAATATCAAGTAAATAGTCCGCAGCATCGACAAAAGGCTGAAGAACGCGGGCGCGGCGTAGCTCTGCAGAGTCACGTGAGCCGAACAACACATCATCGCCCCAGACACGGTTAAAGTCTTCGTCAATGTAACGACTCGCACTGGGTTTTTCTGGATCCCAGCGGGCATAGGCAAGAACGTTTGCAAAGGCGATCGTCAGACGACCGACAAGAGGTTTGACTTGTTGGCGTAGAAACCAGTCCACAGCAATCGCACCACAAAACTCGTTGCCATGCGTCAGCGCCTGAACCATGACATGCGGACCAGGTCGACCTGAATCAAAGCTCCAGACGTAGGGCACACCCGTGTTGCCGTTTTCCCACGCGCTGATGTCGGGCGCTTGGATTTCGATCGGGTAGGGTTGTTTCATTTTGTAACTTTTTGAAAGAGATATAAATTAGTTGGAATCGTTGAGATGGCAGGCTGAGTGCCTGCCGGGACTGATTTCTCTGAGCAAGGGTGCTTCGACGGAGCATCGTGGCATTGCTTTGGGGCATCGCGGATGGAAATGGCAACCAGGCGGCGGGGCGAGGGGAGAGGGAATCTCACCTCTAATCGGCACAAAGGTGCGATGCTTTCTGTCGATCCTGGGAATTTCCTCGAGCAAAGCTTGCGTATAGGGATGATTCGGCGCGGCAAATAACTCTTCCGTTGGGGCGATTTCTGCCACGCGACCCAGATACATCACCACGACACGGTTGGACAAGTGTCTAACGACGCCCAAGTCGTGACTGATAAAAAGATAGGTCAGACCCAATTCATCACGTAGATCCATGAATAAGTTGAGCACTTGCGCTTGAATCGATACATCAAGAGCCGCAACAGCCTCGTCACACACGAGAAACTCAGGCTTGACAGCCAAAGCACGGGCGATACCGATCCGGGCACGCTGTCCCCCTGAAAACTGATGCGGGTAGCGTTGCATATACGATGGATCAAGTCCAACGCGAGTAAGCATCGCGGCAGTATATTCACTTTGTTGCGCGCGATCGACAAGGCCATGTACGCGGGGGGCCTCACCAACAATATCGATCACACGCATGCGCGGATTGAGTGAGGCGAAGGGATCTTGAAAAATAAGCTGGACGGGGCGACGTACGCCACTTTGACTTTCAAGCGGTTGACCCCGATAACGTACCGTGCCCTCGGAGGGGGTATGGAGTCCGCATCCTAGGCGCCCGAGCGTGGACTTTCCACAGCCGGATTCGCCAACGAGTCCGACCACTTCGCCTTGGTTGATCGTAAAAGTCACGTTGTCCACAGCATGGACAGTCTGTTCTTTGATATTAGAGCCAAAGACATTGGCGATTTTTTCAAAAATATCGAGTTTTTTGCCGAAGCGTTTTGAGACTCGATCAAAAGCGAGTAATTCGGTCACGCTGCGCTCTCCGAGGAAGCCGTGGAAGGCTGCTGAACGATAGGATTCCAGCAGCGAGTCGTACGCGAGCCGATCACAACCATCTCTGGCATCAGTGCGCATGCTGGGGTGACATGCGTGCAGCGTGCCTCGAAAGCACAGCCCGCTCCTAGTTGCATGATCGAAGGCGTTGAGCCTGGAATCTGTCGCAGCCGCTGCCCTGGTGTCGTTGTGGCAGGTACAGAGTCGAGCAAACCTCGGGTATAAGGATGTGTCGGATCACTCAGCACATCTTCGGCTGGACCTTGTTCGACGATACGACCGGCATACATCACGGCAATTTTATCGGCCAAGCCTGCGACGACAGCCAAGTCGTGCGTGATCCAGATCAGTGCAGTGCCAGACTGACTCACGAGTTGTTGCATTTCATATAGGATCTGACCTTGCACGGTGACATCGAGAGCCGTCGTGGGTTCATCCGCGATAATCAAATCAGGTTTGTGCAGCATGGCGATCGCGATTGCGACGCGTTGTCGCATTCCGCCTGAAAACTGATGGGGATACTGACCCAGACGCTCGCTTGGTGAGGCGATGCCAACTTTACCCAAGACTTCGACACAGCGTGCACGTGCGACGGCTCGACTGACGGACTCGTGCGCGAGCACGGTTTCGATCATCTGCGTTTCCACGGTCAACACAGGATTGAGCGTCATCATTGGATCTTGAAAGATCATGGCGATTCGACGTCCACGCAGGCGTCTAAGCGTTTCATCCTCGGCACCAACGAGTTCTTGTCCATCAAAAACGATGCTGCCACTTGCAATTTTTCCTGGGGCATCCACGAGTCCCATGATGGAGAAACCCGTCACAGACTTACCAGAGCCTGATTCACCGACTAGGCCGAGCACTTCACCGCGCTTGAGTTCGAACGATACGTCCGCAACAGCAGGAAGGATGCCGTCCCTCGTGGCGAATTCCGTACGAAGACCTTTGACTGATAAGAGCGCGCTCATCGTGACAACCTCGGATTCAAGATGTCACGCATTTGGTCACCGACTAAATTGATCGCCAAAATCGTCAGGAGAAGTGCGATACCGGGGTAGACGCTGATCCAGTATTTACCGGAAAGCAGATATTCGTAACCGTTAGAGATTAACAAGCCGAGTGAGGGCTCGGTCGCAGGCAAACCTAAGCCTAAAAAGGAGAGGGTGGCTTCGAGTGCGATCGCATGCGCGACTTGGACAGTCCCCACGACGATCAGTGGCGCCATGGCATTGGGGAGCAGGTGACGCAAGACAATGCGTGAGCCCTTTAAACCCAAGGAGCGGGCGGCTTCGACATATTCTTTGCCTCGTTCGACCAAGGCGGCTGATCGAGCAGTGCGTGCATAGTAGGCCCATTGGACGCTGACCAAAGCAATGATGATTTTGTCCACCCCTTTGCCTAGAACGGCGAGCAGGACCAACGCAACCAAAATGGCAGGAAAACCAAGCTGAATATCCACCAAGCGCATGATGACTTGCTCGAAGCGACCACCCAAGTGCGCGGCCAACACGCCCAGAACGCTACCGATCACGAGCGCAATGATGCCGCTTGTCAAGCCGACATAGAGAGAAACGCGCAAGCCGTAAAAGATGGCTGAAACCATATCCCGACCTTGGCCGTCCGTGCCCAGCAGATAGGTCTGTCCGTTCAGGCCTTTTTCTCCTGGTGCCAGGCGTGCATCCATCAGGTCTAGAGACGCGAGATCATAGGGATTTTGGGGTGAGATCCAAGGCGCAAAGAGCGCAGTGAACATGACCACGACCAACATCACAAGACCGACCATCGCGACAGGACTTTCGGCGAATTGCGAACATAAACGCTTGAAAGGCGTTTGCACCTTGACGACCGGGATAATAGCTTCGCTCATCAGTGTTGCTCCGCAATACGTACTCTTGGGTCTAAAAGAGAGTAAAGAATATCAACCACCAAATTAATAATGATGTACATCGCGACCACGACCAAAAGGTAAGCCACGACGACGGGACGATCCAATTGGAAAATGGAGTCGATGACAAGCTTGCCCATCCCGGGCCAAGCAAAAATTGTTTCGGTCACGATTGCGTATGCAATCACAGAGCCTAGCTCCAGTCCAATGACAGTGACCAGCGGGATGAGGATGTTTTTCAATAGATGAACACCAACCACGCGGCTCGATTTGAGCCCTTTGGCGCGCGCGAACTTGATGTAGTCAAGCAGGCCTTGCTCGCGGGTCTGAGCTCGAGTCAGACGGATAATCAGTGCGAGTTTCAAAAGCGCTAAGTTCAAGGCGGGGAGGAAGGCGTATTTGAGACCTTCCCAGCTGAATATTGACAATTGCAGACCAAATACATCGGTCGTTGGCCCACGGCCAGTCGAGGGTAACCAACCCAAGTTTACGGCGAAAAATAAGATGAGCAACAAGCCCACCCAGAACGTCGGTAAGGAAAAACCGACGATTGAACTCGTCATAATGAATCTAGAAAAGGGAGAGTTTGGCCTCAGCCCGGCATAAAGACCTAGCGGTATGCCGAGAAACACCGAAATCACCATCGCCAAAATTGCCAGTTCCATGGTGGCGGGCATTCTTTCGAAAATGATTTCCAGCGCAGGTTTTGCGTAAACAAAAGAGTTGCCGAGATTGCCGGTCAGGGCCCCTTTGAGAAAGAGGTAGTACTGCTCGACGACGGGCTTATCGAGACCAAGAGCGATGCGAGCGCGCTCTTTCTCGATTTGATCCGCCTCAGGGTGAACCAAAATCTCGATGGGGTCTCCAACCAAATAGAGACCCCCAAATACCAAAATTGACGTAACAAACAACACCAACAAGGACTGAGCCAAACGACGAAGAATAAAAGCAGTCACTGGTTACAAGTCCTTTGTGGGTGAGGTGAGACGTTGAGCGTCAATTATTTAGAGCGTTTAACGAAATGAGCCAGTGTGGATTGGTCCGCACGGCCAGGGTACTCAACACCTTTGCGTGAAGCCCAGGTACTGACCTCGTAGTGCAAGGGAATCAGACCCATGAGTTCGATGGCTTTTTCACTGGCAAGTGCTAAAGCAGCATCTCGTTGCTTGTCATCAATGATCACGACAGCTTTAGCGATCAGGGCATCTAACTCAGGGCTCGAGAAACGTCCGCGGTTTGCGCCACCCATGCCTGCTTTAGGATCGTTGGTGGCGAGCAGGGCACGCAAGGGCGAGGAAGTGTCTCCCGAGGCCGCACCCCAACCCGCTAGAATGAAAGAAAACTCCATCTTGCTGGCGCGTGAAAAGAAAATGTTGGAGGGCATCGTGTCGACCTTCGTCGGGATGCCGTTACGCGAGAGGAACTGCGCTACGGCTTGAGCGGTCGCGCCGTCATTGATATAGCGGTTGTTAGGTGAGTGCAGTGTCACACCAAAACCGTTCGGATAGCCGGCTTCGGCCATCAGTTTTTTAGCACCAGCCGGATCATAGGCATCGGGTTTGAGTTTTTTGCTCGTACCGAAAAAGACTTCGTCCAGCAGCTGACCAGCTGGAATCGCCTGACCTTCCATCACGCGCGAAACGATCGCGTTTCGATCAATCATTTTGCTGATCGCTTGACGAACACGAGCATCGGTCAATGGGTTGGCCTCCATGGGCTTGCCATCCGCAGCAGTGATGAACGGAGAATTCGTCTTGCGATTGCTATCCATGTGCAAGTAGATCATGCGGTTTGAGACGGCATTGGACACCTCCACGCGCTTGTCTTTCTTGAGTTTTGCAGCATCCGCAGTGGGCACGCCCTCGATCATGTGTACATCACCAGAGAGCAGAGCCGCGACGCGGGCAGGAGCGCTGGTGATGATGCGAAAAGTGACCTTGTCCCAGTCGGGCTTATCGCCCCAGTAGTCATTGTTGCGTGTGATGATGACACGGTCGCCTGAAACATACTGCTGAAAACGGAACGGACCCGTACCGATCATGGCTTTGCCAGAGTTGAAATCCTCAGTCTTGGCTGTTTCTGCGATGGCCTTTGGCACGATTGCAACGGACACCATATCCGAGGGCAGCAGAGGATAGGGTGTCTTGGTTTTGAAGCGGATGGTGTGATCGTCGACAACGTTGACGTCAGTAATCGCGCGGACAAACACAGCGAAGGAAGCCGGGCTATTCGGCACGTTAGGAATGCGTTTAATCGTGGCAGCAACGTCTTGTGCGGTGAAGGGCTCACCGTTATGCCATTTCACGCCTTTGCGGAGTTTAAATTCCCACTCAGTGTCGGATAAGGCTTTCCAGGACTCGGCAAGCCCAGGGTAAGTTTTAAGCGCCGCATCCGTTTTGACCAAGGTCTCAAAGACATGGGCAGCCATCGCATTGTTAGGCGTCAGATTATGGAAATGGGGATCAACCGTTGTCACAGGCGTCGACAACGCGATCGACAGGTCTTTAATTTCCTGAGAAAAGGAAACTGTAGACCAAGAGGCTGTCAGGGCGACAGAGGCGGCCAAGGAAGCACCGACCAATAACCGGCGCACCGGGTTCATACCGAATTTTTGTGATTTTGACGCAGTCATGACGTAAGTCCCAGATCAAAGTGGTAACGCCTTGCAATATAGCGGCTAGCCACGCAAGTGACAACCGTATTGCCTAATGGTTTACCAGCATTGGCATGTGGGTAGGATTTCTCATTCATCCATCCATTTTTAGTGTAAAAATGGGTATGTTATTTTGTAATGTAGCAAAGGCGGTTTATTAAATATGTAATCCAACATCAAGTAGGGCTAAGGAGACAACGATGAGCAAAAAAACAAATAGTTTCATCACACGACGTTCTTTCAATGCAGGTTTGCTATGTGCTGCGCTCGGAACGGTTGGCATGGGTGTATCTTTTCAGTCGCTTGCGCAACAGCAACCGATCGAAATCAAGCTTGGACACGTGAGTGCGCCTGGCTCTTTATATGATTTGACGGCGACCGAGTTTGCGAAGCGCGCCAACGCAAAGCTTGGCAACAAGGCCAAAGTCGTGGTGTTTGGCTCGAGCCAGCTTGGTGGTGACAAAGAAATGGTTCAGAAGCTCAAGCTCGGCACGCTTGATCTATCGATTCCCTCTAGCGTCATGAGCTCTGAGTCGGACTTGTTCGGGATCTTTGAGTTGCCCTACCTGGTGCAAGATCGCGAGCACATGAAGCGCATTTCGAAAGAGGTCGTTTGGCCAACGCTTGTTCCCGCCGCTGAGAAAAAAGGGTTGCGTGTGATCGGTGTTTGGGAAAACGGCTATCGACACATCACCAACAACAAAAAGCCCATCGTCAAGCCTGAGGATCTTAAGGGCATCAAGCTGCGCGTACCCGAAGGCAAGTGGCGCGTGCGAATGTTCCAAGACTATGGCGCCAATCCAAGCCCAATGAAGTTTTCCGAACTGTTCACCGCCCTGCAAACAGGTGTGATGGATGGTCAGGAAAATCCACTGACGCAGATTTACTCCTCCAAGCTGAACGAAGCGCAGAAATTTATCTCAATGTCGGGCCATGTTTATGTTCCAGCTTACTTGACAGCCGGTTCACGCAAATGGGATAAGTTACCTGCAGACGTCCGCAAGATTCTTGAGGAAACTGCGATCGAGGTGCAGGACTATGCCTATCAGATGGGCGCAAAAGGCGATAACGAGTTGCTCGCAAAAATCACGGCGGGTGGAAGGACCGCTTCTAATGATGTAGATAAAAAGGCTTTTGTCGAGGCCAGCAAACAGATCTATGCTGATTTCGGTAAAGAGGTCAACGGTGCTCCAGCCTTGATCAATAAGGTTAATTCACTTCGTTAAGACCTGATGAGGGCGCCTGTGATGGGCGCCCTTTCTCTTTATCCATTTAGCAGGAGTGTTCAGTCATGTCTCAAGCGGCAACAATGCCCTCGGACTTTGGGCGGCTACGTACCGTCTATGGTCAATTTCTAACGCTAGTGGTCAGTGTGTTGATGGTGACCTTGTTTGTCGAGGTGACCTTAGGCGTTATTTTTCGGACGATTGGTCAACCATTGGTGTGGTACGACGAAGTTGCTTCAATCTTGTTGGCGTGGCTGACTTTTTATGGTTCTGCACTTGCGTCGTTCAAACGTGCGCATATCGGTTGTCCGGAAATTGTCGACATGTGTGCGCCTAAATTCAAACGCGCACTAGGCGTCGTTTCACAGATCATTGTAATAATTTTTTTCGGAACGCTGGGTTGGTATGGCATGGAGATTATGCCTATTTTGGCGACTGATTTTATGTCGAGTCTTCCGGATGTATCGATGGCGGTTGCTCAGTCCGTGATTCCGATTTCAGCGGGACTGATTCTGATCGGAGAGTTTCTGGCTCTTTACGATCTTCTCGTCAAACCGATTCAGGACTGAGGCCGCATCATGCAAACCATTTTCTTGATTTTCGGCGCTGTCTTAGCGCTTGTCTTTATCAATGTCCCGATCGCTGTTTCCTTGGGAGTCGTCGCGACGATTGCGATGGTGCTCTCAAGTGGTCCTGACATCATGCCGAATCTACCGGTGGTGATGTATCAAAGCGCCACGAATTTTCCTTTATTGGCGATACCTTTGTTCATTCTGGCTGGTGCAATTATGAACTCCTCAGGGATTTCACAACGTCTTGTCGAGTTGGCTTCAGCGCTGTTTGGTTGGATCCGTGGCGGCTTGGCGCATGTCAATATTGGTACTTCCTTGTTCTTTGCCGAGATCTCTGGCTCCGCGGTCGCTGACGTCGCGGCCTTAGGCTCGGTCTTGATTCCAGAAATGAAACGCAAGGGCTACTCTGCGGCATTTAGTGCCGCGGTGACCTCATCGTCGGCGACGTTGGCGGTGATTATTCCGCCTTCGATTCCGATGATTCTCTACGCGGTCATGGCCGAGACTTCAGTTGTAAAGCTCTTTGTCGCGGGCATCATTCCTGGTCTGATTGGCGGTTTGGGCATGATGGTGTTGTCCTACTTTCTCGCCAAACGCTATAACCTGCCGATCGAAGACAAGTTCTCTGGCCGAAGGGTGTGGAAGGCGATGCTCGGTGCCGGCTGGGCCTTGCTGCTGCCCTTCATCATTTTGGGGGGTATTTTTGGTGGCGTGGTGACTGCGACCGAGGGTGCAGCACTCGCAGTGGTGGCGGCACTCTTTATTGGCTTGGTGATTTACCGCGAACTCGACTGGGTGCATTTAAAAGCGTCTGTCGTTGAGGGTGGAGTGCAGACCGCCACCGTGATGCTACTTGTGGCGGCTAGCGGTTTGCTTGGCACATACCTGACCGAGGCCTCCGCCCCACAGCAACTGGCGGCACATGTGTCCGAGTTCACCTCCAATAAGTACGCCGTGCTTGGCTTGCTCAATGTTCTTTTTCTCGTCTTAGGCGTTTTCTTGCATTCAGCAGCAGCGATTATCTTGGTGGTGCCTGTGGTGATGCCTCTTGTTTTGGCGGTTGGCATTGATCCCGTGCACTTCGGTTTGATTGTCACGATTAATCTGGGTATCGGTCAGCAGACGCCGCCAGTCGCGAGTGTCTTGATGGTGGCGAGTTCGATTGCAAAATGTTCTGTTTGGGAAACGACGCGCGTCAATATTTATTTCATTGGCGTTCTTTTTGCCGTCTTGATGCTTGTGACCTATGTGCCTATTACAGGTATGGGTTTAGTCAATTATTTTTATAACTAATTGGAGTTTGATTGATCATGTCTGAACTTTTGTTGCAGTCCCGTGTCGACGATATCGTGACCTTGACGATTAATCGACCAGAAAAGCTCAATGCGATGACTAAGCCCCTGTGGGGCGAGCTAGGCGATACGATTGTCGCCTTGTCCGCGCAGGACGATGTGCGTTGCATCATTTTGCGCGGTGCCGGAGAAAAATCCTTTTCTCCGGGCAATGACATCAGTGAGTTTGAAACGCAGCGTTCCAACAAGGCTCAGGCAACAGAGTACGGCCACTTCATGCATCAAACCGTTAAAAAAATAAAGAGCTGTCGTCACCCGATCGTGGCGCAAATTCACGGCATTTGCGTCGGGGGCGGGATGGAGATCGCGGCCTTGGCCGACATGCGGATTTGCGGGGCCTCAAGTCGCTTTGGCGCACCAATCAAAAATTTGGGTTTGGTGATGGCTTATGACGAAATGGAGCCGATCGCTTCATTGATCGGCGCGTCAAAGGCGCTGGAGATTTTGCTGGAAGGCCGTATTTTCGATGCGCAGGAGGCCTTGCGCATCGGACTCGTGTCGCGCGTGGTTGCTGATGATCAAGTGGCTGCAGAGTCGCTTGCGACAGCGCAGCGTATCGCTGCAGGTGCACCACTGGTTGCGCGTTGGCACAAGCAGTTTGCTCGTCGTCTCAAAGACGATACGCCCTTGACGGATAAAGAGCGTGAGGAGTGTTTCGAGTGCTTCGACACTGAAGATTTCCGCATTGGCTACAAGTCATTTTTAGCTAAACAAACGCCTAAATTTGTAGGACGCTAGGCTGTTTGATTTAAAACCTTGTCAGTCATTTTTCACATCGAGTTGAGTTGAGCGCAATGAGTCAAACAGAGAAGTCTTCCCCCATGCCCACGGGGCCGCTTGCGGGTGTTCGTGTTCTTGAACTTTCACAAATCATGGCAGGTCCCACCTGCGGAATGATGTTGGCCGATATGGGCGCCGATGTCATCAAGATTGAGAAAATCCCAAAAGGAGACGACTCGCGCGGCTATCAAGATCCCCGTATCAATGGCGTTTCCGCACCATTTTTGGTGTTGAATCGCAACAAACGCGGTGTAGCGCTCGATCTTAAAAGTCCCAAAGGTGCTGACGTTCTCAAGCGTATGGTTGTCAAGGCCGATGTGCTGACTGAGAACTATCGCCGCGGCACGTTGGAAAAACTCGGCGTTGGTTATGAAACCTTAAGACAGCTCAATCCTGGCTTGATCTATAGCGTGGTGTCGGGCTATGGTCGAACGGGACCCTTGGCCGACAAGGGTGGCTTTGACCTGATTGCGCAAGGTTTCAGTGGATTGATGAGTATCACTGGGCATCCAGGCGGGCCTCCCGCCAAGACGGGAAATCCGGTGTCTGATATCAATGCCGGTATTTTGGCGTGCGTGGGCATCTTGGCCGCCTTGGTGCATCGTGGCAAAACGGGGCAGGGCCAGGTGGTCGATACTTCTTTGATGGAAGCGGCGATGCAGCAGACATACTGGCAAGCCGCCATGTTTTTTGCGACGGGTATTTCAGCGGGCCCAGGCGGATCGGCGCATCCTTTGACCGCACCTTACCAGGCGTTTAAAACAGCGAATGGTTATCTGAACATTGGTGGTGCGAATCAAGCCAACTGGGAGCGTGTCGCGGAGACGCTGGGTCATCCCGAATGGAAGACCGATCCTCGCTTTGAGACCAATACGATTCGTTTGGCCAATCGTGAGGCACTTGAGGGTTTAATTGAGTCTGAATTATGTAAAAAGACGACTGCGGAGTGGATCGTGATTTTTGATGCGACGGGGGTGCCTGCAGGGCCCGTCCATACGATCGAAGAGGCCTTCAGTCATCCTCAGGCCATTGCTCGAGAAATGGTGGTGGAGTCTGTGCATCCCAAGGCGGGTCTCGTGAAAGGCGTCGGATTTCCGATCAAGTTTTCTGAGCAGCCTCGCACAGCCGTTCTACCTGCGCCTGAGTTAGGCGAGCACACGGTTCAAGTCTTGAGAGAGTTTGGATTTCAAGATGGAGAAATCAACGACCTTGTGCGCGACAAGGTCGTCTTAGATGCGTCTCAGTGATGATAAGTAAGTGAGTGACGCTTACGCACTGCGGCCACTGACAAATTGACGGCAGTTGGAGAGCAAGGTGTCGCTGGCTTTGGCCAGCAAACCTTGATCTGAGCCGAGTCCGACCATTTTGTAGCCCCATTCGATGTAGCGATGTGCATCGGCTTCGTTGGCTGCAAGGATGCCGATTGATTTACCGTGTTTGGCGGCAATCGCAGGTAGAGACTGGATGGCTTTTTGTACCTCTGGATGATGTTGCTGACCCAGAAATCCCATGCTAGCTGCCATGTCGTTAGGGCCAATGAAGGCACCATCGACGCCTTCTACACGGATGATCGCGTCAAAATATTTCACACCATCAGCGGATTCGATTTGAACGAGCACACAAATTTGTTCGTCTGCGGTTTGTGCATAGTTGGCGACGCGTCCCCAGCGATTGGCACGCTGTTGACCGGCGACACCTCGAATACCGCGATGAGGGTAGCGTGTTGAGCGGACAATTTCATGAGCTTGGTCAGCGGATTCTACGTTGGGCAAAATAAGGGTGCGCACGCCCATATCCAGATATTGTTTGACCAAATCTTTGTCAAACTTAACCAGACGCACGGCAGGCTCTAGGTTATAGCCTCCCAGCATTTGAATTTGAGTCAAGACGGTCTGCATGTCATTAGGCGAGTGCTCCATGTCAAGTGTCAGCCAGTCGTAGCCCGAGCTCGCCACGATCTCGGTGGAATAACTACTTGATAAAGCGCACCACAGTCCTAATTGAATTTGTTTGTTGTAAAGGGCTGCTTTAAGAGAATTTGGTTTGAGCATCGTCATGTGAGTTTGTCTTTTCTTTTATGATGAATAGGCTTGATGTTAAAACACCTCGTCCCAGTTTACAAAGAAGTTAAAAGAGAAAGAGGATACTCAGATGGATAAGTTGGAAAAATGGCGTGGTTATGTGCCTGACGCAGAGCTTGAAACCTACAAAAAGGGTGGTTTTGGTGAGCGCATCGGCATGGGTGCGCGCGTGGCTCTGCTCAACGTAGATACGACGTATATGTTCGTCGATCCTTCTTATTCGATGTGTGGACGGGATATGACCTCCGTCACCGATGCTGTCACAGCATTGACTCAACAGTTTCGCGCGCTTGATTTGCCGATTTATTACAGTCGTCGCGATGATCGCAGCCACCCCACCTATAGAGGTGTCTGGAATTACAAACTGGCCAATCCTGATGCGTTTCAGTATCACAGCGATCCGCGTGCGGATCAATGGCCAGAAGCGTATGCTCCGCGTCCGATGGATCGCATTGTCCTCAAAAACAAGCCCTCTTGTTTTTTTGGTACTCCGCTCGAATCGTTTTTGCGCTACGACGGCATCGACACGATTGTCGTGTGTGGCATTTCTACGTCGGGTTGTGTACGCGGCGCAGTGTCAGATGCTTTTGCGCATAATTTCAGAGTCATCGTGGTCGAAGAAGCCTGCGGCGATCGCAGTCCTCAGGCCCACAAGGCCAATCTATTCGATATGGATATGAAATCCGCTGATGTCGAGTCGCTGGCTTACGTGCAGGAGCAACTTAATGCTCGGTTTGCCTGAGTGGTTTTTAAGTATCCGTGTCATGCCTCGCTCACAGCGAGTTAGCGATGCCATGTTGTAAATTCGTCGACGTCCATTCTCGTACTTTGATAGCTATTGATGGGAGCTTCCATAGCCGGATAACCCAGAGACATCGACACGATGAGTTTTTTACTGGAGGGGATCTCTAAGCATTGACGTATAGCATCTGGATAGCCCGAAACGGAGGCCTGCATACAGGTGCCTAGCCCCGCCCCATGCGCCGCGAGGGTAAAAGACTGAAGAAATAATCCCATATCGAGTGTGGACCAATGCTCGAGGGATGCATCCATAAAAAAGAAGACTGCACACGGCGCGCCAAAGAATTTAAAGTTTTGCAGGCGTAAATCGTTACGCAGGGTCTGGTCATCGCGACCAATGCCTAGTGCGTTAAAACGGCGAGTGCCGTGATCTTTGGAGCGAAAATCAAGTGCGGCGGGCCAGGATTCTGGAGCAGGAAAGTCGTAGTTGGGAGGGGTGTTATTGCTGGCAAGCTTGAACAGCACTTCGGCTAAGGCATCACGTTTCGCACCGGAAACAATGAAAACTTCCCAGGGTTGGGTGTTTTTATAAGAGGGGCTCCGCCCCGCGGCTTGTAAAACCTCTCTAAGCAGCGTTTCTGGGACTGGTGTTGATTTAAAGGCCCGAATACTTTGACGCGAATTGATGCCTTGCAGTAAATCCATTTTAGAATCCCCTAGGAATTATTATGCGAGGATTGTAGCGATGGTTTACAGTTATGCGCTAAATATACAATTTTGGAGACTAAAAATGCGTTTAAATTTTTCTCGTACGTTGCTTGCTGCTGCCCTGTTGCTTGGCACGACCTTGGCGCATGCCGCCTATCCTGAGCGGAGCGTGACGTTGGTCGTGACGTACCCGCCAGGTGGCACGGCTGATCGGGTTGCCCGACTGATCGCCCCCGAGCTTGCAAAAGAGCTCGGTCAAAACGTGATTGTGGACAATCGCGGTGGTGCGGGTGGCATGATTGGCGCAGCCTATGTCGCTAAGGCGGCTCCGGATGGCTACACCATCATGCTGGACGCCGCCAACCATACGCAAAATCCTGCACTGCGCAAGATGCAGTTCGACACACTCAAAGACTTTTCTTCAGTGATGTTGTTGCAGCGTGTTCCAAATATCTTGGTGTCGAGCCCCAACTTTCCCGCAAAAACGGTTCAGGAGTTGATTAAGCTCACGACGCCCAAGACACCAGTTGTCCACTATGCGACCTCGGGTGCGGGTAGTGCCCAGCATTTGGCTGGCGCGTTATTTAACGCCTTAGCTGGGACCCATCTGGAATCGGTGCATTACAAAGGAGGTGGCTTAGCCATTACGGACGTGATGTCTGGGCAAGTTCCTTTGGCCTTCGCAACGGTCGGTACGGCTCTGCCACAGATCAAAGCTGGCAAACTGAATGTGATCGCCTCGGGTGGCGACAAGCGTTCAGCTGTGTTGCCGAATGTGCCCACGATCGCTGAAAGTGGTGTCAAGGGTTATTCAAGCTATGAGTGGAATGCGATCTTCGCGCCCGGTGGTACACCGCCAGCTGTCATTGATCGGCTCAACAACGCGCTGGTTAAAGTCATGCAGCAGCCTTCGGTCAAAGCCGGTATCGATGCGTTTAGTGGTGAAATCATTGCATCCTCACCACAGCAGCTCGAAGAGTTTCGGCGCGCTGAGTTAGCCAAATGGCAGCGTGTCACAAAAGAGTTCAACATCAAACTCGATCAGTAAGCTTGAGTTTATGATTTTTCAGTTAAGTCCCGAGGGCTTCTAGCGCACTCGGGCTTCCCGGTACATCAATAATTGTGGGTTGATGCCGGGTCTTTAAAAGAAATCTTTCAAGTTCGGACTTCGAGATAATGACCGTCTGGGTGTTGATGAGCGGATGGGCTTGAATAGCGTCAGCATGCCAGATGGAGCGGTCTATCACGAGCTCTACGTTGTTAAGCGTGTCATTCATGAGGCTCAATACACTGAGACTACCAGAGCTCACGCCCAAAAATTTTTTTAAGCGTTCTTTTGAGGCGAACCCCAAACGTTTAATGCCTAGAGTTTTGCTTAGGGAGTCCAGATCGACAGTCAGATAGGGTGGAACAATGACAAGAAGGTGTCGAGTCCCTTTTTTGTCGCGTAAAAAGAGATTTTTGTTTCGCGTTCCGGGTATGTGGGAAGAGAGCGCTTGAAACTCGTCACAAGTTTGAGCAGCATGGTGTTCGAACCTTGGAAAGTCAAACTGATACGTTGCAAAGAACTGTGTGATTGCCATGATGACTTTTCTGAGAGTTTTTACTCAAGCCGGATTCTAGGGTTGAACCTAAGGTTCGTACCTCACAATTCCTGTCATCTGTTCCTTTTTGGCAAGGGATCTTGAAATTTATAACGCTCTACAATACGAAAACTGTTTAAATGAATTGGAATTCAAATATGTCTGGTCCACTTTCGCACATCAAAGTTCTAGATCTATCTCGCGTACTCGCAGCGCCTTGGGCTGCTCAAAATCTCGCTGATTTAGGCGCAGATGTCATCAAGGTTGAACGCCCTCTAAAAGGCGATGATTCCCGCGCCTTTGCGCCACCTTTTCTCAAGGATGAGCAGGGCAATACGACACGCGAGTCGGCTTATTTTTGTGCGGCCAATCGCGGCAAACGCTCTATCACGATTGATATCTCCAAGCCCGAAGGGCAAGAGCTGGTGCGCGAGCTCGCAAAAAACGTTGATGTGATCCTTGAAAACTATAAAGTGGGTGACCTTGCGCGCTACGGACTCGGCTACGAGGATATCAAAGCCATCAACCCTGCGGTTATTTACTGTTCGGTCACTGGTTTTGGTCAAACGGGACCTGAAAAGGATCGGCCAGGGTATGACTTCATGGCTCAAGGCATGGGTGGCTTGATGAGTATTACTGGCGAGCGAGATGATCTTCCGGGTGGTGGGCCGCAGCGTGTCGGTGTGCCGATTATCGACCTGACAACGGGGATGTATGCAAGCATCGCTATTTGCGCCGCGATCGCACACCGTGCTGTGACCGGGAAGGGACAATGGATTGATGTTTCTTTGCTCGATTCCTGTGTGGCCTTTCTCGCGAATCAGGCGATGAACTATTTCGCAACCGGTGAGCCGCCTAAGGCAATCGGTAATGCGCATCCCAATATCGTTCCCTATCAGACCTTTAAAACGGCTGACGGTGCATTGATTTTGGCCTGTGGAAATGACAATTTATTTAATAAGTTTTGCGAAATCGCTGATTGCGTGCATCTTTCCAAAGATCCGTTGTATTCCACAAACGGCGCACGCGTAAAAAACCGTGAAGCGATCACC
>CAMDFD010000001.1 GCA_945897365.1 Bordetella parapertussis | reverse complement strand
ATGCGCACGCTCTCTGTGTCGAACGGACGGCTCAGACCCAGACTCAACATCACATCGTTACCCGAGACCGAGTTGTTTCTAAACCCTGCGCTCAGACCCGTCACATCTGCGCGCTTGATGTCGCTTGAGCTCAAGCCCACGCTTGCCATGGCATCGAGCACAAAGCTCTCCACAGGCATCTTGCCGTAGGCAAACAACGAGCCTTGCTGGATGGTGGAGGCACCATAGGTGGGATTGAGCGTGGTGCTCGACAGTGCTAAACCCGCACCCGCGATCGTGCCGTTGGAAGAGTAAAAATCTGAGCCAAACGTCAGCTGATACAGGTTGCTGCTCCAGCCCCCAGACTGGCTGTCGCTCGAACGATTGCCGCGCTGGTAGGCGAGCTCGCCCCAGACGTTGCCCTTGGAGAAAGCCTTGGCTTCAGCATTGGGGTTGACGCTCGGGTTGGAGCTCACTGAAGCGCTTGGGGCGCCTTCCACCTGAGTGCTCATATTGGTGGAGGCCATGGGCATATTTAGCCCCAGACCCGCCGTGTCGCCTAGGCGATTCAGGACCGCTTGTTGCGTGCGTTGCGTGGTTTGCGCCATCACTGCGACCGTGGCCGCATAGACTTCACCGGACATGCCTTGTGCAAGGTTCGCAATGCTCTGCGCAGAGGTCTGACCAGAGATCGCGGAGAGCAACTGGTCTTGGGCTGCGGTTGCGGTTCCCGCTATGCTCGCCTGCGAAATCTGCGTCAACACGCCACCCACGGACTGCGCGTTGGCGTTACCCGAGGCTGAGGCGATGGTTGTTTGATAGGCGATCGGAATCAAAGATGGTTGCGTATTAGTTTCTGAAGGTTCGGCAGAGGGACCACGGAGCCTAAGCACCAAATGCAAGGTAGATTCTTTTTGAATGTTGTAATCAGAAAGGGTTCTGCCATCCTCTAATTGTTTGCCAGCGAAGATCAGCCTTTGTTGATCTGGCGGGATACCCTCTTTATCTTGAATCTGTGCCTTCACGTGATCGATGGAATCGCTTGACTCCACCTCTAGGGAAATTTTTTTTCCAGTTAATGTCTTAACAAAAATCTGCATCCCGAATACTGTTGCGGGGCATACCAGCATGAGAATCCAAATGATTAACTTCTTGCTTTTAGGAAAATAAGAGGCTCTCGGAGAGTTAGATAAAGCCGCTGATGAGGTAAAGACAATTCCATTGGCCTCTGATGTAAAGAGCACATTTTTAGAGGCTGGAGAAAATATTGGCATAACACCCTTTAGAATCACTAAATACTGCATGAGTAAAATTTCAGCCAACTTAATCTTTAACACTAGAGAGCTATGGAGTTCACCCAAATCTTGGATTCTTTCCGCTCTTTAGGCGGAATAGCAGACAATATCGCGTTGCAAAATAGCTCATTTGGGCGAGGGCTTATTCCAATAAAAAAAAATTTGCCCATCAATATTTACGCTCCATCAAACCTTTTACCCGACTTTGAGTCTGTAGCGCTAGATAAAAACCAACAAATTCGATTAAATCCTGACCTAAATCTGAACTCTAGGTTTGTGTCATTTTATGAAAATTACCAAAAATACTTCGGCTGGGGATGTGGGGGGCTTGATGCAGAAAAAAATCATCAAGATAGGATGGATAAATTACCACGTGGCATCAAAGATATTCTCTTGGTCTTGGGTTGGACTCAACACGATTTTGGCAAGAAAAGTGCCAATCAATACCTAAATTCATACTTAGTCAGTAGAAAAATTCGCATTGGGGAGGCCTCAAAACTAATGCCCATCATCGAATTATTAAATCATTCGCACCATGGGACTCATTTTCTAATTGATCAGGGCATCAAAATCACAGGGGTCTTTAAAGATGAGATTTTGGTGCAATATCATAATAGTCTTGATCCTTTCCATTTTCTTAAAAATTATCGTTTTCCCTCCCCCGCAACGACCATTCTTTCTTGCGATGTGGAAATAAAAATTTCCGGCACCCTATCTATACAAATCTCTAGGTTCGATCAATTGAGCGAAATCAAGAAGAATATAAAAATGCCGAAAGTTGAGCGACTGGGCAATCTAATAAAAATCTCTTATCTAGAAATTAGCAATAAAACTCATCCTAGCGAACCGAAGAATTGTTTGAATACACTGCTTCAGCCATATTCGATTAAGGCCGAAGTTATAAACTCATTGTTTTCAGGCTTGGTTAGCCATAACCATCAGGTTTTGACAGAGCTGATCAAGCAATGTAAGTTGAGCCCATCAGAAATGAGTCATCGAATTCTACAAATCGCTCAGGATGTCATCCAAACCATCAATAGGGAAAGATAGGCGTAAGGCTAAAAGATAATACCTCACGTAAGCGAGGCATTATTTAAATCTTGCTGGCCCTAAGACTTCTTATTTAACGGAAACTTTTTGATCTGTAAATTGTAGATACTGAATTCTTTTCATCGTTTTAATTCCATCCACACCACTAACAGTAGTTTCTCCATTAGCGCTAGATATTTTGTATTGATCCTTGACGCCGCTAAAAACTACTGTATTGATGCCATCACCACCATCAATGGAGTCATCTCCACTCATAGGATAAAACTGATCATCAGCCAACGCCCCATATAAAAGATCATTACCGGCACTGCCATTTATGTTTCCACCCATCGGTCCATTCCAAATGGGCATTGGATATCCTATTAAGGCTGCGATACTGTTACCTGAGGTAGCCCAAGCTATCTGGGTATATGCGTTATCCGCATTGTCTCTAAACTCCTGAAAAGAAGCGATGGTATTGGAATCTCCGCCATAGGCAGGATTTACAAATAAATCTTGCTTTAGATAGCCGGAAGACTTCACCCAACCCGTTGGAAGGACAGCGGCATTAAAGGATTGTTCCAATAGTTCTGGCGTGTTGTTCGCTTTGTTTGCTGACTTCATGAAATAGACATTTCCGAATTGGTCAGTAACAAAATAGTAAAGAATATTATTGCCGTTTGAATCAACTTTAGTTAACAGTAATTGCTGATTTTTATTATTGAACGTATAAGTTACAACACCAGGTGGGATTGCATTTGTGAGTGCCGCCTGCCAACCAGAAGTAGGGATGGTTGAATCACCTGCATAATTTGCCACATCAAAAGGCCAATGATAATTCTTAACTGAGGCAATAATTCCCCATGTGTATCCTGTAGAGTCAGTGAATGGGGTCAATGCGCCTGGGGATGCACTCGGACTGCCGAGAGTTTTTGCATAATCAAACAACGCATCTCGAGGTGTATTGGGAATATAACCTGGATGGTCAGCAGCATAATTTGTAAAATCCGAGCCACCATTGCAGTCAATTGCATTGTCAGGTTGAGCGAGATAGGCTGTTATTGGACCCTGAAAGTTTGGGCCTAGTTCACCAACATAAAGAATTTCGCACCCTTCAACAATTCCAGTCGCATTAAACCCCGCCAATGATGGAGAAACATTAAATGGAACGCTCTGAGATGATTCGTATCCAGATGCACTCGCCATTAAGCTAAAGCCACTGCCAGGTTGAGTCACTGTTAGCTCTGAAAAAGTTGCTATGCCTGCGACAGCATTTACAGTAGTTGCTCCACCAAGTATGCCAAGGTAATAGCCAGAGTTAGGCTGATTTGCAATGGTAACGGTCACCAGGGCCGAAGAAGTGCTATCTAGATTTCCTGAGGCATTTAGCAATTTCACCTGAAAGGGGCTAATAACACCATTCGTTGTTCCCAAAGGCGTAGTAGAGCTTGGCTGGGAGGAAAAGGAAGTTGAAGGTGCACTAGGAGAGCCATCCCCTCCACATGCGGACACTAGCATTGCAATGAGTGTAGAAAGGGAAAATAAAGAAATACGATGAAACATAACAATCCAAAAGTTATCCTAACAAAGTCGTAGGATAATAATATTCGCCTCAAATGATCGGAGATGGGTAAAAAGTCAAACTAAATTAGAACCTGTAACCAACGCCAACGAGTAATTGGTAAGTATTTAACCCACTACTGGTATTGGTGGTTAGAGTTGAATCGTATGGTCCAGGGGTTGTTTTACCAAAGTTTTGTTTGCCATAATTCATATAGTTACCCTCAGCAAATGCATAAAATCCACCGCTGATGATCTGCTTGTAACCTACACCAAGAATATAACCATTCAAAGTTTTGGATTGTCCTGACGGACTAAATCCTGTCTCTGAAATAGCTATTGTCTGTCCTCCGGTCGACGCATTGGTTGGCGCCGAAACAGCACCCTTAACAGAGCTAAAGCCTGCTTTTAAATAGACCAACTTGTCTTTGTCAATTTCATATCCAGTTGAAACAAAAATATTCAATCTATTTGAAACTTTTATTTTTGCCCCAGATAAAGAAATCCCCCCAGGAATGTCAGAACCACTCATGCTATAGTTGTAACTAGAACTCTGTTGAGATAAAAAAGAGTAGTCAGCACCAACACCTATTAACCACTTTGGGGCAACGGAGAAGTTATACCCTAACCCAGCAATCAGGGGAGCTCCGCCAAAACTTTGGTTTGGTGCGCTAACAGAACCAGCAGTTAAAGATTGACCACCATACGATAAAGTTAGGGGCGAACTGAGCCCAGAAGCTGAATTATTTTCATAGCCAGTACTAAGTTGTCCATAAAACCCTTGAAATGCCGACTGAGCCATTGCTGAACTAGCAACTAATGTGGCAGCAGTCGCTGCTAGTAATTTGATTTTCATTCTAGATTTCCTAGTATTTATAGATTTTTTATTAAAACTGCAAATAATATACCAGTTTATTAATATATTTAAAATTAAATTCAGCTTAGCAAACTTCCATCCAACACCTTGATCGCGTGTGCTCAGCCTCTCATGGGTGGTGCTTCACCCATATCCCAGAAAATACCGGTCATGATTTGCAAGCCTTCCTGGATGATGAAGTCAAGGACGTGCTCGTTTGGCGCATGCTGCGAGCAACTCGCATAAGAGTGCGGCACCCAAATGGTCGGCACACCAATAATGTCGGTAAAAACATCATTGGGCAAGGAACCGCCCAGATTAGGGAGCACGGCGGGCTTGCGGCCCATTGTTTGGGTAATCGAACGAACCGCCCATTGCACAGCGGGATGATCTGGATCGATTCGCGTGGCATTCATCACATCATGGCTGGGCCCCACAACCTTGACCGCCGAGAAACCTTTTGCGTCAAGGAACTTTTGCAGCGCAGGTAAAAAGGTATCGGGATCTTTATCCACCGTAAAGCGAATTTGGCAATGCGCTTTGGCGCGAGGAGGCACAGCATTGACGGGCCGCTCTGGATTTCCCGACACCATCGCGAGTACTTCGAACGTGTTCCAGCCAAACACTTTCTCAGCCTGGCTCAAGCCCCGAGCCCCCCACCAGTCATTGATTTCCGGACCGTCCGGTCCTGGATCCACCACAACATCTGCGAGCGCGCGCTTGACCGACGCAGGCATCGCGTCAGGCATCAGATCCGTCGCATTGACATGACCCTTTTCATCGATGATGGAGGCAATCGCATGGCAGAGGACTACCGCAGGGTTGGCCAACAAACCACCCCAGTTGCCGGAGTGATGTCCACCCTCCCTGAACTCAACAACCAGGTCAAAATTCAGCGCGCCGCGCGTTCCCATAAAAATCGTTGGCATCGTAGGCGCCAACCTCGGACCATCAGAGCCAATCAAGACATCGGCCCTGAGGAGTTCGCGATGTTGTCTCGCAAATTCATGCAAGCCAGGTGAGCCGATTTCCTCTCCGGTATCGATCATGATGGTCGAGTTAAATCCAAGCTTGCCTCGGGTCTCAAGCACAGCCCGAAGAGCAGAAATATTGATGGAGTGCTGACCCTTATTGTCTGCGGTACCGCGTCCATAATAGCGCTCGCCGACTTGCGTCAACTGCCATGGGTTACGACCCTCTTTCCACTGCCCCTCGAGGCCGCGAATGACGTCGCCATGACCATACGTCAAAACAGTCGGTAGGCTAGGATCCTCAATACGGCGCGCCACTAAGAAGGGCGCAGCGACACCGGAGGGATTATCCAAAATTTGTATGCTGTAACCCATCGCTTCGAGCGCAGGCGAGATTTCATCAGTCAGGTAGCTACGTAAAAAGGGATGAGACTCAGGCACCTGGCTTTCTGTCTTGATTGCTACGCGCCTTGCCAGATCCTGCATAAAGGCACCAGAGTCGAAATGCTGGTTAATTGCTTCGATCGCCTGTTGACGTGACATGAGTGTGTCCTTGCGTGAAATGGGGGAGACCTAGGAAAGTGACTCCTATGATGACAACTAATATACTAGTCAAAGTCGCTCAGACGACAGTCTAGATGCCATAAATCGATCATCCAAGAGACAAACGCATATGAACTATCAGAAACGCTACGCCCATGTTCATAAACCCGTTGAAACGTGCGTGGTGGGAAGTGGCGGATTCGGGCGTAGTTTTCTGGCGCAGGGTCTGCGCGTGCCGCTTCTGAACGCTCGTATCGCGGTCGATACCTCGACGGATATTGCGGTAGAAGCATTAACATCGATCGGCATCGACGCGATAAATATCGCTGTTTGCACCACTGAAGCAGAAGCTCTGGCTGCCTGGAATCAAGGCAAGTATCTTGCGTGCGCTGACCTGCAAATCGTGTTGTCGCTGCCCTTTGATTTAGTGGCTGAGGCGACCGGTCATCCGGAAGCGGGCGCAAAACATTGCCGTCTGGCGATCGAGGCTGGAAAGCATGTCGCACTAGCCTCCAAGGAAGTCGACAGTGTGGTCGGCCCAGAGCTTGCGAGACAAGCTCAGCTAAAAAGCAAGATTGTCACGCCCGTGGATGGCGATCAACCTGCTTTGCTGATCGGTTTGATCACATGGGCGCAAACACTTGGCTTTGAAATCTTGTCCGCTGGTAAATCCAGCGAGTACGATTTTGTGTACGACAGCCAACGCGAAACAATCTTTAGCAACGGCTTGGAAATCAATGTCTCGGGCTTCGCCAGGCTCTGGGATACGAACCATGCAGCCGACCCGCTTGGCATCATCCATGCTCGCGCCCAAACTTGTGCTGCGCTGCCGCAACGCGCAGTGCCTGATTTATGCGAACTCCTAGTCGTGGCAAACTCGACAGGCATGCACGCAGACACTCCCGCCTTGCATGCGCCAATTTTGCGCGCCCATGAGGTGCCGACATTTTTTGCTTTGCAAGCCGAAGGCGGTATCTTTAACCAAACAGGTGTACTGGACGTTTTCCATTGCCTGAGAAAACCTGACGAGCTGAGTTTCGCCGGCGGAGTCTTTGTCGTGATTCGCTGCGAACATGAAGAGTCGTGGGCATTACTCAAAGGCAAAGGGCATATCTTGAGCACCGATGGTCAAAGAGCGATGGTATATATTCCCCGACACTTGCTGGGTTTGGAAGCCGCCACGAGCGTCCTCGACGCGGTCACGCTGAGTGAATCAAGCGGCGCCCAAAAACCCAAACCTGTGTTGGATTTGATCGCACGCGCGACCAAACCTTTGCGCGCGGGTTCGACGCTCACGATGGGCGGTCATCATCATCTGATTGATGGTGCTCAGGCTGAACTGATGCGCGCCGCTCCTCTCTCAGACAACACGCCAGCGCCTTTTTACCTGATCGCGAATCGTCAATTAATACGCGATATCGCACCAGGACAAACTATTTGTTATGGCGACGTCAGTATCGAAGCGCATTCAGTACTTTTAAAACTTCGTCGACAACAAGACGCCGCGTTTTTCGGTTGACGCGTTTCCTGTCAGCTTGTCAACGGTGGAGAGCACTTTTTAACGGGTTTTTTTTACGCAAACCAATTGTTATATCATGCATATCTTTACACGCGTCTGGTCAAGCTATCTAATTGACAAGCCTACCTTGATCGGTAAACGCCAACCTACGGAGACATCATGAAAATTATTCAATGCCTTGCAGCGATTGCAACGACCTTCATCGCTAGCGTATCTGTCGCACAGTCTTATCCTAACAAACCTATCAAAATAGTCGTGCCCTACCCTGCGGGCGGCAATGCCGACATCACCGGACGCGTGCTTGCCAAGAAAATGTCCGATATTTTGAATGTGGCCGTTGTGGTTGAAAACCGTGGTGGTGCCAATGGAGGGATCGGCACCGACGCGGTCGTTAAAGCCGCTCCAGATGGCTACACACTGCTCCTCGCCGCAAGCGGACCGATTGTGATTAATCCAGTCCTGTATGCAAAGGTTCCTTACGATCCAATCAAGGATTTGCGTCCGATCAGCCAAATACTGACTTTTCAATATGTATTAGTTGTGCCAACAGCCTCGTCGATTAAAAGTATTCAGGACATTGTGACGCAAGCGCGCAACCAACCTGGCAAGCTCAGCTATGGATCGACAGGCATTGGCGGTGGGGGTCATCTGGCTGGCGAAATGTTTGCCATGTCGAGCAACACTCAATTCAACCATGCACCTTATAAGGGCAGTGCGCCCGCATTGGTTGATCTTTTGGGTGGTCAACTGACTTTTACGTTTGATACGGTTTTAACGGCCTCCCCTCTGATCAAGGACAATCGCCTGCGTGCTTTCGCCGTTTCCGGTCCCAAGCGGGCAAGCTCGCTTCCTGATGTCCCAACCATGGCCGAAGCCGGTTTTAAAGATTTTGACGTGACGCAGTTCGTGGGCTTGTTTGCACCAGCAAAGACCGACAATGCCATTATCCAAAAACTGAATGCCACAGTTGTACAGGCGGTCAAGGATCCTGAAGTCGTTCAGGCACTGCAAACCAAAGGTGGGAACGATTTGGTTGGCAACTCTCCTGAACAATTTGCCGCGATTATTAGCCGTGAACTAAAAATGTATGAAGCGCTGATTCAGAAAGCTAAAATCAAGCAAGAATAAAGTACACACTCATCACAAATAAAAAATATTTTATATAGTCTTATTAGGCCTAACGAGATGAGCCAAAGTGCATACCGACCAAAAGCAAAGGCTATAAAAGCATTTGAACTTGGACTCGCTATGCACCAAAATGGGCAATATGCGTCCGCTGAAAAGCATTATCGCCAAGCGCTTTCACTAGACCCCAAGTTTTCTGATGCAATTCATCATCTAGGAATTATTGCCTTTCAAAGTCAGCGCCTTGACGAAGCCGCCAAACTGATAAGCCGAGCGATTGAATTGGATCCACGCGACTCAAGTGCCTATAGCAATCTTGGCATGGTCCTTGAGGACTTGAATAAATTAGATGAAGCACTGATTGTTTTCAACAAGGCCATAAAAATAAATAACCAAGACGTAGCGGCGCATCTTAATCGTGGCAATGTCTTACAGAAAATGAATCGGTGGACTGAGGCATTAGAAAGCTATGACACCATCATTAAACTAGCGCCAGAATACGCTGAGGCTCATAACAATCGTGGCAATGTTTTGAGGGAGTTAAAAAAATATAACGAAGCGATAGACAGTTTAGATATTGCGATCCAGCTGAACCCTCATTTCGCCGAAGCCATTAATGGCAAAGGCATTGTGCTAAATGAACTCGTTCGGTATGAAGAGGCGATACAGCATCACGCTCAAGCCATTCAAATCAAACCTGATTATGCTGAGGCCTTTAACAACAGAGGCTTAGCATTCATGAAACTTAAACTTTATGAGCTTGCAAATAAAGATTTTGATCATGCAATCAAACTCAATCCATTATTGGCAAAAGCCTATGCCAATCGCGGAAGTCTCGCCCAATTAACAGATAGATATCACCTGGCAACGAGTAATTTTAAGAAGTCACTGTCCATTGATCCATCAATGAAAAAATTGATCGGCTCGCTTTTACATTCCAAAATGTATAGCTGCGATTGGGATGATTTTGAAGAATTACGTCAGGTTTTTTTAGGATTTATAGAGCGTGAAGAGTGCCTAACCAATCCTTTTGTATTACTGTCAGTCATAGATTCTTTGTCATTACAAAAAAAATCAGCTGCGCATGAAGTACGCACAGTGATTCCTCTGCGAAACACGCTTGGCCCTATTAGCCCATATCAAAGCCATCAGAAAATTAGACTGGGCTTCTTTTCAGCCGACTTACGGGAGCACGCTGTCGCTTATTTAACTGCAGAGCTGTTTGAGAAAATTAATAAAAATACTTTCGAAATTACTGTATTTTCAGTCGATATGCCGAGTCAGGATTCGATGAAGCAACGCATCTCTTTGGCGTGTGATCATTTCATCGAGGTAGGTAAAGAAACAGACGAAGCCGCTGCAGCGCTCGCAAGAAAGATGGAAATTGATATTGCCATTGATCTTGGTGGTTTTACGAAAGACAATCGACTAGGTATTTTTTCATATCGGGCCGCCCCCATTCAAATTTCATATATTGGCTATCTAGGGACGACAGGAGCACCCTACATGGACTATATCCTTGCAGATAAGACGTTAATACCTGAGCAATATAGAGATTTTTATTCAGAAAAAATAGCGTATCTGCCTAGCTATCAAGTGAATGACTGCAAACGAGTCATCTCCGATCGTGTTTTTAGCCGCAAAGAGTTTGGATTACCAGAAACAGGATTTATATTTTGTTGTATTAATAATAACTATAAGTTAACGCCATCGACCTTCGATTGTTGGATGAAAATTTTAAAGTCAACTGAAGGCAGCTCACTGCTCTTGTATTCAAGTCATATCGAGATTGAAAATAATCTCAAAAATGAAGCCATCAAAAGAGGTGTAGATCCATCTAGAATTTTCTTTTGCGCTCAACTCCCTCGCGCTGAATATCTGGCACGCTTTCGGATTGCCGATCTATTCTTGGACACTCTTCCTTATAACGCCGGCACTATCGCCAGTGATGCACTCTGGGCAGGTCTTCCTGTTTTGACTCTCGTAGGTCAATCTTTTGTAAGCAGAATGTGTGCGAGCGTTCTAACCTCGATTGATCTTCCTGAACTCATCACAAATACGAGTGATGAATTTGTAAATTGCGCCATTGAGCTTGCTCATGACAAAGAAAAATTACAGCTGATCAAAAATAAAATTGCTCGAAACCGACACACGACTCAGCTCTTTGACAGCGAACTATTTTGTAAGAATTTTGAAGTGATGTTAAACGAGATGCATCGAAGAAGCTTGGCTGGGCTGAGTCCTGATCACATTTTGCAATAGAATTGGTAAGACTAATAGCCAAGCGATGCGTGTCTGATAGCGGTAGTGCGGTTTAGACAAGGCACCCGTCGCAAAGGCGTTGGCTAACACTGCGACCCAGATCAGAACAATAAATCCGAGTGCGGTCCAGTTGCGGGCCTGCACCGCTCGATAAAACAAGTACAGACTGAGCAAGAACCCCAGCAATACTGTATAGGTGCCCACAGTACTCACAAAAGAAACTTTCTCAAGCATGGTTTCCTGAACTTGATGCGCTTTTTTATAACGCTCAAGTTCGGCGGCAGGGAAGAATTTCTCAACGCTTTTTAACACTGTCACATCCAACCAATCAGAATGAATGGTATCGCCAAGCTTGACCATCGAAAGTTGCATCGCCGTATTTTGAAGGGCGGACCACAGAAGCGGCATAGGCCGAGTGCGCATTGTCAGGCCAACGATTTCAGAGGCCTCAGGTGCCAAGCCAATAGGACCTCCCGGATGACTCCACACCGGGCCCTTTGGATCCCACATAAATACATCACTGTCTTTGGCTAAACGATCCGTCCACGCACACAAGGTCCAACTTTTCTCGGGGCAGTACTTTTCCAACACACTTTTGACATTTCCGTCCGCGGACATACGCGCCAACATGAACACCGAACCGAAAGGCGACACGGCAACTTTGTTAAAGGCGTACATCGTGGTGCCGACAAGCGAAAACAAGGCAATCACGAGTGGCAACACTGCGTATAGAAAACGTCGCCATCTGAATACCAAAACGACGCATAAACACGCTGCTGCAATCACCAGATGAGAGAGATGCACAGCGATCGCCAAGGCCCCAAGCAAACTGACCGAGGCGGTCATGGCCTTACTGAGGTGTTTGGAAAATCCCAAAATAAAAATGCTGAGCACTACCATGCCAGAAAAAATGTCTGGCATCAGCAAAGAAACGAACCAAGAAGCACCGGTCAAGAGCGACAACGCTGCGCACAACAGTAGATGGCGAAGAGGGCTAGCAATGCCAAACACCTGCTGGGTCAACCAAACAAGAAGGGAGATCAAAATCCCTTGAACTAGAACCACACCCCAAAGCGATTGCCAGGCATGGAACGGCAACATCCAGGGACCGTAAATAAATGGCTTATCCCAGTTGAAGAACCCTGGCGTGGGCTGATTGATAAAGACGTGGGTATCGCTATAGAGCAGCGGATAGCCATTCCAGAGGGCGGGCCAGACAAAGAGCACGCCTCCAAGAAAAATCGCTAAAAAGCTGACAGCACGCGAAGACCTGAAAAAGTCCATTCGTCTAAACTAAGCGCTTAAGCCAACCGTGGCGATCAGGCTGCCGTCCGTACTGAATATCAGTGAGTTCTTGACGCAAGGACATTGTCAACTTACCGGCAGGCGCAGACTCATCACCCGCGATAAAACCGCGCCCTTTCAGGGCGGCAATTGGTGCCACAACTGCGGCTGTGCCACAGGCAAACGCCTCAACGTAGTCACCAGACGCCATACCCTGACGCCACTCGTCAATGGAGATTTTGCGCTCTTCGACCTTGTGGCCACGGTCTTTGGCAAGCTGGATAATGCTAGCGCGCGTGACGCCCTCCAAGATGCTGCCCGTCAAATCAGGCGTGACCAACGTACCGTCTTTTTTCACTAAAAACACATTCATACCGCCGAGCTCTTCGAGGTATTTACCTTCTTGGGAATCTAAAAACAAGACTTGCGAACAGCCATTTTCATAGGCTTCTTTTTGTGGCAGCAAAGAGGCAGAGTAATTACCACCACATTTCGCCGCTCCCGTACCGCCATGGGCCGCTCGAGAGTAATCTTCGACCAGCCAGATCGACACAGGTGCAACGCCTTTGGCAAAATAAGGGCCTACTGGACTCGCAATCACGAAATACGCCGCTTTCTGCGCAGCGCGAACGCCAAGAAAGTTTTCGTTTGCGATCATAAAGGGCCGCAAATACAAACTCATATCAGGTGCGGACGGTACCCACGCATGGTCAATCGCGACGATTTGCTTGATCGACTCAAGAAACAAGTCGGTGGGCAGCTCAGGCAAAGCGAGCCGATACGCGGAACGCTGCATCCGAGCCGCATTCACCTCTGGGCGGAAGGTCCACACGGAGCCATCTGCATGACGATAAGCCTTCATGCCCTCGAAAATCTCTTGCGCATAGTGCAGCACAGATGCGGCGGGATCCAAGGTCAATGGGCCATAGGGCTTGACCTGCGGGTCATACCATCCATCCTCGACAGTCCAGTCAATCGAGACCATGTGATCCGTAAAGTATTTACCAAAGCCAGGATTCGCCAGAATCTCTTCGCGCTCGGCAACCGAGCGGGGATGTGATGAGCGCGTCGCTTTGAAAACCAGAGATATGTTCGCTGTCATGGAGGGTGTAAAAGGGTTGAATAGAGGATGATTAATTATAGCCACGCTGGGACACTTTACCGACGGCGCAAATGAGTACGGCTGGGATTACTCTTGACGCTCCTGCAAGCGTCTGAGTAAGGCCTCCTGCTCGCGACGGGTTTCTTCGATTTCGTGCATCAGCCCATCCATATCGACAGGCGTCGTATCGGCCTCAAAATGTCCTGTCAGCGCATACTCTGGCGTCAATGCTCCCGCCTCGTAGAGTTTCCAGATTTCTTTACCAAAATCACTTGTGAGTAATTCGGGGGCAAACTGCCCAAAATAAACCGCGAGGTTTTGGACGTCTCGCAGCAACATCGGTCGCGCTGCGTTATTGCCAGCTGCATCAACGGCTTGCGGGAGATCGATGATGACAGGACCATCCGTCGCCATCAAAATGTTGTATTCGGACAAGTCACCATGGATGATCCCCGCGCACAACATCCGAACAACCTGATTAATCAGGTAGGCGTGGCACTCTCGTGCCCGCTCCGGTGAGAGTTCGACATCGTTGAGCCTGGGCGCCACATCACCTTGCGCATCGGTGACAAGCTCCATGAGTAACACACCATCCGTACAAATATAGGGTTGTGGCACGCGAACGCCGGCATTGGCGAGACGAAACAAGGCATCCACTTCTGCGTTTTGCCAGAGCTCCTCTTGCATTTGTCGCCCATAGCGTGTGCCTTTTTCCATCGCGCGCGCCTGACGACTGTTTTTAACTTTACGGCCTTCGGTATAAGACACCGCATTTTTAAAGCTGCGCTGTTTCGCGTCCTTGTAAACCTTGGCACAGCGAATAGAGTCGCCGCTGCGAACGACATACACGGTCGCTTCCTTGCCACTCATCAATTGACTCAACACTTCATCGACTAACCCCTCTTCGACAAGGGGCTTGAGCCTTTGAGGGACTTTCATCGGTGGGCACGCAAAGCGTCTTCGACCGCCAACGCGACAGCTGACAAACGCGCATCGTCCCCATGTACGGAGGACAGCATCAAGCCCACTGCCAGCTCACCCTCGCGATGACAGGGCAAACTATAAGAGCAGCCGTCCAGCAAGTTGATGGTGAAGGTATTACGCAGCATCTGCCCATTGGCTTTAAAGAACGCCTCATCGGAGGCAATCAGTTTTTCAAGCTCGGGTGCGACCGTCGGGACCGTTGGGCACATCAGGGCGTCATAGCCCTCGATGGCGCGCTCGACACTGGCGATCCAGGCGCGGCGCTTGTCGAGAATGGCGATATATTGTTGCGCGCTAATCGCGGCACCCATCATGACGCGCGCGGCCACGCGCTGATCAAACTGGGCCTGCGCGCGCGCCAAACGCTCATGATGCACTGCGTAAGCTTCGATAGGCGAGAGACCACCAGGTGCATTGACTTTGGGGATATCCGCGAACTCTGTCATCGGGATCTCAATAATCTGCGCCCCGGCTTCTGACAAAATCGATAAAGAACGGTCAAAGGCCTGCGCGACCGTATTGTCCAAACCATCGAGTACCATCGTTTGTGGAACGGCTAAACGCATACCTGCGATTGGCCGACGATGCACAGGCAACATCGCGCCAGAAAGGACTGCATCAACCGTGATGCAATCCTGAACACTACGTGTCATCGCGCAAACCGTATCAAGCGCACGGGAGAGCTCGAGCGCGCCCTCAAGTGGCACACGCTTTTGCGTACTCTTAAAACCAACGATTCCGCACAGCGCTGCTGGAATCCGAATAGAACCACCCGTATCAGAGCCAAGACCGGCAACCGAGAGCCCTAACGCCACCGACACGCCCGCACCAGAAGAAGAGCCTCCCGGAACACGTGCAATCGTTTGATCCGTCGGATTAACCGGTGTGCCATAGTGGGGGTTGATACCGATGCCTGAGAACGCAAACTCGGTCATGTTTGTTTTACCCACAATCGCCGAACCGGCCGCACGCAGCCGTGCCACGACGGGTGCGTCCCGTGTCTGAGCCGGCTCACCCTTGCACACGACAGAGCCTGCCATGGTGGTTTCACCCGCAACTCCGTACAAGTCTTTGATGGAAACAGGCAAGCCGGCTAGCGCTGGCTGAACAATCCCAGCTTTGTGAGCCGCATCGGCAGCCCGCGCAGCAGCAAGCGCCGCCTCAGGATACATTTTTGTAAAGACGCTTTTAGCCGCCGGTTGATTTGCTTTTTCTAGGGCGCCTGCAACAAGCGCCTCTCGCGTGATTTCACCGCGTGCCAAACGTTGATTCAGCTGGTCAATCGTTTCAGTCATATAGATCATCAAATGGACTCTTCAATAGTAGTGCCTAGGTGTAAGGCTAAACCGACAATGTAAGGAACACCGCGCGTGGGGTCAAGGGAACGTGGACGGCCAGGGTGGCAGCAAAAAACTGAGCTAACCCCTTAATGAGTACAGACTATTCGTACTCTAGCAGAACAGAAGGAGGATAAAATAGTAATCGCATCGATGGGATGCTACCTCTTATAGGAAACGGACATGCAATCATCACGCCGCCAATTTATGATTTACTCAACAGCGGGTCTAGCCTCACTTACGATGGCAACCCAGGCACAAGCTCAATCAATGTTAGGCGAGGCCGAGCCCACTGCCGTCGCTTTGGGCTACAAAGCCGATGCCAAGACCGTCGACAAGGCTAAGTGGTCCAAATACGCGGATGGCCAAGTCTGCTCAAACTGCCAACTCTACGCTAGTAAATCCGCCGAAGCAGGCACCTGTTCGATTTTCCCAAATAAATTGGTCGCCGGCCCTGGCTGGTGCAATGCTTGGATCAAAAAGGCTTAATTTCAGCTTAAAGCCTTAGTATTCAAGACGAGATGCAAGTAAAAAACGCTGCAATATCAATATGTTGCAGCGTTTTTTATTAAAAGACCATTATTGTCCGATGACGCGGGCGTCTGTACCCGAACCCTCAATGTAAACTTTTTGACCAACACGCAGGTTACTCGTAGCTTGGGTCACGCTGACTAAGACACCGCCGCTTGTACGAACAAAAATCTGCTGTCCGGCGACGGGCTTGTCATAATGCTTTTGAATTTCATTGCCAGCAACAGCGCCACCGATGGCGCCCAAGACCATGGCCACCGCTTTACCCGTACCAGCGCCAATCAGAGCACCAACGCCTAAACCACCTAAACCACCGATGACGGCGCCAACACCTGTTTCGTGGTTGCTTTTGATTTGTGTGGCGTTGATTTGCTCGATCACGCCAGAACGGATTTCCATCGGCGCGCTTGGACCTGTGGGTGCACAAGCTACCAAACCTAAAGCCACCATGAAGGTCAATGCAACTTTTGAAATTTGTCTAAACACGATGTTTACCCTTAAGTTTGTTAATCTTTGTAAAATGTATAGATGGAGTTTAACTCTTTGAGAGTTGTTTTTTCCATATGAGTTGCAAACAATACCAATCGCCACCAGACTTTCGGAGAACTTTATGAAACTTACCTTTGCTGCTGTAGGCGCTTGTGTCGCGTTGTTGAGCTCGACGGCTCCCGCCCTCGCCCAAGTTCCCCGTGCGTCAACAACCACGCAGGACATTGTCGCCATGTGCAACAAAACCACTGACGTTGCTGCGCAGAATTTTTGCCATGGTTTCGGACAAGGTGTATTCGAAACGTATTTGATTACACGTCATCCCCAAAAAGCCCCTGCTTTCATTTGTGCGGCTGAATCCAAAAATACGCGCCAAGACTACATCAACGGCTTTGTAAAGTGGTCCGCATCCAACCCAAAATTCAATCAAATGTCGGCCTCCGATACGATTTTGCGCTATCTGTCTGAAATCTTGCCCTGCAAGAAAGGCTGATTTTCTCGGGCCTTTGAGCACAATATCTTTTGAATTCAGCTATCCAGGAGTTTTACGATGAAAAAAATACTACTCGCCCTTCCTCTGGTTGCGGCTTTGTCTTTAACTGGCTGTTCAAACATGAATACGACTCAACAACGTGAACTCTCAGGCGGCGCGATCGGAGCTGTTGCTGGCGCCGGCATTACCGCGATCGCAGGTGGAAACCCAATCTGGGGAGCGATTGGCGGTGCTGCAGTCGGCGTTTTAGGTGGTTACGTTTATGACAAGCACCAACAGGGTCAGTAACGCCTACGTAATTTGTTTTTTGTTTTTTGGCTTTTGATTTTTCCAACGCCGATGCACCCACCACCATTGTTCAGGGTGCATCACGATTGAACGCTCGAGCGCTTGGTTATACGCTCGAGTGTTCTTGATGATTTCCTGACCGACATCTTCATCCAATACAGGCTCGAGCGCAGGAAAGAATTTCAAAACATGCGTGCCATCCGCCTCACGCCACGAGGCAGCAGGAATGACGGGCGCGCCCGTTGCCAAAGCAATCACGGCCATGCTTTTGTAGGTACCGGCCGCCTGCCCAAAAAACTCCACTTCGATGCCTTCTGGCCGACGTGCGTATTGATCAAAAGGAAACACAATCGCATCGCCTGCCTCGATGGTTGAAATAATTTCCTCAAGCGAGCCGCGTCGACCGACCACCCCGAAACCTGCCTGATTAAAACGTCGCGTCAAGAGATCACTCAACCACTTAGGCTTAATCGGTCGCCGCAAAAAATGGATACGGCCTTTGACTTGCGGAAAATGCTCAATGCCGGCGACGGTCGAGACTTCGAAATTACCAAAATGTCCCGTCAGGATCAAAATACCCTTGCCGGCCTCAAACGCTTCGATCATGCCGTCCACGCCTTCGACACGCACGATTGATTTTTTGCGTGCTTCAGATAAAAACCGAAACTGAAGCAACTCTTTGAGCAAAGACAGTAAATGCCCGTAGTGAGCTTGCGCGAGCAAAGTAATGTGGGCAGCATCAACATTGGCACCATAAACCCGGTTCAGGTTTTCTAAAATGACTTTGCGTCGATAGGGGAGCCATTTAAAGATGAAGCATCCACCCCAGGAAGGCTTGATTAATCGTTGGATCCGTAAAGCGACTGCTGTTGCGGTTGTCTCGCTATGTGTGAGCGAGATTTTAATTTTTTCAACAAGGTGCAAACCCAACACTATTTCCGCTGCGGGTGTCACAGCAATGTGAGGTGCGCCATACTCATCTTTGACGACTGAGAAATCCATCGCAGTGATGGTATTGAGCGCTGTCTCGCGCGGGAATAGTTTGAGGCAGGCTTCTTTTGCAGCAAACCTTGCCGCCAAGCTCGCCACGCGACCAGGTCCTTGCCCTGCATCTGCAATTTCACGCAGCGAGAAAAGCTTAGTGAGCTCGCCGGGCATCGCATTGATCAAACGCTCAACACGCGCAATCTCCACTGTATCAACGGCGCAGCCGCTGGGCAATGCATCGCCCTCAGGCAAACCAGCCACTGAGGGATGAGCATGGGTCACGTCATTCAAAATTAGCGAGCGGCACGCAACAGAACGGCGGCGTTCGTCCCTGCAAAACCTCTGCAGAGCACCAACACCACATCACTGCGTGCAGGACGATTTTGTTTGCTGACATTGAGACCTGCGCAACTCGGGGCAAGTTGGTCGAGTGTTGCGATGCCTGGCACGACGTTACGTCGACAAGCCTCGAGACCCAGAGCGACGTCAATAGCACCCGAAGCCGCAAACAAGTGGCCAATCGACCACTTAAAACCGGTGACGGGAGGCATATCAGCTCCAAAGACACGTAATAATGCAGCGGCCTCCGAACCATCCGAACCCTGTGTACCATTGGCGTGCGCGACGATCATCCCGACATCGGCAGACTTGAGACCCGCATCGGCTAAAGCACATTCGATGGCACGACTCAGTCCATCACCATCCTCACGCACATTAAAAATGCCTTCGCCCTCTGAGGCATCGCCGCCACCTAAGTACTCACCCAATACTATTGCGCCGCGCTCACGCGCAGAAGCCTCAGTCTCGAGAACCAATGAGGCAGCACCTTCGCCAAGCAAGCAGCCATTGTGACGTTCATCAAAAGGACGAAGCAAATCATCAGAGATCAAACCGACCTTGTCCAAATAAAGGAGTGTTTGTGGCTCGATCGGTGCATCGTGTCCAATCGCAACGACGCGTTGTGCATCGCCCTCACGCAAGGCCCAGGCGCTCTCAATCACAGCAAGCACACCACTGGTCGTGTGATTGGTGATACAGCCATTGGGGCCTTTGAGTTGATTACGGATGCTCACGTGACACAACACGTTATTTGGCAAGGAACGTAACAACCACATGGGATTGACCATGCTGGATAGTTCTTGACCGAACTTAGGCAAACTCCCGCCAGTCTCAGCCATCAAGGGGAAGAAATCGTAATTGACCTCGAAGGCACCGCCCCCAGAGCCCACATAACAGCCTGTCTGATCGGCATAGGCATTTGCCGCGGCCTCACTGAGCGTTTCACGCCAAGCCGGCAACCCTGCTTGTTCAATCGCCTGTGTACCCGCGTAAATGCCAAACACATCAGAACGTCGCACTAATTTGAGCAGTTTGCGATCACCTAACAGCTTGCCACCGTTGTAATCTTTGACCTCGGCCGCGAGCTTGCCGACCCAAGTCTGCGCATCCCAGCCCGCAATGGGCGCAAGGGCCGAATGACCCTCAAGCAGGGCATCCACGATGCTGGAGGGGTCTTGGCCCGCGCCACAAATAGCACTATTTCCAGTGATAACGATCCGGGTCATAACGATTACCGTCCTGCAGCGATCAGTGCTGCGGTTTCTTCGGGATGCCTAAAGGCCAGACAACTATTACTGCCACCAAAGCCGAGTGAATTAGAAAGCGCCATGCCGATACGCGCAGGCCGTGGCACATCTCGCACAATATCGACCGCGCAATCGGGATCGAGCTCGCGCAGATTGGCGCTCGGTGGCATCATGCTATCTCGAATCGCCAAAGCGCAAAAACCCGCCTCGACGGCACCCGCCGCAGCGATGAGGTGACCCGTCACACTTTTGGTCGAACTCACGCCCACTTGCATGGCGCGCTCACCAAAGACGGCATGAACCGCCGCGCACTCACTGCGGTCATTCATTGGTGTAGAGGTGCCATGCGCATTAAGATAAGCGATATCATTTTCAGTCGCGCCTGCATCGTAAATAGCACGGCGCATGGCCTGAATCGGACCGTCACCCGAGGGATGGGAGTCCGTAATACGGTAGGAAGAGAGTGAATTGCCATCACCCGCCAACTCGGCATAAATCGTGGCACCGCGCTCCACGGCGCTATTCCATTCTTCGAGCACGAGAAAGCCGGCGCCTTCGCCCAACACAAAACCATTGCGGGTCAGATCAAAAGGGCGACTGGCACGCTCTGGAGCATCGTTGTCTGGAGAGACGGCAGACAACAGACAAAACCCGGATAAGCCAACGGGCGAGATCATGGAGTCAAAGCCACCGGTTAACACCCGGTCAGCCACACCTCTGCGGATCAGCCGCAAGGCCGTACCAATGGCTTGGCCACCGGACGCACATGCGGTGTGAACCGTTGAAGAATAACCACGTATACCGAAACGACGCAGCAACAAAGACACACCTGCGGTAGAGAGGCTACGACTAAAGGCCATCACATCATTAGCAACAGGCTCTGCCAAGATTGCGGAAGACTCAAATTCGCCTTGGGGCGCAGCAGCGCGCTGAATAGCAGCGATTTCCTCGTGCGCGACCGTCATCATGCCTGCACCAACCACACACCCCCAACGCGTAGCATCCTGATGGGTAGGACGAATCCCCGCATCAAGTATGGCCTGATCTGCGGCTCCAATCGCGAAACGATGCGCTCGGCTCGCGTATTTCAGTAACTTGCGATCATCAAGCGGTGGTAGGTCATCGAAACCTTTGACCTCAGCGGCAATTCGTGTGGAAAAACCAGAAGCATCAAAAATAGTGATCGGACCCGCGCACCCCTTGGCGGCTTTGATGCGTGCCCACGTTGAGGCGACATCAAGACCTGCTGGTGTGACAAGTCCAATGCCAGTAATCGCTACGCGACGTCGTGCGGTCATGCGAATTCTCCGGTGTCAGGTACAAAAAACATCTTGGCACCTGCAATGGTACGGCCCTCAGCCTGAGCGCCGACCTTAATCAAAATAGGTTCTATATCGGTTTGACTCGGTTCGGCGCTCTCAGCAAAAAGCACGAGCGTTGCACCGGGCGCAGTAAATGCACGGACCTTGACATTGGTGATACGCTGCACTCGAACGGGACCACCCGCCTGTATTTCGGCCAGTCGGTGTGCGAGCTGTAGCTGCGCATCGAGCATCAAGGTCGCAGGGAAAACTGGGCGGCGCGGGAAATGATCAAGAAAAAAATCAGCCTGTGCTGGCACATGTAACCGAGCTTCGAATCGCTGCTTGTCCTGGCCTGAAATGTCCTCAAGCACGGGAGGAGGCACGCCCTTAAAAGCACCGGGTGCTCGACCTGAGGTCGTCAATAAGGAAAAATCAGCACGTAAGGCCTCGGGTGCATCGAACTCGTCAATGTCAAGCATTGAGCCCAGCGTATCGCTCAACTCTAAGACCAATTGACCCGCAATCAAAGCACGGCCGCGATATTGGATGGACTCCGCATCGCAGGACTCGATCTCGACGATCAACTCCAGTGTATCGCCCGCACGCGGTAAACGGTGCATGCGCGTGTCACCGGCAAGTGCCGCGACAGGACGATGCGAAAAGTCAACCATGGACATCGCAACCCAAGCAGCAAGCTGTCCAATCGCCTCTGCGACTAGGCTCACCGGAAAGTGAGAGACTCCCGCCGGAATGGTGTAGAGACCACACACGCGTGTCGTCCCTTCGATGAGAGTGATGCGATCGACAAATGAGAACGCAGCAAAACGACCCGAGCGATGTAAACCATCACCTGGCGAGGCCTCGGAGGCCTGCGCCATCGACTCAACCATTTCAGCCAGCGGCTTGTGACTCACGCTGAGCGCGGATCACGAGCTTGCAGAAGGTTTCGGGTGTGTACAAGCGGGCGATGTGATCGACACGCATAGGGGTCTTAAAACGCGAGGCGTCGATTTCGGACAAATACTCGCGTAAACGCGTCAGACCTTTTTCAGTCAGGATGCCATTTTCTTCGAACTCGGACACGGGCATGTCGCCACGTACATCTTCGATGATTTTGCCGCGCGGAACCTTGATTTTGAAGGCGCGCTCAAGGCGGAACACCATATCCAGAAAGTCGATCGACTCAGCGTCTAAACCCTCGATCAGAGAAACATCAAGCTTGATATCGTCAACGTCGCAGCCCAATGCATCGGCCATCGTTTTTTGAACGGTCGGAAAGACCGCCATGATTTCTTCTTTAGAGATGACTCTTTCAGCCATGATTTACTCCGTGTATGTCAACGCGAGCTATTTTAACCCAACTATAGGGAAATCCCGCCTCGTGAGACTACTGAAGCAGGAGCCAGACCCTTAGCTTCAGCCCATTTTAAAACCGCCATCCACATACAGAATCTGTCCGGTGACGTAGCCAGCCATATCTGACACTAAAAATGCTACTGCATTCGCAACATCCTGAGCCGCACCATAGCGCTTTAACAGAATGTTGCCCTTGACCTCGTCTGCGGCCAAATCACGGACTTGTTGGGACATTTCTGTCTCAATCACGCCTGGGGCGACGGCATTGACCAAGATTTTTCGAGGCGCCAGTTCGACAGCCATGGCACGGGTCAGCGCATCTACAGCGCCCTTGCTCGCGGCATAATTCGCTTGACCGCGACCTGCCTTGGCCCCAGCAACGGAGGAAAGGTTGACAATCCGTCCCGCACGCTGAGACATCATGTAAGGAATCACTGGACGTGCCACATTAAACACGCCGCCGACGTTGGTGTTTAGGACCGACGAAATCTCGTCATCCTCCATCGCAGCCATCAAGTTATCGCGCACAATTCCCGCGTTATTGATCAGAATATCAATGCGCTCGCACCGTTCGCCGATGGACTCAACAGCCGCCGCACAGGCCGCAGCATCACTCACATCGACTTGCATGGCCGTCGCCTGCCCGCCCGCGGCGGTCACAGCCGCAACCACTTCTTCTGCAGCGGTTTGGTTGCCTTTGTAAAAAAAGGTCACATTGACGCCCTCGCCTGCAAGCGTTTCAACAATCGCACGACCAATCCCGCGAGAGCCGCCTGTCACGATGGCGACTTTGCCCGCTAAGCCTGATTTAAACGTCATGATTTTTAACCCGAAATGGCGAAACCGCCGTCGACGACTAAGGTATGCCCATTGACCCAAGCAGCCTCAGGCAAACAGAGCAAATAAACCGCATCTGCCACATTAGCGGGCAAAAGGCTCGGGCCCGCTGGAGTCCGCGCGGCAAACTCAGACAAAACCTGATCACGATTGGGGAAATGGCTCAAAGCATCTGTATCAACCACACCCGCAGAGACGGTGTTGACGCGAATCCCGCGCGGGCCGAGCTCTTGGGCTAACGTCCGCACAAGGGACTCGAGTGCAGCCTTGGACGCACCAATAAAACCGTAATGGGGCATTGCCCGCTGAGCACCCAGACTGGACATTGCCACGATTCGACCGCCGTTTTTCATCAACGGGGCAGCGTGCTGCGCCAACAAATTGACGGCGAAGGCGTTGGTCTCGAGACACCAACGAAAGTGCTTGAGCGTCATATCCATCGCCGGTTTGAGTACCCCCGAGGCAGCATTGCTGATGACGATATCGAGGTGACCGAACTCTTTTGTGATGGTGTCGAACATCTCGGTCACGCTGTCTGGCACGCCAACACTTGCCTGAATGGCGATCGCCCGTCTGCCCATGGCACGGACCTCGGCACATACAGCCTCGGCTTCATCAGAGCTGTTGTAGTAGTTGGCAATAATGTCGCAACCGGCGGAGGCCAATTTCAGGGCACACGCACGACCAATGCCGCGCGCGGCTCCAGTGACCAAAGCAACTTTACCTAACAGGGGCTGACTCATAATGGGGGTAATACTCCTAGGGAAAGTGAAAGTTTAACCAAGATCAAGAAAAGCAACCAATATCGGCCTCAGACCGCGCCTAGCCATCTTACAATGGAGGATTGATTCATCGCCCACGCTAAAGGAACATGCATGTCCAAGCAGCCTCCAATGCCCGCCATCCCCGCTGTTGTCTCCCAGTGGATTCACGGCAAAGCCGTCACGCACCCCGGTGCCCGGAGTCAGGATGTCTTTAATCCCGCGACAGGCCAAGCTACCCGCAAGGTTGAGCTAGCAAGTCTGGAGACCGTCCATGAGGCTGTTGCGAGCGCAAAGGCCGCTTTTCCCGACTGGTCGGACACGCCCCCAATTCGCCGGGCACGCATCATGAACAACTTTTTGGCATTGCTCAACACCCACAAAGACGAGCTCGCCTCCATCATCACGCAAGAGCATGGCAAGGTCTTTACCGACGCTCAGGGTGAAGTCATGCGCGGCATCGATATCGTCGAGTTCGCTTGCGGCATGCCCCAGTTGCTCAAAGGCGACTTCACGGACCAGGTCTCGACCGGTATCGACAACTGGACCTTGCGCCAGCCGCTCGGCGTTGTTGCCGGCATTACGCCGTTTAACTTCCCCTGCATGGTGCCTTGCTGGATGTTCCCCGTTGCGATTGCGGCTGGCAATTGTTTTGTGCTCAAACCTAGCGAACGCGATCCTTCGGCTTCGATTTTCATGGCCGAGTTATTTAAAAAAGCAGGCCTGCCTGATGGCGTGTTTAACGTTGTTCAGGGCGACAAGGTCGCGGTCGACGGTTTGCTTGAGCACCCTGATGTCAAAGCCATCAGCTTTGTAGGCTCCACACCGATCGCGCAATACATCTATCAGCGTGGCGCCGATCTCGGCAAACGTGTACAGGCCCTTGGTGGCGCGAAAAACCATATGGTCGTGATGCCCGATGCAGACATCGAGCAAGCGGTTGATGGCTTGATTGGTGCGGCCTACGGCTCTGCTGGCGAGCGCTGCATGGCTATTTCTATCGCAGTATTGGTGGGCGATGTCGCTGACAAGATTGTCCCTTTGCTCGCCGAGCGTGCGAAGAAACTCAAAATCAAAAATGGACTTGAACTCGACGCTGAAATGGGTCCAATCGTGACGCGTCAGTCACTCGAACGGATCGAGGGTTACATCGACATCGGCGTCAAAGAAGGCGCCAAACTGGTGGTGGACGGTCGTGGCCACAAGGTTCCTGGTCACGAGCAAGGCTTTTTCACCGGCGGCTCACTGTTTGATCATGTCACACCAGAAATGCGCATCTATAAAGAAGAAATTTTCGGTCCTGTGCTTGGCTGCGTACGCGTCAAGGATTTTGCTCAAGCCATTGAGCTCATCAATGCCCATGAGTTCGGCAATGGCGTGTCCTGCTACACCCGTGACGGCAATGTTGCACGTGAGTTCGGTCGTCGGATTCAGGTCGGGATGGTCGGCATCAACGTACCGATTCCCGTGCCGATGGCCTGGCATGGTTTTGGTGGTTGGAAAAAGAGCTTGTTTGGTGACATGCATGCCTACGGCGAAGAAGGCGTACGTTTCTACACCAAGCAAAAGTCCATCATGCAGCGCTGGCCCGAAACCATCGGCAAAGGTGCTGAGTTCGTCATGCCTACCGCTAAGTAATCTCGAGACTCGCCATGACAAAAAGAGCAGTGTGCTTGCTAAGCGGTGGTCTGGACTCGACCACCGTACTCGCGATCGCGCAAAACGAGGGTTACGAGGTGTTTGCCCTGAGCTTTCGCTACGGACAACGTCACTCGGTCGAGCTTGAAAAAGCGACAGCATTTGCTAAAGCTCGCGGCGTATCCAAACACGTCATCCTTGATTTAGATTTACGCAGTTTTGGCGGGTCTGCACTGACCGCTGATATTCCTGTGCCCAAAGGACATTCTGTTGAAGATATCAGTACGAGCATTCCTATCACCTATGTGCCCGCTCGCAATACGATTTTTTTGAGTTTGGCTCTGGGTTGGGCAGAGGTGCTTGGCGCCCAGGATATTTTTGTGGGTGTTAACGCCATGGACTACAGCGGCTACCCTGACTGTCGTCCCGAATACATCGAGGCCTTTGAGCACCTGAGCAACCTCGCCACGAAAGCCGGTGTCGAAGGTCATCAGCGCCTCAAGATTCGCGCGCCACTGGTCAATATGACCAAAGCCGACATCATTCGGCGCGGCATGGAACTCGGGGTGGACTTTGCGGAAACAACGAGTTGCTACGACCCGAGTCCAGAGGGTGCGCCTTGCAAACAATGCGATTCGTGCTTGCTCCGCGCCAAGGGATTTTCAGAAGTGGGGCTGACGGATCCACTTGATCTGAAGTTTCCTGCACCAGCTTAATCCACCCCAATACAGTCTGCAGATCACCTCAGTCATCTGACTATCGCTTTTGCAGCGCGAGAGAAAACTCGGGCACGTATGTCACGAGCATCAACACCGCGAACATGATGGCGATAAATGGCCATATCTTTGAAGCGACTTCACCGAGTTTGAGTCCACTGATCGCCATCCCGACAAACAAGCAATACCCGATGGGCGGCGCAGCCATTCCAATCGCAACGTTTGTCACAATGATGGTGCCAAAATGAATGGGATCGATCGCAAAACTTTTAGCAATCGCGATTAAAAGTGGTCCAAGGACTACCATGATAGCAATTTCATCCATCACAGCCGCAAGCAGGAAAAATGCGGCATTGAGCACCAGCAGCATTAGCCACTTTTCCTGAATATTTTGCGATAACCAGGCGGCAAGCTTGGGCGCCAGTTGCTCCTGCGCAATCAAGATACCAAAGCCAGCAGAAAAAATAACGATCGACATCACGATCGCTGTAATTTTGAGTGATCGCCAAATAATGGGGGACAAGTCAGCGAACTTGAGCCGCTTTTCGATCACCATTCCGACAAACAGCGCATACACACAACTCACCACAGCCGCTTCTGTCGGTGTAAATACGCCGCCATAAATTCCGCCCAGAACAATCACAGGCGCAAGCAAGGCCCAAACGCCTTCTCGCAGCGCCCGAACAATCTCAGGAAATGTCGCGCGCTGTTGCGTAGGGATCTTGTGGCGTTTTGCGTGCACCCAACAAACAAACATTAAACCCAGCGCCATGATCAGACCTGGCAAAATACCTGCGCTAAACAGTCTAGAAATGGATTGTTCGGCAATCACACCCCAAATCACAAAAGCGATCGAGGGTGGGATGAGCGGTGCCAAGACGCCCGCACTCACAGCAAGCGCAGTCGCAAAACCTTTGCCATAGCCTCGCTCCGCCATCGCGGGAATCATGATCACACCAATCGCAGCAGTCGTTGCGGGCGCAGAGCCAGAAATCGCTGCAAAAATAGCAGCAGCCAGTACCGTGACGTGTCCCAAACCGCCCGTCAAATGGCGAACAAAGACATCCGCAACCTTGATCAAGCGCGCAGACAAGCCACCGGCCGACATCAACTCGCCGGCAAGCATAAAAAACGGAATCGCTAACAAGGAAAAAGACTGTGTGCCTGCGAGTACCGACTGCGGCAACAGCATAGGCTCAATGCCTGCGACAACCAGAGACACCGCCACCACGATACCAATTGCAAACGCGAAGGGCACACCCAGCAGCATCAACACACCAAAGCCAGCTGACAACAACCATGCCACGCTACTCATTAAGAGACTCCGACCAGGGCATCAGCCTCTCAAACGAAAACAAAGCGATCAATACACCCAAAGCGGGCGCTGCTGCGTAAAGAAACTCAATCGGAAAACCGATCGCAGCCGAAGTCGAGCCGCGTGTTTCCTGAAAATATCCCCAACCAGCATAAGCAATGAAGACGCCAAGCAAAAGCAACAACAACGCAATCAAGCGTTCAAGCCACTTGTGCATAGCAGTGGGCAAGACACTGATCAAAAGATCCATCCGGGCATGCGTCATGCGACGTATCCCGATGGAGGTTGATATCACAATGACCCAGGCGAAACCAAGTAAGGCAAGCTCTTCGCTCCAACTCAATGACTTACCAAACACATAACGCAAAAATACTTGCGCCGCCAGGGCGAGAAGCATGAGCAGCACAAGCGTGACCGCTGCAAGCTTCAAGACCCTTTCTAACATATCAAAATAACGGCGCATCTATATTTCCTGCAAAGTACTGGTCAACGCGTGCACAAATTACTTCACCGAGTCGAGTGCCTGATTGACCATGGACTCGCCTACAGTCTTTTTGGCTTTTTCATACATAGGCTGGACAGAAGCGCGGAAAGCCTTCACGTCACCGACGGTATTGACTTTCATCCCTTTCTTTTCAAGACCGCTCAACAACGTCTTTTCATTTTTATTGACTGCAATACGTTGCGCAGCCGTTGCCTGCTTACCTGCCTCGATCACTGCAGCGCGCTGTTCAGCGTTGAGCTTGTCAAAAACACGCTTGGATATGATCAATTCAATCGCAGAATAGGTGTGATTCGTCAGGGATAAGAACTTTGTGACTTCGTACATTTTGCTGCTATCAATCACAGCAATCGGGATTTCCAAACCATCGATCGTGCCCTGCTGTACGGCAGTAAATGTTTCGCCCCACGCCATTGGAACCGCGGCACCACCTAAGGATGTGAACATATCAATAAAAACGGGGTTTTGCATCACACGATATTTCACACCTGAAACATCGGCGGGTGCAGTCACAGGTTTTTTGTTGTTGATCATCTGGCGGAAGCCCCCTTCCATATAGCCCAACACCAAGATATTTTTCTTGGCGAGGAGTGCTGAAAGATCCTGTCCAACCTTGCCATCCAAAGACTTTTGCGCTTGCGATTCGTTGGAGTATAGGAAGGGCAAATCGTTAATCTGGAAAGCGGGTTCGATCTGCGCGATCACAGCGTTGGTGATGATGGCGGAGTCGACTGTACCGAACCGTACACCCTCCATCATTTGCTTTTCATCGCCAAGCTGACGGTTGGGGTAGAGTTGGACCTGAACCGAACCTTTCGTCAATTTCTCAACAGCACTTTTGAAAGCATGCGCGCCAATCGCGTAAGGGTCTGTTGGGCTGTCGGCTGTCGTCCAGCCAAGTTTGAGCACAGTCTGCGCACTTGCAACAGTTGGCATAGAAAAAGTAAAGGCTGCGGACACAATGGCGGATAAAGCTAATAAGTGACGACGTTTCATGTTTTATCTCCTGGGTAGATTAAAGGTATTAAGGGTATGAAATTAAGAACGAGAACCTATGAAGGGGGCAAAACCATAAAGCACCTCAGGATTCTTCACTAGAATCTGTTGGCGCAAGGCCTCAGTTGGCAACCAAGTAAAAACCATCTCAGCGATATCACCATCGTTCGGCATGGGCGCAGGTATATTAGGATGAGGCCAATCTGTTCCCCAAACAAGGCGATCCGTCCGTGTGTTGAGTAACGCATCAACAAATGGTTGAATCGCCGACCATTTGTTGGCGGCATCTACTACTCGATATGCGCCCGACAGCTTGACCCAGGCTATACCCTCCCGGACCAGTGCACACATATTTTGAAAACCGGCATCGGTCACATCGCGCTTGGCGGGGTGACCAAAATGATCAAACACAACAGGCACTCCAAGTTTGGAAGCCCAAATCGGGATCTCCGGTTGCACAGCGACATCGACTAAAAACTGGATATGCCAGCCAAAAGGTTTAATGCGCCGAGCTAAGGACTCGGCATCGCTGAGTTGATTCCCACCTGCAAACAAAATATTGACCCGTGTGCCACGCGTACCTGCTTGGTGCAGACGTTCAATCTCAGCATCCGTACTGTCGACCGAGAGCACCGCGACAGCGCGCAAACGATCGGCGTGCGCCTGCATTGTGTCAAAAAGAGTACTGTGATCATGCCCGTACACTGAGGGATGTACCAATACAGCGCGATCCGCTCCAATCGCATTATTCATTGCCTCGAAGGCCGCCCATGGGGCGAGCGTTGGTGTGTAGGAGCGGTTGGCCGTATGAGGATAAACCGTCGGATCCTCAAACACATGAAAATGGCAATCGACTGTTCCTGCAGGCAAACGCTTCTTTGGTGTCACCAGCGTGTCGAAAGGTAAATATTCTGTTGTCATCACGATGTTTGACTCTGCCTCATACTTGACTATGCCCCAAACTTTAATTTTTTGTACTTTTCAATGTGGCTATGATTTAAGCACTTCTGACAAACAATTGCGATTGACGTTGACCCTGAGGATGGCCAAATCCTAGCCATAAGGGTAATTACCTATAATTTCTTATGTGTGGAGCGCTTATGTCATGAGGAGGCATAATAAGTGATGAAATATATTCTTGCTCTTGATCAAGGCACCACAAGTTCGCGAGCGATTCTTTTTGATGCCCATGGGTCTGTTGTTGAATCGGCACAGCAAGAATACCCGCAACACTTTCCCCAGCCAGGCTGGGTGGAGCATGACGGACGCGATATCTGGGCTTCACAGCTTGATGTTGCCAAAACACTCATCCATCGATGCCCAAATCCGGGCAACATCGCTGCGATCGCGATCACCAACCAGCGCGAAACAACCCTTCTGTGGGATCGCAAAACAGGTCAGCCTCTTGGTCCGGCAATTGTCTGGCAAGATCGACGCACGGCAGACCAGTGTGCCACGATGCGTGAGCAAGGTCTGACCGAACTGATTCAGGCCAAGACAGGGCTGGTACTAGATGCATACTTTTCTGGCACAAAGTTAGCCTGGTTACTCGACAACATTGACGGTGCCAGATCCCGCGCTGAACGGGGTGAGCTTGCCTTTGGCACGGTTGACAGCTGGCTGGCCTGGAATCTGACCGCAGGAGCCTCGCACATCACGGATGTCAGTAACGCGTCCAGAACGCTTTTGTTTAACTTGCATACGCTGGACTGGGACGACGAGCTGCTGACCTTGTTCAATATTCCGCGCGCCGTGTTGCCAACGATCGTGGCAAGCGCCGGTCAACTGGCGCAGTCCAGTCCTTCTGTTCTCGGGCACGCTATTCCCATTACAGCGATGATCGGAGATCAGCAGGCCGCGACTTTTGGTCAAGGGTGTTTTAAAGCCGGGATGGCGAAAAACACGTATGGCACAGGTTGCTTTATGCTGCTCAACACAGGCTCGGATCCCGTTGCGAGTCGTCACCATTTATTAACGACTGTTGGCTGGCAACGCGCCACCTCTCAATTAGCCGAATTGCAGACGACATACTGCCTTGAGGCTTCCGTCTTTATGGGAGGCGCTACCATCCAGTGGTTGCGCGACGGTCTAAACCTCATTCAAACGGCCGCCGAAGTCGAAGCGCTGGCCCTCAGCGTCCCTGACGTGGGTGATACGTATTTGGTGCCCGCTTTCACGGGTTTGGGTGCGCCACACTGGGACGGTCACGCGCGCGGCACGTTGATTGGCATGACACGCGGCACAACGAAAGCACATATTGCCCGCGCAGCACTTGAGGCAATCGCACTCCAAGTCGCCGATGTGTTTGAGGCGATGCAGAAGGATGCAGGCCTGAGCCTCTCAGAATTACGGGTGGATGGCGGCGCGTCCAAAAACAACCTGCTTCTGCAAATGCAAGCCAATATGCTTGGAGTTCCCGTAATCCGTCCAAAAATTGTGGAAACGACGGCGCTGGGTGCCGCCTACCTCGGCGGCCTGGCAGTCGGTCTTTGGTCAAGCACCGATGAAATTGCAGGACTCTGGCAAGAGGATAAGCGCTTCGAACCTCGATGGTCTGACACCGAACGCGCCATCAAACGCGCCCGCTGGCAACAAGCCGTCGAACGCGCTAAATCTTGGTCACAGGACTAAACGGTCAACATGAAAGCGGCCCAAACCAACCCTTTGTTCCAGCGCGTGCTTGCTACACCACGAACGACCGAGCGCAGAGATATTCTGTCTCGACTGGAAAGCGCGACACCATACGATCTTGCGATCATCGGAGGTGGTGCGACAGGTCTTGGACTGGCCTTGGACGCTGCTTCGCGTGGTTTTTCTGTCGTATTAATTGAGGCGGCCGACTTTGCCAAGGGAGCGTCCTCTCGCTCGACCAAACTTGTCCATGGTGGCGTGCGCTATCTCGCACAGGGCAATATCTCTCTTGTGTACGAAGCACTGCACGAACGCGCGACACTGTTGCACAATGCACCACACCTCGCGCGGGCGCTCTCGTTTGTGATGCCGTGCTACCGCTTCTGGGAAATGCCTTTTTATGGTGCTGGCCTGCTTCTCTATGACTTGCTGGCTGGACGTCGCAGTCTAGGACGGACGCATTTTTACGGTGTCAACGCCACGCAAGCCGCCCTGCCCAATCTCAACACAAAAAACCTAAAAGGCTCGGTTCAATATTGGGATGGTCAGTTTGATGATGCACGTCTCGCGTTAGCACTCGCACGCACGGCCGCGCAACAGGGTGCCACGGTCGTGAATTACTGTCGCGCCGTTGAATTGCTGCATGACGCGGAAAATCGCGTCAACGGTATTTTGGCTCAAGATATCGAAACAGGACTGCCCTATACCATTCGAGCAAGCTGCGTCGTCAACGCAACGGGCGTCTGGGTCGACGAAGTACGACAGCTTGATGACGAAGCGCGTGGCCAAGCCAGTCAGTCGATTGTCGCCCCGAGTCAAGGGGTGCATATTGTCGTTGATCAAGCGTTCCTTTCCGGCGACCAGGCGCTTATCGTCCCGCATACCAGCGACGGTCGCGTCATCTTTGCAGTACCTTGGCTCGGCAAGGTCATACTCGGTACAACGGATACGCCTCGGCATGACCTGAGCCAAGAGCCAGAGCCCTTTCATGAAGAGCTGGAATTTATTTTGCGCGAAGCAGGAAAATACTTACGACGCCCGCCCACTCGCGCGGATATCAAAAGCATCTGGGTCGGACTGCGTCCTTTGGTTAAACCGCCAACCGACGCCTCAGGCCAAACAAAAAAAATCAGTCGTGAGCACACTGTTTTGATCAGTCCAAGTCAGCTCGTTTCGGTGACCGGTGGCAAATGGACCACCTACCGAGCGATGGCAGAGGATGTACTCAAACATTGCTTTGAGTCAAAACTGCTTGTCGCGAAAGCGTCCTGCTCCACCGAAAACCTGACGTTGGTGGGTGCACAAACAGGACAAGCCGTCACGCACTCGATGCATGAGGCACCTAGCCTCACAGCCTACGGCGATGAGGCTTGCTTTATAGAAGCCCTACCTGGTGCAGAGCAAGCGCTCGGAGGCGGACTCACGGCTGCGATGGTGCGATTTGCCGTACGCTACGAATATGCACGTAACGTCGAGGATGTTTTGGCAAGGCGCTCGCGTCTACTCTTTCTTGATGCCAGACTAGCGGCCACCATCGCACCCGCAGTTAGCCAAATCATCGCCGAGGAAACTGGCCAAGATCCGGGCTTGAACGCATTTATCGCACTTGCGGCACACTACACAAGCTTGCCTTAATCGCAGGGTCAAGCCTTTGCGGCATCCTCAAGAATCAAGTCCGCTCCCCGCTCGGCCACCATCATCACAGGCGATTGCGTATTACCCGAAACCATCGCGGGCATCACCGAGGCATCGACAATACGTAATCCTCGCAAGCCTTTAAAGCGCAACCTGACATCCACGACGGCCTCGCTATCGGAGCCCATGCGACACGTGCCGATTGGATGATAGATCGTTTGACCATTCGCACGTCCAAAATCCAGCCACTCTTGGTCTGTCTGGACGGTCGGCCCAGGGCTCATTTCGAAATCAATATAGTTCGCTAACGCCGGCTTTCCAACGATCTGACGTGCGATTTTCATTCCGTCGATCAAGGTTTGACGATCTTCGTCTGTCGCTAAAAAATTAGGACGGATCGCAGGCCCCTGGGTAGGGTCGTTTGATTTGCTATGGATACTGCCTTGCGAAGTCGGACGCAGGCCCGCGACTCCGATTGTCATACCCGGTGCGCTGTCTAACTTGCGGATCGCCGCATTGGCATAACTTGCATGCATAAAGAAGTACTGCACATCGGGCGTCGCCATGTGTGGCTTTGTTTTGACGAAACCGTGCACAAGGCCTGTGCCTAAGGTCAACAAGCCTTTTCGTTGCGTAAAGTACTGCAGAGCGGCTACGCCGACTCGCCAGCCCTGCGCGAGCTCATTCAATGTTTGTGTATTTTTAACCCGCCAATTCATCCGCGTCGCAAAATGATCAATGTAGTTTTCACCCACACGCGGCGCAGCGTACACAAGCGGTATACCTAGCCTGTGCAACAATGCCGGATCACCAATGCCCGAAAGCTCAAGCAACTGGGGTGTTTGGATCGCCCCTGCAGCCAGAATCACCTCAAGCTTTGCGTTGACCATGCGCACCCCGGCCGAATCCCGATAGGTCACGCCGGTGCACACCCCTTCGGTCACATTGACCTTGGTCACCATCGCCCCCGTGCGCACAGTTAAATTTTTACGCTGTCGGACAGGATTGAGATACCCCTCAAAAACACTCCAGCGCTGCCCGTCTTTTTGCGCGACTTGGTAGTACCCAAAACCCTCTTGAGTTTGACCGTTATAGTCCTGCGTCAAGGGCTGACCGTCTTCTGCAGCCGCCTGCAACAAGGCCTGCGCAAGCGGATAACGCTCGCTCACTTGATGAATATGCATGGGCCCGTGCTTGCCGCGTGCGTCATCACCCGGCAAATAGGTTTCCATCTTTTTGAAATAAGGCGCGACGTCTTGCGCAGACCATCCCGTTGCCCCAAGTTTTGCCCAGTGATCGTAATCCTCGGGCTGGCCGTGCACGTAAATCATGCCATTAATCAAACTCGAGCCGCCGAGTCCCTTGCCGCGAGGAATCGCAATTTTTCGTCCCCGGGTATTTTCCTCTGGCTCGGTTTCAAAACGCCAGTTGTAAATCGGATCGTTCAGCAGCTTGGTAAAGCCCGCAGGGATCTTGATCCACATGCTCTTGGGCTCGCCTCCGGCCTCCAACATCAACACGGTATATCGTCCATTGGCCGTCAAGCGATTGGCCAGCACGCAGGCTGCTGTTCCGCCTCCCACAATCACATAATCGAACTGTTCCATTACTTTGCGACCCCCATAAAGTCCGCCATCAATTCGATCTGACACTCCAGCATCGGCAATCCATACTGTATTTGGCAGCCTTTTTTTTGAGCAGCAAGCAGCAAGGGAGTCAAGGCAGGCGTCATAATGATTTCTGCAACGATTTGTCGCGCGTTCAAACCGCTCACCTCCAAGGGAAGCGGATCATCAGATTTCATGCCCAGCGAGGTCGCGTTAATCACCAAATCGTAACCAGCAGGACTCGCACCGACCACTGACATCGGTACCTCTGGATAAACAGCTTGCAACCGCTCGATCATGTCTTGCGCTTTAGTTTGTGTCCGGTTGTAGAGGTCTACACAGGCAACCCCCGCCTCCGCTAGCGCAAAGGCAATCGCCTTGGCCGCTCCGCCCGCGCCACTCAAAAATACCCGCATGCCACCTGGTTCGATCCCGTGCTGGCGCAAACCGCCCACAAACCCCCGTCCATCCAGAATATCGCCAGACAGGCTGCCATCCACATTACGGCGCACAATATTGACTGCTCCGACCAGTCGTGCCGCAGGCGTGATGTCATCGCACAGGTCTACCATCGCGGTCTTGTGAGGCACTGTCGCAATCATGCCGCCAAAGTTCAACATCCCGCGCAAAGCCTGCACAAATGCAGGCAAGCCCTCAGGCGCGACATGCATCGGTACAAGGACTCCGTCCGTGCCTCTCTTTTCAAAGACCTTTCGCATCGTCTGCGGTGTTTTGACCTGTGAAACGGGATCAGCCACGATGCCATAGAGTCGTGTGTTGCCTGTAATTTCCATCATAATGTCAGTGAGTGATTGATTTTCAGACTTAGTTAATGGAGTTTACCCATGAATCCCTTGAGACGACTCGTTTGGATTCTGTCTATGGCACTTTGGCCCGTTCTTTTCCCTTCGCTTGGTTTAGCTTCTTCTGTGCAACATCATACGTTCACCACCTCCGACGGCGTTCGACTGCACTATATCGAAGCGGGTCGAGGCAATAAAACTCTTGTGTTGATCCCAGGCTGGCTGATGCCCGCCGCAGTCTTTGAAAAGCAATTCGCAACCCTTTCCAGGTCATATCGCGTACTAGCGCTCGACCCAAGATCTCAGGGACTCTCTGAGGTGACGACCCTTTCACATGCGCCCAAGCGGCGGATTCAGGATATCGATGAGTTTTTAAAAGTCGCTCAAGTGCGCGACTTTGTCCTCGCGGGTTGGTCCCTAGGTGTGTTGGAGTCTCTCGATTTCGTTGCAAACTACAAGCCAAAGGGACTGCGTGGACTGATATTGATCGACAACTCTGTGGGAGAAGGAAAACCTCCGGCGGGACGTCGCTCTAATTTTGCTCAAACCATGAATGATCCGGTTAAGCGCGAGCAATACATGCGCACCTTTAGCCAGGATATTTATCGAAAGCCACCTCCACCCGTGTTGGCCCAAGCCGTTTTAGATTCGGCACTCCAGGCCGCACCGGATGTCGCGATTCAGTTACTCAATCAACCCTATCCTCGCACTTATTGGAGTGAAACCCTCCAAAAACAACAGATTCCCGTGCTTTACGCCATCAGACCCTGGCTCAAAGAGCAAGCCGAGGCACTCCAAAAGAAGCGTGCCCGCGACCTTATCACCATCGAAATATTTGACAAGGCTGGGCACGCATTATTTGTAGACGAAGCGGAAAGTTTTAATCAGGCCGTTTTAAAATTTAGTCAACAAGCCTTTGCACGAAAAGCCAACTAGTTTTGACGACGCACAATCTGCACATTGTTTCGCTCATTCGTTTTGTTGTAACTAAATGCAAAGGCCAAGGGCTTAGTGTTGTTCGACTCGCGGTAAGCTTTCCCTAAGGACTCTTGCTTTTTACGATTGAATAATTCGTGGGGAAACAAAAAACCACCATATAAATCGGCTTGGCCAATCTGAGTGAGATAGGTGTAGTCCAGTCCTGTTTCATCCTGCACCACCATGGTGGCGTTTGCCACCAAAATATCGCGCATCACGGAAAAATAGCTTTCTTGTAATAAGTGGGAGGCGGCCTTGATCAGCACAGGATTTTTAGCCTCGCGGGCGAGCCATGCGCGCATCGGTTCATTGTTGCTCAGACTCGAGTCTGACAAGTCCAAGCTCACATAGTCCAAGGTGACGGACTTGCCTGCCTTGCTCAACACCAAGCGCACCGACCTCCATTGACCCGCTGTACTTTTGATAAAGTCGCCCGTCTTGTCATCGTACGCAATGGGGTAAATGTCCATGACATCAAAACCAGAGTACAACGCAAACGTTGAAAGAATCGTTGTCACGCCGATCGGGGCAAACTGATCACGCTGATCCTCATTTAAGTCATCCGTACGGAAAAAGGCGAGGCGACTGAATTTCATCCATTCCCGCATGAACTTTGCCTGAAAACCTTGCGCACGCTCGGGTTGCATGGTTGCGAGCGTGACGGGTGCACCCGCTGCTTGCATCGCGACCATCACATAGCGATCAGCCTTCGGAAAGGCATGCGAAACGGTCACAAAATCCGGGCCTGAAAATGGATAAAAGACCGTACCACCCGCTTTTGGAGCAATTTGTGACTCGGCAAAATTGGTCAGCGGCTGACCAATCGTCTTTTGATAAAAGTCCCAGGCGCTATCTGCTTGCGTTTTAAGGGCGCCCTGCAAAAATGGAAACACAGGTGCAGGCTGTTGAGCCGTTGGCAAATACAAGCCCATCGTCTGCGTGGCAGAAGCCACACCGACCGATGCAAGCATGGAAAAAACCGTCAATGCCGCAACCGTGGCAAGTTTTTTTGTAACGCTAACAGGCCAAGACTTCATGACGCATGAACCTCATCAAAGCGAAAGAGAAAATAATCAGGATGAGTGAGCTTGTGGTTGAAGTAGGCTCAAACCACCCATGTAGGGACGCAAGGCCTCGGGCACCACAACACTACCGTCGGCTTGTTGATAATTTTCTAGGACCGCCACCAGGGCTCGTCCAACCGCCAATCCCGAGCCATTGAGTGTATGCACGTATTCAGGTTTACCTCCGTCCACGCGGGTGCGTGCCTGCATGCGACGCGCCTGGAAGGTTTCACAGTTAGAGACCGAGGAAATCTCTCTCCACGTGTTTTGAGCAGGCAACCAGACCTCAAGGTCATACGTTTTAGTTGCACCGAAACCCATATCACCCGTGCACAACAACAGGATGCGAAAGGGCAGACCAAGCATCTGCAAAACTTTTTCAGCATGTCCAGCCATATCCTCAAGTGCTTGATAAGAGGTGTCGGCCGCCACGATCTGAACCATTTCGACCTTATCGAACTGGTGCTGACGAATCAGCCCGCGCGTATCGCGCCCTCCACTGCCTGCCTCCGAGCGAAAGCACGGAGTATGGGCCGTCAACCGAATCGGCAACTCAGCAGCAGGCACAATCGTGTCACGTACCATGCTGGTCAACGTGATTTCAGAAGTCGAGATCAGGTATTGCTCCTCTCCCGCCACAACATTGCCCTGCGCGTCGAGTGTCGGCTCATCGCCGCCACGGGTGACCCAGAACATATCGTTTTTAAATTTTGGTAACTGCCCAGTCCCCATCAGGGTGGAGGCATTGACGATATAGGGCGTGTAACACTCTGTATAGCCGTGCTGTTCTGTTTGAAGGTCTAACATGAATTGGGCCAGCGCACGGTGCAGGCGAGCCATCGGGCCGCGCATGAAGCTAAAGCGTGCGCCAGAGAGCTTGGCCGCGACATCAAAATCTAAACCGAGCGACTCACCGAGCATGACATGATCTTTTGGTTCGAAACCTAGGGGCTGAGGATCACCCGTGCTCGCGTCTGCGTTGGGTACCCAACGACGCACCTCAACGTTACCGTCGCTATCTGCGCCCAAGGGCACGCTTTCGTGAGGCAGATTGGGGATCGACATCAACATCTCGTTGAGCTGAGCCTGAATATCCGCAAGGTCTTGTTCGATTGTTTTGAGACGTGACGGAATCGCTTGAGACTCGGCCATTGCAGCCGAAGCATCCTCTCCCCGCGACTTAAGCGCGCCAATTTGTTTAGCGAGCGCATTACGTTGCGCTTGAAGGTTTTCCGTCTCGGTCTGGACCGCTTTACGACGCGTTTCAAGACTATTGAACGCATCCATTGGAAAATCAAAGCCGCGGCTGGCTAGGCGACGCACGACGGAGTCGAGGTCTTTACGTAACAACGCTGGGTCAAGCATGATCTGTAAAATAAAGGACTAGTGAATCGCGTATTGTATCCGCCGTAGCAGCCACGCCACGACTGACAAGGCTCCTACGCTCAATAACCAGATCAAGACCATCCATCCCCAGCGTTTCATGCTGTTTCCTAGTGGTAATCGTGGGTAGAACCCACTTTGCCACGAAAGACCCAATAGGCATACGCGCTGTAGGCCAAAATAATGGGGATGAGGAATACCGCACCGACCAGCAGGAATTTCAAACTATTGTCGGGCGCGGCAGCCTGCCAAAGTGTGACGGATGAGGGCACCATATAGGGAAAAAAGCTGATAACCAGCCCAATGTAGGACAACACAAAGAGCCCCTGCACCGCCAAAAAGGACATCAGGGGACGATTGACCTTAAGTCCGTGGAACAAGGCATAAGCACATACCAATACCAGCACTGGAACTGGCGCCACAAACAGCATCGCCGGCCAGGCAAACCATCTTTGCAAGAAATACTCGTGTAAAAAGGGAGAAATACCACTCACCAGAACAATCAGACCCAACATCACAATGCCAAGCCCAGCCGTCGCACGTTTCGCACGCGCCTCAACCGGCCCATCAGTTTTGAGCACAAGCCACGTCGCGCCAAGTAAGGCATAACCGATCACCAACGCTAAGCCCGTCAGTAAGCTAAAGGGCGACAACCAATCCCACCAGCCTCCCGAGTAAGCACGACCCGACACTTCAATACCTTGCACGAGTGCGCCAAGCGCGATCCCTTGGGAAAACGTTGCAACCAAAGAACCCCCTGCGAACGCCCAATCCCAAACATATTTAGTTTTTTCACTCTTCCAGCGAAATTCGAATGCAACGCCACGAAATACCAAAGCGAGCAACATGATTAAGATGGGTGCGTACAAGGCAGGCATGATAATTGAGTAAGCCAGCGGAAAGACCGCAAACAATCCGCCACCACCCAAGACCAGCCACGTTTCATTGCCATCCCACACCGGTGCGACCGAATTCATCATCAAGTCGCGTTCTTGTTCCGTTTTAGCCCAGGGAAACAAGATCCCCACACCGAGATCAAAACCATCCAGAACAACATAGGCCAACACGGCAAAGGCGATCAAGCCTGCCCAGATCAAGGCGTAATCGAGCGTCATGTGCGACCTCCTGGGGCACCATTTAAGCCAGCCTGGGTACTTTTCGCCGCAAGTGTCGGTCCAGGCACAATACCTGCGGCACGTATCGGCTCATGAATAGACAAACCAGCCGAGCCAGTGACCGCGCAGGGCGCAGTCTTCATTTGACGCAAGATGTAATAGACGCCAGCACCAAACAAAGCAAAATAAACAATCACAAACGCAGTCAAGGAAAAGCCAATGGCCGCAGCATCAATGGGCGAAGCAGAGTCTGCCGTGCGCAGTAAGTTGTAAACAGTGAAGGGCTGACGACCCACCTCCGTCACGATCCAGCCTGACAAGACGGCAACAAAGCCGGAGGGTCCCATCACCATCACCAAGCGATGCATCATTGGGGTGTCGTACAAACGACCACGGTAGCGAAGCCACAAGCTCCACAGCCCTACGCACAACATCAACATCCCGATACCAACCATCGAGCGAAAGGCGAAAAACACAATGCCTAAAGGTGGACGATCCGCCTCTGGCGTGGCGTTGATACCCGGCACGACTCCGTCAAAGCTGTGGGTCAAAATTAAACTGCTTAAATAAGGAATAGTGATTGGGTAATCAATGCGGGATTCTTTGGCATTAGGGATGCCAATCAAAATGAGCGGAGCCTTGCCCAACGACTCGGTATGTCCCTCCATTGCCGCGATCTTGGCCGGCTGGTACTCCAGCGTATTGAGTCCGTGTGCATCACCCGCCATGATCTGTATGGGCGCGACAATCGCAGCCATCCACATCGCCATTGAAAACATGACTCGCGTTGCCGCCTGACGATCCGGCGAGGGCACCGCACCAGGTTGTTGCATCCGTTTGCGCTCTTTAAGCAAATGAAAGGCGGCAACGCCTCCGACAACAAACGCGGTCGTTAAATACGCCGCTAAGAGCATGTGCACCAAGCGGTAGGGGAATGAAGGATTAAAGATGACCTCGAACCAGTCTTCGACAATAAATTGTCCCACCTCGTTGATGGAATAGCCGGCAGGTGTCTGCATCCAACTGTTGACAGACAAAATCCAAAATGCCGACATAAAGGTACCCAGCGCAACCATCGCCGTAGCAAAAAAGTGCAGTTTGGGACCCACCCGTGTCCGGCCAAATAACATGACGCCCAGAAAACCTGCCTCGAGGAAAAAGGCTGACATCACCTCATACCCCATCAGCGGACCGAGGACTGGACCCGTCTTATCCGCATAGACACTCCAATTAGTGCCGAACTGATAACTCATCACGATACCGGACACCACGCCCATTCCGAACGCGACGGCAAAGATTTTTTTCCAGTAAATAAACAGTGAAAGGAAGACCTCTTTACCCGTCCAGAGATGCAAACCATTGAGTACAGCCATGTAGCTCGCTAAACCGATGGAGAAGGCCGGAAAAATAATGTGAAAGCTGACTGTGAAAGCAAATTGAATACGCGCGAGCGTCAAAGCATCTAACCATTCCATCGCCCTACTCCTTGTTTCTCTTTAGAGCCTGTCGATCTTTCTCACGTAAATACGCAAGCTTTTCGGCAATCTTGATTTCCAAACCTCGGGCAACAGGCTGATACCACTGTGGCTCGCGCATGCCTTCAGGCAAATAAGTCTCCCCTGCAGCATAGGCCTCGGGTTCGTCATGCGCATACCGGTATGCTTGGCCATGCCCAAGCTCTTTCATCAGCTTGGTGGGCGCATTGCGTAAATGCATGGGTACGGTCGATGAAGCATTGTGCTTAACGAATGTTACAGCTTGATTGTAGGCCTGATAGCCCGCATTACTTTTAGCCGCCACTGCTAAATATAAGGTCGCTTGAGCAAGTGCCAACTCGCCTTCAGGAGAGCCCAGTCGCTCGTAGGTCAACGCCGCATCATTGGCTATTTGCATGGCGCGTGGATCTGCCAAACCAATATCCTCCCACGCCATGCGAATAATGCGCCGAGCGAGATATTTTGGATCCGCGCCACCATCGAGCATTCGCGTTAACCAATAGAGCGCCGCATCAGGGTTTGAACCGCGCACCGACTTGTGCAGAGCTGAAATTTGATCATAAAAATTGTCACCTCCTTTGTCGAACCGTCGGGCGCTCATGCTGAGCGCATTTTCCACCAGTTCTGAATCCACTCGCGTTGAGGCTGCATTTTCAGCGGCAACACTCGCCTGCTCAAGAAGACTCAAGAAACGACGCGCATCGCCATCGGCGTAACCCACCAAGGTATCAATCGCCGCGTCTTCAAAATTTAAATCTTTGAGGACTGATTGCTGCGCTCGCGCCAACAACTCACGCAACTCAGTTTCGTCAAGAGACTGCAATACATAGACTTGTGCGCGCGACAGCAAAGCCGCATTGACTTCGAACGAAGGGTTTTCCGTCGTCGCGCCAATAAAGGTCACCAGGCCAGACTCAACGAAAGGCAGCAAAGCGTCCTGCTGGGCTTTGTTGAAACGGTGAATCTCATCGACGAACAGCAAAGTCTGGCGATGATATTGATCCAGGGTCAGTTGTGCCTCGTCCATCGCAGCGCGTATTTCTTTGACACCCGCAAACACAGCGGAAATTGCGATGAATGCGCAATCAAATGCATGTGCGGTCAGGCGGGCCAGTGTCGTTTTACCCACACCCGGCGGCCCCCATAAAATCATCGAGTGCGGGCGTCCGGACTCAAAAGCCACACGCAGCGGCTTGCCTGCCCCAAGAAGATGCTTTTGCCCAACAACCTCGTCTAGCGTGCGGGGCCGCAGCGCCTCGGCCAAAGGCGGTTTAGGCGTCGCTTTAAAAAGGTCAACCATCGCAAAACAATATCTTTGGGGTGGTTGACGCGGCCATCATTGCATCCGGACGACATCGGCCCCTTTGGGGGTGACAAAGTCAAAATTACTCGTGGATAGGCCTGGATTGCGCATCAGGGCAGAAATCTCGATATGGGTCGTTTGTCCAAACGCATCGAGCAAGACAATGCGATGCGGCACGCCATCTTTAAAGCCCAAATCGACGTGCACAAATCCAGCATCGGGCTGCTTGGGCTTGGCGCGCAACCAGGCCAGCGACTCTTTATCAGGCAGAGCACTCACCTCGAACGACTGCTCCAAAGACCCTGAGCCGAACAAAATAGCGGCAGGTGAAGCGCCAATAGCCTGACCCGCTTTGCGAACCGTCACTTGATTGAGATCGGCATCGAATTGATAAATTTCCTTTCCATCGGAAACAATTTGTTGCTCGTAAGGTTTTAATACATCCCATTTGAAACGTCCGGGACGCATGAATAAAAACTTGCCTCTCTGTGGGGACTTGGTCTGACCTTGAGGTCCGACGGTGTATTGCACAAAGTCGCCGCTGGCGGATTGAACCTGAGAGACAAACGTCCTGAGCTGTTCGCGGGCGGTTTCCGCCGAAGCCGGCATGGCGACCGCCCCAGCTAGCAAAGCCAGCGCGCATGTCATCAAAAAGAACCGCATTCTAGCGATCAAAAACATCCGCGTTATTCCTCTCGTGGCGCGTTAGGGGCGAGAATTTCACGATTCCCGTTAGACTGCATCGTCGAAACTAAACCGGAGTTTTCCATTTGCTCAAGCAAGCGTGCAGCTCGGTTGTAACCTATCCGTAAATGACGCTGAACCAAAGAAATGGAAGCGCGTCGGTGCTTGAGTACGACCTCGACGGCTTGGTCGTACATCGGATCGGCTTCGGCATTGGCCATCCCTGTCACACTGCTCACGCCATCCCCGGTTTCACCCTCGGAACTCCCCTCAAGCAGACCATCGATATAGTCTGGCTCGCCTTGCGATTTGAGTGAGTCCACCACGCGATGAACCTCCTCATCTGAGACAAAAGCGCCATGCACACGCACGGGTAATCCGGTCCCAGGCGGCATATAAAGCATGTCACCCTGCCCCAACAAAGCCTCTGCACCCATCTGATCAAGAATAGTGCGTGAGTCGATCTTGGATGAAACTTGAAAAGCAATACGCGTTGGAATGTTGGCTTTGATGAGACCCGTGATGACATCCACACTCGGACGCTGCGTGGCGAGAATCAAATGAATCCCCGCAGCACGCGCTTTTTGAGCCAAGCGCGCAATCAGTTCTTCGATTTTTTTGCCCACCACCATCATCAAGTCGGCCAACTCGTCGATCACAACCACGATCGTTGGCAACTCTTTGAGAGGCTCAGGCGCATCGGGTGTCAGCGAGAACGGATTCGGAATGGGCTCTTCGCGCTTGATCGCGTCGCGAATCTTGTTGTTGTAACCCGTTAAATTACGTACGCCCAGTTTACTCATCAAGCGGTAGCGTTTTTCCATCTCGCCCACACACCAATTCAGGGCATTGGCAGCCTGACGCATATCCGTCACCACAGGTGCTAAAAGATGAGGAATACCTTCGTAAACGCTCATTTCGAGCATTTTGGGGTCAATCAAGATCAGGCGTGTTTGCGTCGCATCTGCTTTGTACAGAAGCGACAAAATCATCGCATTAATCCCAACAGACTTGCCCGAACCCGTCGTACCCGCCACCAACAAGTGGGGCATTTTGGCGAGGTCAGCGACCACGGGGTTTCCGGCAATGTCCTTGCCTAATGCCATGGTGACGACAGACGCGCTCGAGTGATAAACCTGAGAACCGAGAATCTCAGAAAGCTTGACCATTTGACGGCGCGGATTGGGTAGCTCGAAACCCATCAGATTTTTGCCGGGAATCGTTTCCACAACACGTATGCTGACTAAACTCAACGCACGCGCCAAATCCTTGGCCAGGTTGACGATCTGACTACCCTTGACACCCGTGGCAGGCTCAATTTCATAACGCGTAATCACAGGACCAGCCTGCGCAGCAACAACCTGTACCTCGACACCAAAATCAGCCAGTTTTTTCTCGATCAGACGCGAGGTGTATTCGATCGTTTCATCAGAAACCGTCTCGAAGGCTTCGCCTGGTTGATCCAATAAACTGAGCGCAGGCAAATCTCCCGCCACCATTGGTTCGATAAAAAGAGACTGTTGCTTTTCTTTTTGTACACGCTCGGATTTCTCTACAACAACAATCGCAGGTTCGATGCGGACGGGCTGGTCATGGACAGTTTTTTCATTTTTGGCCTCAACCTGTTCATGCCTGACAGCCTGGGCAACCTGACCGGCGCGACGATCTTGTCTGGCAGTACGTCCGTCTTGGATCTTGAACCACACCCAATCAATCCAGCTCCCCACTTTTTCAGCGATCGTCAGCCAGGAAAAGCCGAAAAACAAACTACAACCAAAAATAATCAACGCCAACAGGATCAGAGTGCTTCCAGAGAAACCGACCGCAGAGGACAAAAAACCTGACCAAGCGTGACCAATCACACCGCCAGCGCCGCTGGTGACATCGGTTCGCCCGGGCAACTGCAAGCCCCAGGAGCTCAGACGATACGCTTCGAGACCCACTGAACCCAAAAGGACCATGAAGAAACCAATGCCCTGCTCCCAACGGACTCGCGCGAGAGTTTCTGGCTCTCCACGCGTCCGGATCTGGTTAGCCAGACGCAAATAACCCGCACGGACCCGGTGTAGTAATAAAACAACGAGCCACCAAGCAGAAAAACCGAATAGGTACAAAAGGATATCGGAAACATAGGCGCCGATCCGGCCGCCACGATTTTGGAGCGTGACAACATCGCGGCCAAAAGAGTGGGACCAACCAGGATCATTGCCGTCCCAAGTCGCCAAGGCGAGCGTCAGCCAAGCAGCAAGCGCGGCAAAGATGATCCAACGCGCCTCTCGAAGGATGGAGAGGATCCGTGTTTGCATGACCGAGGGCCCATTTCGGGTATTTCGGGTCGTTCGCGAAGTCCGCGTCGTAGCTGGGGAAAGTCTAGGCATAGTCGCCATTATAATTTGCTGGTCAATCTAGAGGGAAAATCTGATGTCAACACCAAAACATGCCAAAGTTCTCATTCTCGGCTCGGGACCTGCGGGCTACACCGCCGCAGTCTACGCTGCTCGTGCCAACCTCAATCCCGTCATGATCACAGGACTTGCCCAAGGTGGTCAACTGATGACGACCACAGACGTCGATAACTGGCCGGCGGATGCCAACGGCGTCCAGGGACCCGAACTGATGCAACGCTTTGCCGCGCATGCCGAGCGTTTCAATACTGAAATGGTGTTTGATCATATCGCCAGTGTAGATTTTTCATCCAGACCCTATCGTCTCACGGGTGATGGCGGCGCCCAGTACACCTGCGATGCCCTAATCATCGCGACGGGCGCTTCGGCAATATATCTCGGACTGCCTTCCGAGCAGACCTTCATGGGGCGCGGCGTTTCCGGCTGCGCAACATGCGATGGTTTTTTCTATAAAAATCAAGATGTTATCGTTGTAGGTGGCGGTAATACCGCTGTCGAAGAAGCCTTGTATTTGTCCAATATCTGTCGTTCCGTGACCGTTGTACACCGCCGTGACAAATTCCGCGCTGAACCCATCATGATCGACAAAATGATGGACAAAGTTGCCAACGGCAATATGAAGCTCGCGACCTTCCGGGAGCTTGACGAAGTGCTGGGTGACGACTCTGGCGTCACTGGCGCACGCCTACGTTCGACAGACTCGGGAAAAACAGAAGAACTCGCCGCAACGGGTGTCTTTATTGCGATTGGACACCAACCTAACACTTCGATTTTTGACGGAAAACTCGATATGGCGAATGGTTATATCGTGACACGCAGTGGCTTAGCGGGTCTCGCGACGATGACTTCGGTGCCAGGTGTCTTTGCCGCTGGCGATGTTCAAGATCACATCTACCGCCAAGCCATCACCAGCGCAGGCACTGGCTGCATGGCCGCACTCGACGCACAGCGCTGGTTGGAGAATGCGGAATAGTAATGCGGGGCTCGCTGACCTCAAGCGTCTACATCAAACGGCGCTTGAGAAACAGCGTGCCTTGCTCGCGCGCGAGCAAACCAAACTGCAAGAACAATTGCGGTCTGGTGCAACTCGATCTACTTCTACGACCTCCGCGGAAGAAATCAAGCTCTTTGCACGTGCCACACAGGCCGTCACGCCTCTAAAAGCTGCCGCGCGCGTGAAACATCGTCCGAGTGACGCACAGCCGGCTGAGCTGATGACTCAACGTAGGCAGCAGGCGATCGGGGCCTCAAGTCCTCCACTTGCGGCGCTTTCGGACGGATTCTCACCCTTTACTGATCACGACGCAGCGCTCTCTTGGCTTGCGCCCGGCATGGGCCCCGAGGTGCTGAGGCAATTGCGGCGCGCCTTTTGGCCTGTGGGTGCGCATCTTGATCTACACGGCCTGAATAGCGACGAAGCCAGATTAGCCCTCACCCAATTCATTGAGGTCAGCCAGACGCATGGCACACGGTGCGTGCGTATCGTGCACGGCATTGGCTATGGCTCCGCAGACGGACAGTCCGTTTTAAAAGCCCGCGTGGCTCAATGGCTGACACAACTCCCAGCGATCAGTGCCTTTGCCTCGGCGCCCCCTGCGCACGGCGGACGGGGTGCGCTTCTTGTCCTCCTCCGCCTGAAAGCCTGAGCAGACCTAATCAGGCTCGCGAAGGAACTCCACCAACTGATAGGTGACTGCATCTGGCCTAGGTGTTAGCAAAGACACCAAGAAAATCACAATAAACGCTACGGGTGCGCCAAACACGCCCGCTGCGATGGGCTGGATCCCCCACCACAAATCGATAGACGTGCTGCGAGGCACGTTCAACACCAACTCACGCAACCAGGGCTGCGTCTGCACCATGTAAAAAATCGTGGTGAACAACCCCGCTAGCATGCCAGAGGTCGCTCCCCATTGGTTAGCGCGTTTCCAAAAAATACCCATAACAAGCACCGGGAAAAATGTTGCAGCGGCAAAAGAAAACGCAGCGCCGACCAAAAACAAAATATCTGCGGGCGTTCGCGTCGCGGCCCAGGCGGCGGTAAAAGCGACGACCAATAAAAGCACCTTGGATAAAATGACCTGACGCCCTCCACCCATACGCGAAGAGACACCGCGTAACAGCGTATCGTGCGACAAGGCATTGGACAGCGTCAATAGCAAACCATCCGCCGTCGAGAGCGCGGCCGCCAGTGCCCCTGCTGCAACCAGTCCCGATACGACATAGGGCAACCCTCCTATTTCGGGAGCAGCCAACACAATAATGTCGCTCCCAATCTGAACCTCAGACAACTGCACAATGCCATCTTGGTTGAGATCGAGGATGCTGATGAGGGAGCGATCCACTGCCGACCACGCACTGACCCAAGAAGGAAGGTCCACGAAAGGCATCCCAACGAGATTGTTGTAAATCTCAAATTTCACCAAAATAGCCAGTGCGGGAGCCGTTAAATACAAAAGCAAAATAAATAATAAGGACCAGAACACAGACTGTCTTGCGTGTCCTACGGACGTCGTTGTCAAAGACCGCATCAAAATGTGTGGCAGTCCTGCCGTACCTAGCATGAGGCATAGAACCGTCGCCAGAAAATTATTCCGAACGGCCTGAGGCGACTCCTCAGATTTGCTGACAAAAGGCTCTGCATGCGGCATAGGAGGTGCCGCACGCGCTGCGAAATCATCTCGTGCTTTAGACCAGACTGTTCTTGCAGCCTCCACAGACTTTGGGTAGGCTGCGAACGCTCTCTCGAGAGAGCGTATTTCGACCATCGGCGCATCGATGGCGCGCGCTCGGAGCAATTTCACACTCAGTTGTTGTTTTTCAGCTTCCCAAGACGCGGGGAGTCTAGAAATTCTGGACTGCATGAGGTCTGCGCGGCTTTGCCAAATATTACGCACTTCCAATTCCGCATCATCACGACTCAACAGGCGTTCATGTTCAATCACCTGTGTGAGAACCGAACTCGCCGCAAGTTGAGGAACTAGATCGCCAGTTTGCTTGACCGCCAGCCAAACCACCGGCACGAGGTAGGCGATCACAAGGATGATGTACTGCCCCACTTGCGTCCAAGTGACAGCGCGCATGCCACCCAGAAAAGAGCACACCAGTACGCCGCCCAAGCCAATGAAAATCCCAAGCTCAAACGAAATACCGGTCATCCGAGTCGTGATAATGCCGACGCCGTAAATTTGGGCCACCAGATAAGTAAAGGAGCACAAGACCGCACACATTACCCCGACCAATCTAGGTGAATTGCCATGAAAGCGTGCGCCTAAAAACTCGGGGATGGTGTATCCAGCAAATTTACGCAAATAAGGCGCCAAAAAAAGCGCGACTAAAACATACCCGCCCGTCCAGCCCAAAATATAGGCGAGGCCGTTGTAGCCAGACAAGTAAAGCGTGCCTGCGAGACCGATAAAAGAAGCGACCGACATCCAGTCCGCGGCTGTCGCCATTCCGTTGAAGACTGCGGGAACGCGGCGCCCCGCGACGTAATACTCAACTGGATCCGAGGTCCGACACATAATGCCGATCCCAGCATAGAGCGCCACCGTAGACAGCAAAAAGGCATAACCAATCCATTGCCGCTCCAGACCTGCAATCTCGAGCATCGCCAATAACAACACCAGCGCGATAAAGCCAACCGTATATGCGGCATAGCCTCGAAAGAGTTGTGCGCCAAAGCTGCGTTGTTTAGGGTTTGTCACAGCGAGCCTCACGCTCACGTTCCAGTCTGCGCCGCTGGTCTTCTCGTTCCATGCGCCATGCATACGCACCCACAATCAATAGAAAGGCAGTCGGTGCGCCAAAGGCAGCCACCCAAAAAGGAAAAGGCCAGCCAAAGATCCTCAGCGCACTCAGAGACTCGGCGTAATAAGCAGGGACAAAGGTGACAATTGCCCAGATCGCAAGCAAAATGCAGATCAGATACAAATTATTGCGCCAATATCGCGGTGTTTTACCTGTGTCGGGCATCGCATTCATAGATTTAAAAAGCAAAAGAGCTGATCGCGTAGCCGTATGCGACAACGGCCGACACCTTAAGTGCCAGCCGTTGTGCGTTTTTCTTTTTTATAATGCCGTTCATGCTGGCATGCCCTTTTAGAGCTTTGTCCCCTCACCTGCATGAATCCGATTCTGCACCACGGACTCGGCTGACGCATCAGGGAATGCCCTAGTTTGGGGCTAAAAGTCACAATTTCTTTTATCACCAGAGGTTTTAGGCACAATTTATGTTCAATCCCTCACGAGATCAGGTTCGCCAGTTTTTCATCGACACGTGGGCCAAACACAAAGCAAAGCAGGTTCTGACCCCTCTGGAAGACATTGCTTTGAGTTGGATCGAACAGCACCCCGAATACCACGAAGTACTTGTTCAACCCGAGTCGATGACGCGTGAATTCAACGTCGAAGAAGGTAAAACCAATCCTTTTTTGCATCTCTCTATGCATTTGGCGATTGCCGAACAACTGTCCATTGATCATCCGCGAGGGATTAGACAAGCCTTTGATCGGCTGGCTTCACGCACCGATCCGCATCATGCAGCGCATGAAATCATGGAGTGTTTAGGTCAAGTCGTATGGGAGTCTCAGCGCTTGGGCACCACCTTGGACAGTGATGCCTACATCGATCTCATTAAACAAAGGGTCAGTAAAGACTGACCCTTTTGTCAGGAGCGCCTAAAGCTGACTATTTGACGACTAAAGGACCTGGCTGGGCAGCCAGCCATGCTGAGACATTTTTGATGTCCTGGGGGGACAACTGCTTGGCAAACGCGCCCATGATGGCATTTTTGCGAACGTTGGCCGTGGCAGGAGCGCCAGAGGCACCGCGCTGATAGGCCTTTAAGGCATGAACCAAGAAATCAGCGTACTGACCCGCCAAAATTGGGTAGGACGGATCAACGGACTTGACAGCGTCCGCGCCATGGCAGGAGGCGCAGTTAAGCTTGTCCCAGACAGCTTTGCCAGCGGCTAAATCCGCAGCATGGCTCAAGCTGGCAGAACCTATAAGAACAGCCCCAGCGAGGGCGATCGAGAAGTATTTCATGTCAGCCCCCAATTATTTAAGGTTTGCATAGTAGGCAGCCAGATCAGCAATGTCTTGATCTGAAAGGCTCTTGGAAATCGCATTCATCGAGGGATGGGTACGCTCTCCAGAGGCATAAGCCCGCAAAGCCACTTGAATGTATTTGTCACTCTGACCTGCAATCTTGGGCACTCTGTAGACCTCAGGGAAACTGGCACGATAGCCGGGGATCCCGTGACAGCCGATACACATTGAAACCTTGGCTTTGGCGGCTTCGATGTTGCCTTTTGGCGGATCTGCTGCAAGCACAGGGGTCGCCATGGCACAGGAAGCTGCGAGCGCCAAAGAGGCGATCGAGGAACGCGTTGTCATCGCGCCAACAAACAGAGACAGCAAATTGTTCGGAAACTTCATAATGGACTCTTGGTCTGGCAGGGAAAAATCCCGGGATCAACTCCCGGCCGCAAAACTATAAGATTGTACGATAATTGAGAAAATTAGACTTCAAACCCACATCCACAGACCCCGACCACTTTCATTTTGGCAAATAATGACCTCGCAGAACCCTTCACCAGCACAAACCTCACGCTTTGACGGCACCGAGCGCTATGTCGCCACGGATGATCTGAAACTAGCCGTCAACGCCGCCCTCACGCTCCAGCGACCCTTGCTCATCAAGGGCGAGCCAGGCACCGGCAAAACCATGTTGGCCGAAGAGGTCGCCAAAGCCCTAGGGCGGCCTCTGCTTCAGTGGCACATCAAATCCACGACCAAAGCGCATCAAGGTCTGTACGAATATGATGCGGTCTCTCGCCTGCGGGACTCGCAGCTTGGCGATGAAAAAGTTAAAGACATCCGCAATTACATTATGCAAGGTGTGCTTTGGCAGGCCTTCGAGTCTCCCGAACCCGTTGTTCTACTGATTGATGAAATAGATAAGGCGGACATTGAGTTTCCAAACGATTTGCTGCGCGAACTCGATCAAATGGAGTTTTACGTCTACGAGACGCGCTCCACAATCAAGGCGCGTCATCGTCCGCTCGTGATCATCACCTCGAACAATGAGAAAGATCTGCCTGATGCGTTTTTACGACGCTGCTTCTTTCATTACATTCGTTTTCCAGATCGCGAGACCTTACGCAGCATCGTCGACGTCCATTTCGCTAATCTGCATGCAGATGTTTTACGTGCTGCCCTCGATACGTTCTTTGCCCTGCGTGAAGCACCTGGTTTAAAAAAGAAACCTTCCACCTCTGAGTTTCTAGACTGGTTGCGTCTGTTGATCGCCGAAGACGCTACCGCTGAGCAAATTGACGCACATGCAGCCACCTCGATCCCGATGATGGCCGGGGCACTTTTGAAAAACGAACAAGACCTTCAACTACTGGAGCGACTCGCCGCGATGACCCGCAGCACGCGTCGCCCGTCAGGATCTTAAATGACGCTGAACCAAGGCTTTACTCAAACACCACAGCCCTGCAAACTGGCAGGACACGGCGTACGGCTTGAGCCACTGTCTCTTGAGCATGCAGAAGCACTTACCCGCGCCGCCCGTGATGGTGAGCTATGGAAGCTTCGCGTCACCTCAGTGCCGGAGCCAGACCAAACCGCCAGCTATATTCAGACTGCACTCGATGGGTATGCAGCGGGGCATATGGTGCCGTTCGTGGTGATTCACGAAGGCACGCAAGAAATCATTGGCACCACGCGCTATCACGACATCATTACTGCGGTCGCACGCCTAGAGATCGGTTACACCTGGTACGCCAAGAGTCACCAGCGTAGTCATGTCAACACCGCCTGCAAACTGCTCTTGCTTGAGCATGCTTTTGATGCGCTCGGCGCCGCAGTGGTAGGCTGGCGCACCGATAACTTTAACCTTGCTTCACAGCGTGCGATCGAGCGGCTTGGCGCCAAACGCGACGGCGTGATCCGACACCATGCACTGCGTCGCGATGGCACCGTCAGAGACACTGTGATGTATAGCGTGATCGCGGGCGAGTGGCCCGAGATTCGCGCACATTTGACCTATCAACTCAATCGCCATGCTTGTTGACTTCTTTTATCACCTGCGCTCGCAAAAGCTCCTTGTTTCGGTCAAGGAGTATTTGACGCTGCTCCAAGCACTGTCGAGCCCGATCATGCCGCCTACGCTCGAGGATTTTTACTACCTCGCACGCACGACACTGGTCAAGGACGAAACGCTGTTTGACCGCTTTGACCGAGCTTTTGCCAGCTACTACCGTAGCCTTGAGCAAAAGCTGCCCGCCGGTAAAAAAATCCCGCTCGACTGGTTAGTCGCCGAGCTTGAAAAACGCCTCACTCCCGAGCAAAAAGCCGAGCTTGAGAAACACGGCTGGGACAAGCTCATGGAAATGTTCAAAGAACGTCTTGAGGAGCAAAAGGGGCGTCATCAAGGCGGCAACAAATGGATCGGCACCGGAGGCACCTCGCCTTTTGGCAATAGCGGCTCGCACCCCGAGGGTATTCGCGTCGGAGGCGCGGGCGGCAGTCGCTCTGCCGTCAAGGTCTGGGATGAGCGCAACTTTAAAGACTATGACGACTCAATCGAACTCGGCACGCGTAACTTCAAGGTTGCTCTGCGGCGCCTAAGACGCTTTGCCCGCGAAGGCTCCGATTTCGAACTCGATTTGGGCGACACCATTGCAAGCACCGCTCGCAACGCGGGCTATCTCGACATCAAAATGGTCCCCGAGCGACACAACAACGTCAAAGTCCTTATGCTGCTCGATGTAGGTGGCAGCATGGATGACCACATCTCACGCGTCGAGGAGTTGTTTTCCGCCGCGAGCAGCGAATTTAGAAACCTCGAGGTTTACTATTTTCATAATTGCCCCTACGAGCATCTGTGGAAATCCAATCGACGTCGGCAGATGGAACGCTTTGAAACTTGGGATGTGCTGCGCAAATTCAACGCCGACTGGCGACTGATTTTTGTCGGTGATGCCACCATGAGTCCCTATGAAATTTTGCAGCCTGGCGGCTCTGTCGAACATTACAACAAAGAGCCGGGCGCCGAATGGCTGCAGCGCATGGTCAATGCCTGGCCCAAGGCGGTTTGGCTCAACCCCGAGCCGCAAGCTTCCTGGCAATACCGTCAGTCCATCTCAATCATCCGCAATATTGTCCAAAACAAAATGTTCCCAGTGACCGTCGCCGGCATCGAGCAAGCGATGCGCCTACTATCCAAGTAATCTGTCAAAATTGAACCATTTCGGCCGTCCGCGCTCCAAGTGGTTCGTTGTTTCTTTCAGGACTCTCGCATGTCACTGTTCACTGATGCCCTGAAGCGCACCTTTATCGGTGCCGCCTTCGCCTTTATTGGAAGTCAATCAATGGCCGCTGCCATTCCCGCAGGGATCACCAAAGTCACGAGCGTCGAAGGTATTACTGAGTACCGGCTCGACGCGAATGGTTTGCGTATTGTGCTCGCGCCCGACGAATCCAAACCCACCACGACCGTCAATATGACGTATCTGGTGGGTTCGCGTCATGAAAACTATGGCGAAACGGGCATGGCGCACCTGTTAGAGCACATGCTATTCAAAGGTACGCCGACAATGACCAATGCGCTTGGAGAGTTTTCCAAGCGCGGTCTGCAAGCCAATGGCACGACCACTGTAGACCGCACAAACTATTACGCGAGCTTCGCGGCCAATCCGGACACCTTGGCCTGGTACCTGAACTGGCAAGCCGATGTCATGATCAACGCCACGATCAAGCGCGAAGATCTGGATACAGAAATGACCGTTGTCCGCAATGAAATGGAGAGTGGTGAAAACAACCCCTTCCGTATCTTGTTGCAAAAAATGCTCAGCATCGCCTACGAATGGCACAACTATGGAAAATCAACCATTGGTGCCCGCTCTGACGTTGAAAACGTTGATATCTCGCAGCTGCGCGCCTTTTATAAAACGCATTATCAGCCCGATAACGCTGTGTTGATCGTGACCGGCAAGTTTGAGACCTCCACTGCCCTTGCCGATGTCGTCAAGTCGTTTGGCAACATCCCACGCCCTACTCGTACACTACCGCCCGAATACACCGTGGATCCCGTTCAAGACGGTGAGCGCAGTGTCCTGTTACGACGCGCGGGAGGCGCGCCTTTAGTCGCGGCGATGTACCACGTCCCTTCTGCAGCCCACAAAGACTTTGCTGCGATCGATCTGGCCAGCATGATGTTGGCCGACACACCGTCTGGTCGCCTGTACAAGGCCATGGTCCCGACCAAACACGCCGCAAGTGTCTTTGGTTTTACGATGGATCGCACAGCCCCTGGTACCGTGATGTTTGGTGCGAGCTTGCAGCCCGGCATGGATCAAGCCGCATCGCTCAAAACATTGACTAGCACTCTCGAATCCATCGCCCAACAGCCGTTTACACAAGAAGAACTCGATCGCGTGCGCAACCAGTGGCTGACATCCTGGGACCAGATGTTCAGTGATGCGCAAAAAGTCAGTTCGGGACTTTCTGAAGCCATCGCCGTCGGTGATTGGCGTCTCTGGTTCCTGTCGCGGGATCGCATTCGCGCAGTCACTCTCGCCCAAGTGCAACAAGCCGCGGCTCAGTATCTGACTCAATCAAATCGCACCGAGGGTCAATACATCCCCACGGAAAAGCCAATACGCGCCCCTGCTTTCAGCAAGCCTGACCTCTCTGCCGAACTCAAAGACTACATCGGAGATACGCAACTCAAGCAAGCCGAAGCGTTTGATCCGGATCCAACCAATATCGACAAACGCACGCAGCGCAAAACAGTCAAACTTTCGAATGGCACACTTCGTCTGGCTCTCCTGCCCAAAGAGTCCAGAGGCGAACGCGTACAAACCGTGATTCAGCTTCAGTTTGGCGATGTGCAGACCCTGAAAGGACAGCGCATCGCCTCCATCGCGACGCCTGATTTATTGCTCAGCGGCACCGCGCAACTGACGCGACAGCAGATCAAGGACCGAATTGATGCGCTAGGCGGTCAAGTCAGCGTTTCAGGCTCCGGTACGACCGTCAATATCAGCTTATCGACCACCCGCGCGAACATTGATCCCCTGGTGCGCTTTGTGCTGGACGCTGTACGCCTAGCGAGCTTTCCACAAGCTGAGGTCGATGAGTACAAAGGCAAAGTGCTGACCTCGCTGAAAAGCGCAATGACAGAGCCTACTTCGATTGCGTCACGGATGCTTTCGCGTCATGACAACCCTTGGTCTAAAGATGATATTCGCTATCAACCGAGCTTTGAGGAATCAATCGCCTCTGTGAATGAACTCAAGCGTGACCTGCTCGTGACTTTCCACAAGAATTTCTACGGGTCATCGCAGGTCTCGGCTGCTGCTGTTGGTAGTTTTGACCCTGCCTTAATAGAGAGCACCCTCACCCAAGCGCTTAATCAATGGGCCGCTGGTGCCTCCTACACTCGCCTGCCTAATCCCTATCGCGACATCAAGCCTGTGCAAATGCAAGCGCTGACACCTGATAAAGCCAACGCGTTTTTTACGGCTGCGATGCCGCTTAAGATGCAGGACACCGATCCTGATTTTGCTGCATTGTCACTCGCCAACTTCTTACTCGGCACTTCGGAGACCTCCAGATTATGGATACGAGTGCGGGAAAAGGAAGGCCTGTCCTATAACGTTCGCACGCGTTTGAATATATCGGCGTTTGAACCTACGGGATCATGGGGTGTGTATGCGATCTTTTCACCTGAAAATCGAACCAAAGTCGAGGCAGCGATTCGCGAAGAGTTTGAGCGCGTCATAAAAGAAGGTTTTGGCGAGGCTGAAGTTCAAGACGGCATCAAGGCCTTGCTCAACTATCGTAAGCTCGCGCGTGCTCAAGATAGTGGCCTAACAGGCGCATGGATCAACTATCTCGATACCGGACGCAACTTTGCCTGGGCGGCTGAACTAGATCAAAAAATGGCCAAACTCACCGCAGAACAAGTCAATACGGTGGTTCGCAAATATCTAAAACCTGCAGCGTTTAGTAGCGTCGCCGCAGGAGATTTTGAAAAGAAAAAATAATCAGGAGAAAAAGTCTTTGACGCGATCCGTCCAGGACTTGCTCTGAGGCGAGTGACGCTCGCCACCCTCACCAAGCGAAGCCTCAAACTGGCGTAGGATTGCTTTCTGCGCGTCAGTCAGCTTGACGGGTGTTTCCACCACGACGTGGCAGTACAAATCCCCAGGGTACGCGCCCCGAACTCCCTTGATACCTTTGCCACGCAGTCTGAATGTTTTACCAGACTGTGTGCCTTCGGGAATCGTGATTTCAGCCTTGCCATTTAGGGTCGGCACCTGAATGTCACCGCCAAGTGCAGCGCTCGTAAAAGGAATGGTGAGTTCGCAATGCAAGTCATCATTTTCACGCTGGAAAATCTTGTGTTCCTTGATGTGGATTTCCACAAACAAGTCACCCGATGGTCCGCCATTGATCCCTGGCTCGCCATTACCGGAGGAGCGAATGCGCATCCCATCGTCAATGCCTGCAGGAATCTTGACTTGTAGGGTCTTGTTGCGGCGGGTTCGTCCGACACCATCGCAAGGCACACAAGGATCGGTAATCTCTTTGCCACTACCATGACATGTCGGACATGTTTGTTGCACGCTGAAAAAGCCTTGCTGCATGCGAACCGCTCCCGAGCCACCGCAAGTGCGGCACGTCTTGGCGGTCGTGCCAGGTTTGGCACCACTGCCCTTGCAGACCTCGCAATTTTCCCAGCTCGGGACTCTGATTTCGGTATCGAAACCATTGGCCGCCTGCTCAAGGGTGATTTCCATGGCGTACTTGAGGTCGGCACCGCGATAGACCTGAGGCCCGCCGCCACCGCCGCGACGTCCCGCACCGAAAATCTCGCCAAAGATATCGCCAAAAGAATCACCAAAACCTGCTCCGCCTGCGCCGCCCATGCCTGCAGCATTGGGATCGACACCCGCGTGCCCATAACGATCGTAAGCCGCACGCTTATTGCTGTCAGACAAAATTTCGTAGGCTTCTTTCGCCTGCTTAAATTTTTCTTCGGCTTCTTTGCTATCCGGATTGCGATCCGGATGGTATTTCATCGCCAGCTTGCGGTAGGCTTTTTTCAGCTCATCATCCGAGGCGTTTTTAGCAACACCAAGGATTTCATAAAAGTCACGTTTTGCCATGATCTCAGGCTCTTAAAGTCAAACAGAATGAAGTAATGCAAAAAAATGCGCCCGGGATGCTCTAAAAGAGTCCCGGGCGGATCGAATCGAAGGCTAGGCAATCACTTTTGATCGCGCTTGACTTCTTTGAACTCAGCATCGACGACGTTATCATCGGCTGGCTTGGCACCTCCCTCTGTACCCGCGCCGCCTTGTGCTGCAGCCTGAGCCGCCTGGGCCTCGGCATACATCTTTTCACCGAGTTTCTGTGACGCAGCTGACAAGGCTTCGACCTTAGTGTCAATCGCCGCTTTGTCTGCACCATTCTTCAAGGCCTCTTCGACCTCGGTGATGGCCGCCTCGATGGCAGTCTTTTCTTCTGCGGCGAGTTTGTCACCATACTCAGTCAAGGATTTGCGCGTCGCATGGACCAAAGCATCCGCACTGTTTCGTGCCATCGCCAACTCAGCCATGCGGTGATCTTCCTCGGCATTCGCCTCGGCGTCTTTCACCATCCGCTGGATCTCGTCTTCGGTCAAACCTGAGTTTGCTTGAATCGTGATCTTGTTTTCCTTACCTGTGCCCTTGTCTTTAGCGGACACGTGCACAATACCGTTTGCGTCGATGTCAAAGGTCACTTCGATCTGAGGCGTGCCACGTGAGGCAGGTGGAATACCCTCGAGGTTAAATTCACCCAGCGTCTTGTTACCGGCTGCGATTTCGCGCTCACCCTGAAATACCTTGATGGTCACGGCAGGCTGATTATCATCCGCTGTCGAAAACACCTGTGAATGGCGCGTTGGAATAGTCGTGTTTTTTGTAATCATCTTGGTCATCACGCCACCAAGCGTTTCAATACCAAGTGACAACGGTGTCACATCCAACAACAACACGTCCTTGCGGTCACCAGACAACACCGAACCCTGAATCGCCGCACCCGCAGCCACAGCCTCATCTGGGTTGACGTCTTTGCGTGGCTCACGGCCAAAGAACTCTTTGACCTTTTCCTGTACTTTGGGCATACGCGTCATACCGCCGACCAAGATCACATCATCAATGTCGCTGACTTTGACGCCTGCGTCCTTGATGGCGATGCGGCAAGGCTCGATCGTGCGAGCGATCAGCTCCTCTACCAACGACTCAAGCTTGGCACGTGTCATTTTTAAGTTCAAGTGCTTAGGACCTGAAGCATCAGCGGTGATGTAAGGCAAGTTGATTTCGGTCTGCTGGCTAGAAGACAACTCGATCTTTGCTTTTTCAGCAGCTTCTTTCAGTCGCTGCAAAGCAAGCACGTCTTTTGAAAGGTCCACGCCCTGCTCTTTCTTGAACTCGCCAATCACATATTCGATAATGCGCTGGTCAAAGTCCTCGCCACCCAAGAAGGTGTCGCCGTTGGTCGACAAAACCTCGAATTGCTTTTCGCCATCCACGTCGGCGATTTCGATAATCGAAATGTCGAACGTGCCACCACCCAAGTCATAGACCGCAATCTTGCGATCGCCTTTTTCCATCTTGTCCATACCGAAAGCCAAAGCGGCTGCAGTCGGTTCGTTGATGATGCGCTTGACATCCAAACCTGCAATACGGCCTGCGTCCTTGGTCGCCTGACGCTGGCTGTCGTTGAAGTAAGCAGGCACCGTAATGACGGCCTCAGTCACTTCTTCGCCCAGAAAATCCTCGGCGGTCTTTTTCATTTTGCGCAGTACATCGGCCGCGACCTGTGAAGGTGCAAGCTTTTTATTCTGTGCTTCGACCCAGGCGTCGCCATTGTCCGCTTTGACAATTTTGTAAGGCATCAAATGGATGTCTTTTTGCACAGCGTCTTCGGAAAACTTGCGTCCAATCAGACGCTTGACGGCGTACAACGTATTGGTTGGATTGGTGACTGCCTGACGCTTAGCAGGAGCGCCCACCAAGGTCTCGCCGTCTTCCATATAGGCGACGATCGAGGGGGTGGTGCGGGCGCCTTCGGCGTTTTCCAGGATTTTGACCTGATTGCCATCCATGACGGCCACGCAGCTATTCGTGGTGCCAAGGTCGATACCGATAATCTTACCCATGGTGAAGATCCTTTAAAAAATCAGAATGAGATGAAATACTTGGATGAGAAACAGATGGGGCCCAAATCATTGATTTCAAGCCCAGCGCGACTGTTTTCATCCTGAATACGTTGAATACGTCAGGCTGCGACCGTCACCAAAGCAGGCCTGAGAACGCGATCTGCGATCAGATAACCTTTTTGCAAGGTCAGCACCACCGTGTTGGCTTCCTGTTCAGCCGGGACCGTCGCGATGGCCTGATGTTGGTGCGGGTCAAATTTAGTACCGGGTTCAGGGGCAATCTCCTTGAGATGATTGCGCTCAAAACCACTCACCAACTGCTTGAGGGTCATTTCAATGCCAGAGCGCAAGTCTTCCTGAGTCTGGTCGGACTGAGACAAGGCAGCTTCAAGACTGTCTTTAACAGGCACCATGCTCTCGGCAAAAGACTCAATACCAAACTTGCGCGCCTTGGAAACCTCGTCTTGGGCACGTCGACGCACATTTTCCATTTCAGCGTGCGCACGCAGGACCTGATCCTTGTGCTCCGCGACCTGGACCAACGCCGCAGCCAAGTCGGCTTCGAGACGGGTGATAGGATCGAATTGCTCAACACCCTCAGCCTGGTGAGCATCGGCGCTTGAGGTCGGGGTGTCTTTGGGGGCTGCGTCGGACTTGGAATCTGCCGAACCTTGATGAGCCGTCATTAAACTTCTCCAGAAAATGCATCATTAATCATGCATTTGGGGCCAAAATCCCAAGATTCAAGAGAAAAAATGAAAAATATCGCTCACTCAGAACGGATCGGCCAACCTTGGAGGTGTTCTTGAACCATATCGGCCAATCCAGTTAACCAAGCTGGATCGTCGTTTAAAGCAGAAATATAACGAAACTGCTTTCCGCCAGCGTGTTTAAAGGTTTCTCCGACTTCGATCGAGATTTCCTCAAGCGTCTCTAGACAGTCCGCCAAAAAGCCTGGGCACACCACATCGATGTCGGTAATCCCCTCTTTGGCAAGTCGCTCGACCGTAGGTTCCGTGTAGGGCTCCAACCACTTGGCAGGCCCAAAACGGCTTTGAAATGTCACCAAATACTGATCGTCAGTCAACCCCAAATGGGCGGCAAGCGCGCGTGCAGTCTCGTAAGAGTCTTTGCAATAGGGGTCGCCCATGTTCACGCATTGTTGTGGCAAGCCGTGGAAGCTCATCAAGAGCTTTTGCGGACGACCATGTTCTGACCAATATGCCGTGATTTTGTCACCGAGGGGCTTGATAAACGAGGGATGCGTGTGAAAACGCTTGATAAAGCGCATCGCCGGTTGGTCCCGCAACCGTGCCGCGACCTGCGTGACCGCATCAACAACCGTCGCGGTCGTACTGGAGGCATATTGCGGATACAAAGGAACGACCAAAATGTGATCGCAACCCCGATCACGCAAAGACATCATCGCGCTTTTAATCGAGGGATTGCCGTAGCGCATGCCAGTCTCAACCTCAACCTCAAGGCCGCGCTCAGCAAAAATCCTACGCAAGCCCGCGGTCTGTCGCTGGGTATAAACCAAAAGAGGAGAACCTTCCTCCATCCAGATGCTTTGATAGCGGGGCGCTAATTTGCGCGGACGCGCTAACAAAATCGGACCATTCAAAATCGGCCACCACAAGAGCATGGGAATCTCGATGACGCGGGGGTCGGAAAGAAACTCACGCAAATAGCGTTTGATCGCGGGTGCCGTGGGGGCATCAGGCGTACCTAAATTGACTAACAAAACGCCTACCCGGGCCGTGGTGAAAGGCTTTGGCCAGGGCAAAAAACGCGGGGCGGGCGCGGCAGCGCGCTTGGGTTCGGGCCAAAATCGCATATCAGGAACGCTCAGAAGAGTTGTGGCTCAGCGCGTTGGAAAGCAAGCGCGCCGTAATATCAACGATGGGGATCACGCGTTCGTACGCCATCCGCGTTGGACCAATGACGCCCAGCGTCCCGATGACATGACCATCGATACTGTAAGGTGCCGTGATCACGGATAGATCAGCCGTCGGAACGAGTTCGGAGTCTCCTCCAATGTAGATCTGTACGCCTTGGGCGCGGCTTGAAACCTCGAGAAGCTGCATCAAGTCGGTTTTTTTCTCAAACATAGAAAAGGTCTTTCGTAAACGATCCATATCGGAGGCCAACTCATTGACATCAAGAAGCCTGCGCTCCCCGGAGATCACCATCGTTTCAACCTCATCGGCGGCTTGAGCACCCGCCTCGACGGCGGCTTGCATCAAGCGTGACATGTCCTCTTGAAGTCGGGCCAGGTCCTGGGAAAGAGTCAGCCTGACCTCGGCGAAAGACTTGCCAGCAAAATTATGGTTGAAAAAGTTAGCGGCCTCGATCAGCGCAGTACTGCTGTAATCCCGAGGCGTGAGCAAAATACGATTTTGCACATCGCCGTCCGGCGTGACGATAATGAGAAGAATACGCTTTTCTGAGAGACGGATGAATTCGATCTGACGAAAAACCTGAGCGCGCCTGGGGGATAACACTACGCCAGCGAATTGCGTCAAATTGGACAACATACAGGCCGCAGCATTCACTGCGCGCGAGGGATCCGAAGCGGACTGCAAATCCCGCATATTGGAAGTCGAGGCCAGCTCAAAAGGCTTGGCCGTCAACATCGTATCAACAAACAGGCGATAGCCTTTGGGGGTCGGTACGCGCCCCGCTGAGGTGTGGGGGCTATGAATCAATCCCAACTCCTCGAGATCGGCCATGACATTGCGAATCGTGGCGGGCGACAAGTCAAACAATTTTGAGAGCGTACGAGAGCCGACAGGCTGGCCGTCATCAATGTAGCGTTCAATCAGGGCTTTTAGTAGCGCGCGCGCACGATCATCCATCATTACCCTATTTTACCTTCCCCGCCTCTATAATCGAACCGTTTTTCGTCGAATGAGCTTTGCATGCATTTTCCCATCATCGCTTTAGTGGGTCGCTACCAAGATTCAGGCTTGCATGCGCCTTTGCGCGCGCTCGCTACTTTATTGACCCAAGCGGGCCGGCAAGTCCTCATCGAAGCCGAAACAGCCCGTCATACGGGCGTATCCGAATATCCAACCGCGGACTTTGCCAGCATTGGCAAAAACGCGGACCTCGCGATTGTCATGGGCGGTGATGGCACCATGCTAGGCGCAGCGCGGCATCTTGCTCCTTTTTCAGTGCCTGTCGTGGGGATCAACCATGGCAGATTAGGTTTTATTACCGACATTCCCGTGCACGACGCTGACGCCGCACTGACTGATTTGCTAGAGGGCCGCTTCGACACCGAAGAGCGCATGCTGTTGAGCGCGACGGTTTGGCGCGGCCAAGAAAAAATGTACGCCGCGACCGCCTTGAACGACGTGGTACTGAACCGCGCCGGCCGTGGCGGCATGATCGAAGTCCGTGTCGAGGTCAACGACACCTTTATGTATACCCAGCGTGCGGACGGCTTGATCGTCGCGACCCCAACGGGATCGACCGCGTATGCCCTGTCCGCAGCAGGTCCGATTCTGCATCCTTCAGTGAGCGCCATGCTGCTGGTCCCGGTCGCACCGCAGACGCTCTCGAACCGTCCAATCGTGATTCCCGCCGACAGCGTCCTCAATATGACACTCAGTTCGATGAGTCGCGTCGAGCTTGGTGCCAGCGTCCACTTTGACATGCAGACATGGTCCGACCTGACCGCAGGCGATCGTATCGTCGTGCGCCGCGCGCCACATACGATTCGTTTTTTACACCCGACCGGTTACAGCTTCTTTTCAACCTTGCGCCGCAAACTTGACTGGAATCGACTGCCTCAGTCTGGTCACAGCGGAGAATAACGGATGCTGCGCGCCCTGCACATTCGTGACTTTGTGATCGTGACCGAAGCCGAAATAAGCTTCGAACATGGCTTTACGGTGTTTTCTGGCGAAACAGGTGCAGGTAAATCTATTCTGATCGACGCGCTCGCGTTGACTTTAGGCGAACGCGCCGACTCTTCGGTGCTGCGCACAGGTGCTGCGCGTGCTGAAATCAGCGCAGTCTTTGACGCTGCGCCTGCCCTGACTCAGTGGCTTGCCGAACACGACCTCAGTGGCGAGGATGCGCTGATCCTGCGGCGCGTGGTTGATGCCCAAGGGCGAAGTCGAGGTTATATCAACGGTTCGGCCGTCACCATCGCCCAGCTTCGCGAGGTGGGCGAGCATCTCGTTGATATTCATGGACAGCATGCGCACCAGAGCTTGCTTCGATCAGAGAACCAACGGGATATGGTGGATGCCCATGGTTCCCACCAAACTTTGCGTCAACAAGTCGCGCTGGCATGGAAAGCGTGGCGAAAGGTCGAGCGACAACTCTCTCTCTCCGAACAAGACGCCAGCGCTCTGCTTGCTGCCCGTGAACGACTTGAATGGCAGCTTGCCGAACTCGATCGCCTCGCGCTAGGTCAGCACGAGTGGGAAGACGTGTCAGCAGAACAAACACGCCTAGCAAATGCGCAGTCCTTGCTCGACGGTGCCGCGCTCGCCTTGGGTTGCCTGGACGAAAACGATGGCTCGGCACATCATCAAGTCGTCACCGCATTGCAAAAGATATCCCAATTGTTGCGGCATGATCCTTCGCTCGCGTCGGTTCACGAATCACTCGAATCGGCCCAGATTTCTATCAGCGAGGCCGTTTCCGATCTGAATGCGTATTTATCACGCGTCGAGCTCGACCCCGAGCGGCTAGCGGTTGTCGACGCGCGAATGGGTCAAATTTTTGACCTCGCGCGCAAATTTAAAACTGAACCTGAACAGCTCTTTGCGTTCCACGCATCCCTGCGCAGCGAGCACGAAGCCTTGAGTGCCACCGCCGATATTGAAACGCTGCGCGCCACTGCTGCCGCTCTCAACAGCGAGTATCAGAAACATGCCAGCGCTCTGTCTGGCGCGCGTCGCAAGGCTGCTATTGATCTTGGCAAACAAGTCACCCAAGCCATGCAAACACTCGCCATGGAGGGCGGACAGTTCAGCATCACACTCGCCGAAGGACCAGCCTCCGCTCAGGGACAAGATATCGTTGAGTTTTTAGTCGCGGGCCATGCTGGAACAATCCCAAAACCTCTTGCCAAGGTCGCCTCGGGTGGCGAACTCGCGCGTATTTCTCTCGCTCTTTCTGTCATCGCAAGTCGTGCCGCACGCGTACCCACACTGATTTTTGACGAAGTCGATAGTGGGATTGGGGGTGCTGTAGCCGAAGTCGTGGGCAACTTGTTGCGCGAACTAGGACTGCGCCACCAAGTGCTGTGCGTGACACACTTGCCCCAGGTCGCCGCTCGCGGCCAACACCATTTCCAAGTCAGCAAACAACAAGTTAAAGGCTTGACCGAATCCTCGATTTCGAAACTTGACGCCCATGCGCGCATCGAAGAGGTCGCCAGAATGTTGGGCGGGATCAAAATCACCCCAACGACTCGCAAACACGCTCAAGAGCTCCTAGACGCTTAGCGCAACCGGATCCGCTTCAGGTACTACAGTTCTTGCAAACTCCATACAAAACCATGTCATGGCTTTCCAGCGTAAAGCCATTGTCTCGGGCGATTTTATGTTGTCGCTTTTCAATCTCCGCATCATTGAACTCCGTCACGCAACCACAATGCGTACAGATCAAATGATCATGATGATCACCATCATTCAACTCGAAAATCGACTTTCCACCATCGAATTGACTCCGAGCAAGAATCCCGGCCTGTTCAAATTGCGTCAAGACACGATAAACAGTCGCCAAACCGATATCGATGTTTTCAGCGATCAATGACCGATAGACGTCTTCGGCGCTGAGGTGGCGTTCATCTGACTTTCGAAAAATGTCCAAAATCTTCAAACGCGGAAACGTCGCTTTCAAGCCAACGTTTTTTAGATCACTCTGATCGTTTTCAAGATCCACGGATTGTCCTGTTAGGTAAAGACTTCAGCACTGTAAAGCTTTATGATAACGTCTTTAGTCCTTTACCCCTTAGAGGTTCGCAGTGTTCAAGCTCAGCCCAACCACCTCTCCTTTGCGCTCCAGTCTGACTGTGATCGCCCTCGCGGTGGGCCTATTCGTACTTTCGGGCTGCTCCTCCAACCAATGGGGATTTCCCTACAAGGTCGGGGTCCAGCAAGGAAATTGGATTACCAAAGATCAAGTCGCCCTCCTTCGTCCCGGCATGACCCGAGAACAAGTGCGCTTCGCCCTTGGCACCCCGACGCTGACCAGCGCGCTGCATGCCAACCGCTGGGATTATCCTTATTACTACCGCTCCGGAAAAGGCAAGGTTGAAGAACGCGTCTTTACCGTCCTGTTTAATGGCGGTCAGCTCGCCAGCTGGAAAGGCGACGAACAACCTGAACTGCAGCCCTTCCAGATCGCCCGCGAAGAAGTCGGCATCTCCAAACGCGAAGCTGCCAAAGACGCACTCTTTAAAGAGCGTCAGGCTAATGATGCCGGCCTCGGCGCCCCCATTGAAATGGCGCCAGGTTTGGATTTAGGTCAGACCTTGGGTGACACGTCCATTGCCGACCCAGCTGCACTACCTGGCGCGCCGGATGATGCCCCAGCCCCGTTGCTTTAACGACTTTCAACCAAAGAGTTCATGATGCGAATTGCTATTGCCGGCGCGAGTGGTCGTATGGGTAGAATGCTCATCGAAGCCGTCTCCCAATCCACTGATTTACAACTGACAGTCGCCCTCGATATCACAGGCGCGCCCATGCTGGGCCAGGATGCCTGTGCGTTTCTGGGCAAACCAAGCGGTATCCTGATCACTGATCAGTTGGCCGCGATTAAAGATGCCGACTGTCTGATTGATTTCACGCGACCTGAAGGCTCTCTCAAACATCTGGCTGCGTGCGTTGAGCACTCAGTCAATATGGTGATTGGTACGACCGGGTTTGATGAGGCGGGTAAAGCCGCTATCAAGCAGGCCGCCGAAAGCATCGGGATTGTGTTCGCACCCAATATGAGCGTAGGTGTGAATGCCACCCTGAAACTACTCGACATGGCTGCCCGCATTCTAAATTCGGGCTATGACGTCGAGGTCTTTGAGGCACACCACCGTCACAAAGTAGACGCTCCTTCGGGAACCGCCCTCAAAATGGGTGAGACGATCGCCCAAGCCTGGGGTCAATCCCTCGACGATATCGCGACCTGGACTCGACATGGACATACTGGACCACGTCAAACAGGCGAAATTGGTTTCTCTGTCGTACGTGGTGGCGATATTGTGGGCGATCACACTGTCTTTTTCTGCGGCACGGGCGAACGCATCGAGATCTCTCACCGTTCTAGTAGCCGTGCTGGCTATGCCGAGGGGAGTTTGCGCGCGGCCCGCTTCCTTGAGGGCAAACACAAAGGCCTGTTCGACATGCAGACCGTGTTAGGCCTTTAACTGCCGGGCACCACGACCGGTTCGATCTCAAGGTTCACCCCAAACTCGGCCTTGACGCTAGCGCGCACCTCATGCGCCAGCGCCATCAGCGCTGAGGCCTGGGCACCACCATAATTGACCAGCACGAGCGCTTGACGATCATGCACACCGACTGCGCCTAACCGTTTGCCTTTCCAACCGCAGCGCTCAATCAACCAACCGGCGGCGAGCTTGAAGGTCTGATCTGACTGCGGATAGGCGATCAAGGCTGGAAATTGTTTCTTGAGCAACAGGTATTGGGTTTCCGAAACGACAGGATTTTTAAAGAAGCTACCCGCATTACCCAGTATTGCCGGATCCGGTAACTTGGCTCGCCTAATTTCACAGACAGCCTGCAAAATCTGTTCGGCTTTGACGTGGGCAGGCTCCAGACGAGAGAGCACTGCGTGGTGTTTCAAATCTGGATAGCTCATGACGGGCACCCATTTCTTGGGCAGTAAAAAGCGAACCGACACAATCAACCATGTCCCGCGCATATCTCGTTTAAAAATACTATCCCGGTAGGCGAAACCACAAGAATCCTTGGAAAGCGTCACGAGCCTGCCTTCAGGAATATGCCAAGCGGTGACCGACTCAATACGATCTTGGAGCTCAACGCCATAGGCGCCAATATTTTGCACAGGAGCCGCGCCAACGGTACCTGGAATGAGCGCCAAGTTTTCAAGTCCTGACCAACCGTTTTTCGTCGCGATCTCAACCCAATCGTGCCAGTTTTCGCCTGCAGCGACATCGATCCGCCATGCCAACTGATCAGACGGCTCGACAGGCGTGATTCCTTTAAGCGCAACACGCACCACCAGGCGATCGAGCTCCGCGGGCAATACGACGTTACTTCCTCCTCCTAGGACCAAGATACCGCCGGCCTTGCGCGCGCCCGCTGTGACCTCAGGCAATTGGTCTTGGGACGAGAGCGTCAACACCTGCTTGGCCTCGCAGGTCAAACCCAGCGTATTGAACCGAGTCAATGACATGCTTTGCACAGAAGGGGCGCAATCAGACGAGGGAAGGGGCGGATTTGACATGCAGGCGGGTAGTTGTGATATAGTTTTGGTCTTCGCACAAAACAACGTTTTTTGTGGAGACCAAGCGGGAGTAGCTCAGTTGGTAGAGCGCAACCTTGCCAAGGTTGAGGTCGCGAGTTCGAGCCTCGTCTCCCGCTCCAAATTCGGCAAAAAAAGCCTGACACAATTTAATTGAGTCAGGCTTTTTTCTTAGCTGCACTGATCAGTCAAGCTTGGCACCAGATTTTTTCACAACATCCGCCCAGAGCTTAATCTCGCTATCAACAAACTTCCCAAACTGTGCACCCGTCAGATCAGGGAACTCAGCACCATTTGTTGCCCAAACCTTAACAATCGTGTCGTCTTTTGACACCTTTTTGATTTCGTCAATCAGCTTGGCCTGAACAGCGGGCGGAGTGCCCTTTGGTGCCCAGATTGCGTACCATGTGCTGACGGAATAACCAGGCAAACCGAGTTCGGCTGCGCTTGGTACATCAGGAATCGCAGGATTGCGTGAGGCACCCGCCACCATCAAAGGCTTGATTCGGCCAGATTTGATGTGCGCAGAAGAAGAACCCAAACCGTCAAACATCATATCGACATCACCTGCCATCAAACCCTGCAAAGCCGGGCCTGCGCCACGATAAGGAATGTGGGCAATATTGGTGTTGGTCTGGATTTTGAACAACTCGCCTGCGAGGTGGTGAGAAGTCCCACTACCAGCCGAGCCATAGTTCATCTTGCCTGGGTTGGCGTTGACCTGATTCATAAAGGCCTTAAAGTCGCCCGGTACTTTTTGGGGATTGACGACTAGCACCTGTGGCACGCGCGCGACGACCGCGATCGGCACAAAATCTTTTTGGAGATCGTAGTCAAGCTTGGGGTACATCGATGGCGCGATTGAGTGATGCACGGCACCCACAAAGAGTGTGTAACCGTCAGGTGCCGCTTTCGCCGCAATGCCTGCACCGAGAGTACCGCCTGCGCCACCGCGATTGTCGATGATCACTTGTTTGCCAAGCGACTTGCTCAACACGGCTGCCAATGGACGCGCAAAGGCGTCCGTACCGCCGCCTGGTGGGAATGGCACCACCAGGGTCACTGGTTTAGCGGGCCAATCGGTCTGCGCGTAAACGCCCGTTGCGGACAGCGCTAAGGCACACGCACCTACTTGCATCAGTATCCGACGCTTAATGATTGTATTCATGGATGTCTCCAAATAATTAAATGAACAATGGAACCTTTAGAACCGATGCGCAGGAAGCGCCATGCGTTTGCATCACGCGGCTCTCAAGCAGCAGGCTATAGTATGAGTATAGTTTGTTGTGGCGTCTATAAAAAAGCGCTTTTGTAGTATGATCTGCGGTTGCGTAAAGCTTCGTGTTGGCGCAATGGCAGAGTGGTTATGCAGCGGATTGCAAATCCGTGTAGCTCGGTTCGATTCCGGGTTGCGCCTCCAACACCCCACACATTGACGAGTGCATGGTCAGGCTAGCGCCACATGAATCAATCCCCCCCTCTCCCGACACAGCACCAGACTCCAGTAGGTTTTGCCGCTTTTAGGATCGTGCTGGTCTTTGCCTGTGGATATTTTCTTTCCTATGTCTTGCGCTCGGTCAATGCCGCGATTGCCCCTCTGCTTGCGGACGATCTCCAGCTCTCGCCAGGAGAGCTCGGATGGTTGACCTCCGCCTTTTTTTTGGGATTCAGCGCGGTACAGATTCCTGTGGGCATCTGGCTAGACCGACACGGCGCCCGTCGCACCGAATCTTTACTGCTCTTGGTCGCGGCCTTTGGCGCCGTCTTGATGGCCACCAGCGAGGCACTGTGGCTGCTTTCGGTCGGTCGGATGCTGATTGGCATCGGTGTTTCTGCCTGCCTCATGGCGGCTTACTCTTATTTTCGTCGTTGCTTTCCCGCTGAACAACAGCCCCGGTTGGTGATGTACATGTTGGTTGCCGGCACCTCCGGCGCCTTGATGGCCAGCCAACCTGCCTTGATCTTGGCAGAGTGGATCGGTTGGCGCTCCTCGTTTGGTTTGATCGCAGGGTTACTGGTGTTGAGTTCGCTGACTATTTTTTTGTTTGCGGGCGACCTGGATCGGCAGCAGGCGCCGACGGTCACCGCACACCATCGCGAGGGTGACTTTTTCACCCTTTGTAAACACCCCTTGATGATTCAGGCGATTCCGCCGACGATTTTTATTATCGGCGGCTTTGTTGCGCTGCAAACTCTTTGGGCCGGACCTTGGTTTACCGGTGTACTCGGGATGACGCCCGACCAAGCCAGCCAAACCTTGCTTTACCTCAATGCGACCATCCTGCTAGCGTATATCCTGATGGGCTCGATTAGCCCCTGGTTGATTAAAAAGGGGGTAGCACTGCTGACGCAATCGGTCTGCGCGTTGATTTGGATCCCCGTGTGTTTCGCCATCATCGTTTTTTGGCAAGGTGGCCTATCTTGGATCGTTTGGCTGATCTTGGTACTCATGGTTCCGGCGATGTTTTTGCTGCAGACCCAAATGGCGCTCGCTTTTCCCAAACACATCGCGGGTCGGATACTGACCACCTATAACCTGATGGTTTTTGTGGGTTCTTTCGCCGTGCAGTGGGGCTTTGGCTTGCTGATCGATTTATTTCAAGGCTTTGGCTACGACTCGTCTCAGGCGCTGACTGGCGCGATGGGCATTCTAGTCATTCTTCAGTTTGCCAGCCTCTTCTGGTTTCTAGCGAGAAAACCTGATGGATCAGTCCGTACTTGATGCAGTCAAACGCTGGCCTAATGTGCCCGTGGTCTATGGATGGCTCTCTTTAACAGCCCGCGGGGAATGGAAACTACACCCTCTTGGGGACGCTCAACTTGGGGGTGCGGGTCAAGGCATCACCAACACTCAAATCCTCGGCTTTATTAGTCGCAACTATGCAAGCAAACCAGATGGTGCCTGGTATTTCCAAAATGGTCCGCAGCGCGTGTATGTGCGCCTCGATGCCGCCCCGCTGATCCTGCATATCGATCCCTCGGCTCAAGCGATCACCACGCACAATGGCATCACGATTCAGCAAATCTCCCATTGGTATTGTGACGAGACCGGTCAACTGTTCGCGCAGACAAACGTCGGCCCCGGTCGAGTCGATGACCGTGACCTACACCTCATCGCAGAAATACTGCGCAGTGCGGACAGGCGTTCACTTTTTGATTGGTTTGCGCTTTTTGAACAAGCGCAAGAGCAATCACCCACACAAAATGTGCTCAACCCGAGCTCGACAAGTGTCTTACTCTCGGATCCTGAGCAGCAATACGCTGCCTTGACCGAACCCGCAGCGCTGAGCTTTATCAAAGCCGCTGAAATCCCTTCGGCGCTGCACTTTATTCCTAACCCGGGTCCGAGCTTGATCAATTCCGACGCTCTTAGTCGTAAAATAACGCCATGAGCCACGATCCAAGCTTTTACTTTCCCGCACCACGAGCACAGAAGTTCTGCAGTCAATGCGGCACTCCAAATACCAATCGTTTACTCGAGGGGGATAACCGCAAGCGTGACGTCTGCGAACACTGTGGTGCGGTGCACTACCAAAACCCCCGTTTAGTCGTGGGGACCCTCCCTGTCTGGGGCGACAAAGTTTTACTTTGTCTTCGTGCGATTGAGCCACGCGCCAACACGTGGACACTACCAGCCGGCTTTATGGAGCTCGGCGAAAGTATGGCCCAAGGCGCAATGCGCGAAACGCAAGAAGAAGCGGGCGCCAATATCACCCTCGGCAAACTCTACACTGCCATCGACATTCCGCAAGTGGATCAGGTCCATGTTTATTTTCTGGCCGAAGCCTTGGGTCCCGAGCTCGACCCCGGTCCAGAAACTCTCGAAGCGCGTTGGTATGGGCTCGATGAAATTCCTTGGGACAACCTCGCCTTTCGCTCCGTATCGACCACACTCAAACACTATATTCATGATCGGTCGCATGGGCACTTCGAGATGCACCACTACTCGCTCGCGCTTAATCGTTAGCCGTTTTCGCGAATGTTGAAGCGGGCAACATGTTGAACCTGATCTGGCTAGAGATCGACACCCCTTTCCCACCTGTCGCGCGCGCGCTCAAGGACCCACCTGGCTTGCTCGCCGCGGGCGGTGATCTGTCGATTCCACGTTTGCGTGCAGCCTACTCGCAAGGCATTTTCCCGTGGTACTCCCAAGACGAACCCCCTTTATGGTGGTCACCCGATCCTCGCATGGTTTTAAAGTGCGACGAACTCCACCTTTCGCACTCGCTGAAAAAGCGTCTGCGCCAAATCGCTCGAGCGCAAGCCGCAGGTGATTTCAGTATCGCCGTGACCGTGGACACCGCTTTTGGCTCGGTCATTCGTTCTTGTGCCAGGTCGGCACGCGACGGTCAGCCAGGCACCTGGATCACCCAAGAAATGCAGCTTGCCTATGAGGCCTGGCATGTGGTGGGACAAGCGCACAGCATTGAAACCTGGATCAATGGCGAGCTCAGGGGTGGTCTTTATGGTGTGAGCCTGGGTAGGATGTTTTATGGCGAATCGATGTTTAGTCGCGCCAATGACGCCTCCAAAATCGCCTTTATCCACTTAGTCGCCTTTTTAAAGCAGCGCGGTGTCACCTGGATTGATTGTCAAATGAAAACGGATCATCTGGCCTCACTCGGTGCCAAGCTCGTGCCGCGCGAGGCGTTTCTTGAACATGTACGGGCGAGCGTTCTGCAGCCTAGCCTTGTCTGGCACCCAGGCGTCTTGGATCAACAAGGGGAATTGCACCCGCTGCCGGCAGATTTGTAATATTCTCAATGTCATGTTTGTATATGTTGAACCCGAGTGTTAGGCATGAGCCAAATCAAGGAACTCCCCTTTGCGACGTTGCAGTTTTATGCCACGGCTCCCTACCCTTGCAGCTATCTGCCTGGGCGACAAGCGCGCTCTCAGGTGGCGGGCCCGGGAAATCTGATCCATTCTGATACCTATTCGCAGCTGATCGATCAAGGCTTCCGTCGCAGCGGACTGTTTACGTATCGGCCGCATTGCGATGACTGTAAAGCGTGCACACCTGTGCGTGTCAACGTTGAACAGTTTGAGCCCACGCGCACTCAAAAGCGCGCGCTCAAGCAGCACAAAGACCTCAGGCCTCTGGTCGCTGAGCTCGCTTGGTCTGAAGAACATTATGCGCTTTACAAACGCTACCAAGCCCAACGTCATCCTCAAGGTGGCATGGATGATGACAGTCGCCAACAGTATGGCGAGTTTCTGCTTGCGAGCAGAGTCAATACGCGGCTGGTCGAGTTCCGCAATCAAGACGGCGCACTCCAAATGGTGTCGATTATTGATGTCTTGGAGCAAGGCTTGTCCTCGGTCTACACCTTTTATGAGCCTGAGACGCGGGGCAGCCTAGGCACCTACGGTATTCTTTGGCAGATCAATCAATGTCGACAACTCAACTTGCCTTGGCTGTATCTAGGATATTGGATCGAAAACAGTGAAAAGATGGCTTATAAAGCGCTTTTCAAGCCTTCCGAATACCGACTAGACGGTCAGTGGCAAACAGCCCGCTAAAATAGCGTCACCATATCGCCAAGGCACTGAGTCAAATGTCCTTTTTATTTCAAGCCTACCCTCTCGCTCGCCATGCGCTTTTCGCACTGGATGCCGAAACCGCGCACGATGCCACACTCAGTGCGTTACAACGCGCTTACGATTGCTCGCTCACGCGCGGCTTGATGCACAGCCAGGTGTCGGCGCCCATCACACTCATGGGCCTACGCTTACAAAATCCTGTTGGTTTAGCAGCAGGTCTTGATAAAAATGGCGCACATATCGATGCGATGGGTAACCTCGGGTTTGGCTTTATCGAGGTCGGAACCGTGACACCACGCGCCCAACCTGGCAATCCAAAACCGCGCATGTTTAGACTGCCCGAGTCCGAAGCGCTGATCAACCGGCTTGGCTTTAATAATCAAGGGCTCGAGGCATTTTTAGCGAACGTTCAGCGCAGCACTTGGCGGAGTCGTGGTGGCATCATCGGTCTCAACATTGGTAAAAATGCCGACACCCCGATTGAGCAAGCCGCAGACGACTACCTGATTGGCTTATCGGGTGTTTACCCACATGCCGACTACATCACGGTCAATATTTCCTCCCCCAACACCAAAAATCTGCGTGCTTTGCAAGGCGAGCACGAACTTGATCAGTTGCTATCCCAGCTCGCGACACGGCGCTTGGCCCTTGCCGAGCAACATCAAAAGCAGGTTCCGCTCGCTGTCAAAATCGCTCCCGATCTGACCGAAGAACAAATAGACATCATTGCTGAGGTCCTGCCACGTCATGGTATCGATGGGGTCATCGCGACGAACACCACTCTGGCCCGTGAGGCGGTGCAAGGACAAAAGTATGCCGACGAAGCGGGTGGGCTCTCAGGCGCCCCGTTGCATGCCCGATCTCTCGAAGTCATTGCTCGCCTGCGTGCAAAACTGGGATCGGATTTCGCCATCATTGGCGTCGGTGGCATCATGTCTGGCAAGCATGCTGCTGAAAAAATGGCGGCGGGTGCCAATGCCGTTCAGCTCTACACAGGGTTGATTTATCGTGGCCCAAGCCTAGTCGGCGAATGCGCGAAAGAAATTGCTCGCCAACGTCGATAAAACCCTATTCAGCCACTCAAACAAAAAGACCGCCCTGATGAAATATTGGGCGGTCTTTTTGTTTAGACGCTCCTCAAGAGCGTCTAGGATCAGAGCGAGACTTAAGCAGCGCGGCGACCACGTGTTGCTGACTTGGCGACTTCAACAGCCTCACCAGCCGCTTTCATGGTGGCGCTTGTTGCGGCAGTCAGATTCTTTTCAGCGACTTCGGCAGCCTGCTTGGCGGCTTTAGTCATTGAATCAAAGGCCGTATTTGCCTGAGCCAAACCGCTTTTGAGCATTGCAACGGCGCTTTCCGAACCTGCGGGTGCATTTTTGGTCAGCTGCTCAATCGCATCCTGCATGTGTTTCTGGCCTTCGGCGAGGTGGGCTTCGCCAAGCTTGGCCAAATCTGATTGCACGGAACTCACAATGTCAAACACATGCTTGCCGTAAGCCATTGCTTTTTCTGCGCTGGGTTGAACCAAGTTCGAGGTCATCGCGACCGCTTCTTGAGCGTCTTTGACGCCGGCGACTTGTTGTGATTTTTCCGACACTTCGTCGAGAGTGGCTTTTATGGCCTTGAGGTTTAAGTCGACGAGCTTTTCAAAGCCGCCAAACACTGAACCCTGAATGGAAACCAGTGCTTCGATTGCAGCTTTCTGGCTGTTTAAAACTTGCTGAGGGATTGCGGACATCGTGTTCTCCTGGAGGGTTGGGGGAGCACAAATTGCTCCATCAATTGCTACGTTGTGGGCTGCAGGGCATCATAGATATTGCTACAAATCCTTTGCTGCACTGCACAAGATTCTATTGTAGACCTCAAAAACTGAGTGTCAACACTTTTTTGTTGCGTTGCATCAAAAAACCACACAACTCAGGTCGCAAGGCTCGCATCGTAGCCCAGCGCTTCGGAAATTTTGCCTGCGGTCGCGACAAGTTGCGGTATCCAAGCATCCTCGAGACGACCAGAGGGTGCGGAAATCGATAAACCCGCCACAAGTTTGCCTGTGTCGTCATAAATCCCGGCCGCAATACAACGAACGCCAAGCTCGAGCTCCTCGTTATCGCGGGCATAACCATGCTGTCGCACCAGTGATAACTCACGTTCTAACGCCTCGAGAACGGTGATGCTATTGGCCGTGCTTCCCGCCAATTGCGTGCGCGCCGCGTATGCGCGTACTTGCCGGGTATCGACGGCGGAAAGAAACAGTTTGCCTGTGGAAGTCAGATGTAGGGGCGCCCGTCCACCGATCGCACGCACAACCTGCATGCCCGAGCGTTCGCTCCAAGCACGATCAATGTAGACAATTTCATCACTCTGCTGGACCGATAGATTCACAGTTTGACCGGTCAATTTGTGAAGGGCTTGCATCGCGTCGATCGCGGCTTCACGCACGTTCAGCCTGCCTTTGACCAGTGAACCCAGTTCGAGCAACCGCATTCCAAGTTGATACAAACCACTGTCAACGCGGTCAACATAGCGCCCGAGCACAAGATCATTCAAAATACGATGCGCAGTCGACGCATGAAGTCCCGTCGCCTTGGACAAGTCCTTGAGGGCCACGGGATCGGGTTGTGCCGCCAAGGCATCTAACAGCGCCGTCGCGCGCTCGAGCACCTGAATCGCCATCCCCAAGCCGCCATTGGCTTGGAGGGGCGCCACGGAAGGCTGGGTTAAAGACACCTGCAGTGAAGACAATTGCGGCCGTGTGGATCGTGAATAATTCATGGAACGCACTCTCTATTGCAATGCAACAGAAAATATTTTATCCCATATTGTGAAAAATCACTGCGCCGGCGGATCGAAGCGAGCACCAAGACGTAGCGCTTCGGCTCGGAGGAACTCAAGCGCCTGAGCACTGGCCACAGGCTCGCCTTTGACGCCCAGTTCAATATGTGGAACTCCACCGCCATCGCCTACAGATGGCAAACTAAAGGCACGCACGCCTGGCCACTTTTGCTCGAGTGCTTCGAGAGCCGGGGTAATGCGTGACTCAGGCATGCTGTAGACGATAAAGGAGTACTCGGTACGCTCTTCTTTGTTGTGCAGGTGCGCATAGCGTGTATCAAGCGTCGCTTCGAGCATCGGCCAAGCCATCACAGGGAAACCGGGTACAAAGGTATGGTTTTGAATAAAAAACCCAGGTATCCGATTGAAAGGATTCACGACGGCTTCGCAGCCCTCTGGAAAGAAACCCATCTGCAAACGCTGCACATTTTCTGGCGCCGTCATATCGGCCGTTCCTTGGCCTTTTGCGGCATTGTCTATACAGCGAAGCGTAATTTGCTCTTGAGCAAACGGATGCAGTGCCAAGGGGCGGCCGAGAGCAGCCGCGGCTGCCTGACGCGTATGGTCATCGGGCGTAGCGCCAATGCCGCCACAACAAAACACAATGTCATTACCGGCGAAACTACGCGTGAGCGCCTCAGTCAGCGCCGCACGATCATCAGAAAGGATTTCAACCCATGATAGTTGCAAGCCGCGCGCTGCAAGCAACTCAACGACTTTGGGAAAGTGCTTGTCTTGGCGGCGGCCAGACAAAATTTCATCGCCGACGACAATTAAACCGAATCGGGCGTTGGCTTGAGAGACTGACATAGGCGATCCATTAAAAAATCAAATCAATAATCTAATATTTCAGCACAAAATGTCGTGGTCATTACGACCAACAGGCATTTAATTGCTTAAACATCGAGGATTCTTTCTGAGCGCAATCGCTGCAAGGCATCCAAGCCGTAATGGGTATAAACCAAACCAGAAAAGACCGGCAGGAAAATCCACGCGGGTGGAATCAAATTCATGAGAGCGCACACCATGCCAATGGTCCAAAATCCCGTGCTTTGGCGCTTGATGAGGAGCAAACGTTCTTGCGATGTTGCGTGTTCTACGATCGCATCGATCCGCATGATACGAGAAAAGGCAAACGTCCACCAAAGAAGCGACACCAATAGACCAAGCGGTGGAAATAACCAAAAGGGCAAGGTTAACACCCACCCCAGAACAAAAACCACGCTGACCCAGACGGCATTCCAGACGCTCACGACCAGCGTATTTTGACCCTGCAACGCAAGACCTGGAAAGTGCTGACGCGAAACGTGCGTCACCACCATTGGCATGACAAAAATCGCCGCGACGGTCAGCCCCAAAATACCCGAGATCGGCAGGAGCACGATCGCTACGGCAAACGGCACGAGCCAAGCCTTGATCGCGGAGAGCGAAAACAAACCCACCGACACCATCCACTCATTGGTCGCGATGAGCATCGTTGACTGACTTAACTGTTGATTGAGCCAGTCCGTCAACGGACCAAGCGCTAACACGAGTAACAAGATCGCCCCGACAAGCATGATCAAAAACGGCAACAAAAGCGCAAACAGCATACGCGGATGTAATTGCGAGAGGATAGCCCGCCAAAATGCCGGACCAACACCCGCCAAGCCAGTGGAAATCTCGCGATAAGGTGGGGTCTGAGAAACTGAATACTGCTGCATAGGGTGCCTCCACTAAAAGGCTGAAGTGCGTTCAATCAATGCATTCAATTGAAAGCTGACGAATCCCGGCTATCATAGACAATCATTTTGCCTTGTGCCGATATGACTTGTTTTTTTCCTGACACCCCCGCGCTCACCCAACGACTCGCCTGCGGAGAAATCACGCTGGTGATGTGTTTTTGTGCGGCATGGTGCGACACTTGCAAAGAATACCAACCCAAGTTCGAGAGTTTGTCAGCGCAATATCCTGACGCATGCTTTATATGGGTGGATATCGAAGAGCACCCAGAGCTATTAGGTGACGAAGATGTTGAAAACTTTCCCACAGTCGCCATTGTTGACAAGACTGAAGTGCGTTTCATGGGTACGATTTTGCCGCACATTGAACATCTGGATCGCTTGATCACTGCCATGCGCGCTCACGGAAAACCTCAACCGACGGCTTTGCCCGAAACGCTCTTGACATTGCTCAAAGGCGCACGTCGTTAGTGCGCGGATGCGACGTCAGGCTCTAGTTAGCCTCTGGTTTTTTTTGCGCGCCACCGAGCAACAAGCCGACCACCCGTTTTGCTTGCGTCACAGATTTTGTGCCCGTCAAGGCAGGCGCCTGCGCTGCGGCAGCTACAGCGGAAGCAGAAGGCTCATAAGGCTTGAGGAAAAACTCATCAATTGGCTTGACAGGTGCGCTGTAGCGGCTGGGTCGGGCGTTCGCTCCCCCACCACTACCGCCGCGGTCGCCACCTCGTTCACCTGAGCGCGTCGAACGCGTGGGACGCGTGGGTCGCGCATCATCGTGCAACGGTGCACGAACAAGCAACTCTCCAGGGATCTGTAACACGGCGCGCGTCACAGGTGCCTTGATGAGTTTTTCAATATCAATTAAATATTTTTCTTCGGAGGGAGAGAAAAACGAAATTGCCTCTCCGCTGGCGCCTGCACGACCGGTCCGGCCAATGCGGTGCACGTAATCTTCGGCGCTGTGCGGCAAATCGTAATTAATCACACAAGGCACGCCCGCAACATCGAGGCCTCGCGCGGCGACATCCGTCGCCACGAGGACTTCGAGCTCGCCCGCTTTAAAGGCCTCGAGCGCCTTCATGCGATCCGCTTGGGATTTGTCACCATGAATCGACTCGGCACGCACCCCATCGAGCTCTAATTGACGGGCTAGACGACTCGTACCAATTTTGGTGTTGGAAAATACGATGACTTGCTTGAGTCCACGCGATTTAACAAGATGAACCACTGCGGCGCGCTTAGCTTCGCCAGCCATTGCATAGGCAATCTGTGTCACGGTATCTGCCGTGGCATTGCGCTTTGCGACTTCAATTTCAACCGGATTTTTCAAATAGGTCCGGGCAAGCTTACGAATTTCATTGCTGAAGGTCGCAGAAAAAAGCAATGTCTGACGCTGAGCGGGCAACAGTCGCATAATACGATCGAGATCGGGCAAAAACCCCATATCCAGCATGCGGTCAGCCTCGTCCAACACCAAAATACCAACTTGGCTCAAATTGACGGTGCGCTGCTCGACGTGATCAAGCAAGCGTCCGGGTGTGGCGATCAATACCTCGCAGCCATTGCGCAAGGCTTCCTTTTGAGGACCGATATCCACGCCACCAAACACCACCGTCGAGCGCAAAGGTGTCTTGAAACCATAACGCTTGACACTCTCATACACCTGGTCAGCGAGCTCACGTGTCGGTGTCAGGATCAAGGCGCGCACCGGATGCCGAGCAGGAGACGCGCTGGTATTGGCCATCGGCATCAAACGATGCAAAATAGGCAGCGTAAAAGCGGCTGTTTTTCCTGTACCCGTCTGCGCCGCACCCATCACGTCATTGCCAGCCATCACAGAAGGAAGGGCTTGAGCCTGGATCGGTGTCGGTACGGTGTATCCCGTATCTGCGACGGCCTGCAAGATAGAGGGATGAAGTCCGATCTCAGCGAATGTTGGAACAGACGGTGCGATTTCGTCCGGAGTAGGGGTTTGAGTGTTTGAAGTCATTGAATTATTTAAAGAAATCACCCACCAGTGTAACGCAGCCAGACCAGATTAAGCGGCGACGGCCAGAAATGTTGAGGGACGAGGCCTCAGGAAATCGGCGTCAGAGCCCAAACAGCCAGCGAGACAACCACAGCGTGCACATACCTGAAACAATCAGCAAGAACCCATTCCGCGTCCACAAAAAGACCACGATCGCGATCGAAGCTGCCAATAGCCGCAGGTCCACTTGTGGCCCATTAACCGGGTGCCAGGGCAGCAACTCCGGAATCACGATGGCCGTCAGCGCGGCTAAGGGGGCATAACGCAAAGCGCTTCGCAACCCTTCGGGTAACGGAATGTGATGTCCAAAGAGAAAGTAACCGGCACGACAAATTGCGGTACACAACCCCAACAAGACGATCGCAGTGTAAATGTACTGGCTATTGCCCATGAGGCTTCACCTTTGGTTTTGAGTGTCTTTCGGCCCACATGCCAGCAATAATCCCCATCACGACCGCAGCAAGTAAACCGAGTCGCAGCGGCCATAACTGTGTGAGCCAAGCCGTTAATCCCGCCACAACAACAGAAGCAAAGACCGCCCGGGAAGTGATGTGAGGCAACATCATGGCCATCAAGGCCAATACAGCGCCAAACTCCAATGACCAGGAAACCGGAACGACCGTGCTTAACGAGATACCGATCATCGAGGAGGTTTGCCAGACGACCCAAGAGGCCAAAATCGTACCGATAAAAAACCAGTGTTGCTCAAGCGTCCCTTTTTTAGGGGCATCCGCAAAACGCGGCATAAAGACCACAAAAGAGACGTCGACACTCAAATAGCCCAAAAACAGGCGTTTACGCCATGAAAGATCACGAAAAAAAGGATGCATGGCAGCGCCAAAGATCAAAAAGCGCAAATTGACAATGATGCCCGCGGTAAAAATGAGCCAAATGGGTGCGTCGGCAGCCAACAGGGGGAGCGAGGTGAGTTGGGCCGAACCTGCATAAACTAAGAGCGACATTGCGATCGCCTGCGTCTCCGTCAGGCCGGCCTTGACCATCGCGACACCTGTGACGACCCCCCAGATCGCTAGGGCGATCAAGCCGGGAGTCACCGCAATCAAGCCTTCGCGCATGGCGGCCATGCGCTGCGCACTCAGCGATGGGGGGGCTTGTGGAGTTAAGGCAGGGGAAGACAAAGGCGTTGCAGTCAGCGAAAGATAGATTTTTATTCGAAAAAACGTCACGATATTTTAAGTATTGTAGACCTCCTGCTTGGTACAATGGTGTCATTGAATTCGAGCGTAGAGAAGACTCATGACCCAAGCATCCAATGCCGGTAAAAACCAAAGCCCTGTGATCGTGACCGCAGAAGATTTGCCACTCCATTGCCCTGGCTCCAAGGCACCTCTCTGGAGCATGCACCCCCGTGTGTTTTTAGACATTGTCGACACAGGTTCGGTCAAATGCCCTTATTGCAGCACTGAGTACAAACTCGCCGAAGGCACCGTAGTACACGCTCACTAAACGCTCACACGCCGCAGCAAAGACTCCCTGTGCCCAATATATTCGCCACCGCCGAAGAAGCAGAACTTGCGTTTTACGACGCACTCGAGCGCGCCGATTTATCCAGACTGATGCAAGTCTGGGCTGACGATGAAGAAATCGTTTGCGTGCATCCCGGTGGTCTGAGAATCATTGGTTTGCATGCGGTCAAAGAATCATGGCAAGAAATATTGGCCAACGGTGCCTTGGCCATTCGTCCGTCCGCACCCACCGTGCTGCACAGCATGATGAGCGCAGTGCATTCATTAATTGAACAAATCACCATGCATGGCGCGCAAAGCACCGAGGTCGCGTATTGCTATGCCACCAACATTTACCACAAAGGCCCGACTGGCTGGCGTCTCGTGATGCACCATGCCAGCGCAGCGCCCGCCGAGGCAAACGCATTTGATTTGCAAGACAGCTCGGGACTTTTACACTGACCCCCTACTCGCCGTGACCGCAACTTCTGACGATGTCTCCTCCTTGTATGGTGCTCCCTTAAAAGCCGCGCTTGATCTTGACTCTTGTCCAGTCCCTGCCTGGTTACCCGACAGGCAATCACAAACACTGTTCGGCGCGCTGGCCGTCCCCTTTAACCGCATCAGATTTGTGCGGGAGCGTGTGAACACGCCAGATGGTGACTTCATCGATCTGGACTGGAACACTCCGGCACTGCAATTACGCTCAAAACGTAAACAGGATCCCGCACTCGCGCACACGGCTGCCGTGCGCTGGATGACACCCGTGGATCAAGAGCAACTCAATTCCGGCGCTGCGCAGCCAGCACTCGTGTTACTGCACGGCCTCGAAGGCAGCAGTCAAAGTCGCTACGCCCAGTCCATTACGCAATATTTTTTAGCTTTGGGCTGGCTCGTGGTCGTTGCGCACTTTAGGGGCTGTTCGGGCTTTCCCAACCGTTTGGCACGCGCCTATCACTCGGGCGATTCGGACGAGATCTCCTTCATCCTCGATACTGTCCATCAACGCGCACCGAACGCGCAATGGCATGCGATTGGTGTTTCTTTGGGGGGTAACGCTCTGCTCAAAAGACTGGGCGAGGCGCCCACACAATTTAACTGGCTACGAGCCGCAGCTGCGATCTCCGCCCCCCTGGATCTCGTCGCTGCAGGCAATCACTTGTCCGACAATCTCTTTAACCGTGAAATTTATTCGAGGCATTTTTTGCGCACGCTTAAACCAAAGATTTTAGAGAAATCTCGTCGGTTTCCGGGTGTGATTGATGTGATGCGGATCAATCAAGCACGCGATTTGCGTGATTTTGATACTGCTTACACCGCGCCCATGCATGGCTTTAAAGACGCCATAGACTATTGGCAACAATCGTCTGCTAAGCCTTGGCTTAAAAATATACTCACCCCAACACTCGTACTGAACGCGCGTAACGATCCCTTTTTACCTGAGCAAGTCTTGCCGGGTCCCGATTACGGAAGCGCCAACATCGTCTTTCACCAGCCCGCCCAAGGGGGGCACATCGCCTTTGTCACGGGAATGTGGCCAGGCAATTTGACGTGGCTCCCAACGCGGCTCGCCACATTTTTTTCTGCTGTTAAGAGGCGAGAGGCTTAGGACCTAAACCGTTCCAACAGCCTTCTGTCATCGGCAATACGGCTCGAAAGCTCACGTATTTTGACATCGATTTGAGACTGGACGTAAAAGTCTTTGGACATTGTTCTGGCTTGTTGCAACTGCGTATACGCCGAGGGCAACGCACCAAGATTTTCATAATAGGCCGCCATGGTCTGTCGAGCTTCAACGCGTTCGCCGATGCGCTCTTGGCTCATCGCCAACATCTTATAAAGTTCTGGTTCCTGAGTCGGCCAACGCTTGATCTGCGCTTTTAAAAATGCGACAGCCTCGGTGTCTCGACCAAGCAACTGCAGACTCTGCGCAGTGCGCAACACAAAAGAACGCCTTTGTGGCCAGCGTTTGTGGGCGGCTTGCGCCAAACTCAAGGCAGGGGCCACCTGTCTTCGCGCCAATTCAATATCAATGCGCTGCAATTCAAGATAAGGCGAATTGGGCATCAGAGGCTGCGCTTGCGCAAGTGCCGTGGCGGCCGCTGCAGAGTCTTGTCTGGCGAGTGCTGCGAGCGACACGCCGTACCAAGCCGCAGCGCGACGCGCGGGCGACGGTGGCGCACCCTCGCGCTGCCTAGGTGCCCGAGCCTCGTCCTCGAGTTGTTCCTGCGCCTGACGCAAGGCACGTGGATCAACCGCCTGCAAAACACGGGACTTTGCCCGAATAAACCAGTACTCATCTTCGTTTTGAGCGCCAACAGGGCCGTACTGACGCGTACGGTTCTGCATGTCAGTCATCCGCTGCAAACTGAGTGGATGGGTCGATACATAGGCACCACCGCCACGGCCTTCGTTCAAGCTTGAGGCTCTGCTCAAACGACCAAACATGGCTGCCATGCCGTTGGGGTCATAGCCGGCTTTTCGAAGCATTTCGAGGCCGTTACGGTCAGCCTCTTGCTCGGCCTCACGAGAAAAGCCCAATTGGCGATCAATCGCCGCGGCCTGACCAAACGCTGCGATACCCATCGCGGCCTGACCGCCTCCAGGCACCAACGCAGCGAGAAGCGCAGCTGCGATCGAGGCCATCGCGATGTGACTGCTTTGACGTTGCTGGGTTAGACCACGTGCGATATGCCGTTGAGTCACGTGCGCGATTTCGTGTGCCACGACACCAGCGACCTCAGACTCAGACCCAGAACCCACGATGAGTCCTGTATGCACACCAATGAAGCCTCCCGGCATCGCGAAAGCATTGATTTCTGGATTGCGAACACCGAACACCTCGATTTGAGGCGCGCCACCAGGTGCGTATGCACCAAGCTTACGGCCCATGTTTTCGAGATACTGACTCATATCCGGATCGCTGATGTATTCGGGATCGCGCCGACCCTGGACCATGATGGCTTCGCCAAGCTTGCGCTCTAGCGCGGGCGAGAGATCGAGAGACGAGGGCGAACCCATGGAGGGCGCAGAGGAGGGCTGCGACCAGACAGGCGTAAAAGCGAAACTTAGGGAGAGGGCGAACACGAGGCCACGCGAGAACGTGGTTAAGGTCGCAGTTGGAGAATATCGTGCCATACGCTTATGATAGCGGGAGTTGAGATTGGTTCCGCCACTTTGGCGCGAAGCTTCAAGGATTATTTATGCGCCCCGTACGAAAAGCTGTATTTCCCGTTGCTGGTTTAGGCACACGTTTTTTACCCGCCACCAAGGCGATGCCTAAGGAAATGCTCCCCGTGGTCGACAAGCCACTCATTCAATATGCCGTCGAAGAAGCCATCGCTGCGGGCATCACCGACTTGATTTTTGTTACGGGACGGCATAAACGCGCGATTGAGGACCATTTCGACAGTGCCCCCGAGATGGAGGCTGAGCTCGCTCGCAAAGGCAAAAAAGAACTACTGGCGATTGTTCAAGAAATCCTGCCCTCAAATGTTAGCTGTATTTATATTCGCCAGTCGGCACCTTTAGGTTTGGGACATGCAGTGCTGACTGCGGCTCCAATCGTGGGTGATGAGCCTTTTGCAGTGCTGTTGGCGGACGATTTGCTGGATGCGGATCGGCCCGTGATCGGGCAGCTCATCGATGCCGCCCTCACTCACCAAGGCAGTATTCTGGGCGTTCAAGAAGTGCCCTTGTCCGATACGGACAAATACGGCATTGTGGCAACCGACCCCGTTTCCGCGCTGACAGAGCGTGTCCGCCATATCGTAGAAAAGCCCAAGCCGAATGTGGCCCCCTCCACGCTCGCCGTGGTGGGTCGTTACGTACTGGACGCTAGGATTTTTGCGCATCTGCGTCAAACACAAGCAGGTGCGGGTGGAGAAATCCAACTCACTGACGGCATTGCGTCCCTACTCAAGGAACAAGCTGTTTTTGCGCACCGCTACGAAGGCATCCGCTATGACTGCGGCAATAAAGAAGGGATGTTCAAAGCGACCGTTGCGCTAGGACGCAAATATCACGGCCTGCTTCCCTAACGGTGTCCTCGGGGCTTTGGTAAGCCCCATCGCCCTTTGGCGGACAACCTCATCAGCGTGCGGAGTGCGACGAGCAATCCAATGACTTCGGTCAACGCTGCGGGAATCCACATCGTCAACCCCCCAATCATCTGATCGGTCTGAGGGCTCATCGCAATCGCTCGTCCGCACAAGTCAAATAGGGGATACAAATCACGCTCGGTAAAAGCAATAACAGCGCCCGCCACCATTTGTGGCGCCATTGTCAGGATGGGAGAAATCACCCGTCCACCAGGCGCCATCGCCGCAGGAGGATTGGGCCGCCGGTCCAGAATCAAATTCCAGTACATGAAACCCGTAATGACCACTGACCAATTCATCAGTCGGTACAAACGCCAATCCAGCATCGAATAGAACTGCACAGAAGGAATCAGCCAAATCACCACCAAAAATACAAACAAGGTCGGTACGATGATCGGATTGGTCATGATAGAAATCAGAGCCCGACCCAGGAGTGTTTGATTAAAGCGATTCAGACGAACGCGCCAGGACAGCGGCAAACCCGCGCGCATCACCGAACCCGGGTAGGCGGCCATGATGACGAGGGGGCCAAGGTGATGAAGCACAAGGTGCTGCAGCCGATGGATAAAAAACATGCGCTCAGCGTAATAGTCCAGCAGCGTGTGCATGGACAGGTACAACATGATCCAGCCCATCCAGAAAAACACCTGACGGGTCCGAGATATGGCATGCACGCGCTGACCTCGCACAAATAGCCAAGCGCTGATGATGAAACACACCACCAGAAATGGGGAAAACTCCCAAGGCTTTAACCAACCGAGCCAATCCATCGCTACAGCCTTTGCGTGAATACGCTTTATAGAATAAAACAAGCTCTCGATTGTAGTATGTTGAACGTAGAATCCCGATTAATCCTCATTCCTGCCCACAACCACTTATGTCCAACGTCACAAGTCCTCTTCAGAGCTTTAAACAGCGTCGCACACAATTATTCGCATGGATGCATACTCAGGGTGGAGGGGTCGCGATTTTGCCAACGGCGAGTTTGCGACAGCGCAACCGCGACAATCACTTCACCTTTCGCCACGACAGTGATTTTTTCTACTTGTCTGGCTTTAAGGAAAGCGAGGCTTGGTTGGTGTTGGTCGCAGGCGAGGTCAACCAAAGCATTTTATTTTGCGAGGAAAAAAATCCTGAGGTTGAAATCTGGAATGGTAAACGCTGGGGACCTCAAGCAGCCGCTGAGTATTTTTCTTTTGATCAAGCCTATGACGTGGCTGAGATTGATCAACGCATGCCTGAACTCCTACAGGGGCACGCGCAACTTTTGACACCTTTGTCCAATTTTTCAAATCAACAACTCTTAAACAAAATACACGACTGGGTTGGGCTGGCGCAGCGCAAAGCCCGCGGCGCACGTGCCACTCCCGTCAAATGGTTAGACTTGTGCGAACCCTTGTCGGAGATGCGACTGATCAAGGACGCTTCAGAACTCAACATCATGCGCAAAGCCGCCTCGATCTCGGCTCGCGCCCACATCCGCGCGATGCAAGCAGCACAGGCCGGCATGCACGAATATGAGCTCGAAGCCGAGTTACTGTACACCTTTCGCAAGCACGGCGCGCAAGGCGTGGCCTACGACAGCATCGTCGCAGCAGGCGCCAACTCCTGTGTGTTGCATCATCCCGCTGGTCGCTGTGTGATGCGGGACGGAGAGCTTGTATTGATTGATGCAGGCTGTGAATTAGAGGGCTATGCCTCGGACATCACACGCACCTTTCCTGTTAACGGTCGTTTTTCGGGTCCACAGCGGACACTCTATGCGATAGTGCTTAAAGCGCAAGAAGAAGCCGCGGCGCACACCTCTCCCAAACATCATTGGAATGCTGGCCATGAGGCGGCCGTCAAGGTGTTGACGCAAGGCTTGCTGGACGAAGGGCTATTGCAGGGCTCGCTCGAACAAGCACTGGAAACCAGTGCCTACAACCGTTTTTACATGCATCGCACTGGCCATTGGCTAGGCATGGACGTGCACGACGTGGGCGCATACAGGGTCCCTCAGTCGGGTATCCAAGACAGGCCCTGGCGCATGCTACAGCCCAATATGGTGCTCACGATTGAGCCAGGACTGTACATTCGACCAGCAGAAGATATCCCAGAGGTCTTTTGGAACATTGGTATTCGTATCGAGGATGATGCCATTGTGACCGAGCAAGGCTGCGAACTCATCACACGCGAAGTCCCTGTGGGGTTGGACGACATTGAGCATCTGATGCGTGCCTGATTAGGGTATTTACTATTGCTGAGAAGACATTCTTTGCATAAAAGATAAGCTTACCTTTATTCATAGCTTATTCGGCATGTTTAATCCATGTGAACTCGAGGCGCTAGGCGGCATCTGTATTTTGAAAGGCTCCTGGATCGACGTCTCCGGCGCCGAGCGAACCATCAAAGACTGGTGCGAAGAACATGGTCTGTCTCCCTTTGTCGACATTACTCAGCAACCACTCCTTGGAGGATATGCCGTACACGTCCGAGCCTCCCAACAATTACGTGAACTCACCCCGAACTTTGATACGAGTCGCTTGGCTATCCAGCTAGGACTTCGCACTCAAGAGAGCGCAGTTGACTTATGCCAGGAGACTTTTTTGTGTATGGCTGCAAGCCCTGTGGCCTATAGTTTTCCAACACGTGCAGAACTTTTTGCGTCGCTTCGAGCAAGATGTCACATTATTCAGACAGCCCGGCGAACCGAGCTACAGTTTGAAGTCTCACAACTCTCTCGTCCTACATCCTTTTGGGACCAAAATGACGAAGGTGCTTTCATCCTAAGATTTGGCGAGTCGCTAGTCGAGGCACTCGAAGCGGCGCTCTGTCCGGAGGTGACAGGCGGACGTTATTCCTTTTCTTGTCGTGAAGCCTCCGAATATCTGATGTTATATGGTCTCACCAAAGAGCTTGAGACATCCAACCCCTATCTATTAGAAAAAATAGCGGCACAATGGAGATCTAATCCGTTGATCGCCGATGATTTCAACGACGCTTTTTTATTTGAACGCGGTTCAAGAGAGCGCCCCTTTCCAAAGCATTGCTACGTCCCGGGCGGACGCGTTTGGTTTAAAAACCCAGACGAACAGTCAGTGCAAGCAGATGGCTTCGAAGGCTCCTGGGTTTGTTACCTGGGCGCAGGCGAATTCGTCAACCTATGGGATAAAACCAAACCCTATTCGATCGAAAAAAAGTGCGTCGAGATTTATCACTGGCGTCATGGAGTTTACACACTTGCGTCGGGCAAGGTCGGGATGGATGAAACGATTGTCGATAAAAAAATGCAAGCGACCTTAAGCGATGCCGAAGAAACAAGACGCATCCTTGCGCTCATGATGGAATATCGGGCGCCACCTGGCGTCTATGGGACAGGCGGGTGCGTAGACATGAGCCGTGACAGCTTGAAATGGGTCTGCGAGGGGACAAGCAACATCCAAATTTAAGGCTTATCTTCAGCCCTGCAAGTTCAAGCCGTCGAGCCAACCAATCGCTGTCCACACATAGATCACGATCATGGCGATGCCGAACATAAAGGCCACTGTGCCGATAAGCAGGGTGAAAGAGGCCACCAAAATCGCGCCCCAGCCGCTTGGGCGCTCTCGTTTAAGCCCGGGATTAAAACGGGCATCAAAGCGCGCATCGCTCATGAGGCACCACACGATTGCCTCAATAAGACCATTCAGGATGGGGATATATAAAAGGAAAAAGGCTGGATTTTCCCACCACACCTCAGCGAAGGCACTGATCACTAACAGCACCACGCTATACGTCGTCACCAGCCATGCATAAGGACGTCTGAGGTACCACCAATGGGCGCCGAAAACGCCGAGCAAGGCCGCGAGCAAGCCAACGGTGACTTTATGGCGGAATTTTGGATCAGCGTGTGTGGTAGACATAGTTGCGTTAACGTTCATGAGCTCAACAGTGCGATCAAATATTTCGAGCATACCTGATTCAAGGTCATCCTCCAGTCATATCATTGCCGGCAGTAGAATAATGACATGTTGCGACTAGATTTCGATGTTGTCATTATTGGAGGCGGGCCTGTCGGCTGCGTGCTTGCTTTGCTATTGGCGCGCTGTACCGCTCACCCAGAACGCATCGCACTGTTTCAGTCTGGAGCGTCCTCCCAATACGGCTATGCACCCGAGGAGGATCCTAGAGTGCTGGCGCTCAATCATGGCAGCCGGGTCTTGCTCGAGTCACTTCACGCTTGGCCGTCCGAGGCTGCGATCATTCAAAACATTCATGTCTCGCAAAAAGGTCGACTCGGCCGAACTGTCATTCGTCATCACGACTTTAACGTCCCGCAACTAGGCTCCGTGGTGCATTATCCACGGCTGCAGACTCGCCTGATGCAAGCCGTTCATGCCTGCGGTATCGCCTTGCGCACCGGACTCGCCGCACACGTGACCACACAAGACGCGCAAAGTGTCTGCATCGCACAAGACGGCCAACCTTTACGCGCGGCACTGGTCATCCAGGCTGACGGACATCCGAACACCGCTGTGCAGCGCGAGTACGCTCAAATGGCGCTGCTCACGCGTGCAAACGCGAGTCAGCCCCGAAAAGGTTGGGCCTTTGAACGGTTTACGCCTGAAGGCCCCTTGGCCGTTCTACCTCATCCCCAAGCCGTCGATGCACAATCGATCGTTTGGTGCTGCGCACCCGAGCGCGCCCGCGCCCTCACCACACTCGCCCCCACAGCGTTTTCTGCGGCGCTGAGCAACATGTTTGGTACACGCTTGGGAGTGCTTTCTGTGGACGCTCCGGTCGTCGCAGTACCTCTGCGCCTCAATGTTCGATCCAATATCGTTGAGGGACGCTGCGTTGCGATCGGAAATGCAGCACAAACACTCCATCCCGTGGCGGGACAAGGCTTGAACTTAGGATTGCGGGATACCGCCGCACTGGCCATCGCCTTGCGCGACTGGTTGACACAACCTGAAAGAGATGTTGCTCCGATACTCGCTCAGTTTCAACGTCAGCGACAGCCGGATCGTCAACTCACCGCTTTGTTGACTGATAGCATGGCCCGAACCTTCACAACGGGTCTGACCCCCATCGAGCATCTAGCAGGCCTCGCGCTATTGGGGATGGATGCCTTACCTCTTGCACGTGCGCCCCTCGCGCGACATTTATTACAAGGTTTAAGACGCTAAACCTGGCGGCAGTCTCGACGGTCGTCTTTGAGCGATTACAATTTCGCTATGAAAATTGGTCCATGGTCCCTTCCGAACAACGTTTTCGTCGCCCCGATGGCGGGTGTGACGGATCGTCCGTTTCGTCAGCTTTGCAAAAAGCTGGGCGCGGGCTATGCCGTCTCCGAAATGGCGGCCAGCAATCCCCAACTTTGGAACACGGTGAAATCCTCCCGTCGCTTGAATCACGATGGTGAAATCGATCCTGTCGCTGTGCAAATTGCAGGGGCGGATCCAGAAATGATGGCGCAGGCCGCTGTATTCAATGTCAGCAAGGGCGCGCGCGTCATCGATATCAATATGGGCTGTCCGGTCAAAAAGGTGTGCAACGTCGCCTCAGGCTCTGCGCTGCTGCGTCACGAGGATCTGGTCGCCCGCATTCTGGATGCGGTCGTGCAGGCCTGTCTGCCCTTGGGCGTTCCCGTGACACTCAAAACCCGCACCGGGTGGGACAGGGAGCACCGCAACGCCCTACGGATCGCAAAGCTCGCCGAAAACGCCGGCATTGCAGCGCTGACCTTGCACGGCCGCACGCGCGCTGACCTCTATCTAGGTCAAGCCGAATACGACACGATCCGAGAGGTAAAAGCCAGCTTGAAGATCCCCGTGGTCGCCAATGGAGATATCGACAGTCCCGCTAAAGCCCGCGAGGTCTTGGCCTACACGGGAGCGGATGCCGTCATGATCGGCCGCGCCGCACAAGGTCGGCCTTGGATTTTCAGAGAAGTGGATCATTTTCTAAAAACGGGTGAGAGTCTCCCACCGCCAACTTGGATCGAGATGCGGGACCTACTGCTGGCGCATTTATCGGATCACTATCAGTTTTATGGTGAACTACCAGGCGTGCGCACCGCGCGCAAGCATATCGGTTGGTATGTCAGCAGCCTGCCCTCGGGCAAACAGTTTTCCGACCAGATCAACACGATCGAGAGCACGCATGCGCAGTTCGAAGCCGTGAATCAATGGTTTACGCTTCAACATACAATTTCGCCAGACATCCCAGCGTCAACCTGCGACAATCAAGGTCTACGCTCAGGCCATCTTTACGCGGCTTAAACTGCACGCATCGTGATCCATGAAAAAAAATAATATCCTCGAAGAGTCCGTCCGCTTGAGCCTTGAGCAATATTTCAGCGATCTCGGCGACACCGACCCGAGCGATCTTTACGACATGGTGATTCGCTGCGTCGAGCGCCCCTTACTCGAAGTGGCGATGGAACGCGCGCAACAGAATCAGTCAAAAGCCGCTCAGATGCTGGGCGTGACGCGCAACACGCTTCGCAAAAAACTCCTTTTCCATAAACTTATCCCTCAAAATTAACCAAGCAATGAATATTCAAACTGCCCTGCTCTCCGTCTCCGATAAAACCGGTATCGTCGATTTCGCCACTGCGCTCGCTGCACGCGGCGTCCGTTTGCTTTCGACTGGCGGAACGGCGAAATTACTCGCCGAGTCTGGACTCGCGGTCACCGAAGTCGCGCAGCATACCGGCTCCCCCGAAATCCTCGATGGCCGTGTCAAAACTCTGCATCCAAAGATTCACGGCGGCCTCTTGGCGCGTCGTGACAGCGCCGAACACCTCAAGACGATCGAACAACACGGTATTGACCGGATTGATTTGTTGGTCGTCAACCTGTATCCATTTCGCCAAGCCGTCTCAAACCTCAATTGCTCTTTTGAAGACGCTGTCGAAAACATCGATATTGGTGGGCCCGCCATGCTGCGCGCTGCCGCTAAAAACCACGGCACTGAACAAGGTGGCGTGACCGTTGTTATCGATCCCGCGGACTATGCCGCAGTACTCTCCGAGATGGATCAGACCGGCGGGACCTCCTACGGCTTGCGCCTGCAACTCGCGACCAAGGTGTACGCGCACACCTCCGCATACGACGGTGCGATTGCCAACTACCTGAGCAGCCTCAACGTCGCCGAGCCCGCTCAAGAGACCGCACCTGCCCGAAACACTTGGCCTAACATCCTCACCTTGCAGGTCTACCAAAAACAAGTCCTGCGCTACGGCGAAAACGCACAGCAGCGCTCTGCGTTTTACGTCGATCCTTATTGCCCAGCCGGTCTGCTCTCGAATTTTGTGCAACTGCAAGGCAAGGAGCTCTCCTACAACAATATCGCCGATTCCGATGCGGCCTGGGACTGCGTTCGTAGTTTCGACCTGCCTGCATGCGTGATCGTCAAACATGCCAACCCTTGCGGCGTGGCCACAGCAGGCAAGGCACTGGACGCCTACCTCAAAGCGTTTAAAACAGACCCAACCTCTGCGTTCGGCGGCATTATTGCGTTTAACCGCACGGTTGATCTCGCGACCGCGCAGGCTGTCAGCGGACAGTTTGTCGAAGTCCTGCTCGCACCCGCTTACGATCAGGATGCCCTCGCTTTACTCACAAGCAAAAAGAACGTGCGTGTGTTGCAGGTACCTATGGGTGACGGCCAGAACGACATCGATGTTAAACGCATTGGTGGTGGCTGGCTCGTCCAAACGCCAGACTGCGAAATCGTCAAGACCGAAGATCTGCGCGTAGTCACGCGCAAACAGCCGACGGTCGAGCAAATGCGCGATCTGCTGTTCGCCTGGAAGGTTGCCAAGTTCGTCAAATCAAACGCAATCGTCTTTTGTGGCGATAGCATGACACTGGGCGTGGGTGCGGGCCAGATGAGCCGCATCGACTCAGCGCGTATCGCCTCGATCAAAGCCGGGAACGCCGGTCTAACGCTCAAGGGTTCGGCCGTTGCGTCGGATGCCTTCTTTCCCTTCCGTGACGGACTCGATGTCGTCATTGACGCGGGCGCGAGCTGCGTGATCCAGCCTGGCGGCAGCATGCGTGACGACGAGGTCATCGCAGCAGCCAACGAGCGCGATATTGTGATGGTACTGACAGGTATGCGACACTTCCGTCACTAAAGGAGCAAGCGAAATGCGCATACTTGGTGTCGATCCGGGACTTCGCCGAACAGGTTTTGGCGTGATCGACGTCAAGGGCGCAACGCTCAGCTATGTCGCCAGTGGCACAATTATTGTGCCCACCGACATCACCTTGCCTCTGCGGCTCAAAGTCATTTTGGATAATCTTCGCCAAGTGGTCGAAGACACTCAACCTGATGTCGCGGCGCTTGAAATCGTTTTTATGAATACCAATCCGGCGAGTACGCTGCTGCTGGGTCAAGCCCGCGGCGCAGCGCTATGCGCACTGGCAGATCGTAATCTAGCCGTGCATGAGTACACGGCTCTACAAATCAAAAAATCTGTCGTGGGTGCAGGTCGTGCCGCCAAAGAACAAGTGCAAATGATGGTCCAACGCCTCCTAAGGCTTGATGGCGTCCCTGCGGCCGACCCTGCAGACGCACTCGCCTGCGCGATTTGTCATGCGCACATCACACCGCTGACGGAGAAACTCGGACAAATGAACTATCAGACGCGCACTTCGCGCGGTCGCTCGCGCCTGCGCGCGGGTAGATTGCTAGGCTAGCCTCCAAAGGACTCAGAATGATTGGTCGACTCACGGGTACGTTATATGACAAAACACCTCCACGCATCGGTCTCGATGTACAAGGTGTCGGCTACGAAATCGATGTTTCGATGACCACGTTCTATGCGCTTCCAGAAATCGGCGCGCAGGTGACGTTGCTGACACACCTGACCGTCAGAGAAGATGCGCATATTTTGTTTGGCTTTTCCTCTGCACAAGAGCGCGCGACCTTTCGCGAACTGGTCAAAGTCAGCGGCATAGGCGCACGCACCGCATTAGCCGTTTTATCAGGCATGTCTGTCGAAGAGCTCTCACAGGCCATCACTCTTCAAGACCCTGCCCGCCTCATGCGCGTGCCGGGTATTGGCAAAAAAACAGCTGAGAGGTTGCTGCTCGAGATGAAAGGAAAACTCGGTGCTGATCTTGGGCACAGCCTCAGCACTCATGCCGCTGCGGGCTCTAACACCCAAACCGATGTCATGCACGCGTTGACCGCGCTCGGTTACTCCGAACGCGAGTCCTTAGCTGCAGTGAAAGGCCTGCCCGAAGGCCTCAATATCTCGGATGCGATTCGCCAAGCACTCAAAGGACTGTCAAAATAACCCATATCCACGAAAGCTTGAGCCTGATTGCTTAATCAATACGCGCGCCTGAAATTCGTACGGCCTCAGACCAGTTTTTAACCTCTGAGGCGATCACCTTTTGAAAGGCTTCGGGCGAACTATTGTTCACCTCGCCACCCATGTCTTTGAGCCGCTGCGTCATCGCGGGTTCTGCCACGATTTTCTGAATATCCGCAGAGATTTTTTGACGCAAGGCATCGTTCATCGTGCCGGGGCCATAAATACCAAACCATGTGGCGGCTGTGAAATCAGGGATGCCCGCCTCATTCATCGTGGGGACATTAGGGATCGCCGCCACACGTTGCGCATGCGCTAGAGCAATCGGTTTGAGCTTGCCCGAATTGATATAGGGCAGCGCTGCCGATAACGTGACGAAAGCGACCTGAACCTGGCCACCGATCAAATCAGTCAGCATCGGTGTATCGCCCTTGTAAGGCACATGCGTTAAAGGCGTACCAGTTTTAGATTTGAATAATTCGCCGGCGAGGTGCTGTGGCGTGCCATTGCCAGTAGAAGCCATGGTCAATCCGTTTTTTTGCGCTTTGGCGTACGTGATCAACTCAGTCAGTGAATTGACTGGCAAGCTTGGATTGGCGACCAACACCAATGGAATGGTTGAAATCAACGTGATCGGTGCGAAATCTTTGATAGGGTCGTATTTCAGCTTGCCATAGAGACTCGCACTGATTGTGTGGGCCGCCGTGGTGATATAGAGGGTATAGCCATCGCCTGGAGCGCGCGCCACAGACTCTGCTGCGACCGTTGTGCCGGCTCCGGCACGGTTGGTCACCACGACTTGTTGTTTCCACTGTGCAGGGAGTTTTTCAGCGACCATTCGTCCGATCACATCCGTGGCGCCACCGGGAGGATAAGGCACGACCAGCGTCACCGTTTTTTCAGGAAAACTCTGTGCAACGGCGACACCTGCGAAACCGGCCCCCACTAACAGAGCAGCACTGAGCAATAGTCGATTTATATTCGTGTTCATGGATGTCTCCTTTCAACGTTTATGTTTGTGCTTCACGCCAGGCTAACAAACGCGTGATACCTTCGCGCATTTCTATTTGAGGCTTCCAGCCAATCGCTTCCCCAGCTTTGTCATGCGGGATATGGAAGGCACCGCCCGAAGTCAGACGAACCTTGCCTGGGGGATCAGGACGTACTTCTGGTTTGAGATCACTCTTGCAATACTCAAGCACCAACGTCACCAACTCCCCCGTCGTAATGGGTGCTGGACCTGAGACGTTGACCGCCACATCGGTCGCCGTGCTTTGAAGTGCGGCAAGATTAGCGCGCGCAACGTCCGAAACGTGTACAAAATGTTTGGTATCCGTGCCATCACCTGGCAATACGGGTGCCTGACCTTTGCGCACGAGATCGTAGGTTTCCATGATGTACAAGGAGTTTGCGGCACGATAATGTTGACGCTCTCCGTAAACCGTGGAGTAACGCAGGACAACATAGTCCTGGCCGAAGGTCTGGTGATAATGACGACATAATTGCTCGCCCATGATTTTCGAGGCGCCATAAAGGATCGCCGCTGGTGGGGCACCCACGGAATGAAAAGGGATCTCCTCGGACAAGGCGCCCTTGATGCCCGTTCCATAACCATACACAGCATTCGAAGAGGCGAAGATGATTTTCTTGACCTTGTTGACACGACACGCTTCGAGCATGTTTTGCGCGCCTCGGATGTTGACATCGACCGCTTGCCAAGGTGTTTGTGAAAAACCCAAGGTCATATAGGCAGCCAAATGAACCACGCCATCCACGCCCTCAGTCGCCATCAGCAAGTCTGGCAAGCGCATTAAATCCGCACGTACGATCTTGATGCGCGGATTGTCCTGCAAATGCTGGATCGCCTCCATCGAACCGAAGGAGAAATTATCCAACAGCAAGACCTCCCGCGCGCCTTCCTTGAGTAAAAGGTCGGCGGTATGCGAGCCCACAAGACTCGCCGCGCCTGCAATCAAAATACGGGAATCTTTAATGTTTAAAGCTTGACCTTTTTTTATCGTTTTCATGATGGAGGAACTCAGGCGGTAGATTTCAAATAAATGGGGGCGATCGACTCTAATGCAGTGGGTACGATCCCGAGCAAGGGGTTGATCGGTGCGATGGAGGTATTGTCGACGGTCAATGAAGCCAGGTTGTCGCGCGACATCAAGGGCTCACCGGGCAAACATTCAAAAAAGAAAGCCTGCATGCGTCCGATCGACAGAGGCAAAGCGATCACGGTGCGAGGATGACCACTCCAGAGCGCGGCAAGCTCAACCAACTCGCCCAAGGTATAGACTCGAGGCCCAGCAAGATCGAAGGTCTGACCACACGCCCAGGCTTGGGACATCGCGTTGAGGATCGCATCGGCAACATCCATCACAAAGACAGGTTGCATCTTGGCTTTTGCGCCCGCGATCGGCAAGACGGGAAAGAATCGCGCCAAGCGCGCAAACATATTCATAAACTGGTCTTCGGGGCCAAAGACAACCGAAGGCCTGAAAATCGTGAAACCATCGTTTTTGACATTGGCATAGGCTGAGCGAATGGCCTGCTCGCCAGCGGCTTTGGAGCGTAAATAGCCACTGGGTGCCTGAGCATCGGCGCCCAGCGCGCTCACATGAATGAACCGCTTGGTGCCATGCGTCAGGCAAGCCTGTGCGATGCGTTTAGGTAATTGAACGTGGGCGCGATCAAAATCAGGGCCATACGGCTGTCCTGAGCGGCTGTGCAAAATGCCGACGAGATTGATCACGACATCGCAACCGGTCACCAGACGATCCATGGTCGCATCGTCATGAATATCCGCCTGCATGACCGTCACAGTCGGATGTACCAAGAGCGCGCGACCATGCTGATACTGACGCGTTGGTACATGCACTACGTGACCTTGGGCGACCAGACGACCGACGATTTGTCGACCCAGAAAACCCGCACCACCCATCACCAGAACACGCATCGTTTTACTCCAAGAAAAAACTTAGACTTGCGTCAAAAAGCCCGCATAAGCCTGCAAGTCTACATTACCACCGCTAATGATCACGCCGACGCGCGCACCCTTTTCAACCGGCAAGACGCCCTCTAGAAGCGCCGCGGCACCCAAGCATCCTGTGGGCTCGACCACAATTTTCATCCGCTCCGCAAAGAAACGCATCGTCGAAAGTAATTGGGGATCCGTCACAGTCAAGATATCGGTGACGCGCTGTTTGATAACCCCAAACGTCAACTGGCCTAGATAAAGCGTGAGAGCTCCATCGGCGATTGATCGTGGTGGATCAATATGCACCACCTCACCTTTGCGTAAGGACTGCTGCCCGTCATTGCCCGCCTCGGGTTCTACGCCAAAAACCTTGCACTGAGGACTCAGTGCGGACGCCGATAACAAGCTACCGGACAGCAGGCCACCACCCCCCAAACACACCAGCAAGTAATCAAGCTCGCCGACATCTTCGAATAACTCTTTCGCGGCGGTGCCTTGTCCCGAGATCACATGGAAATGATCATAAGGAGGGATCAGTGCCATCCCCGTCTTTTTTTGCATCTCACGGGCGATGTCATCGCGATTTTCTTTATAACGGTCATAACTCACCACCGTGGCGCCATAGCCTTGGGTGGCCGCTTTTTTAGTCGCGGGAGCGTCGTGCGGCATGATGATGGTCGTCGCCACGCCGAGCAACTTGCCCGCGAGCGCGATGGCTTGTGCATGATTGCCCGAAGAAAAGGTCAACACACCGGCCTGACGCTGCTCTGGCGAAAGATTGGCAATCGAGTTGTAGGCGCCTCGAAACTTGAAGGCCCCAGTTCGCTGAAAATTGTCACATTTAAAAAATACCTGCGCGCCCGTCACCCGGTCCGCAGTCGCCGAGGTCATCACGGGTGTACGGTGAGCAACACCTTTGAGCGTCTCAGACGCGCGCACCACATCATCATATGTTGGTAACACAGTCGACATTGCATTCCTCTCATTTACAGATCTTAGATGCAGGATAGTGTACGATTGTCTGAGCAACATTGTGCGGTTTCCCCCCTCTTTAGGACCAATTTTTACATTCATGGCGATACAGTCGGACTCCCTTAGTTCCCGTGCCGAAGCCTCGCGTCTCGTGACGCCTCAGGCCACGACACCCAATGAGGAAACCGTTGAACGTGCGTTGCGCCCCCGAGCCCTCGAGGAATACGTCGGCCAACAGCGCGTGCGCGAGCAACTGCAGATTTTTATCGCCGCTGCGCGCAATCGCCAAGAGTCCCTGGATCATGTCTTGCTCTTTGGCCCACCCGGACTTGGAAAAACGACGCTTGCGCACATCATCGCTCATGAAATGGGCGTCAATATGCGCCAAACCTCGGGGCCGGTGCTTGAGCGTCCGGGTGACTTGGCGGCTTTATTGACCAACCTTGAGCGCAACGACGTGTTGTTTATCGACGAGATTCATCGGCTATCGCCCGTTGTCGAAGAAATCTTATACCCCGCACTCGAAGACTTCCAAATTGACATCCTGATTGGTGAGGGCCCTGCTGCGCGCAGCGTCAAGCTTGATCTGCAGCCCTTTACCCTAGTGGGTGCCACGACACGCGCCGGCATGCTCACCAACCCGTTGCGTGACAGGTTTGGCATTGTGTCTCGTCTGGAGTTTTACACGCCTGAGGAGCTCACGCGGATTGCCACGCGCAGTGCAGGTCTCTTGCAGGTGCCCATTACACCTGAAGGTGCGTCTGAAGTCGCACGTCGTTCGCGCGGCACACCTCGCATTGCCAACAGATTATTGCGCCGTGTGCGCGACTATGCACAAGTCAAAGCCAAGGGCACCATCGATGCGACCGTCGCCAATGCCGCGTTAGCCATGCTTGAGGTTGATCCACAGGGTCTTGATTTGATGGACCGCAAGTTGCTTGAGGCGATCGTGCACAAATTCGATGGTGGGCCGGTCGGTGTCGACAGCCTAGCGGCTGCGATTGGCGAGGAGCGCGACACGATCGAGGACGTGATCGAGCCCTATTTAATCCAACACGGCTACTTGCAGCGGACGCCGCGAGGTCGGATGGCGACGCAAACAACGTGGCGACATCTTGGCTTGACGCCACCCAAGGCACCCTCTGCCGATGGACCTTTGTTTGACGAGTAGCGGACGGCGCTCGCCTCAGCCCTCGGTATGCGCTTCGATACACGCCAAAATTGAGTCGCCATAAGACTCGAGCTTACGAACCCCCACCCCGTTGACATGCCCCAGAGACTCTAGGCTATCGGGGCGGGCCATCGCAATCTCACGCAGCGTGGCGTCATGAAAGATGACATAGGCGGGCACGCCATGACTGCGTGCGATCTCTGCGCGCCATTGACGCAAAGCTTGGAAAATCTCCTGCGCCCCCGTTGGCAAGTCAGGTTGTAAAGTTTTAGATTTTGGCGTGGCCGCGCGCGCGGCGCGCTCAGCTTCGCGACGAAGCATCAGTGTGCGTTCGCCCTTGAGTACCGCGCGACTTTCTTCGGTCAGTGCAAGGGTGCCATAGCCCTCCTGATCCACCACCAACAAACGATTTGCCAGCAATTGCCTCAAGACACTGCGCCAGGCCTGCTCGGAAAGATCCTGTCCAATGCCGAATACCGTGAGTTTTTCGTGCTCATTTTCAAGCACGCGCGGTGTGGCTTTTCCACGCAAGATATCGATCAGATGACCCGCGCCATAACGCTGGCCGCGCTCTTTCATCAGCCGATAAATCGCCGACAACATTTTTTGCGCGGCGATCGTCCCATTCCAGGCCTCGGGCGGTTGCAAGCAATTATCACAATTGCCGCAAGGCGCGATACGTTGGCCAAAATACTGCAGCAAGCGCTGACGTCGGCAGGAGATCGCCTCGCACATCGCCAACATGGCGTCGAGTTGTGCCCCCAAGCGGCGCCTAAAGGCTTCGTCACCCGCAGACTCGTCAATCATGCGGCGCTGTTGTACGACGTCTTGTAAACCATAGGCCAACCATGCCGTGGCAGGTAAACCATCTCGACCTGCACGCCCTGTTTCTTGGTAATAGCCCTCAATCGACTTGGGCATATCAATGTGCGCAACAAAACGCACGTCGGGTTTGTCGATCCCCATACCAAAGGCAATGGTCGCTACCATCACGATGCCGTCTTCGCGGAGAAATCTCGACTGATTGTGTGCACGCACCTGTGTACCTAAGCCAGCGTGATAAGGCAGGGCCTCAATGCCCTGAGCACAGAGGAATTCGGCCGTGTCATCAACTTTGTTGCGGGACAGGCAGTAAATAATTCCAGCATCGCCTTTATGCTCTTGCCTGAGTAACTGTAAAAGCTGTTTGCGAACTTCTTGCTTTTCAACAATGTTGTAACGAATATTGGGGCGATCAAAGCTTGCGACAAAATGTTGTGCGTCGTCAAGCGAGAGGCGGCTGGCGATTTCGCGACGCGTGACATCTGTAGCGGTCGCGGTAAGCGCGATACGCGGCACATTGGGCCAGCGTTCGTGCAACACGGAAAGCCCAAGGTATTCAGGACGGAAATCATGCCCCCATTGAGAGACACAATGAGCCTCATCAATGGCGAACAGCGCGATTTTTCCTCGTTCTAACAGCTGGGTGCACCGCTCGGTCAACAAGCGTTCGGGCGCAACGTAAAGTAAGTCGAGCTCGCCGTTTAGGAATGCTTGCTCAACATCCTTGGTGTCTTGCCAGTCCTGCGTGGAGTTGAGAAAAGCCGCACGCACGCCGAGCTCTGTGAGGGCATCCACCTGATCTTGCATCAGCGCGATCAGAGGGGAAATCACAATGCCAGTGCCAGGCCGCACGAGTGCGGGCACCTGGTAGCAAAGGGATTTGCCGCCACCGGTCGGCATCAGCACTAAGGCATCTCCCCCGCTGATGACGTGCTCAACGATGGCGTGTTGATCACCACGAAACGATTCGTAGCCAAAAACCCTCGCCAACACCTCGGAAGCGTCTGATGCATTGACGCTTGACGGCGAGGAATGATGGAAGGACGGATCAGCAGCGAAAGCGCTTGGCTTAAGCATGGGGGGCTTTTATTAACAACATAGTGGGATTGTAGAGGAACAAATTGTGGGTATTTATGAGGTCCGCAGGCTATGTCGTGCGCCTCATGGCAAAATATGTCCTTATTGCTTGACTTGGCTGCCCAAAAAAACCTTGTATGACTTCTGAATCCAACGCTCCTGTTACGACAAATTTTCTGCGCAACATTATTGAGTCCGATCTCGCTTCTCAGCGATTTGCCGGCAAACGATGGGCGGGTCACCCCGGCGCTGCACAAGTGCAAGCGGCTGGTGCGCTTGATTCAGCACGGATTCGGACACGCTTTCCCCCCGAGCCCAACGGCTACCTGCACATCGGCCATGCCAAGAGTATTTGTTTGAATTTCGGTTTAGCACGCGACTTTGGTGGCGTTTGTCATCTGCGTTTTGATGACACGAACCCAGAAAAAGAAGAACAAGAGTATGTCGATGCCATTATCGATGCCGTGAAATGGCTCGGTTTTGACTGGAATGCGGAGGGCAAAGAGCATCTCTATTTCGCAAGTAGCTATTTCGAGGACATGTACGCATTTGCAGAGGCGCTGATCGAGGCGGGTCACGCCTATGTGGATGATCAAAGCCCCGAGCAAATGCGAGCGATGCGCGGCACGCTCACCGAACCAGGTCAAAACTCTCCTTGCCGTGATCGCACGGCCGCTGATTCGCTGCGCTTGCTGCGCGAGATGCGCGATGGGAAACATCCTGACGGCAGCATGGCCTTGCGCGCACGAATTGATATGGCCTCGCCCAATATCAACATGCGTGACCCCGTGCTCTACCGTATCCGCCACGCCGCGCATCACCGCACAGGGACGCAATGGTGCATCTATCCCATGTATGCCTACGCGCACCCGATCGAGGATGCGCTCGAGGGCATTACCCACAGCATTTGTACGCTGGAGTTTGAAGATCAGCGCCCGTTTTACGACTGGACACTGAATCGGCTTCAAGAGCTTGGTAAATTTTCTTTGCCTTTGCCGCATCAATACGAGTTTGCCCGTCTCAATGTGAGCTATATCGTCACGAGCAAACGCAAATTGTTGCAACTCGTCAAGGAAGGCTACGTGAGCGGCTGGGACGATCCTCGTATGCCGACACTGGCGGGTTTGCGCCGGCGTGGCTACACCGCAGCAGCACTCAGACTCTTTTGCGAACGAACCGGCGTCTCCAAATCCAACTCGCGTATTGACTACAGCTTGTTGGATCAGGCCCTACGCGAGGTTCAAGATCCTTTGGCACCCCGCTCAGTGGCGATTTTGGATCCGCTCAAACTCGTGATCACGAACTTTCCTGAGGGCCACACAGAACATTGTCATGCCCCGCGCAATCCGCACGACCCGACTGCGGGTCAACGCGAGTTTCCACTCACCCGTGAAGTATGGATTGAGCGAGAGGACTTCGCCGAAGTGCCGCCTAAAAAATACTTTAGATTATTTCCAGGTAATTCTGTAAGACTCAAGTACGGCTATGTGGTGACCTGCACTGGCTGCATCAAAGACGAACAAGGCAACATCATTGAGGTGCACGCCGAATACAACCCTGACACCAAGAGCGGCACACCTGGCTCGGATGCAGTCAAAGTCAAGGGCAATGTCACCTGGATTAGTTGTGCGGCCGCTATGCCTGCAGAAATCAGGTTGTACGACCGTTTGTTCTCTGAGCCCTTTCCCGATGCGGGCGATCGTGAGTTTTTGGACTCTCTCAACCCGTTATCTGTCCAGAGCGTTCAAGCATGGCTTGAGCCAGGTACTTCTCTCGAAACCGGTATTGTTTCCCAATTTGAACGTTTGGGCTATTTTGTGATTGATGCGAAAGACTCCACCGTTGAGCGCCCTGTCTTTAATCGTGTCACCACCCTCAAAGACACCTGGGCAAGCGCAGGGTCTGCCTGATGAATGAATATATGTTTCAGCTACTAACAAAGGCTGCCTGTTATGGCAAAAAAAGAAGAGATTGATGCAGACACGTTGGCCTTAATCCAATGGTGCACCGAGGTTGAAGCACATTTAGTAGCGGCCGGGGCAAGTTTGCGCGAAGCTCAAGGCTATATCGAAGAACAGGCCGAGTGGTTTACCGATCAGTTTTATGAGGGTTTAACGCCCCAAGAGGCGGCCAAAGCCTCCTTGAACGAGCCGTAAGCGCCATTGTCATCCCCTCAGTCTTAGTGATTTTTAAGACATGTCCGATCAATTTTCGGGGTTTTCCTCGCAGACCTAGGTAAGGTATGATCCTAGACAATGACGACTGAACTTTCCCCCCTAGAATTTAAAAGCGCCACACTCTACGCAATACGTGTGGTGCTTCAGCACGCCGACACCAAAGCACTCATTCAGGCACTTAAAAAACGCATGGCGGATGCCGGTGCTTTTTTTGAAAACGAGCCTGTTGTCATCGACGCGATGCGCGTGGATGATTTAATCGAATGGGCACCGTTGATTGAGGCATTTAAAAAACACAAACTGCCTGTGATTGGTGTGGTTGCCCAAGGTGATAATTTGATCCAGGCTCAAGCCTTCGGCCTGACGCCTGTCGATCTGTCTGCTGCGCCTGCACGTCACGCGTCGGATACGCAAACGGCAGCCTCTGTCGCCGAGCCTGTTACAGCTAACTTACCGACCCCTGCCGCCTCACAAGAAAACAGCCTCGACGCACCTGCTGCAACTGCGAACACCAGCGCTGACGCAGCGAACAACGCCGCCTCTCAGCGCGTCGATTCTGCGGCGGTCTTTGCTGCGACGGCCGCTCCCACCATGGTGATCAAAGGTCCTTTGCGCTCCGGTCAACGCGTCTACGCACGGAACAGCGATTTAATCGTCTTGGGTGTCGTGAGTCGCGGCGCCGAGGTGATCGCGGATGGCAATATCCATATTTACGGCCCACTGCGCGGCAAAGCCATGGCAGGTGCGCGCGGCGATGTCGCAGCGCGCATTTTTACGACCGGCTTTGACGCCGAGCTTGTCGCAATCGCCGGGATCTATCGCGTGATCGACACCAAACTTTCTCCCGAACTGCATCAAAAACCCGTTGTGATTCAACTGGAAAAAGATGCACTTCTTATCAACGCCCTTGGGCAGTAAAATTAACTTTTCTATTTAAAGGTTTTCGCGTCATGACTCGAATTGTGGTGGTGACTTCAGGTAAGGGTGGCGTTGGTAAGACCACCACGAGCGCAAGCTTTTCCTCTGGGTTGGCGATGCGTGGACATAAAACAGCCGTGATCGATTTTGACGTCGGACTGCGCAATCTGGACCTCATCATGGGGTGCGAACGTCGCGTGGTGTATGACTTTGTCAACGTGATCCAGGGCGAAGCCACACTCAACCAGGCCTTGATCAAGGACAAAAACCTTGAAAACCTGTTTATTTTGCCCGCCTCACAGACGCGCGACAAAGACGCCTTGTCCCTCGAAGGCGTCGGCAAGGTCATCAACGATCTCAAAGAGATGGGCTTTGAATACATCATCTGTGACTCGCCAGCCGGTATTGAAACGGGCGCCTTGCTCGCTGCCTACTTTGCCGATGATGCCTTAGTGGTCACCAATCCTGAGGTCTCCTCAGTGCGCGACTCAGACCGTATTTTGGGGATTTTGGCCTCAAAGTCACGCCGCGCGATCGAAGCTGACGAGCCGATCAAAGAATATTTGTTGCTGACGCGTTACAACCCAAAACGCGTCGAAGACGGTGAGATGCTCTCACTCAAGGACATCGAGGATATTTTGCGGATCAAGCTGATCGGCGTGATTCCAGAGTCCGAGTCAGTGTTGCAAGCCTCCAACCAAGGTTTGCCCGCCATTCACATTGAAAAGAGTGATGTATCCGAAGCGTATCGTGATGTGGTGTCACGTTACCTCGGCGAGGAAAAGCCCCTGCGTTTTGTCAATTACGAAAAGCCAGGCCTACTCAAGCGCTTGTTCGGAGGTAAGTGATGTCGTTTCTGTCTTTTTTGCTCGGCCAGAAAAAAACCTCCGCCAATGTTGCCAAAGAGCGGCTGCAGATTATCCTCGCCCACGAGCGTGTCGGTGGCGGAAACAATTCGCCGGACTATTTGCCCGCACTCCAAAAGGAATTGCTGGCAGTGATCTCGAAATATGTGCAGATCAACCCCGAAGACATCAAGGTCCAATTTGATCGTCAAGACAGTCTTGAAGTGCTTGAAGTCAAAATCGAGATGCCTCAGCGTTAATACCAGCCGCGCTCGTTCAACATTTTTTAGTATGACAATGCATCCTAGGGGTAAATCCCTAGGATTTTTTTCTGTAATGTTGAGTAGACCGGTTTATGCTAAATCATGATCTACCCTATCCCCAATTCCGACACTGCGTCTTCAGACGTCACCACGATCTCGCGCTCCGCGGCACGAGCAGAAACCCGCAACCGTCTCATCAAGATCGGTGCAGAAATCCTCTGCGAACAAAGCTTCGCCAGTATGGGCATCGAAGTTGTCCTTAAACGCGCAGGGTTATCCAAAGGGTCCTTCTATCACTTCTTTGCCTCGAAGGAGCTATTCGGGCTCGAAGTCATCCAGCACTACGCGGAGTTATTTAACAGGAAACTGGATCGGGCACTAAAGCCTGATGGCACTTCTGCCCTGCAACGACTGCGTCGCTACACCGAGGATGGCATGGAGGGGATGGTGCGCTTCGAATTCAAGCGGGGTTGCCTGATCGGTAATTTAATGCAGGAACTTGCCGCAACACACCCTGCCTTTAGAGAGGCCATCCAAGAGGCCTTACTTGGCTGGGAAGAGCGCATGACTGACTGTCTTGAACAAGCCGTTGCCGAGGGAGACATACCACCCTCCATCAACGTTCGGCCTTTCGCTGAATTTTTCTGGACCGGCTGGGAAGGTGCGCTTATGCAGGCAAAACGTCATCAAAACGCGCAGCCCATCGCGCAATTCGTAGAGATTTTCTTTATGGCGCTTCACCGCCCCGACATCGACTCGCTGGCACACAAAAAAACATGAACATCGCTCAACCATTTTTGACACGGGCGCGCAGCCATCCTGAACTCAAAGCCATCACGCACGCGGGTAGCACCGTCCTTTTTGGTGATTTCGCACGGCGAATACTCGGTCTTGCAGGCGCGCTTCAGCAGGCAAAGAAGTTGGAGTCAGGCGCACGCGTCTTGCTTTTTATGGAAAACAGACGTGAAGCCATAGAGGTGCTTTTTGCAACATGGGCTGCCGGCTTTTGTGCGGTGCCCGTCAACGCAAAACTTCACCCAAAGGAAGTCAAGCCCATTGCGAGTGATAGCGGTGCGAGCATTATTTTCACAAGCCAATCGCTGTATCCAGGACTGCATCAAGAACTCTCAGGCGCACTCGCTGATTGCGAAATCTTAAGTGTGGATGACCTTGAGTACGAAATCAACGTCAAGCACGCTCCGATTGCCTGCGTCGACAAACATCCTGATGACTTGGCATGGATTTTTTATACCAGCGGAACGACGGGTACTCCCAAAGGAGCCATGCTTTCCCACCGGAACCTGATGACAATGTGTCTGCAATATTGCGCAGATGTCGATCAAGTATTGCCCGGTCAGACCATGCTGCATGTCGCACCTCTTTCACATGGCTCGGGCCTATATGCCTTGCCACATTTATTTGGTGGCGGACATCAAGTGATCGAAAGTGCGTTTACGACTGACATCATCTTTGAGTCTTTGCAACGCTATCCGGATGTCTCTATGTTTGCCGCACCGACGATGCTGTCACGGCTGATCCGTTCAGCGAATGGCGTCAACAACCCTGCAGGCAATCTTCTGACCGCCTTTTACGGTGGTGGTCCGATGTACGTCAGCGATCTCTTACAAACGCTTGATCTGTTTGGGCCAAAGCTTTTTCAAGTCTACGGACAAGGCGAGAGTCCAATGACGATCACTGGCTTGTCAAAACGCGACCACGAAGGCTCGCGCGATAAGCGTCATCTGGAAAGACTGGCCTCCTGCGGCACAGCTCGAACGGGGGTTGAACTGCGCGTGGTGGATGATGAGGGACGTGAAGTACAGAATGGTGAACTTGGAGAGGTTGTCACGCGCAGCGACACGAGAATGCTTGGGTATTGGAATAACGAGCAAGCAACACGCTCCACAATCCGGGATGGCTGGCTCTGGACAGGAGACATCGGCACGATGGATGAGAGGGGATATCTCACGCTGAGGGACCGCTCCAAAGATATGATCATCCGCGGTGGTAGCAATATTTATCCCAGAGAGATCGAAGAGGTTTTGCTGCGGCATCCGGCCATCATCGAAGTTTCCGTGGTGGGACGTGAGCATGCGGATCTGGGCGAAGAGCCCATTGCCTTTGTCGTCACACAACCCGGACACGTTGTCACAAGCGAAGAGATGGACGCACTGTGCCTTGAAAATATGGCGCGCTTCAAACGTCCACGCGAATATATCTTCAGTGAAAGTTTGCCAAAAAATAACTACGGAAAAATCTTGAAAACAGAGTTACGTAAGACGTTCAAAAAAGGAGAGGCATGATGCGAAAAGTATTTGTCGCAGGCATTGGCTCAACCTCCTTTGGCAAGCACATTGCCATTCCCATCGAATCCCTCGCAGTCGATGCAGCGGCGCAAGCCATCCTGGACGCCGGCTTGGAACGCAAAGAAATCGGTGCTCTGTATCTGGGGAACTTTATCAGCGGACCGCTCAATGGCAAAGAGGTGCTCGCTGGCATTGTTGGAGACAGGCTGGGTCTCAGAAACATCCCTTGCACAAAAGTTGAAGGTGCATGCGCCTCTGGTGGAATCGCTTTTCGTCATGCCTGGATTGCGATCGCTAGCGGGATGTGTGACGTCGCCATCGTCGTCGGTGTCGAAAAAATGACGCACGCCTCGACGGCCGAGGTCACCTCAGCGCTGAACTGTGCGATGGACAACGAGAATGACGGTCCGAGCGGCCTCACTTTTCCAGGTTTGTTCGGCCTCGCATGGCGTATCCATGCACAACGCTATGGCACGACCCGCGAGGAAGTCGCCGCAGTCGTGATGAAAAATAAAAGCAATGGACTGAAAAATCCACTTGCGCAGATGGGTGCCACACTGACCCTTGAACAAATACAACAGTCGGCCATGATCGCAGATCCACTGCAAATGTTCGACTGCTGCCCGGCAAGCGACGGCGCTGCCGCCATCGTGTTGTGCTCCGAAAAAATGCTTTCTCAAGATGGAAGTCCACGGATTCGTGTGCTCGCCTCAGCGCAAACCAGTGGCTCACCAAGCGTCGCCAGTCATCCTGATCTCTGTACTTTTGAGGCGACTGTCGCGGCCGCGCACCATGCCTATGCGCAGGCAGGTCTACTGTCAAAAGATATTGACGTTGTTGAGCTTCACGACTGTTTTTCTATTGCAGAAATCATCGATAGCGAAGATCTGGGACTCGTCCCGCGCGGTGAAGGTGCCAAATGGGCGCTGGAACGGCGTACGGGACTGGAGGGCGATGTGGCGATCAACCTAAGCGGAGGTCTATTAGCCAAGGGACATCCAGTGGGCGCCACAGGCATTGGGCAAGTCTATGAGGTCGTCAAACAACTGCGGGGCGAGCACCCTAACCAACGCCACAACGCACGCATTGGAATGACCCACAATTTGGGTGGAACAGGCGTCGCCTGCACTGTCAATATTTTAGGTAGAGACGCATGAGTGAACCCGCCATGCTGACATTCCATCAGTGCAATCACTGTGGTGCTCTTGATGCCTCTTGTATCGATCTTTGTTCGACTTGCCTGAGCCGAGACATGATCCCCATTCAGATACCCGGTCGTGGCCGTCTGGTGAGCTGGACCACCATTCGCAAGCCGCCGCTCAAGTTCAAGGCTGAGGGCACCTATCACGTAGGCATCTTTGATCTGGATAACGGCCAACGTGTCACCGGACGATTTCTGCTTCAAGAAGGTGATGCGCTTGGTGACCGCGTCATCGCGCTACCAGAGCCCAATCAAGCAATGACCACTCCTACATTTAAAGTTGATAAACATGTCTAACATTTTGTATGAAAAAAAGGGGCATGTCCGCCTCATCACGATTAATCGCGCCGAAAAAATGAACTCGCTTGATTTCGCGGCGAATGACGAGCTCGTCGATGTTTGGTATGAATTTGAGGAGGATGATGATGCGCGTGTTGCGGTCATTACTGGGGCAGGCAGTCAAGCCTTTTGTGCGGGCGCAGATCTCAAAACCTATACGCTCGCTTTTGCGCAGACCTCGGCACCTGAATTCCGAAAAAAATATACGAATGGCCCAGGTTTTGGTGGCATTACGCGCAATTTAGATATCGACAAGCCCATCATCGCTGCTGTCAACGGCTTTGCCATTTCCGGAGGGTTTGAACTTGCACTCGCGTGCGACCTCAGATTTTGCTCGGAAAATGCCGAGTTTGCGCTGCAAGACGCCAAATGGGGCTTTCATGCATGTGATGGCGGTCTGATTCGCTTACCTCAGATTATAGGCATGGGGCATGCCATGGAAATCATCTTATCGGGTGAACGCGTCAATGCAGAGCATGCCTATCGTATCGGCTTGGTCAACCGCATTTATCCTCAGGGCGAACTCCTGGAGCGCGCACTGGATTACGCGCAAATGCTTGCCTCGCGTGCGCCCCTATCGCATCGCTTCGCCAAGGAAGTCGTACGCCGATCTATGGGCATGCATCAGGATGAAGCGCTGAAGTGGGAGTCCCGCTCTTTTTACGATGTCGGGATGACAGAAGATTTAAAAGAAGGTGTAACTTCGTTTAAGGAGAGGAGAGCAGCAAACTTTAAAGGCCGTTGATATCAGGGACGATTAATTTTCACAGTAAAACCGGAGAAGACAACATGCATAAATTACGACTAAGCATGGAAAGACCCGCCAGAGAGTTACTGGCGAGTCGCGACTTGGTCAATAGCTATCTATCGTAAAAGTCTAGCGGCTGAAATGATGCTTTAACGCAGCGCCTTGTAGCGAATACGCTTGGGCGCTGCACCCGCCTCGCCTAAGCGACGTTTCTTGTCCGCTTCGTATTCCTGATAGTTGCCATCAAAGAACACAACCTGTGAGTCGCCCTCGAACGCGAGGATGTGCGTAGCAATACGATCGAGGAACCAACGATCGTGACTGATCACCATCACAGAACCTGCAAACTCAAGCAGCGCATCCTCGAGTGCACGCAAGGTTTCTACGTCCAGATCGTTTGAAGGCTCGTCTAGCAGCAACACGTTGCCACCCGTAATCAGTGTTTTGGCTAGGTGCAGGCGTCCGCGTTCACCACCGGAGAGCTGACCGACCATCTTGCCTTGATCAGCGCCTTTAAAGTTAAAGCGTCCCAAATAGGCACGCGCAGGCATTTCAAAACGACCGACGGTCAACAGATCTGCGCCGTCGGAAATTGTGTCAAACACCGTCTTGGCATCAGGTAACGCATCGCGGGACTGATCGACAAAGGCGATCTTGACGGTCTGACCAATGTTGACCTCACCACTGTCAGGCTTGTCCTGCCCGGCGATCATGCGAAACAGTGTTGATTTACCAGCGCCGTTAGGACCAATAATGCCGACAATCGCACCAGGTGGAACTCGGAAGCTCACGTTATCCATCAGCAACTTGTCGCCGAAGGCCTTGGTGACATTCACGAATTCGATTGCTTCGTTACCCAAACGCTCCGCCACAGGGATAAAGATCTCTTGGGTTTCGTTACGCTTTTGGTATTCGTGGGAGGACAATTCCTCGAAACGCGTCATACGTGCTTTAGCCTTGGCCTGACGACCCTTGGCGTTTTGACGTACCCACTCAAGTTCTTTTTTAATGGTTTTTTGACGGGCGGATTCGGTGGATTCTTCTTGTTTGAGGCGGTCGTTCTTTTGCTCAAGCCAGGAGCTGTAATTGCCTTTCCAGGGGATGCCATGCCCGCGGTCGAGTTCGAGAATCCACTCGGCGGCATTATCTAGAAAGTAACGATCGTGGGTCACGCCCACAACGGTACCGGGGAACTTGGCTAGAAACTGCTCCAACCACTCGACACTCTCGGCATCGAGGTGGTTAGTGGGCTCGTCTAGCAGCAACATATCTGGCTTGGACAACAACAAACGGCAGAGGGCCACGCGACGCTTTTCACCACCGGAGAGCTTGCCGACATTGGCCTCCCAGGGTGGCAAACGCAGTGCATCGGCAGCGATCTCCATTTGTGTTTCGGTATCGTCCGAACCGCTTGAGGCGGCCGCAGCAATAATGGCCTCTAAATCGGCCTGCTCGGCTGCGAGCGCATCAAAGTCAGCATCCGGTTCAGCATAGGCCGCATACACCTCGTCTAGGCGCTTTTTAGCCGCGACGACGGGACCCATACCCTCCTCGACCGCCTGACGCACGGTGTGCTCAGGATTGAGCTTGGGCTCTTGCTCGAGGTAGCCGATATTGAGACCGGGCATCGGAACGGCTTCGCCCTCGATTTCTTTGTCCACGCCGGCCATGATTTTAAGCAGGGTCGATTTTCCCGAACCATTCAAACCCAGCACACCAATTTTGGCACCTGGGAAAAAGGATAAGGAGATATCGCGCAGAATCTGGCGCTTGGGGGGGACAATTTTGCCCACGCGGTGCATGGTGTATACGTATTGAGCCATAGATCCATCAGAGAATAAAAAGACGATGCGCTATTGTAGAGCTTGGAGGGCGCTATGATGACGGCTAAATCGACTTTTGCCTGACCGAACGGCTCCAAACTGACTTCTTATGACGACCTCTGACCACGCCCTGCGCTTTACCGAACAAGAACTTGCCATGTTGGGCAAAACTGCCGATGGCCTGAGCGCCTATATGGGTAAATCCGTTTTGGCGGAAATCGGCAAGGATGATGATGCGGAGTGGGTCATTTTTGCCATCCCGCTGGGTGTCGATGAAGCACCCGATGAAAAAGCGACACAGGTGCAGATGGGTGGGCCGGGCGCGCGCTTTGTCGGTAACCGTGGGGGTCTCGATCTCGATACGGAAGTCTATGACTGTCAGTATCTCTGGGCGATCCAAATTACCGAAGATCCCGAAGCGCGCTTTGTTCGTCTGGATCAAAACGGTGACGAGTTTGACTTCGCGATGGAACTTGCCGAGCTTTTGCCTTTTGATTTGACCGAAGAAGCCTTGCCAGATCCAGATCTTGAGTTGCTCGAGGATCTGGGGGATGACGAGGATGATGAATTACCAGATGGCTTGAACGGCAAACCGCCGTCCATTCATTAATTTCACACCTTGAAGGACTCAAGGCCAGAGCATTCAGATTTTTTATTATGTTGCACTTGTTGCATTTATTGCACTTGTGGCGTTAAAATTGAGAAAGATCTTTAATTTTTTTAAACGCCAACAATCACAACGCAACGAGAGATCAGTATGGGCAAAACGCTCGACAGGGATAAACTTGTCCCCCCTGATTTGAACGAAATCGAAACCGAAATGGTTAAAGCAGCGGAACGCTTGATCATGGCATGCTTGGATCACTCGCGCGCAGCAACGATCACCATCGAAAGTGACGATGGAACTTGCCCAAGCGTAAAAGTTCCTCCTCAAGTCTTGCGTGTCCTTGGCCAAACACTAGGGTTGATGGCACGCCACCAACCCATCATGCTTGTCCCTGAAAAACAGGAGCTCAGCACCGTAGAGGCAGCAAATTTTTTAAACGTCTCACGACCTTTCTTAATTAAAGAAATTGATGCAGGGAAACTCGCCCATCGCATGGTCGGGACTCATCGTCGGATCAGATTTACAGATCTGGTGACTTATGCAAAGTTGATGCGCGCAGAACAACAAGACGCGCTCGATGAAATGGCAGAAAACGCTCGCGAGCTCGGACTTGAGTACTAAAGCTCTGGATTATGGCTGGACACAACAGATACACCGTCATATTGGATGCAAACGTTCTTTATTCAGTTGCTATGAGTGATGCCGTGATGGAAGTTGCAGCAACAGGCATCTATGCTGCAAAGTGGTCCAAAGAAATAGATCGTGAATGGATCCGAAATCTTGCCAAAAATAAAAACCGTCCTGAGAAGGATTTCTTCCGCAGGAGAGATTTCATGCACAAAATATGTCCAGCCTGGGAGGTCTCGAAAAAGGCTTGGAAATTAATAGAGCCTGGCCTTGATCTGCCGGACCCCAAAGACCGCCATGTGTTGGCAGCGGCAATTGCGGGACACGCGGATTCTATTGTGACTCAGAATTTAAAAGACTTTCCAACTGCAATACTAGAACCTCTTGAGATAACAGTTATGCATCCCGATGAGTTCTTACTTCAACAGCTGGAGTTAGAACCATTGGTCGTTCTGCCTGCTTTTAAGGCGATGCGCGCTCGGTTAAAAAACCCTGCTTACACCCCTGAATTTTTTATTCAATCCATGGAGCGTAATGGTCTTATTCAAACAGCTACTTTTTTAGACCAAGCACGATCACTGATTTAATACTTAGTGTGGCGAATAATTAAAACGCCAAGGTCAGCTCAAGACTTAAATCACACCTTGCTCTTTCAGCTTAGCAAGTTCCGAGGACGACAATCCAAGCTTTCCAAAAAAGTCTGCATTATGCTCACCGACCGCGGGTCCACTGCGGTGACTCATCGTCGAAGCACCGCTGATCCTGGGCACCACGCAAGGCGCGGGGATGGAGCCTAGATCAGTATCAGCGATCCGCATGACGGACTGACGATGCTGCGCCTGTGGATCCACCAGTACATCTTTAATGTTGAAGACCTTGGTATAAGGCACATCAGCTTGACCCAATAAGTGCTCGATCTCACTGAAGTCGTGGCTGGCAAACCATTGAGAGATGCCTTCGTCGATCACCTGGACATGACGACACCGTCCGGGATTGGTTTCAAAGCGCGGGTCGGACACCCACTCAGCGTGTCCGATCGCATGACACAAACGGCTAAAGATGGGGTTGGAGGACGCGACCAAGGTCACCCAAATCTGATCTTTACTTCTATACATATTCGAGGGCGCCGTGTAATCAGCCCGATTCCCGACGTGACTGCGCGTATAACCCAATACCTCATGCTCGACGGCGAGTGGATCAAGCAATCGGAAAATCGCCTCGGTCGCGGACAAATCGATTTCAAAACCGCCCTGCTCTGGCCGCGCGCGCAAGGACGCCATGGCTGAGGCGATGCTAAAAGCGCCAAAGACACCTGTGATTAAATCGCCGATCGGTAAATTGGGATGCTGTGGACCACTTTCGGGCGTGCCGATCAGATTCGTTAAACCACTCATGGCTTCGAAAATTCTGGCAAAGCCCGGACGTTTTGCATATGGGCCCGTCTGTCCAAAACCCGTGATGCGCAAGACGATTAGCTGGGGATTCGACTCGTGCAGTGCCTTTATATTCAATCCCCACTTATCAAGCGTCCCGGTGCGAAAGTTTTCTACGAGAACATCGGTGCGGGCGATCGCTTTCAGAAACAAGTCACGACCTTGCTCCTTGCGGACATCGAGGGTGATGCCTTGTTTGTTGCGATTGACAACCTTCCAATAGAGCGCATGCTCAGGCGTTGTAGGCGCCAAGCCTCTCAACGCGTCGGAGCCGTCTGGTAATTCAATTTTTGTGACCTGCGCACCGAGATCGGCACAGAGCGTGGCCGCAAAAGGAGCCGCAAGCACGGTCGAGAAATCAAGGATATTGATGCCTTGCAGCATAGGGGATCGGGGCGTTGCGGAGGAGTTTTCTGTATACATCGAGATATTTGAGCAGATTTATCAGTCGCTGAGTCATTTGTTCCGCACAGCGAAACGCTTGTAAATTTAGGTTGTCCCCCTTTCAACAATCCCTCAACATACAGATATGAACAAGGCGCCCCACACTGTGGAGACAGATCGTCAGTTTGCAATCAACCTGAGCCGAGGGCTGCAGGTACTGCGTGCCTTTACGCCCGCGGAGTATCTACTGGGCAATCGTGAGCTCTGCGAAAAAACCAGTTTGCCCAAGGCCACTGTTTCGCGATTGACTTACACCCTAGAGCAACTCGGTTATCTGACGCGCATTGAGCGCTTGCAAAAGTATCGTCTTGGACCGGGCGTCCTCATGCTGGGTTATCCCATGCTTGCCAGCATGGAAATCCGGCACCTGGCCCGCCCCCATATCGAAAAGCTGGCTGCCAAAACGGGCTGGACCGTGAATCTCGGGATGCTGGGAAAACTCGAGGTGGTGTATATCGATGCCCTACGTATTGACCGAGGAAATTTTTTAAAGCCCGATATCGGCAGTGCGCGCCCACTTTTAACAACAGCACTTGGACGGGCATTGCTTTTCGCAAGCACGAATGTGCAACTCGCCTCGATACTGAATCGACTCAAAGTCGAAGACGCAGCGCAATACTCGGCGGACTTTCCTTATTTTGAAAAAGATCGCGTTTTTTACGAGAAAAATGGCTTTTGTTTGAGTCGGGGTGACTGGAAGCGTAATGTGCTCGCTGTTGCAGTGCCACTGAATGTCACCTCGGATGACGATCTGCAAATCGGTATGAATTGCACGATCAGCACCGCTAGACTGACAAAAGCCGAACTCCTTAAAAATATCATTCCACATTTATTCGAAGCCCGTCACAACATTGAGCGCGACAGTGGCAAGGTTGTGACCACAAGCGGAACATCCCTATGATTCAAGATTCAACACTCAACGAAAAACGTCTGGACGACATTCGACAGTTTGTCCGTGAGATCGCGATTCCCGCGGAAGCGCAAGTCGTCAAAGATAATGAAATCCCGGCACACCTCGTACAAATCATGCGTGAGCGTGGCTATTTTGGTTGGAGCATTCCTCGCGAATACGGTGGCGCTGGCATGACGACCGAAGAACTCGCACTCGCCAATATGGAACTCTCCAAAGCCGCGACGGCGTTTCGCGCACGGGCTGGGACCAACACCGGGATTGGTGCGGAATCAATTATTCAGGACGGCACGCTCGAGCAAAAGCAAGAGTGGTTGCCCAAGCTCGCCAGTGGTGAAGTCACGGGCTGTCTCGCACTGACCGAACCCGATGCGGGCTCGGACGCCACAGCATTGAAAGCCTCAGCGATGCTGGTCATGGAAGTAGGATCGCAGCACTGGCGCATCAACGGCACCAAGCGCTACATCACGAACGCACCGATCGCCGAGCTCTTTACTGTTTTTGCTAGAACCGATTCAAACGATTTGTCCCATCGCGGTATCAGTGCCTTTTTAATTCCACGTCAGACTCCTGGACTCAGTACAGGTCCTGAGCATCGAAAAATGGGTCAGGCAGGCTCGCCTGTGTCGGAGGTTTATCTTGAGGATGTAATGGCGAGCAGCGAGCAAATTGTGGGTGGCGTGCCCGGCAAAGGCTTTGCGACCGCCATGAAGACTCTCAACAAACAACGTATCAACTTAGCAGCACTATGTATTGGTCCGGCGATGCGACTGCTTGATGAAGCACTCGTGCATGTCAAAAAACGCGAGCAATTTGGTAAACCGATTGCGGAGTTTCAACTTGTCCAGGCCATGCTGGCCGAAAGCCAAGTAGAAATCTCGGCAGCGCGCAGTCTGGTTTTGGAAACCGCGCGGGCGCGTGATAACGGCGAGGACGTCACAACACAAGCCTCGATCTGCAAATACTATGCCTCAGAGATGTGCGGACGCGTGGCGGATCGTGTCGTGCAAATTTTTGGCGGTGCGGGCTACTGTGCCGACATTGGCGGACCGATTGAAATGCTGTATCGGGATGTCCGGCTGTTCCGTCTGTACGAGGGCACCAGCCAAATTCACTTGCTCAATATCGCAAAGCGGATCATGAAGTAGTTTATTTTTTTAGCAGGTTCAATCGCTCTCTGGAGGTAGACATGAAAATAATGACCCACATCACATTAGCACTCGGCATCAGCTTTGGTGCCAGTGGCTTGGCACTCGCTCAGGAATGGCCCTCAAAACCCATCAAACTGATTTCGCCTTTCCCGGCGGGCGGCTCAAACGACATCGCGACGCGTGTGATCGGCGAACATCTCGCGACCAGACTCAAACAGCCCGTTATTGTGGAAAACAAACCCGGTGCAAACACGCGTATCGCTTCCGCACAAATCGCCAAAGCCGATCCAGATGGCTATAACTTGCTAATGGCTGCAGCCCCACATACAACCAACCCTGCGTTGTTTGGACAGCTGCAATATGACACGATCAAAGACTTCACTCCGATCGTTCAGGTCGTACGTGCACCTCTTTTCTTGTTGGTCCCTGCAGCCTCGCCCATCAAAACAACGAAGCAACTGCTCGAGCTTGCCGCCAAACCTGCGGCCGTCAATGTTTCAAGTCCAGGCAACGGAACTGGCCCGCATTTAGCCATCGAATTATTTAACTATCTGGCCAAATCAAATATGACGCATGTCCCCTACAAGGGTGATGCGCCAGCAGTGACGGATCTCGTCGGTGGTCAGCTGACCGCTGGCGTTCATCCCATCGTCGCGCCTCTGCCCTTTATCAAAAACGACAGGTTGCGGGCAATCGCCGTGTTTGGTTCACAGCGCTCGTCCTTGCTACCTGATGTGCCCTCGCTCGGTGAGCAAGGATTCAAGGATACGGATGTCTACACTTGGTTTGGCTTGATCGGTCCCGCAAAACTGCCCGCCAACATCGTCAATCGCCTGAACAAGGAGATCAACGAAATCCTGGCGCAACCTGAGGTGAAGCAACGTTTTGTTTCGATCGGCATGGAGACTGTTGGCGGTACGCCAAAACAGTTTGAGCAATATGTGGAAACCGATATCAAGAAATGGAACGAGCTCGTCAAAGTACGTAATATTAAGGCGAACTAACTGTCCATGCGGGCTTGGCCAATGCCCCTAAACCTGCATTGGCCAACCCTCAGCAACCCCGTGGCACGCAATTTCCACACCTTTAAAGTTTTGTGTCACGGGCGCCTCGATCTTGCAGCGTTCGCGCACAAACGGACAACGTGGGTGAAAAGTACAACCTGAGGGTGGATTCAAAGGATTAGGCACCTCGCCTGCGACAGGCGTGCGCTTGCGTCCCTGTCCGGTCATATCTGGAATAGCTGAAAGCAACATCCTCGTGTAGGGATGCTGCGGATTGGCAAACAGCGTATTTCGATCTGCAATCTCAACGATACGACCAAGATACATCACGCCGACACGATCGGCGACATGATGCACCACGGCCAGGTTGTGTGAAATAAACAGATAAGTCAGACCGAGATTTCTCTGCAAGTCTTTCATAATGTTGAGCACTTGCGCCTGAACCGAAACGTCGAGTGCAGACGTCGGCTCATCACACACCAGAAACTCGGGATTGACCGCTAAGGCCCGGGCAATGGAGATACGCTGCCTTTGCCCGCCGGAAAACTGATGGGGGAAGCGAGATTTATCAGAGGGATGCAAACCCACCTGGGTCAACAATACATCGACACGGTCATCACGCTCTTGCTCCGTCATATCGGTATGCGCCAGCATCGGCTCGGCGATGATGCGTCCGACGCGCCAACGAGGATTCAGACTGGCATAAGGATCCTGGAAAATCATCTGCAGGCGCTTGCGCAAGGCCAGACCTGAGCGACCTTGCATGTTTGAGATCGGCTGACCATCAAACGTAATAGTTCCACGCGTCAGCGGATAAAGTCCGACCAACATGCGGGCAATCGTAGACTTGCCGCAGCCGGACTCGCCCACCAAGGCCAGCGTCTCACCCTTGCGAATACTAAAGGATACGCCGTCGACCGCTCGTAGGATACTGCGAGGTTTACGTGATAGCACGCGCTCGAGCCACGGTGCAGAGACATCAAACCATCTCGCAGCGTCGTGAACTTCAACTAAAGGGCGCTCGTTGCTCATGACGCCTCCTTGGATTCGTGCAACCAACAGGCCGCCTGCGAAGTGCCAACCTGGATGATTTCGGGACGCTCTACGCGACAGCGTTCCATTACCTTGGGGCAACGAGGATTAAACGCACAGCCCGGAGGAATTGCAGTCAGTCTTGGCATTGTGCCGTCGATCTGAACCAAACGCTCGACATGATGATGAATCGAAGGGATCGAGCCCATCAGGCCGACGGAGTAAGGATGGCGTGGCGAATGAATCACATCGCGCACCTTGCCGATTTCGGCGACGCGTCCTGCATACATCACCACAACTCGGTCAGCCGTTTCAGCAATGACACCCATATCATGCGTAATCAACATCACGGCGGCGCCTTGTTCGCGACACATCTTTTTGAGCAATTCGATAATCTGCGCCTGGATGGAAACATCCAGTGCGGTGGTGGGCTCATCTGCCACGATTAATTTTGGTTGCGCCGCAAGTGCCAACGCGATCACCACGCGCTGCCGCATGCCGCCTGAAAACTGGTGGGGATAATGATCGATACGTTCGCGCGCGGCGGGAATGCCCGTCGACTCCAGCAGCTCAATGGCACGCTGACGCGCTTGCGACCAAGTCATGGGCAGATGCGTCACGATCGTCTCTGCGATCTGATGGCCCACGGTATAGAGCGGATTTAGAGAGGTCAACGGATCTTGGAAAATAGCACCAATTTCTCGACCTCGAATTTTGCGCATCTGATCATCTGAAAGATTGTCGATACGACGTCCTTCGAGCAGGATCTCTCCGCCTGAAATACGACCCGGTGGCTCAAGCAAACCAATGATGGCGGCACCCGTCAGAGACTTGCCAGCGCCCGACTCACCCACCACGCCCACAACCTCGCCCGCCGCAATCGAAAAGGACACATCGTTCAAGGCTTTCAACGTCCCCCGCCGTGTTGGAAACTCGACGCTGAGGTTTTTAATTTCTAAAATATTTGACATGTCCGCCCTCAACTCAAACGGGGATTCAAGGCATCACGCAGCCAATCCCCAAGCAGGTTGACAGACAACACCAGCAAGACAAGCGCCGCACCCGGGAAAATAGTGATCCACCACTCTCCGGAAAACAAGAAGTCATTACCCACGCGGATCAGCGTTCCTAGCGAAGGGGACGTTGGCGGCACACCCACGCCTAAAAAGGACAGTGTCGCTTCGGTAATGATCGCGGTCGCCAGATGGACCGTCGCCAGCACGAGGACTGGGCCGAGCACATTGGGCAGTACGTGGCGAAACATAATGACGGGCGAGGAAATACCAATCACGCGTGCTGCTTGGACATATTCTCTATTTTTTTCAACGAGGGTCGAGCCTCGCACAGTACGTGCATACTGCGGCCAACCGGCGAGCGCGATGGCTCCTACCAGCACTGGAAACGCGATGACCTCATGCATATCGCCTGGCACGACCGCACGCGCCACACCATCGATTAACAGGGCAATCAAAATGGCTGGGAACGACAACTGCACATCGGCAACGCGCATAATCAAGGCATCAATGCGTCCACCGGCATAACCGGAAATCAAGCCAAGCACGACCCCTAACAGCATGGCTCCGGCGACCGCGGCCAAACCGATCAACAAGGACACCTTGGTTCCGTACATCAGGGCTGACAGCAGATCGCGGCCTTGGCTATCGGTGCCTAGTAAATATTGGGTCGTGCCATCGTCCGCCCAAACAGGCGGCTTCAGAGCGTCTAGCAACTCGATGGTCGCTAAATCAAAGGGATTATGGGGTGCGATCCAGTCCGCACCAAAGGCGGCAATCAGCATGACCAGCAGCGTCAAGGTCGCGACAATCGCGACAGGCGTGTGTCGCCAGGACCACGCAAGATCACCATCCCAAAATTTAGAGAGAGCGGCGCGCATCAGTGGCCCCCTCCTGATTTACCGAGGCCGACACGCAATCTCGGATCCACCGCGAAATACAATAAATCCACGATCAGATTGATCAACACAAAAATAAAGGAAATCAGACATAGATACGCTGCCATCACTGGGATATCTGCAAACTGGACGGCTTGGATAAAGAGCAAGCCCATGCCCGGCCACTGAAACACGGTCTCTGTGACAATCGCAAACGCGATAATGCCGCCAAGTTGCAAACCCATAATGGTGATGACAGGGACGAGTGTGTTTTTAAGGGCGTGACCAAAATGAATCGCACGCTTGGTCAAGCCACGCGCACGTGCAAACTTGATGTAATCCGCACGCAAGACTTCGAGCATCTCTGAGCGCACCAGACGCAAGACCAAGGCGACTTGAAAGAGTGACAAGGTCACTGCAGGGAGAATCAAGTGTTTCCAACCATTCGCTGTGAGTAGGCCTGTTGTCCACCAGCCCAGCTTGACGGTTTCACCGCGACCATAGCTGGGCAACCAACCGAGTTGAACGGAGAACACCAAGATCAATAAGATCCCGATGAGGAAAGTAGGCAGCGAAACACCTAAGAGAGAAAAAGCCAAAAAGGCTTGGGAGAGTTTCCCGTTACGCTTGAGCGCCGTGTACACACCGAGCGGCACGCCGATCACGAGCGCAATGATTGCTGCAGCGATCGACAGCTCCAAGGTGGCGGGCAGGCGGTCGCGCAGGAGTACTGAAACTTTTTGCCCTTGCCGCAGTGACAAACCAAAATCACCCTGAACGGCATTGGCGAGAAAATGATAGAACTGTACGATGATCGGATCATTGAGTCCGAGATCTCGGCGTAATTGTTCACGCTCGGCGGGGGTACCCTCCTGACCCAACATGATCATGACGGGATCGCCAACATACTGAAACAAAATAAAAGCCAACAGCGCGACGGTCAACATCACGCCCACGGCCTGAAGCAACCGGCGAATAATAAAAGCGAACATGCATTCTCACAGAGATGCGAGCCTCCACACGGAGACTCGCTTTAGAAACATCGCTTAATCGATGCGCACCCACTCGATCACGGGACGGTTGTCCGGACGATGGATCACTTTGACATTTTTCTTCATGGCCCAGGGGATGATCTGGTCATGTAAAGGAATGGTGCCAAACTCTTTGGCATGGATACTCAGTGCTTCCTGAATCATGGCAGTGCGCTTGGCATCGTCAGTCTCAGTTTTAATGGTGTCAATCAATGCATCGACTTTGGGGTTTGAGTAACCTCCGTAGTTGAACGCGCCCGCAGCACCCTTACCCTTGCTGCGGATCAACGACTCAAGTGTGTAATAGGCATCAAAGGTTGGCACACCCCAGCCGAACAGGTAAATACTCGTATCGCCGTTCGCCACTTTCGGGAAGAAGGTCGCGCGAGGCATGGCGTTGAGTTTGGTTTTCACACCAATCTTGGCCCACATCGCCACGACCGCCTGACAAATCGCTTCGTCATTGATGTAGCGGTTGTTCGGGCAATCGATGGTGAACTCGAGGTTATTATCGTAGCCCGCTTGCTTGAGCAGCTCACGCGCTTTGACAGGGTCATAAGGAACGCGCTTGCCTAAGGCATCAGAGTAGCCATTGACCTGTGGAGAAATCATGGCGCCCGTGGGCAGGGACATGCCACGCATCACGGACTTTTTGATCGCCTCGATATCGATAGCGCGATAGAGCGCCTCGCGCACACGTACATCCGCGAGTGGGTTTTTACCCTTGATATTGCTGTACTTCAGTTCGGGATTTTTAACATCCATCGCGATGTAGATGGTGCGGTATTCGTTACCGTCCAAGACGTTGACTTGTTTACGTAAGCGGTCCAAATCCTGAGCGGGCGGATCAAGCACAAAATCGACTTCGCCGGAAAGCAGCGCAGCCGTGCGGGTCGCGTTCTGCTTGATCGGGGTGTATATGATCTCTGTCACGTTACCTGTTTTGGTCGGCTTGCCCCACCAGTTAGGATTTTCAACGTAGACCGTTTTGATATCGACTTCGCGCGACTTGAGCTGATAGGGGCCAGTGCCCATGGCATTGCGAGCAGAGAAGCTTTCCTCTTTTTTATTGAAATCCTGAGGCAACACGGCATTGTTCTTTTCAGCCCAGGCTTTGCTCATAATGCCCAAAGAAGGTAACTGACGCAGCAAGACAGGATTGGGGCCAGCGGTAATGACATCCACGGTCATTGGATCAACAGCCACGACATCACTAATGCCCGCCACGTAGGACTTGAACTGTGACGAAGGTGACATGGCGCGCTTGAGCGAAAACACGACGTCATCTGCGGTGAACGGTGTGCCGTCCTGGAACTTTACATTGGGGCGCAATTTGAAACGCATCGTGGTGGGATTGAGTCGCTCCCACGATGTTGCCAGCGAAGGCACGACTTCGAATTTTTCGTTGTACTTGACCAGTGGATCGTAGACCCACAAGTTGGCGGCGATGTTCAAGCCTTCGTTTTGTGAATGTGGATCCAGTGTCAGGATATCGCCCTGGCTGGTCCATTTAAATGTTTTGGCAAAGCCCAAGCCGGGCAATAGCATCGCGGCTGAAAGGGCCGCAGCGATCAGAGTACGGCGCATGGCACGCTCCTGTATGAGTGAAATAACCTAGTCATATTGCCCCACTCGCGATGACTGCGTCAACCATAAGCTTATTCAAACTTTCACCAAACTGACAGCATCACGGATGAGGGATTTTTGATTGACGTTTAAACCGTGGCGACTGCCGTGGCAGGCGAACCCACTGCACCGGGCAAACGCAGTGGTGGCGCGGTCAATAAGAAACGGCTACGCCCATTTTTACGCAGCCATTGCGCCAAGGGCGTGAGATAAAACATCTCACCCAAATGTACACCCAATTTGAACAGACAATGCTCGTGCAACGGCAGCGTCGCGCAGCAACCGATGTGGCTGGTTGCCGGATAGGTTTCAACCGCGTAGTTGTCGGCCATCAAGACTACCAACTGACTGTCGGTAATCCACTTGAGGAGTTTTTGATCGCGTCCGTCCAAGGCCGCGCAACTGTTTTCAAGCGTGTGCAGGTCAGGATTGCCCTTCATGTCCATCAGCAGTTGTGCAAAACCCGTATGCAAGCACACCATGTCGCCAGGCTCGACGACGACTTTGTCCTGCTCCATCACGCGCATCAGCGTGTCGTAACCAATGATTTCACGCTTGTTACCAAAGTGGGCGTGGAAGTCGATCATCACGCCACGTCCTTGTACGCAGGACTCGGCCATATTTTGAATGCCGAGCGCCATCGCGTTGGAGGTAGACTTGTTTTCACCTGGTCCAGGCACGCCCGCATCCTTGCCGTCCGTCGGTCCAATAATGTGCTCTCCCGCCCGGTAGCCGTTGTAATAGACGGACTCAGGGATCCCATCGCCATTGGCATCAAATCTGGAGCCCACGTGGGCCAAACTGTCCCACTGAGTGGAGTATTGGAGGTGCATCACGACTAAATCGTCGCTGATCACGTCCGTTTGCTGGTCGTTATCGCGAAACAGACCGTAATTCATGTTTGGGCGATCGCCACGCAAGGTTGGACGGATAACAGGGGGAAAACGCCGTGGATTCAATAAGTTACCGCCGGGGAGGTCCAGTGGCAGGCTCAAACAGAAAGGCTGAAACTCTTTGACCTCGGCAATACCCTGCTTGAGCTTTGCAGAGGTCAGCAAATTGATGCGACCGCGCTGGTCATCTTCACCAAAATCACCCCACGTAGAGCCCTCTGGGCGATTAACCCAACGTTTATTCCCACTCATAGCTGATCTCCAGGTTTTATTATTAAATTAAACGATCGTGGACTGTCTTGGTTCGTTTGAACGGTTTTAACGTAAAAAAGACCCAAAAACTTGGCAGAAAAAAGTAAAAGGGCTGCAAACCATAAAGTTTGCAGCCCCATACTTCATTCTAAGTGCTTTGTCAGAATGCCAAAAACTCAGGCTTTCTTGACTTTTTCCAGCATTTTGAACACGCCTTTCGGTGCGTTGACGAACAGGCGCTTGAAGGCCTTGCCCAAGCAACGGCGCTCAAGAGTGTTGCGGCGGGTGCGTTTTGTTTCTGAAGCCATAGCAATTCTCCGGTATTTAACTACGTATATTACCCTATATCCGGCCAGAATATTCATCTGGTTTTCCACGCAGCCTTCAGGCTGGCATTCTATGATTGCAGCATGAACCCAACTATTCGTATTACTGGCGCGCGCCAGAACAATCTAAAAAACCTCGATTTGACCCTCAATACGGGCGAATTGACGGTCGTCACGGGCGTGAGCGGCTCAGGTAAAAGCTCTCTGGCGTTTGACACACTCTATGCCGAGGGTCAGCGACGCTATGTCGAGACCTTTTCGCCCTACGCGCGTCAATTTCTGGATCGCATGGATAAACCGGTTGTCGATCGCATCGAAGGCATTTTGCCTGCCATCGCAATTGATCAAACCAACCCTGTGCGCAGCTCGCGCAGTACGGTCGGCACCATGACAGAGCTCAATGACCATCTCAAGCTGCTCTTTGCGCGGGGCGCGCAGCTCATGTGCCGCGGCTGTGGACAGGCGGTCTGTCGTGACAGCACCGCGTCTATTTTTGCCGCCGTCAAAGAACGTTCTGAACAAGCGGGCGATCCCAGGTTGGTGGTAACTTTTCCGGTTCAAGTGCCACTGAACTTTACCGAGGAAGAGGTACTTGGATTTTTGGAGCAGCAAGGCTATACACGTGTCCATGCGGATGAAAGCCCGCTGCAAGCAGGCGCAGTCTCAAGCGCGGCGGTCGCGGCGCCTGCCAAAGCCTCTAAAAAGAAATCAGCAACCTTGTCACCGCTGCTGCGCACGCTGCGCGTCGTACAAGATCGATTTCGCTTTTCGAGTGCAGAGCCCTCTCGTGTCATGGAAGCCTTCGACATTGCCCTCAAAATGGGCAATGGCCTGATGTCCGTCCATGCGGTTGACCAAGAGGGTGCGGATACGGCTGTCTGGAAATTCAGTGACAAGCTGCACTGCGCAGATTGCAATATCAGTTATAGCAATGCCCTGCCGAGTACGTTTTCCTTTAACTCGCCACTGGGTGCCTGTGAGGCTTGCCGTGGCTTTGGCCGCGTGATCGGCATTGATTTTGGCTTGGTAATTCCAGACGAGAACAAGACGCTCGAGAGTGGTGCGATCAAGCCCTGGCAGACACCGAGCTACAAAGAATGTCAGGTCGAAATGGAAAAGTACGCCAAGCGTGCCAACGTTTCAATCAATACGCCTTGGAAATATCTGCCACCCGAACATCAGGAGTGGGTGCTACATGGCGATCCGCTCTGGAAAGGTGGCAGTCAGGCTTGGAAAAACCAATGGTATGGCGTGCAGCGTTTTTTTGACTGGCTCGAAACCAAGTCTTACAAAATGCATGTGCGGGTCTTGTTGTCTAAGTACCGCAGCTATACGCCCTGCCCGACTTGCAAAGGCGCGCGCCTCAAGCCCGATGCTTTGCTGTGGCGCATCGAGGGCAAGTCGATTCAGGATTTAATGTTGACGCCAATCGTTCAGCTACGCGCGTTCGCTGATCAACTGAGCTTTCCGGGTGCGATGGATGCGGCCATGGATCTGGTGTTGACCGAGGTCCGTGCGCGACTTAAGTTTTTATGCGATGTGGGGTTGGGATATTTGACACTAGACCGACAAAGTCGCACGCTTTCAGGGGGCGAGGTGCAGCGGATCAATTTGACGACTGCGCTTGGCACATCGTTGGTGAACACCTTGTTTGTTTTAGACGAGCCCTCAATTGGTTTACATCCCCGCGATATCCATCGCGTCGTGGAGGTGATGCATCGACTGCGTGACGCGGGCAATACCCTCGTCGTCGTCGAACATGATCCACAGGTCATGATCGCCGCCGATCGTGTGATCGATGTCGGCCCCGGTCCAGGAGAGCGCGGTGGTCAAATCGTGTTTGATGGCACACCCGCGGCCCTCAAAGACGCCAACACACTGACGGGCAAATACATGGGTGGTCGACTCAAGGTCGAAGCGCCACGTCCGATGCCCGTCGCGGCGAACACCCCCAGACTCATTCTTGAGGGGGTGACTGCGAACAACCTCAAAAATATCTCGATCGAAATTCCTTTGGGACGTTTGGTGTGTGTGACGGGCGTCTCAGGTTCGGGTAAATCTACACTCATTCAAGACGTGTTGTACCCGGGCCTACTCAAGATCATGGGCAAGCCGACCGAAACACCCGGTGCGTTTGATCGTCTCTTAGGCGCGGAGCAACTCGCCGATGTGGTGATGGTCAATCAGGCACAAATCGGCAAGACTGCTCGCTCCAATCCTGCAAGCTATGTGGGCGCGTTTGATCCGATCCGTAAACTCTTTGCGCAAGCCCCGGTGGCGCGTGAGCGTGGCTACACGGCGGGGACCTTTAGCTTTAACAGCGGCGATGGTCGTTGTCCGACCTGTGGTGGCACAGGGTTTGAACACGTCGAGATGCAGTTTTTATCGGACATCTACATCCGCTGTCCGGATTGCGATGGCAAGCGCTTTCGACCCGAGGTCCGCGAAGTCCAAATCGAACACCTAGGACGACGCGCCTCGATTGACGCGGTACTCGATATGACAGTGTCAGAGGCTTTGGAGTTTTTCAAAGGCTTGCGCGATGTGCAGCTGGGTCTCGCACCTCTTGCCGATGTCGGCCTAGAGTACGTCAAGCTGGGTCAACCTGTTCCAACGTTGTCGGGTGGTGAAGCGCAACGTCTGAAGTTAGCGGGACACCTCGCCGAGGCGGCACGTAGTGGGATTTCCACTGCCAAGGTCGCTAAAAAGGGGAGTTTATTTTTATTTGACGAACCCACCACAGGCTTGCACTTTGATGATGTCGCGCGGCTGATGCGCGCGTTTCGCAAGCTGTTGGGCGCGGGACATACCTTACTCATCATCGAGCACAACCTCGATGTGATTCGTGCCGCGGATTGGGTACTCGACTTGGGTCCAGAGGGTGGCGAGGGCGGCGGTGAACTGGTGGCCGTGGGCAGCCCAGAATCCGTGATGGCGAATCCGCGCTCACACACGGGTGCGGCGCTACGTGAGTATGCCGTGGCCATGACGCCGGATGCGATTGGCTCGAGTGCGTCAGGCTTGCCCGCAAGTGAAATCAGCGCAACGAGTGGTCGTCCCCTGCAGAGCGTGTTGAAAGAACGCCGTCGCGCCCACAGCATCGATATTTTGCATGCACGCGAACACAATCTTAAAAATATCAATGTCAGTATCCCGCACGATAAGTTCACCGTCATCACGGGTGTGTCGGGCTCGGGTAAGTCGACATTGGCATTTGATATTTTGTTTAACGAGGGTCAGCGCCGCTACCTCGAGTCCTTGAACGCCTATGCGCGCGCGATCGTGCAGCCTGCCGGCAAGCCCGACGTGGATGCCATTTTTGGCATTCCACCGACTGTGGCCATCGAGCAACGTACCAGCCGTGGCGGACGTAAATCGACCGTCGCGACCATGACGGAGATCCATCATTTCTTGCGCCTGATGTACATGAAGCTCGGCACACAAATGTGTCCGACTTGTCAGGTCAGCGTAGAGCCTCAAAGCGCGGATCAAATTGTCGCGCGCATCATGCGTGACCACAAAGGCGAGCGCATCGGCCTGATGGCACCTCTGGTCACGGCAAGAAAAGGTTTCTATACCGATCTGGCCAAATGGGCCTCGGGCAAAGGTTTTACGCATCTGCGCGTCGACAATGTATTTATCGGTACCGCCAAATGGCCACGTCTGGATCGTTTTAAAGAGCACAACATTGAGTTACCGGTTGCTGATTTAATTGTCAGCACCAAAGACGAAGCGGCTTTACGTGAAGCGGTCCGCAGTGCACTCGAATACGGCCAAGGGGTGATGAGTGTGCTCTGGCCTCTGGGTAAACTCGAAACCGATATGTCAGCGCCGCTTGAACAAACGCATTTTTCTGTCAAGCGCGCCTGTCCGAGTTGCGGCACCAGCTTCCCAGAGCCAGATCCCAGGATGTTCTCCTACAACTCCAAACACGGCTGGTGTCAGGGGTGTTTTGGAACAGGTCTGCAATTGCAAGGTTTCGACGGTGAACAAACCGGTGAAGAGAACGCGTGGAATGCTTCGTATGAGGGTGAGACGCAAACCTGCACGAGCTGTCATGGTGCACGCCTCAATCCAATTGCGCGCGCGGTATTGTGGCGTGACAAATCCATCGCCGAGCTGGCCGGTATGCCCGTCTCCGACGCACACACCTTTTTTACGGGCCTCGTCTTACGGGGTCGGGATGCTGAAATTGCACGTGACATTCTCAGTGAAATCCGTGGCCGTCTGCAGTTTATGCAAGAAGTCGGCTTGGGCTATCTGGCCCTCGATCGCGCCGCGCCGACCCTATCTGGTGGCGAAGCGCAACGTATACGTCTCGCTGCACAATTAGGTTCAAACATGCAAGGCGTCTGTTATGTGCTGGATGAGCCTACGATTGGCTTGCATCCGCGTGACAATCGTATCCTGCTCGGCGCACTTTCCAGGCTGGAGAAAAATGGCAATACCCTGGTGGTGGTGGAGCACGATGACGAAACGATTCGTCGGGCTGAGCACATTATCGATATTGGTCCAGGTGCAGGGGTGCGTGGCGGTCGCGTGGTCGCACAGGGTACGCTGCAAGACCTCATGGACGCGCCAGAGTCGACCACAGGACATTACTTGCGTCACCCCTTAGCGCATCCACTGCAGCCTCGACGTCCGATTGCAAAAGATACGCCGATGATCACGGTCAAGGGTGCGACGTTGCACAATTTGCGTGGTGTCACCGCACATTTTCCGATTGGCCGTCTCAGCGTCGTGACCGGTGTGTCCGGTTCTGGTAAGTCCACGCTTGCGCGAGAGGTATTGCTGGACAATCTTTCTGCCGCAATTGCGGCGCGCGGTGCACAACCCTGGTTTGGTTGTGCAGACATTACCGGCTGGGATGCCTTGGATCGCGTGCTCGAAGTGGATCAAACGCCGATCGGTAAAACGCCGCGCTCGTGTCCCGCAACCTATATCGGTTTTTGGGACGATGTCCGCAAACAGTTTGCTGAAACCAACGAAGCCCGCATTCGCGGCTGGGGCGCAGGCCGTTTTTCCTTTAATACGGGCGATGGCCGTTGTCCGCTGTGCGAAGGCCAAGGCATGCGCACGTTGGAGATGAGCTTTCTGCCTGACGTCAAAGTACCCTGTGATGCGTGCAATGGCGCGCGTTTCAATACCGACACCTTGGGTGTCAGGATGCGTGAGAAACACGCGGGGGACGTACTCTCTATGGAAGTCGATGACGCGATCGGGTATTTTGCGGCGCATCCACGCATCAAACACCCGTTACAGTTAATGCAAGATGTGGGGCTGGGTTACCTGACACTGGGACAGCCCTCCCCCACGCTTTCTGGTGGTGAAGCGCAACGCATCAAGCTCGTGACCGAGCTCGCCAAAGCTCGAATGACCGAGGGTGTGATCACGACCGGACGGGCCTCTCGTCTGCCGCATACCCTTTATGTCTTGGATGAACCCACGGTCGGGCTGTCGATGGCCGATGTGGAAAAACTGATTCGTGTCTTGCACCGCCTGGTTGAGGCTGGAAACACTGTTGTGGTGATCGAACACAATCTGGACATCATTGCCGAAGCCGATTGGCTGTTGGATTTAGGTCCGGAAGGTGGTTCGGGTGGCGGACAACTCGTCATCGAAGGCACCCCCGAGAAAGTGGTCGCCGCGCGTCACAAGTCGCATACCGGTGAAGTGCTTTACGAGTTTATGAATCGCCCATGAATCAATGTCGTTTCGAAGATCGTTTGACACAACGCGCACGGGTGCTGACACGACCGTGCGGGCGCATTGTGGCGTCTTCTCCCGAGGAGCTGCCTGCCGCATTCGCCCAGATCGAAAAAGCGCGTGGTGCCGGACGCTGGGTCGCTTTGCTACTTGAGTACGAATTGGGGGAGTGGCTAGAGCCGGCGCTTGCACAGTCATCAAACACTCAAAACACTCAACCAAAACTGACCGCACTCATGTTTGAGCAGATGCACGAAGAGCGGCCCTGGTCTATGGACGCGGGATGTACAAGCGATACGCCAGCTTTTATTATATCGATCACTGCGGGCCTCCCCAAGGAGCGCTACCTCGCGCGTATTGAGCAGATCCAACAATGGATTGCGCAAGGCGAGGTCTACCAGGTGAACGCGACCTTTCCTTTGCGTGTCAAAACAGAAGGCGATCCGGCGCAACTGTATCGCCAAATCGCCACGCGCCATCCAGTGGCGCATGCAGCCTATATCGAAGACGTGGGTCGAGCGGTCCTTTCTTTTTCACCTGAGCTTTTTTTACAACGCTCAGGCAACACCCTGATGACGCGTCCGATGAAAGGCACCGCGCCTCGTTCTGCTGACCCTGAAACGGATCGAAAACTCGGCGAGGCCTTGCACGCCAGCGAAAAAAATCGTGCTGAAAATCTGATGATTGTGGATTTATTAAGAAACGATCTTGGACGACTTGCGCACCCTGGAAGTGTCCGGGCTGAACCCTTATTCTCCTTGGAAAAATATCCCTCCTTCTGGACCATGACCTCAACGCTACATGCTGAGATCGCCCCCAAGACCTCGTTGGAAGAGATTTTAAAAGCCCTGTTTCCCTGCGGCTCTGTCACGGGCGCACCGAAAATCGCCGCGATGAAACGGATTCAAGAAACTGAACCTGAACCACGCGGCCTTTACTGTGGTAGCTTGGGTTGGCTCGCGCCAAACGGCGACTTTTCACTGAATGTCGCAATTCGTACTCTTGTATTGGAGGATGACGGCCAGGGTCGCTATCATGTCGGCGCAGGTATCGTTTACGACTCCAACCCTGAGCAAGAATGGGACGAATGCCATTGGAAAGCTCGGATTCTAAGCACAGATCGATGACGCAAGACTCGCAACCCAGTTTGATTGAAACAATGAAGGCAGACGCAGACGCTCTAATCGTCCTGCTGCCTTTTCATTTGCGGCGGTTGAAACAATCCACTTTGGCGCTCGGGTATGTATATCCTGGCGACGATGCGGTGATCGCGGCGATCAACTCGGCTTTAAACCAAACAAGCACTGCCACGACCATGCCCTCTTGCACACGCCTGCGACTCTTGCTGAGTCCTCTTGGCCAACTCGAGATTCAAACCGCACCCTTGCCTGCTTTACAAGGGGTGCCGTGGATCGCGCTCACGCAACTGAGACTCGAAAGTGCCGAGCCCTTGTTGCAGCACAAAACCACGTATCGACCATGGTACGACGCCGTCACGCAATGGCTAGCACAACATCCTGAATATTTTGATTTGATTTTTTTAAATGAAAAAGGCGAGCTTTGCGAAGGTAGCCGCTCGAATATTTACGTCTTGAAAAACGGAGCATGGCTAACACCGCCGCTCGCATCTGGACTTTTGGGTGGTGTGCTGCGCACACAATTATTAGAAACCCATCAAGTCGAGGAGGCGATAGTCACCCCCTCGGATCTCACCGCCGACAAGGCCTCGATCAGATTATCGAACGCCTTGCGCGGCTGGTTTGACGTAGAACTCAACTCCTCACTCTTTCCAGGGTGCTTGCTTCCATAACTGACGCAACTGCTTGTCAGTGTTTTCTAACTCCACCGCATATTCCTTTGGTGCAAGATAACGAATTGGCGCGAACAACTCGCCGGCTTTCTTGATGTACTCAGGATCAGCAGCGGCTTTAGCTACGGCAGTCACAAGCTTTTCACGAATTTCGGGAGGCAAGCCTTTGGGTGCAGCCATTCCTCGCAGAGACGCACTTTCGATGTTGTACCCCTGCTCGGCAAAGGTCGGGACGTTTGGTGCCAACACGGTCCGTTTAGCCGACATCTGGCCAATCATACGCATTGGGGAGCCACCCTTGATATAGGAAAGAGCCTCTCCAACGTTAATCGCACCCAACATAATCTGCCCGCCGACGACGGCGGCACGTGTTTCACCAGAGCCCTTGTAGGGTACGTGCGTCATCTTGACCCCTGCCGCACGCTCAAAGAACAGCATGGCAAGATGATCATCCGAACCCACACCTGTCGTACCAACTGTCACTTTTCCTGGGTTGGCTTTAGCATAGGCTGCAAGCTCTTTGAGATTGGTGATTGGTGTGGATGTATTGACTGTAAATGCACCTGGATCATCGATCAGATTACCAATCAGGTCATAGCTCTGCCAGCCAAACGTCGAAGGGCGTTCGATCGGAATCGACAACATATTAGGAGTATTCACAAAACCGATGGTGTATCCATCTGGTGTTGCCCTGGCGATTTCAGCAAAACCGATTCCACCGCCTGCTCCCGGACGATTAGTTATCACTAAACGTGCATTGTTGCCCAAATGTTTTTCGATATAGGGTGCGATCAAACGCGCAATCAAATCCGTACCACCGCCAGGACCATACGCGATAATCACATTAATGGGTTTGGTTGGATACTGCGCCGCCGCGGAACCAGACCATGCCGCTGCGGCTAGCAAGGCAACGCTGCCTAAAAGACTCAACTTATTCATGACTTTTTTCATATTCACTCTCCTCGGTTTAGTACTATTTTTTTGTGATCTAAATTGTTATTCAAACATTTTTTTATATCGTTCCAAAAATACTGGAAATACTTCGGGGTTCACTAAACGTGGTGGACGCTCTCCACGCAAGATGACTTCGATTTGAGCCGCACCCATCGCCGCAGCATTGCCACGTGCTTCGTGTTTCACACCAGCCGTGTGATAGGTTGCCACAACATTGGGGAGACTCAGTAATGGATTGTCAGTCGCAGGTGGCTCGACAGACCAGACGTCGAGGCCTGCGCCAGACAAGTGCTGATCGCGCAACGCTTCGTAAAGTGCTTGCTCATCATGGATACCGCCACGTGCGGTAGCAATAAAAACGGCACCTTTTTTCATGGCGCGAAACTCTTTGGCGCCGATCCAGTTTAGTGTCTCAGGATTGCGTGGGCAGTGGACCGTGACGACATCCGAGCGTGCCAACAGATCTTCAAAACTCACCGGTGTAGCGCCACGTCGTTTGATTTCTTCGTTCGAAAGATACGGGTCATAGCCCAACACAGTCATGTCAAAGGCTTTTGCTAACTCGGCCATGCGTGTGCCGATATTACCCACACCCACGATGCCAATCGTAGAACCGCGAATATCGTGACCCATTAAATCTTCACGGGTCGTATAGGCATTAGCACGCATCACACGATCAGACTCGGTGATCCGATGTTTCACCGAAAGCAACATGCCCAGGGCATGCTCGGCCACCGAGTTGGCGTTACAGCCGGACTGGTTGACCACCAATACACCGTGACGGTTGCAAGCCTCTACGTCAACGGGGTCATAACCCGCACCCGAAGTCGATGCACACAACAAATGAGGCATCTTGCTGAGCAAGGCCTCGTCGACCCACCATTGCGACGGCACTTCATCGCGAGCGGCACAGATGTGATAGACGTGCGCCTCTTTAAACAGCGCCAGTGTCTTGTGTTCGTCATCCGAGTACTGACTGACGGACACCTCAATGTCTTTCAGCGCACTCATATGTCGATCGAACGCTGGATTTAACCAGAAATCAAACCGCACGACCTTTTTTTTCATTGTCTGCATCCAATAATGAACTGCCCACCGTAGTGGGCAGCTTGTCTGATTTTTATTGATTCAGCGCATCCTGTGAATCAGGGTATGCGCTTATAGCGCTCAAGACTTACTTGAGAACGCCTTTTGCGCGCAGGGCCTGATCGACCCAGCTGCGGTCCAAGGTGCCTTTAGCGATTTTGACAAAAATCTCTTTTTCTTTCTTTTCAATATCAGCCACGAGTTTTGCCAACTGCTCAGCCATTTCTGGGCGAATCGCAAACACGCCGTCCTGATCACCCACAATGATGTCACCGGGGTGAACGACCATGCCGTCCACACATACCGTCACATTGATCTCTCCTGGACCTTCTTTGTAAGGGCCACGATGCGAAACGGAACGTGCGAAGACTGGAAATTTACCTTTACTCAAGGCATCAAAGTCACGAATAGGACCGTCAATCACGAAACCAGCAATCTTGCGGCTTTCAGCCAGTGTCGACATGATTTCACCGATGATGGCGTTGCGCTGGAGACCTCCCGCGTCGACCACGATCACATCGCCAGGCGCAGCCATATCAATCGCCTTGTGCACCATCAGGTTATCGCCAGGCGCTGTTTTGACCGTAAAGGCGCGACCCAGAATGCGACCACCTTTATGGATCGGACGCAGATCAACCGTTCCATTGGTGCGGCTCACGGCATCACTGATGTTGGCCACGGCGAATTTAGCGAATTTCTTCAGCGTGGCGTTGCTGACGGTATGCTTGTGTGTGTTGACTGCGAATCCTAGGTCTGCCATGTTGACTCCGTTTAAAAAAATAAATAGTGTGAAAAAAATAAAAGCTTAGCGCTTACCGACGTGAATGAGCGAAGCCGGGCTGAGTTCATTCAGTCGGTTGATACCCATCATCGCCATGTTGCGTGAAATCTCTTGCGACAGCAAGGAAATCGCATGATCTACCCCTGCTGGGCCACCCACCGCGGCAGCATAGTTAAACGGTCGGCCCAAAAACACACAACGTGCACCAAGCGCAAGGGCTTTTAAAACGTCCGTCCCACGCCGCACACCGCTGTCAAGCATCACAGGGCCATCTTTAAACTGATCTAGAATCTGCGGCAACATTCGCAGGGGTGGCACCGCGCCATCAAGCTGACGGCCGCCATGGTTGGAAACAATCACGCCATCCATGCCGTATTGTCGCGCGAGCGCAGCATCCCCGGGATGCAAAATCCCTTTGATCACCATCGGACCCTTCCAGCGAGCTCGAATCTCCCGCACATGATCCCAATTGAGATGGCCACGCGATGAAAAATCACGCAACACATTTTTAGACATGATGGGAGCGCCGCGGGTCGCAAAGGAGTTTTCGAAATGCGGCATACCGTGACGCATCAACGTTTTTAAAAAGGTGCCAAACAACCACCTCGGATGCGTGATCCCCTCCCAAGCTAAACGCACACTGGGCCTGAGCGGTGTCGAAAAACCTGAACGCACATTGTTTTCGCGGTTCGATGCTGACGGTGTATCCACCGTAATCACCAAGGTTTTAAAACCAGCCGTCGCGACGCGATCAATTAAGGGCGCAATCTGCTCAACCTTGCCGGGCAAATAGGCTTGGAACCACGCATCTGGCGCGACAGCGATTAGCTCTTCCATCCGGATCAGCGAAGAACCGCTCATAATCATGGGAATATCCGCACGCTTAGCGGCTTCGGCGAGAACGACATCGCCCCGATACGCTGACATCGCGGTGATGCCCATCGGTGCCATGCCAAAGGGTGCTTGATATTGCTTTCCAAAAATCTCGACGGTTTGGGAACGCTGTGAAATATCGACCAAAATACGGGAAACAAACTCATATTCGGCAAAGACATCACGGTTCGCGCGCAGCGAGTAGCAGTCCTCGCAGGCGCCTGCAACATAACCAAAAATAGGTTTCGGCAAGCGTTTTTCCGCAGCCCTTTCAAAATCCGCTAAAGACAAAATCTTGGATAAAGCACGTGTCTGAGTCATGGTTGTTATTTTGATTGTGTGTGAATAATCTTGTTGACGGCCTCCGCTGCCGCCGCAAGTCCCATCGATGCCGTGACAGTAACGCTTGAGCCGTACCCAGCGCAAGAGAGGCCTTGCAATCCAGCCTTTGTGGTCACCTCAGAGGCTTGCCAGGCCTCAGGCAAAATCGTTGGCTGATCGAGCCACAACACCCGCACACCCATTTTAGGAGTGCGCTTGCGTGACTTGCCCGCTTGGGTAGCGGCCCGGGCAAAGCCATGTTGCTTTCTCAAGACATTGCGCAACCTGGCGAGAAGAGCGTCATGGGTGGCCTCGGACAAATCTCCCACGCGCAGGGCAAGCACATTCGTTTTACCTCCTGCGCCCCCGCAAACGATGAGCGATTGGGCTCTCGCCCGGGCCTGAAGCGCCATCACTACCTTGGCGCTCATTTGATCGGTGCAATCAATGACGACACTGAGGGTTTCGGGCAGAACTTCATGGACATTTTCAGGCGTTAAAAAATCGTCCACCAGGGTGACTTGGCATTCTGGGTGAATCCCTTGAATCCGAGCCGCCATCGCTTCGACCTTGGACTGCCCAAGTGTCTCCGAGAGGGCATGCACCTGTCGATTGATATTGGATTCGGTAATGTGATCGAGGTCAATCAAGGTCAAGGCTCCGATCCCGTGGCGAGCCAAAGCTTCGGCTGCCCAAGAACCCACTCCGCCAATACCGACGACGGCCACATGCGCTTGACGCAGCGCAACATACGCTTCCAAACCAAACAAGCGCGCGAGCCCACCAAAGCGGCGTTCTGTCTCGCTGATGTCGTCGATGCGAAGATTCGACTGAACTTCTGCCTGAACGCCGTGCATTGAGTATCCTGTGGTCTGCTGAATGATGCATTTTTGCATGATCCAGAAAAAAACTGGCATTCTCTCTCGACAAGAGTCCGCCAGAGGAACACAATTTGAACCTAACACCGTGAGCATGTCGTCCCCACCCACCCCATCTTCTGCCAAATCGTCCGCCATCGCCGGACCGATTGCGTTATGCCTGCTCATCATGTTGATTCATATGGCGATCTCCGGTGGTCGCGTGGCAGTGTCTCTCACTGCACTTGAGCTCAAACGCTCGACCTTTGAGGTTGGTATCCTCATCGCAGTCTTTGCCCTCTTGCCGATGCTGCTTTCGATCAAAGCTGGTCGCATGCTTGATCAGATTGGCCCTTGGCGTCCGATGAGAGCGAGCGCCTTTGTGGTGATTGTTGGCATCATTTTGCCTTGGGTCTGGCAGGACTTCGTTGCCCTTGTCATTTCCGCGGCCTGTGTCGGTATCGGTCACATGATTTTTCAAATCGCCATACAGCGGCAAATGGGCTTGAGCGCCGGAGAAGAGCGGCTCCGCAATTTTTCCTGGCTATCCCTCTCCATGGCCACCTCTGGTCTGCTCGGACCTTTGTTGGCAGGAATATCAATTGATTATCTTGGTTACCGCGCCGTGTTCGCCTTACTGGCGATTTCCCCAGTGATCTGTGTCTTTTGTCTGTATCGCGTCCGCAATTATCTAAAGGCCTCCCATACGCCCCCCCCCGCCGTCAGCGAAAAGAAACAAAGCGTCACTGATCTGATCTCGAGTCCAAAGCTTCGCCGTGTCTATGCGGCCAACATGCTGCTCTCGAGCGCCTGGGACACGCACATGTTCGTTGTACCGATTTTCGGTGTCATGGTAGGACTTTCCGCCACCACAATCGGTCTGATTTTGGCCTCTTTCGCGGCCGCCACAATTGTGATACGTCTGGCCTTACCCTTTTTGCAACAGCGCGTTCGCCCCTGGCAACTCATCCATTTTGCGTTACTGGCAACGGGTCTAAACTTTGTGCTCTACCCATTTTTCGAGCAAGTCTGGATTTTGATGACCTTGTCTTTTACCTTAGGCCTCGGACTCGGTTCAACGCAGCCCAGTATTTTGGCTCTTTTGCAACAAAATGCGCCTGCCGGACGTGCCGGAGAGGCCTTTGGACTGCGCATGGCCTTGATTAATAGCTGTCAAGTCACGTTACCACTTGCCTTTGGTGCTCTGGGCGCCGTCATCGGGGTCATGCCACTGTTCTGGCTGACCGCCGTTGGACTCGGCGCAGGCCGTTGGTTCACCCGCGAGGCAGAGACAGCAAAAAAATCTGAAGGTGACCCGTCCTGAGCGCATCCTCACACATCCCTGTCGCCCCGCCTCTCAGCACGTTTACCCGCTGGCCCGAAGAGCGTCTAAAAACATCGCGCGAAGCCGCACTCAAAGATTGGTGCGGTATTCAGGACGTTTGGGTGTTTGGCTATGGCTCACTCATCTGGAAACCCGAGTTCGACTTTATCGAGCAACGGCCCGCTTTGCTCCCCGGTCATCATCGTGCGCTGTGTCTCTGGTCTCGTATCAATCGTGGTACGCCTGAGTTACCCGGTCTGGTGTTTGGGCTGGAGGTTGGCGGTAAATGCCATGGCATGGCTTTCCGCGTCGCTGCCGACCAAGTTTTAACGATCTTTGAAACGCTTTGGCGAAGGGAAATGTCGACGGGTGCCTACCACCCGAGCTGGATTGATTGCCAAACGCCCCAAGGCGCTGTCAAGGCGCTTGCTTTTGTGATTGACCGTGCAGGTCCGGCCTATGTGCCCGAGCCTTCCGATGACGCTCTGATCGAGATTATCTTGAGAGCCTCTGGCATTTACGGTTCTTGCCTTGAATATGTCACGCAAACAGCCGATGCGCTTGAGGTTGCGGGCATTCACGATGCGAGGCTGAAAGCGCTCGTGACACGACTCAAAGAGAGACTCAACTAACACTAGCTAAAATGGCATCACTCCCTTTCCTGACAGCAGGTCAATCAGAGTAACCCGAGTGATGTCACGGTACACTCTCTGTAACCCTTAACTCATGTTTGGCGACCGCTCACAGCGGGCCGTATCGGACCCGAATCATGTCTATTGCCGATATCCGACAAAGCTACGAAAAATTCACATTGTTAGAAAAGGATGCCAAAACATCCCCTTTCGAACAGTTTTCAGTCTGGTTTGACGAGGCGCTGCGTCAAAATGTTCCCGAACCCACTGCGATGACGCTGGCGACCGCAGATGCTCGGGGACGGCCCTCCTCGAGGATCGTGCTTCTCAAAGGCGTGGACGACCAAGGTTTCTTATTTTTCACCAACTACGAATCTCGCAAAGGTCTCGAGCTTGCCGTTCAGCCCTGGGCGAGCCTGCTCTTTTTCTGGCAACCGCTTGAGCGCGAAGTCCGCATCGAAGGTGTTGTTGAAAAAGTGACGGCCGCGGAGTCCGATGAGTACTTTCAAACACGTCCGTTCGGCTCACAGATTGGTGCCTGGACCTCTCCCCAGAGCCGCCCCGTCACGCTCGAGCAACTTGCCGCGACCGAAAAGGCGCTCAAAGAACAATACGGCGATCAAAAGCCTCCGCGTCCCCCCCACTGGGGCGGCTATCGACTCAAGCCCGAGTATTTCGAGTTTTGGCAAGGGCGCCCTTCGCGCCTGCACGATCGCCTGACCTACCAAGCCACCGCTGCGGGACAGTGGTCGATCGGACGGATTGCTCCCTGATATGAACGCCACTTCCCCTTCTTTTGATTCGACTTTTTTCAGGGCAGCACTCGGCAGATTTCCTACGGGTGTCACGGTGATTACCGCTGCGGCTGAGGGCATGGCACCGGTTGGTCTCACCGTGAGTTCGTTTAATTCCGTTTCACTCGATCCACCTCTTGTGGTCTGGAGCCTGTCGCGCAATTCTTCTTCGCTCAAGACCTTAGAGCAATGTGATCGCTATGTGATTCATGTCCTGGGTTCGAACCAAATGTCGGTCTCCCAACAATTTGCGAGCGGTCCTGCGGCCGAGCGTTTTAACGGTATTCCTCTGACAAGTGCGCCCAATGGTTCACCTCGGCTCGATCTGCCGTGTGCCGCATGGTTTGAATGCGCCAACCATCGTCGCTACGAAGAAGGCGATCACATTATCTTTATTGGTGCCGTAGAACATTGCGCGCGCACTGAAGCGCTACCTTTGGTCTATCACGCCGGCGGCTATGATCTGACGCCTGCTGACGTGCGTAAATAAATCAAAATATCACGAGACATTATGAGTACAGATATTGATTGCATCGTTGTTGGAGCCGGTGTCGTTGGGTTAGCGATCGCACGCGCCTTGGCGCTCTCAGGTCGCGAAGTGATGGTGGTCGAAGCCGCCGAAGGGATTGGCACTGGTACCAGTGCCCGCAACTCCGAAGTCATCCATGCAGGCATTTACTATCCTGCGGGAAGCCTTAAGGCCAAGCTCTGCGTAAAAGGCAGGCACATGCTTTATGCCTATTGTGCTGAAAAAGGTGTTGCGCATAAAAAGATTGGCAAACTGATTGTCGCAACCAGCCAAGAAGAGATTCCTAAGCTCACCGACATTTTGCAGAAAGCCCGTGTCAACGGGGTCGAGGATATGGAGTTGTTGACAGCGCAACAAGCGATGGCACTCGAGCCGGCGCTCTTTTGTACCGCTGCGTTACTGTCGCCGTCCACGGGCATCATTGACAGCCATGGTTTGATGCTCGCCTATCAAGGTGACGCCGAAAACGCCGGAGCGCAATGCGTTTTTCATACGCCCCTCGCGACTGGACGGGTCCGCGAAGGTGGCGGATTTGAGCTTCAGTTTGGGGGCGCAGAGGCCATGAGCCTGTCTTGCAACGTACTGATTAACGCCTCGGGCTTGCATGCGCCTACCCTCGCGCGTCGCATCGAAGGCATCCCTCCAGCCTCTATTCCTAACGAGTATTTGTGCAAAGGCAGTTACTTTACCTTGCAGAGTCGCGCGCCCTTTACGCGCCTGATTTATCCTACACCGCACCATGCGGGTCTTGGGGTTCATCTCACACTCGATCTCGGAGGTCAGGCCAAATTCGGCCCTGATACGGAGTGGATTGACCGCGTGGATTACGACATCGACCCTAGCCGCTGCGATGGTTTTTATGAAGCGGTTCGGAGTTACTGGCCAGGCATGAAAGATGGCTCGTTGTCGCCCGGTTACACCGGTATTCGACCTAAAGTCTCCGGACCACACGAGCCTGCCGCCGACTTTATGATTGTGGGTCAAGCCACCCATGGTATCCCTGGCCTGGTTAACCTCTTTGGTATCGAATCGCCAGGACTCACCTCTAGCCTCGCGATCGCAGAGGAAACCCTCGCCCGCCTCCATCCCTAAGCCAGAGAGACACTCAACATGTCACACCCCGTTCCAGACGCTCACGGACTGAATCTTTTTGCAGCGGACGCGGGACGTGACCTCCTGGCCTGCTACCTACCTAATGATTTACATGCGCATTTGTTGCCGCATCTAGAGCGACTTGGAGGCTTGGCAGGCGCCTTGCTCGACGATCTCGCCGGCGTCGCAGATAAACACCCCCCCACGCTCTCCGTGCGCACGCGCGCAGGGATCGATACCAATCAAGTCGACAAGCATCCCGCGTATGTCGAGCTTGAGCGCTTTGCCTACAGCGAATTCGGACTCGCGGCGATGTCGCACCGGAGTGGCGTGCTTGGCTGGCCCTCGCCCATGCCGCCCGCGGCTAAATATGCATTGACCTATTTATTTGTGCAGGCAGAGTTCGGCTTGTGTTGTCCCGTGAGCATGACCGATTCGCTCGCCCGGACCTTACGCAAGTTTGGTGATCCCGCGTTGGTCGAGCGTGTGCTTCCCATGGTCACGACGCAAGATTTTGACGCCCTTCATCAAGGCGCCATGTTCATGACCGAACAAGGTGCGGGCTCGGATGTGAGCGCGACAGCGACCGAGGCCGCCTTGGGCTCGGATGGTCAGTGGCAGCTCTCTGGTGACAAATGGTTTTGTTCAAATCCCGATGCGAGTTTCGCCATGGTGTTAGCACGCTCCGAGGCCGTTGACGGACTCAAAGGCGTGTCCTTGTTTCTGTTGCCGCGCACGAAGCCTGATGGCTCGCGGAACAGCTATCGCATTTTGCGTTTGAAAAACAAACTCGGTACGCGCTCAATGGCGAGCGGTGAAATTCGACTCGAAGGTGCCTTTGCCTGGCTCGTGGGTGAACGCGGTCAGGGTTTCAAGCAGATGTCGGACATGATCAACAACTCGCGGCTCTCCAATGGTGTGCGCGCCGCGGGACTCATGAGACGCGCCTTGACTGAGGCCCTCTACGTCGCCAAGCATCGCCAGGCGTTTGGCAAGCGACTCGACCAGATGCCCTTGATGCAACGCCAACTGAGCAAAATGGCCATGCTGACCGAGCAAGCCCGCACCATGGTTTACCAAACTGCGCGAGCGCTGGCGGCGGCGGACGAGGACGCCTCAAAGCGTCCACTCATGCGCATCATGACGCCACTGATCAAGTTTCGCGCCTGTCGCGATGCCCGTAAAGTCGCGGGCGATGCCATGGAAGTCAGAGGTGGTTGCGGCTATATCGAGGAATGGAGTGATCCACGGATCTTGCGCGATGCACATCTTGGGTCTATCTGGGAAGGGACGAGCAATATCGTCGCACTCGACGTACTTAGAGCCATTCAGCGCGAGGATTCACTCCCAGCCTTACGCTTGCATGTAGAGACATTACTTGCCGAAGGCGCATCCGTCAGCAATTCCTTGGCCGCTCTGCAAGCCGAACGCATCGAGCGTGCCTTTGCCTTCGCCGCGACAGCCAGCGACTCAAACAACTCCGAACAAGCAAGACAAGTCGCCACCTCCCTCTACAACGTCGTCACCATGGCGGGTATGCGCTGGGAGGCCAAACAGGCCAAGATGCCCATCCGCAGCCTTCTTGCCGACCTTGTCTTGCAGCATCGTCTCGCTGCACGTGACCCGATCGCCGATCCACTTTTAGCGGACGCACGTCTGGTCGACTGGTTATCCGCCTCGATTTAACCCTATGATTACACTTATCCCTTTTCTCTAAAAAGAAGACAAGAAAAATGAGCCAAGCACCCTCCCCCAGCAAGCCTCGCACCGGCGGTCAGATTCTCGTCGGTCAACTCGTCAGCCATGGCGTCAAGCACGTATTTTGCGTACCTGGCGAAAGCTTTCTTGCCGTACTCGACGCCTTGGTGGATGTCAGCATCGAGGTCACGGTTTGTCGACAGGAAGGCGGGGCCGCCATGATGGCTGACGCCTATGGCAAACTCACGGGCACCCCCGGCATTTGCATGGTCACTCGAGGGCCCGGTGCTTCTAATGCCTTGGCAGGTATTCACATCGCCAAGCAAGACTCCACCCCGGTGATTGTCTTTGTCGGACAAATCGAACGCGGCATGCGTGAACGCGAAGCCTTTCAGGAAATGGACTATCGCGCGGTCTTTGGACAGGCCGCCAAATGGGCCACCGAGATTGACGATGCGGCGCGGATCCCCGAGATCTTGTCGCGTGCCTTCCATGTTGCGACCTCAGGACGCCCTGGTCCCGTGGTCATTGCCTTGCCCGAGGACATGTTGGTTGAAATGGCCACGGTCGCCGATGCTCCGCACTACGAAGCCATCGACTCCGCACCTGCCGCCGGTCAAATGGCTGCCTTGGCAGAACGCCTGTCCAAAGCGAAAGCACCCGTCGCGATTTTGGGTGGCGCACGCTGGAGCGCACAGGCCGTCGCACAGTTCGCTGCGTTCGCCGAGCGCTTTAAGCTGCCGGTGGCGGTGTCGTTTCGTCGCCAAATGCTTTTCCCTGCGAACCATCCCTGTTTCATCGGTGATGTCGGCATCGGTCTGAATCCCGACTTGCTCAAGCGCGTACAAGACGCGGATCTGGTGCTGCTTGTCGGTGGTCGCATGTCTGAAATGCCAAGCCAGGCCTATACGCTTTTCGATATTCCCGTGCCCAAGCAAGCGCTTGTACATGTGCACCCTGACAGTGGCGAACTCGGTCGGGTCTACCGCGCTTCGATCGCGATCAATGCTTCACCGATTGCCTTTGCCGCCGAATTGGCCGCGCTCCCAACGCCTGCGGCAACACCCTGGGCAGCGAGTACCGAGGCTATGCACAAAAGCTACCTCGCCTGGAGCGATCCAGCCCCCATCAAAACGCCCGGTGCCGTGCAAATGGGCGGCGTGATGGAATATCTCGAGGCGCATTTACCCGCTGATGCCATCATGACCAACGGTGCCGGTAACTTCGCAACTTGGCTGCACCGTTTCCACCGCTTTACACAATTCGGCACCCAACTCGCGCCTACTTCGGGCTCGATGGGATATGGTTTGCCTGCTGCGGTTGGCGCCAAGCGCTTCTCACCCGACAAACTGGTCGTGTGCTTTGCCGGTGACGGTTGTTTCATGATGCACGGTCAAGAGTTCGCCACGGCTGTCCAGTACAACTTGCCCATCATCGTGGTGATTATCGATAACGGCATGTTCGGCACCATCCGAATGCACCAGGAAAAACATTACCCTGGCCGCATTTCTGCGACGCACCTTAAAAATCCCGACTTTGCTGCTTATGCGCGCGCCTTTGGCGGTCACGGCGAGCGGATCGAGAAAACCGAAGAGTTCGGCCCCGCCTATGAGCGCGCGGTCGCGAGCGGCCAGCCCGCGATTTTGCATTTATTGATTGATCCCGAGGCCATCACCCCAACGACAACCATTGCCAAGCTCAGAGCCGCTGCCCAGAAAGCCTAAGGTTTTCGGATGTACCTGAGTCAGCATTTTGTACAATTTTGAATAGTTTTTAATTTGGAGCATGACAATGGCTGAAGCCTCTTTCAACTGGGAAGACCCACTCTTGCTGGATAGCCAGCTGACCGACGAGGAACGCATGGTGCGCGATGCTGCACGCTCCTACTGTCAGGACAAGCTGGCCCCACGCGTCCTCGAGGGTTTTCGTCACGAGAAAACAGACGTTAAGATTTTCCCTGAAATGGGTGAACTTGGACTGCTTGGCGCCACGATCCCTGTTGAGTACGGCGGCTCTGGCTTGAACTACGTCAGCTACGGTTTGATCGCCCGCGAAGTTGAGCGCGTAGACTCCGGTTACCGTTCGATGATGAGCGTGCAGTCGTCACTCGTCATGTTACCGATCAACGAATTCGGCAGCGAAGCGCAAAAGCAAAAATATCTGCCCAAACTCGCCCGCGGCGAATGGATTGGCTGTTTCGGTCTGACTGAACCCAACCATGGTTCTGATCCAGCCGGCATGGAAACACGCGCCGTTAAAACGGCCAATGGCTACTCCTTGACCGGCAGCAAGATGTGGATCTCCAACTCCCCCATCGCGGATGTGTTTGTGGTCTGGGGCAAGTGCGTGGGCGGCGATTACGATGGCCGTATCCGCGGTTTTATCCTTGAAAAAGGCATGAAGGGACTGACGGCACCGGCCATTCATGGCAAGGTTGGTTTGCGTGCCTCAATCACGGGTGAAATCGTGATGGACAACGTTGAAATCAGCGACGACCAAATGTTGCCTAGCGTCTCCGGTCTCAAAGGCCCCTTTACCTGCCTCAATTCCGCACGTTTTGGTATTGCCTGGGGTGCCCTCGGAGCAGCAGAGTTCTGCTGGCACATGGCGCGCCAATACACCATGGACCGCAAACAATTCGGTCGCCCACTTGCCGCCAACCAGTTGATCCAGAAAAAACTGGCCGACATGCAAACAGAAATCACATTAGGCCTACAAGGTTGCTTGCGCCTAGGTCGTATGAAAGACGAAGGTACTGCTGCGGTTGAGATCACCTCGATCATGAAGCGTAACTCCTGCGGCAAATCACTCGATATCGCACGTATGGCGCGCGACATGCTGGGTGGCAATGGAATTTCCGACGAGTATGGAGTAGCCCGTCACCTCGTCAACCTCGAGGTCGTCAATACCTACGAAGGTACGCATGATGTGCACGCGCTCATCTTGGGTCGCGCGCAGACAGGCATCCAGGCTTTTTTCTAATTTTTTCCTAAAAGGTCTGCTTAATTCAGTGATCAAGCGTGCTCTGTTGAGCACGTTTTTTTATGCATCGTCGTCCAATCACGCCAAGGGTGAGTGCGGACATCACTAGTGTCCAGACGATTAACGGTCCGCTCGGCAAATCCAGCCATGCAGAAAGCACCAAACCTGTTAAATAGCCTGCGAGCGCAATAGTGAAGGCCAACCATTTCTTGTATCGATTATCCTGACAAGCCGCAGCACCCAAACTCGGAACGATCAAGGTCGCAAACACTAAGTAAACACCCACGAGCTGGACCGAAATAGTAATTGCTATGGCAAAGAGCGCATAAAATGCTTTCTGTTGATGTCGTAAGAGATACATCAATAACAACAGTATCAAGGTGGCTAGCGTTGAATACATCAACTTTTCTTGCCCCACCCACAACAATTGCCCGGATAACAACTCATTGAGTTGATTACCACCATGGGGATGACTACTTAAAAGAATCAAAACAGCCGTCGCAGACAACACGAACACCACACCGATGAGTGCCTCTTGATAACGAGGCCATAACTTTTCTGTCATGCTAAACAACCACGCAGCTAATAAAGCAAGCCCCATTGCACACGCCTGGGTCCAAACAGGATCAATTTGCTCCCCAAGCACAGCGATAGCAAGATAAGCGCCAAGCCCCGCAACCTGCGCGATCGCCAAGTCAATAAAAATAATACCTCTGTTCAATACCTGCATGCCTAACGGCACATGTGTCGCGATCACCAACAAACTTGCACACACGGCGAAGATCAATAGATCGACAGGCACACCACCAGGCAAAATAAAATCAATATTCATGCCCTTGTACTATCCACGATTCCAAGCCTGCAATAACCGCCGGATCGTGTCATCAAACAGTGTCTCCAAGGTTCTCGACTCATTATTTCCGCCGACTGTGAATGGCAAAATAACTGAAGGGATATTTGCTTTTTCGCTGAGCCATTTCGTTGCGTTCTGATTGAGATACACGGGTGACAACACCATTTTGGCGTTGATTTCAGACTGCTTTTTTAAAATCGTACTCAGTTGTGTGACAGATGGATCTACGCCCGGCACGATCTCAAGCACGCCGACCTGATCCAAACCAAGCCATTCATTCATGTATCTGAACGCATCATGTTGAACCCATACTTTTGCGCCGATCAAGGGTCTAGCTTGGCTTTGCCAACGTTCAATATTTTTTGACCAAGTCGTCAAAAATATCTGTAATTGCTCTTGATAGTGAGTCGTATTTTGAGGATCTAAAATTATCAACCGTTCCGTCATGGCACGGGCGATCGGTATGAAATTTCGCGCATCGGTCTGGATATGTGGATTCCCTGAGGCATGAACGTGTCCCATACTACGATCTGGCGCACTATTGATATCGAGCACTTGCACATAGCTTGCTGCCTCCAACATACCAAGCTGGCCAGGAAGAATTTTAGGGTTTCCCGCGTCGCGCTGCAGAACAGGAAGCCAGCCTGCCTCAAGGTCTGCTCCCGTCGCAATCAACAAATCTGTCGTTCTTGCTCTTGCAAGCAATGAGGGACGGGCCTGTATTTGATGAGGGTCTTGCAGTGCAGTGGTTGCAATGAAAACCTTTACTTTATCCTTACCTAGCATTTGTGCAAGTGCACCCCACTCTGGTACCGTGGCAAAAACATTGAGCGTAGCGCGGCTTGCCTGAGGAAAAAGACAGCAAAGAATGACTGTAAAAGTCACGAGCCATTTAAGCGACATTCGATTTAGTTTCATTGAAGATTCGCTTAAAAACGATGCGCACCATGGGCTCCGAGGCTCATGATGTACTGAAGATAGATTTGATTATTCGGCATATTGGGTCCATACACCGTGTCTCTCGCAAGCTGCAATCGGAGCATCGAATTTTCTGAATTTGCCCAATCCAACATCAGCGTATTCCGTGTTGGATTCCACGGCTCAATTGGCGTGCCCTCCAATGTGCCTGGACTGAATCCATAGTTGGAATTGCCTGCGAATAATTGATCAAAGCGATAACCTACACGCCACCTTGGCATGAACTGGTAAATCGCCTGGACATAAAAGCCACTCTGTGTGTTTGTGTATGATTGACCTAGACAGGGTGCCTCACAATTTCCAAAGGGTCCCTGTCCTGAAAGGGCTGCTGATCCCTTTTGTGTATTCCAAAAAGCTTCTCCTTGTAATTTGAAATTTTGTCTACTTGGGTTTCCATTTGGCGCCCATTTATAAACAAAATCTGCAATCACGATATTTGTATTTCCCGTGAAATCGAAGGAGTCTGCATTGTCATTAAAAACGGAGATATTCGGTCTATCGCCTGTGGAAGCAGATACAAATGACAATCCACCGAGCCAAGATGAAGACTCATTAAAGTCACCACCTGCTTTGGCATAAAACGTACCTAGTCTTGGTTTATTTTGATTGAAATTATCGCTATTCGGATAATGCATACCCTGCCCGAGTTCCGCGCCTAGTCTGATATAAATCTTGTCTGTCGGGGCTACCCATGAAAGCTGTGCGCCCGTATTGTTCAGCTGCCCACCAAAGAAGGCCTTGTAGACCAGGGGGAGATCCACAAAATCCCACGCATGAGGATGCTTGTTGTTGAGGTAGCCGACATTTGAAAAGAACTTACCGCCTTTGACTTTTATGCCAACAGGTAAATTGATTGTCTCAAAAAAGGCCTCCTCAAGTGCAACATGAAACTCAGAACCCTCTTGGCCAAGGACCAATCTGGCTTCTGCTCTGAATAAGTTGTCGACGGTTCCCGCGATTGCAAATTCAGTTTCACCTAGACTGAAACCGCGAGCCACACTCTCTCCTCCAGAAGGTATGAATCCTCGGCGAAAAGATTCTGGATTTTGACTCTGTGCCGAATATTTGCCGTCCAATATCAATGAAATTTCAGGTGTCACCGCACCTATCTTCGGTAGAGTGATACCGGAACCCAACGATGAGGGAGGGTTGCGTGTCACGACACGTGCTTGCTGCGGGATGGGAGTTAAGTCACCCGCTTGACCAATGACTGGCTGCGTAGGGGAGTTTGAACTGGTCATCACGGCAGTGTTCGTTGGCACCGATTGTGCTGTCCCACTTGTTTTTGCCGGAGTTGTTGGGCGCGCTATTGTGGCGGGCTGAGGGCTTACAGCCTGTACTTTTTCCAATGTCTCAATTTTTCGCTCGAGCGAATGAATCCTTTGCTCATATTGTTCACGCATCGCTCGTACACTTTCCTGCAGCTTCTCAATATCCGCCGCAGAAACCGACTGCGCACTGACAGGCGACAGCAGCGGCAAAGAAACTGCTGCCAACATCACAAAACGTTGGGCTAAACGTCTGACTAAAAGCATGACAAGCTCCTCTTTTCTCTCAACAACACTCGATGATTGAGAACACCAATATTGAAAATTTGGCTTCTGTATTAATGATAATAATAACTCATTATCATTAAAGATCAAGATCAATTCGAACTAAATGTTCAAATTGCGACGCGCAGGGATTGAGAGATTGTCTAGAACAAGGGCATCAAGAACTTGAGCGTTCAGGGGGAACATGCACGAAGGCTCCCCCTGGTTTTGTGACTAAATCGAAAAGTCTTGATCAAAATTAGGTGGGCGTTTTTGCAAGAAGGCATCCATCCCTTCTTTGCCCTCAGGACCTGCCATGCCGATAAATTCGAGCGCGAGTGAGGCATCGAATATCGGACCAGCTTGACGCAACCAGCTATTGAGAGCGTGCTTGGTCCAACGCAACGCGCCAGGAGGGCCGTCGGCAAACTTGCTGGCGATATCGATCGCTTTTTGTTCGACTTCCGCATCATCCAATGCCATCGAAATCAGGTTCATGCGGTCTGCCTCTTCACCTGTAAAGGTATCGGCAGTCATCAGGTAATACTTGGCTTTGGCCATGCCACATAATAGTGGCCAAATAATCGTGGCATGATCGCCCGAAGCGATACCAATTTTCAAATGTCCATCTGAAAATTTTGCATCTTTTGATGCAATCGACACATCTGCCAAAATCAACAGAGCAAGGCCGGCACCCACTGCCCAACCACGCGCGGCTGTCACGATCGGCTTGCTGCAATTGATCATCCCGTTGACGAGGTTACGCGCTTCGCGCATGGCTTCCATACGCTGCGCGTAGTCATCACACACTTTGCGCTCGTGATTCAAGTCACCGCCCGCCGAGAAGTTTCTGCCCTCGCCTGTCATGATAATCGCTGACACCGAAGGATCGGCATCCACATCTTTCCAGATCTCTGAGACCTCTCTGTGCATCGTCGCATCCATCGCACCCATCTTCAGTGGAGAGGCGAGCGTGATACGCAGGACACGGGGATGGGGTCGATCAAACTTCAAGCGTGTATAACGATCATAGCAACTTTGCATGGCAAAACCCTTTGAACAAAAAGATTAAAAATTAATTCAAGGACTGCTTAAGCTTTCTAACAGCACTGTCCGGTGTGGTCATCACCCGCGCCTGCGTGCGAATCGCAGGATGATTTGCCGCAGCCGCCATCGAAAATTGACCCAGTACGATAGTTGAATATTGACTAAGTCGATTAATCTGCTCTGCAATCAAAAAATCGTGCTGCGCTTGATCACGGGTTAACAAGGCATCCAGCGCACCATCCACCATGAAAGAATCCACCTGTACCTCAACACCCTTTTCTTGCATCATCTGAGATAGCTCATCGCGCAGCGTCTGCAAAGAAGGGCCAAAGGTCGTTAACATCGCGATCGTGCCACCCCGTTCGAGCAACTCTTCAAACATCGCTTGGTTGGAGGTCAGAATTGGAATCGATTGCTGAGTTTTGAGATGATTGATGGCTTCGCCAAATGCCGAGCATGTAAACAAAATGCCGTCGGCGCCCGCGTCTACGCAGTACTGACCCAGTCGTGAAAACCGCTCAATCATTCGAGGGGTCATTTTTCCATCGGCCAACATATCAATGGCCAATGACTCCTCGAGCACATTGATAATGTTCGCCTCTGGCCATTGCTGTTTGAAACTTGTGGAGGCGGGTGCCATCGAAACGTCAACGGCATGCACAAGAAAAATACGGGGTGAACGCATCATCATTATTCCGGCTGGATCCCAGCATCTTTGACAACTTTTCCGGCTCGTGCGATCTCTTGCTTGAGCAGTTCAGCAAGCTGCTTGGATCCACCAATCATGGGAGCAGCGCCAATGGAACGAATTTTTGCATCTGTTTCTGGGTCTTTCAGCACGATCTCAATCTCCTTGGAAAGGCGATCAATAATGGCCTGAGGCGTTTTTGCGGGAGCAAAGACGCCCACCCAGGCGCTGTACTCAAAGCCTGGTAAGCCAAGCTCCGCAACAGTAGGCAGATCAGGAGCTTGCTCTACCCGCGTCAAACTCGTCACGCCAATCGAGCGAATCTTATCGGCTTTAATATTGGGTACAGAGGTTGCAACGGGTTCGCACACGATCTGAAGCTGCCCACCCATCAGGTCATTGAGTGCTTGTGGCGAACTTTTATAGTTAATCATTTTCAGATCAATGCCCGCCATCGTACGGAACATTTCCATACAAATTTTAGAGCCCACTGTCGCGGTCCCGTAGTTCAGCTTGCCAGGGTTTTCTTTTGCATAGGCGATAAATTCTTTTAGATTTTTTGCTGGCACATTGGGGTTAATCACCAGTACGTTATAAAAATCTTTCAACGCCATCGATACCGGTGCGAGATCGTTGATAGGATGAAATGGAAGGCTCTTACGCAATTGGTAGTTAGCCGCTAAGGTCGTACTTGAGCCAAGCACAAGCGTATAGCCATCGGGATCCGCCTTGGCACCCGCGTTCACACCAATCACGCCTTCAGCACCCGGGCGATTTTCCACAATGACTTGCTGCCCCAACCGCTGCGATAACTTAGCGGCGACAACGCGCGCCACCACATCAGTCGCACCGCCTGCCCCCAAGGGTACGATGAGCTTGATCGCCTTGGAGGGATAAGCATCCTGAGCGAGTGCAACACTTGCGAAAGCAGACGTTGTGATAACAACAGCGCAGAGTGTTTTGAAAATACGTTTCATATTAGTCTCCTGGTTGGATATGGACTCTTTTGAGCTCTCTTATCTTTGTAAAAAAAATCAAACTGTCGGGGTCGCCCCACCATCTAAGGGTAAAACAATACCATTAAGGTGTCTGGCATACGGGCCCACCAGCCACAAGACCGCTTGGGCGACATCTTCAGGCGTGCCTTTTGTAGACATAAAAAGCGGATTTGCAGAAGGACTAGAGACCAGTTTTTCAGCCAAGGCATCAAAACGGTCTGAAGCAATAGGGCCTGGTGCAATCGTGTTCGCCCGAATGCCCTGTTCCTTGTATCGGTCAGAGATCCCCTTTGTTAATAAATTAACGGCTGCATTCATGCACCCGCCAGGTAAGTGTGCAGGCGAAGGCAGTTTTCCTGCCTTACCAGAAATATTGATGATCACGCCCTCACCCGCTTTAATCATCGTCGGTAACACAGCTCGCATCGAGCGCACATACACCATCAACTTATTTTGAAATGTTCGTTCCCAATCATCGTCCATCAAATCAAGAAATTCACCAAACGTCGATGAAGCGGTTGAATTGATCAAAATGTTTATTTTTCCTGACTGTCGAACAATCTCTCGTGCAGCATGTATCACCTCGTCCGCGCTGGTGGCATCCAGGATACGTACTCTCGCTTGGCCACCTGCTTGTGCGATCCTATCTTGTAGCGCATCGAGTTTCTCTCTATCGCGACCACTTAGCCATACGGTGACACCTTGCAGCGCAAGCAGCTCAGCCACTGCAGAGCCTATCGCACCAGAGGCGCCTAATACCCAGGCACACTGACCATCTAGTGCGTCGTTGCCGCGCATATCCTGGTGAACATCTGTCATCAACGTACTCCTTCCTTGCTTCTATTCAACAGTGAGCCTCTTTTACACGATCGCAATCCGAACAAAAGAGATACCGCTAGTACACCATGATTAATCTTAAAAGGCTGCGGCGGCTCGCCCAAGTCGATCCTTGATTCCCAGCCATTCGGGAGTATCTGGCACATCTTCCCACAGCATAAAAGCATAATGATTCTGATCTAACGCACGCAGCGTTGCATATAGGGCATATCCATACGCCTGAGGCTGAGTAGGCATTGAAACCCACTCAATGCTTTCATGCTGAGGATGTGAATCTTGATCGATGCTGTGTGTGACACACACTATTTTTTTCGTTGTATGCGACAGCTGTTGCAGCGCAGCGGACATGATCCCTGTTCGAGTGACAAGTTTGATCGGGGTTTGAGGCGCGTAATGTGACTTGAGCGCACCCGATACACGGGGTGCCTGTGCATCTGGTTGGGAAACAGGCCTATCCAGTACCTGCGAGATTTGTTTCGTCGTCACGTAGCCTGGGCGCAACAGGACAGGACCGACCCCTTGACTCAGACGCGACAGATCAATAATGGTCGACTCAATGCCAACTTCGCTAGAACCACCCTCAAGGATTAGCATGTCTGCAGCGACAAGTTCGGGAAACTCATCTCGTACGTGTGAAGCTTGAGTAGGCGAGACTTGACCGAATTTATTCGCAGAAGGCCCCGCGATGCCACCCTGACCCGAGGGCTTACCCGCAGCAAACGCACGAATCAGTCTTTGTGCAACAGGATGCGAAGGGCAACGCAGACCCACGCTATCCTGACCGCCACTCACCACATCGGAGATATGTGCAGCACGCTTGAGAATCAAGGTCAAAGGCCCTGGCCAAAATGCATCAATCAGGACGCGCGCTTCATCTGGCACCGAAGCCGCCCAATAAGACAAGTCCGCCTCGGGGGCCACATGCACAATCACCGGATGATTAGAGGGTCGACCCTTGGCTTGATAAATCCGCTCTACCGCCTCGCGACTCTCCGCGTCCGCACCGAGCCCATACACTGTCTCGGTTGGAAAGGCGACCAAGCCGCCTTGAAGCAACACCTGCGCAGCGTGATTGATTTCGCGATCAGAGGCTGTTGTCACTGAGCCACCGCGTTAAAGCGTTGCCGCAACGGGCAAACGCAAAACCTGCACCACTTGATTGGCATGTGAGACCGCCTCAGTAAGCGTCGCACCTGTGCAATTGACATGACCCATCTTGCGCGCACGACGCGCTTCGCGCTTGCCATAGAGATGCAAAGATGCACCCGGCACGGCTAAGACATCCTGCCAATTGGGCTCAGCTTGTCGATCATCTATGCCAGGATACCAGACATCACCCAAAATATTGAGCATCACCGCAGGGGTGAGCAAACGCGTGCTGCCAAGGGGCAAACCTACCATGACACGCGCCTGCTGTTCGAACTGGCTCGTCACGCACGCATTCATGCTGAAATGACCACTGTTATGAGGACGCGGTGCGATTTCATTGACAAGCAACTGGCCATCGCCCAACACAAAAAACTCTACACACAGCACACCTTCGTATTTGAGGCCTTGCGCGATGGCCAAGGCCGCTTCAGTTGCACGCGCCGTCATCGCAACCGCTTGCGTGTCGACGGTCGTCACGGCCAAAATACCTTGTTCGTGGACGTTGCGTGCGACCGGGAATACCGCGCACTGACCATCTAATCCACGCGCCAATACAACCGAGAGCTCTTCTTTGAGATCGAGCATGGCTTCGAGCACGCAAGGCACGCCACCACACTCAGCGAACGCTTTCAACGCTTCCTCGAGCGAGCGCACGCGCGCCTGGCCTTTACCGTCATATCCGAGGCGAGCGACTTTTAAAATACCGGGGAATAAATGCGCACCTACTGCGCGCAAGTCTGACTCCGCCCGGATCGCGGCATACGGTGCGACGGCGACGCCCTGACTAACGATAAACGCTTTTTCTGCAATGCGATCCTGAACAATCTCGACCGCATGCGAACCGGGTGTCACGCGACAATGCGCGGCCAGTGTCAGCAAACTTTGAGCGGGAACGTTTTCAAACTCGGTGGTCACGGCCCGGCAGCGTTGCGCCAATTTGATCAGCGCCGTTTCATCATCGTAGTCCGCTTGGATATGCATGTCAGCAACCGAGGCCGCAGGACCTTCTTGCGCAGGATCTAATACCGCGACTCGATAGCCAAGAGACTGCGCAGCATGACAGAACATGCGGCCTAACTGACCGCCCCCCAATAGACCGAGCCACTCACCCGGTGCAATCACAGGGGCACCCGCATGGCACGTGCCGCCTCAGTCTGGCGTGCACGGAAGGCGATGAGCTTTTCACGCAAGGCGGCATCGGTCGTCGCGAGTGTTGCAATCACGTGCAAGGCGGCATTGGCTGCGCCCGCTTCGCCGATTGCAAAGGTTGCCACCGGAACACCCTTGGGCATTTGCACGATGGACAAAAGAGAATCCTCGCCTCGCAAATACTTGGAGGGTACTGGCACACCAAACACAGGGATTTCGGTGAGCGCTGCCATCATGCCTGGCAGATGGGCTGCACCACCCGCACCGGCAATAATGCCGCGCAAGCCGCGTGCGGCTGCCTGTGCGCCATACTCCGCCATATCGAGTGGCATCCGATGCGCGGAAATCACCCGAGCCTCGCAGGGCACACCAAAATCACCTAGCATATTGACCGCATGTTGCATGACTTCCCAATCGCTGGACGAACCCATAATGACACCAACGATTGGTGCACCAGCAGAAGATAAAGAGGTCATATCAAAGCCTTGGGAATGAAAATTGGACAGTGAGTCGATTAGGCGGTCAAACGATCAAGGGCTTCGCGGTATTTAGCCGCAGTTTTCGCAATCACGTCAGCGGGTAGACGCGGTGCGGGAGGCGTTTTGCCCCAGTCTTGCGTCTCGAGCCAATCACGGACGAACTGCTTGTCAAACGAGGGAGGACTGATACCCTCGCTGTAACCATCCGCAGGCCAAAAACGTGAGGAATCGGGTGTCAACACCTCGTCCATCAAATGCAGCGTACCGTGCGCGTCGAGACCAAATTCAAACTTTGTGTCCGCGATCATGATGCCCTTGATTGCGGCAAAGCTCGCAGCCTCAGAATACAGACGCAACGTCACGTCGCGAATACGTTCAGCCATTTCTTGACCGACTTCTTTGATGACATGCGCGAAGTCCACATTTTCATCATGCAAGCCCATCTCAGCTTTGGCGGCTGGCGTAAAAAGCGGCTGAGGTAATTTACCAGCCTGCTTGAGACCGGGGGGCAACTGAATGCCGCAGACCGAGCCTGTCGCTTGATAATCTTTCCAACCGGAACCAATCAAATAGCCGCGGGCAACCGCCTCGACCATGATGGGCTTGAGACGTTTGACCACGACAGCGCGTCCAACGACCTGATCGCGCTCATTGGTCGCGACCACATCCTCGGGGTTAATCCCTGTTGAGTGATTGGGCAACACATGTGCGAGCTTTTCCAACCAAAAGTCAGTGAGCTCCTTGAGGACCTGCCCCTTGCCGGGGATCGGGTCATCAAGAATCACATCAAACGCGGAGATGCGATCACTCGCGACAATCAAAAGCTTGTCTTCGCCCACCGCATACATGTCGCGCACTTTGCCGCGCGCAAGAAGCGGAAGGGATTGAATACTGGATTGATACAGTGCTTGGGTCATGTCGTTTATTGCACGACCTGAGACAATTTACCGGCCGAGTACTGGGCTGCGATCTCGTTGAGGGGCACAACCTTGATTTTGCTCGCGTTGCCGGCAGTACCAAACTGCTGATAACGCTCGACACAAATAGCCTTGGCCGCCTCACGTGCGGGCTTGAGGTATTCACGCGGATCAAACTTGCCTGGATTTTCAGCAAAGAAACGGCGGATCGCACCGGTCATCGCCAAACGAATGTCGGTGTCGATATTGATTTTGCGCACGCCAAACTTGATGGCTTCTTGAATTTCTTCGACCGGCACACCGTAGGTTTCTTTCATGTCACCGCCAAACTGACGGATCTCAGCCAACAAATCCTGTGGCACGCTTGAGCTGCCATGCATGACGAGGTGGGTGTTGGGCAAGCGCTTGTTGATTTCCTTGATCCGCGAAATCGACAAAATGTCGCCCGTGGGCTTGCGCGTGAACTTGTAAGCGCCATGGCTGGTACCGATCGCAATTGCAAGTGCATCGAGCTGCGTACGGCGCACGAAGTCTGCTGCCTGCTCTGGGTCGGTCAACAACTGATCCATCGTCAGCTTGCCATCGGCACCGTGACCGTCTTCTTTGTCGCCTTCCATCGTTTCGAGCGAGCCCAGGCAGCCCAACTCACCCTCTACCGTGACACCCAGCTTGTGGGCCATCTCCACGACCTGCTTGGTCACGGCAACGTTATAGTCATAGTCGGCAATCGACTTGCCGTCTTCTTTAAGCGAACCATCCATCATCACACTAGAGAATCCAAGATCAATCGCGCCTTGGCAAATCTTGGGTGACTGGCCATGATCCTGGTGCATCACAACAGGAATATGGGGGTAGGACTCGACTGCTGCTTGAATCAAGTATTTCAGGAATCCCTCTCCTGCATATTTGCGTGCCCCTGCAGAGGCTTGCATGATGACGGGGCTATCGGTTTGAGCCGCCGCTTCCATGATGGCCTGGACCTGTTCGAGGTTATTCACGTTAAACGCGGGAATGCCATAACCATGCTCGGCGGCGTGGTCCAGAAGCTGGCGCATGGAAACTAAAGCCATGAGAGATCCTTTTTTAGAGCAAAATGTCAGGGTTGTAGGGAATTTACCGAGTATTTTACGGCAGCACGGACGTATTTGCCCTCTGCTCCTCAAAAACTCATTTCCAAGCAGTTTTGATCCTCTAATGAGAAACCTCCATGCCGCACGGCAAACCAGATGTAAACAGCACAATCCCCACAATTTCTTGGCTTGTAGGCGAGCAAACACTCACCTCAGCCTGGCGCTCTGAAAACGGCTGGGCGCCACCCAAGCGCACGATGCTCGCCGATGACACGATGAGCGCCGATACCGCCTACAGGCTCGCAAGCGAAGGCGTCGCGCTGATTTGGACCGGTGACTTTCAAAATGCCCGCCAACTCTTGCACGCGTTGGCGCGACGCACGGCTAAACGTCGTCCAAAATACCTCGAACTCCCCTACCCCGAGCGTTTTCACCAAGTCAGACTCGCGCGCGCGCAACGTGCCCGTACCCTGGGCATGCTGTGCTTGCCTTTTGAACCTCATCACCTGCTCAAACACCGCCGCGCGCCTGACGTCAAAGCGGCATGCGTCGCCGCGCACGGCGACAGCAAAACCGGCTACGTCATGCCTTTGACCGAGCTGCTGGGTCTCATCAGTGCCTATGAGTGGCGCAAAAATGGCATTGACATCCCGGCGCTGGGTGCCCGGATCCATCCTCATTACGGAGTCTTTGCGCCCACCCGCTCAGAGTATTTGGAGCTGATTGCACAGGCACCGCTCCCGCAAGGTCCAGGCATGTTGGGTCACGCCTTTGACATCGGCACAGGGACGGGCGTGATCGCCGCGCTGTTGCTTAAACGCGGAATGACGCACGTGACTGCGACGGATACGCACGCACGCGCCCTGGACTGCGCCCAAGAAAACATCGAACGCTTAGGCTTGTCTTCAGGCGTGAAGTTTGTGCACGCGGATCTTTTCCCTGACGGACAAGCAGACCTGATTGTCTGTAACCCACCTTGGCTGCCAGGCCGCCCTGCCTCGGGTCTAGAGCATGCGATCTACGATCAGGATCAGCACATGCTCAATGGTTTTTTAGAGGGTCTGCGCGCGCACCTCACCCCTCAAGGTGAAGGCTGGCTGATTCTGTCTGACCTCGCGGAGCACTTAGGGCTGCGCACGCGTGAAGACTTGCTAGATAGGATTGAAACCGCCGGACTCCGCATCATGGAGCGACTGGAAATTCGCCCCATGCATGCCAAAACCAAGGACGAGGATGATCCGCTCGCCGACGCACGTCGCGCGGAAGTCACCTCGCTGTGGCGTCTGCGTGCCTGAAATCTTTCCGCTTACGCTGCTGGCAGTCGGCGCGCAGACTTGGGTCTAAACGCCTTGACCACAGCATCGTCGGTCTCGATGTAGGGACCGCCAATCAGGTCAATGCAATACGGGACGGCTGCAAAAATGCCCGACGCGACGACCGTTCCGTCCTCACGTTTGAGCCCCTCCAGCGTTTCGCTGATCGCTTTGGGTTGTCCGGGTAAATTAATGATCAGCGCTGCGTGATCGTCAGTCTCTCTGAGGACTGCCACCTGCCGCGACAAAATCGCGGTCGGGACAAACTGCAAACTGATCTGGCGCATTTGTTCGCCAAAGCCTGGCATCTCACGGGTGGCCACCGCCACAGTCGCTTCTGGCGTGACATCGCGACGCGCAGGGCCCGTTCCACCCGTCGTTAGCACTAGATTGCAGCGTTCGACATCCACCAACTCAACCAGCGCGGCCGAAATCGTCGGCGCATCGTCCTGAATTAAGCGTGTGACGAATTCGATCGGGGTTGTGACGGCTTTTTCCAGCCATGCTTGCAAGGCAGGGATACCCTGATCCTCGTAGACACCTTTGGAAGCACGATCCGAAACAGAAACAAGACCAATACGAATCGTATCGGGGTGACGTCCAGCGTTCATCTTTGATACACCTCGAGCTGTGTTCTTAACTGTCTGACTTCTTCCATCAAATCCACCATCAGCGCTGCGGCTTCTAGATTGACCTGAAAGTCCCGCTGCGCACGCGCAATCTGACGCGCGCGTGCCGCCGCAGCGCTGGCGAAAAGCCAACGCTCTGGCGTGGTCTCTGTAATGATCACGTCGCGCTCAACACCCACGAAACCCTCTCGCACCAGCGTGACGACCCAGTCGATCTGCTGCTCACACAAACATGCCATCTCATGCACGGAAAGCGGCGCACTGTCATCCACCATCACGGCTGAGTAAATCGTGACCGATTTCATCCCTGAACTCCCAAATGGCGACGCGGATTAAAAGGCGCCGCCTTGGCTAACGCTTGGTAAGCCTCTTTCGCAGCCTCTGTGGTAGCGGGCGGCCACACGATCTCCAACACCAAATACAAATCACCCGCCGGATCACCTGGCAAGCCTTTGCCGCGCAATCTGAGCTTGCTGCCCGGCGGACTGCCCGCACTGATACTGACCTCGACCTCGCCCTGCAAGGTCGGCACACGAACCTGACCGCCGCAGGCAGCCTCCCAAGGCGCGACAGGCAGCTTCATGCTTAAGTCTCGACCCTGCACTTGATAAATAGGATGCGCAGCAAAGTGCACAGTCAAAAACAAATCGCCTGCCGGACCACCAGCCTCGCCAGGCATGCCCTGACCGGACAGTCGAATCATCTGGCCTGCCCGCACACCCATGGGAATCTTGACACTTAAAGTGCGATTGACGAGCTGAGGGCGGCCTTGTTCATCGAGCTGCACCGAACGCAAACCAAGCTCGCGCGTCACGCCATTGAGGCTGTCTTCGAGGGAAATTTCGATATCGGCGTGATGATCTTCGCCCTTGTAAGGTTGTTGCGCTCCCGCTTGGCGCGAATCTGCGCCTGGGTCACGCCGCTGCCGCTCGGCTTGCTTAAATAAGCTGGATAAAAAGTCATGGAACTGCGCATCATTCGGCGCGTGACCATCGCCACCCGCGAACTCAAAGCCGCGATCCCAACCCGGTCCGGGCGCAGCGCCCCCAGAGGAAACATTTGTTCTGAGCTGATCGTAGGCCGCACGTTTTTCTTCGTCACGCAGCACGTCGTTGGCCTCATTGACCTCGCGCATGCGGGTCTCTGCGTCCTTTTCCTTGCTGACGTCTGGGTGGTATTTACGCGCAAGTTTGCGATAAGCTTTGCGGATATCATCCTGCGAAGCCTCTGGCGTCAGCTCAAGCGTTTTGTAGTAGTCTTTAAATTCCATGTGTGCGGCCGCAAAAAATGCGCCAAAAGGTGGATATACCTTCACAATGGGGGCAAATTCACAAAAATACAAGCCCTTTCAAAATACGAACCCTTATGCAAATCAATCAAATTCCTTTTGGCACCACTGACTGGTCAACAATCCCTGCCACTGAACACCCCGGCACAACAGGCAAAGCGTTTTGGCGGACACAGCAATTTGGCACCATTCGGGTCAGAATGGTCGAATACACACCCGGCTATCTTGCGGATCACTGGTGTGAAAAAGGGCACATTTTGTTGTGTTTGAGCGGCTCTTTAAGGACAGCGCTCAAGGACGGCCGTGTCTTTGATCTGCAGCCAGGTATGAGCTATCAGGTCGCGGATGGCGCAGAGCCGCACCAGTCCTCGACAGAGACTGGTGCAACACTGTTTATTGTGGATTGATTTAGCCTACTGCGCGCTTTTGCAAAATATCGACGGCAGGAAGAGTTTTCCCCTCGAGGAACTCCAAGAACGCACCCCCACCTGTGGAGATGTAGCCGACCTTGTCAGTAATCCCAAACTTGGCAATCGCAGCAAGCGTGTCACCGCCACCGGCAATTGAAAAGCCTGTCGACTCAGCAATCGCATGAGAAACAGAGGCCGTTCCTTGTGCAAACGCTTCAATCTCAAACACACCGAGCGGGCCATTCCAAACAATCGTGCCAGCATTTTTCAAAATCTCTGCAAGCTGCGCCGAGGTTTGTGGACCGATATCCAAGATCAAATCATCCGCCTCAACATCTTTTGCAGCTTTGGTGGTGGCCTTGGCTTGGGCGGAAAACTCTTTTGCACACACGACATCAGTCGGGACTGGCACAGCCGCACCGCGCGCCTGCATTTTTGCCATGACCGCATGAGCTTGATCGAGCTGATCAGACTCGGCGAGAGATTTGCCAATTGGCAAGCCCGCCGCGAGCATAAAGGTATTGGCAATCCCGCCGCCCACAATCAGTTGGTCAACCTTATCAGCTAACGACTGGAGGATGGAAAGCTTGGTGGAGACTTTTGAACCGCCAACAATCGCGACCAGAGGACGCTTGGGCGCCAGCAATGCGCGACCAAGGGCCTCGAGTTCAGCTTGCAACAAAGGACCTGCACAGGCAATCGGTGCAAACTGCGCGATGCCGTGGGTGGTGGCTTCGGCGCGGTGGGCCGTGCCAAACGCATCATTGACATACACATCACACAGCGCCGCCATTTTTTTGGACAGCTCTGGATCGTTTTTCTTTTCGCCTTTGTTGACGCGGCAATTTTCGAGCAAAATCACTTGTCCGGGCGCGATTGAGACACCGTCCACCCAGTTTTGCACAAGCGGCACAGGCATCCCCAACAGCTCGGAGAGTCGCTTGGCGATAGGCGCCAGCGAGTCTTCTTGCGTGAGGGTGCCCTCAGTCGGACGCCCCAAATGCGAAGTCACCATCACTGCAGCGCCCGCGTCCAGTGCCAGGCGAATACCTGGAACCGAGGCACTGATACGCGTGTCTTCGGTGATGTGACCTGCGTCATCAAAAGGAACATTCAGATCGGCGCGAATAAATACGCGCTGACCATTCAGTTTGCCGGCTTGAGCGAGTGCAGAAAGTGTGTGAACGGTGGTCATGAGCAACTTATTTTTTACAGACAATTATTTACAAAAAATTATTTAGCAGACATCAAGGCAATCGTCGTATCAAGCATACGGTTGCTGAAACCCCACTCGTTGTCGTACCAGGAGTTGACCTTGACCAGATTGCCCGAGACCTTGGTCAAGGTTGCATCGAAGTTGCTCGAAGCAGGATTGTGGTTAAAGTCGACCGACACCAGCTGCTCGGTGTTGTAAGTCAAAATACCCTTGAGCGGACCAGCTTCGGCTGCGTCTTTCAGGATGGCATTAACTTCTTCGACTGTTGTGTCGCGCTTGGCTGTAAAGGTCAGGTCCACAATCGATACGTTGATCGTCGGCACACGCATCGCAAAGCCATCCAGCTTGCCGTTCAATTCAGGCAACACCAAACCGACAGCCACTGCAGCGCCCGTCTTGGTGGGGATCATGCTCATGGTGGCCGAGCGAGCACGACGCAAGTCTTCGTGATAAACGTCTGTCAACACTTGGTCGTTGGTATAGGCATGGATCGTAGTCATCAGACCGGTCACAACACCGAGTTTTTCATGCAAGGGCTTGACCAGCGGTGCCAAACAGTTGGTTGTGCACGAAGCGTTGGAGATCACGGTGTGCTCTTTCTTGAGCACATCCTGATTCACGCCAAACACGATGGTCGCATCAACGTCTTTGCCGCCTGGGGCAGAGATGATGACTTTTTTAGCGCCACCTTTGAGGTGGGCTGAAGCTTTTTCTTTGCTGGTAAAAAAACCGGTGCACTCGAGCACCACGTCGACGTTCAAATCGCCCCAGGGCAACTCGGCAGGGTTACGGTTGGCCAACACGCGGATCTTGTCGCCATTGACCACCATGTAGTCGCCCTCAACGCCAACGGTGCCAGGAAAGCGGCCATGCGCGGTGTCATATTGCGTCAAGTGGGCGTTTGTCTTGGGATCACCCAAGTCATTGATGGCCACGATTTCGATATCGTGCTTTTTGCCACCTTCGTAATGTGCACGCAAAATATTGCGGCCAATACGACCATAACCGTTAATAGCGACGCGAATTGTCATGAGACCAAGCTCCTAAGTTTGGAAAATTTATAAGATATTTTTAACGGCCTGAGCGACTTTTTCAGCAGTCAGTCCGAAGTGTTTAAACAACGCGCCGGCAGGTGCCGACTCGCCGTATGTATCAATACCTACTATTGCACCCTCTAGACCTACATATTTGTGCCAAAAGGCCGTGACGCCCGCCTCAACCGCCACGCGTGGCATGCCCTTAGGCAAGACCGAGGCGCGCCAAGCGGCATCTTGTTTATCAAACACATCGGTGCTTGGCATGGAAACCACGCGGACGGGGATGCCTTCGGCCGCCAACAATTTTTGTGCCTCGATCGCAAGCGCAACCTCAGATCCGGTGGCGATGATCGCAGCCTTGGCACCTTCTGTGCCTTGTGCGTCTTGCAACACATAGCCGCCGCGCACGACCTCCTTGAGCGTTTCGGCACTGCGCGCCATGAAGGGCAGATTTTGTCTGGACAGCAACAGTGCGGTTGGGCCGCCTGCATGCACATCCATCCCGATGCTGCTGGGACGCTCGACCGCGACCAACCAAGCAGCCATCGTCTCGACCGTGTCGCAGGGACGCCAAACGGATAAATTGGGGATCAAACGTAAACTGCTCGCATGCTCGACCGACTGGTGGGTCGGTCCATCCTCGCCCAAACCAATGGAGTCGTGGGTAAAGACATACACCACACGCTGTTTCATCATCGCGGCCATGCGCAGCGCATTGCGTGAATAGTCGGAAAACGTCAGGAAGGTGCCACCAAACGGCAAGTAGCCGCCATGCAGCGCAATGCCGTTCATCATCGCTGACATCCCGAACTCACGCACGCCATAATTAATATGACGACCAAACTGAATGCCATCCGCGCCAGCACGCACAGCCGCGACGCCCTTCCAGTCCGTGAAGTTCGATCCGGTTAAATCAGCGGAGCCACCCAACATTTCGGGCAACACGTCGACCAGCGCAGTAATGGCTTGCTGAGAAGCCTTGCGCGAGGCCACGGTCTCTGCTTTTTCATTTGTCGCAGACAATAGTTTTTCTGCAACCGCAGCAAAATTGGCAGGCAAGGCACCTTTCATACGACGCATAAACTCGGCCGCTTCAGCAGGGAATTGAGCCGCATAGGCATCAAACGTTTTTTGCCAGCCTGCTTGCGCCTGAGCGCCCGCGCTGCGTTGATCCCAACCCGCATAAACAGCCTCAGGAATCTCAAAAGGTGCATAAGGCCAACCAATCGCAGCACGCGTCGCAGCAATTTCTTCGGCACCAAGCGGGGCGCCGTGGACCTTATCGGTACCCGCAACCGTCGGGGCACCCTGACCAATTACTGTCCGGCAAATGACTAAGCTCGGACGTCCGTGCTGCACACCCAGCTTGCGAGCCTGCGCCAGCGCAACATGCACCGCCTCGACATCATGACCATTGGCCACACGCACCACATTCCAGCCATACGCCTCAAAACGCTTGGCCGTATCGTCGGCAAACCAGTTTTCTACCTTGCCATCAATCGAGATCCCGTTGTCGTCATACAGCACGACCAGCTTGGAGAGACGCAATGTCCCCGCCAGCGAACAGACCTCGTGAGAAATACCTTCCATCAGACAACCATCACCCACGAACGCGTAGGTATGGTGATCGACAATCTTGTGCTCTGGGCGATTGAACTCAGCGGCCAACAAAGACTCTGAAAGCGCCATCCCGACCGCATTGGCCAAGCCTTGACCCAGGGGCCCTGTCGTTGTTTCTACGCCAGAAGTCATACCCACCTCTGGGTGACCAGGCGTTTTAGAGTGCAATTGACGGAATTTACGCAGCTCCTCCATTGGGAGGTCATAGCCTGTCAGGTGCAGCAACGCATAAATCAACATCGAGCCATGACCGTTGGACAACACAAAGCGATCGCGGTTTGGCCACGCAGGGTCGGCGGGGTTGTGGCGCAGGTGTCGGGTAAAAAGTGCTTCGGCCATCTCGGCCATCCCCATGGGGGCTCCAGGGTGGCCGGAATTGGCTTGTTGGACTGCATCCATGGCAAGTGCACGGATGGCGTCGGCAAGTTTGGCGGGGGCGGCGATAGTTGGGCTCATGCGATGGGTCCCGGCCGGGTACTCACGGGATCAGAAAAATGGGTTACAAAACGTAGGAGTTTAGCACCCGTACATCCACCAAGACACAACCGAGCACCCTGCATGGCTGACCCCCGCTTTTATTGCCCAGAACCCCTTTCGGCCCGACAAACCTTGACCCTTCCTGCGTCGGTCGCCCACCATATCAGAGTCCGTAGACTCGAAGCGGGCAGCACCCTCATTTTGTTTGATGGCCGCGGCGGCGAACTCCCAGGAACACTTGATTTTCAAGGGAAAATCGCCTGTGTGACGCTGGGCGACCTTCATCCAAAAGAGAACGAACTGGCGGGTGAGCTCTGCCTGTTCCAGGGGCTGCCGTCCGGTGACAAAATGGATTGGGTGATCGAAAAAGCAGTTGAGCTCGGCGTGAGTCGTATCGTTCCTATCAGCGCCCACCGGAGCATCCTCAAGCTCTCGGGTCCCAGACTTGAAAAGCGCTTGGCACACTGGTCAGGGATTATCGAGTCAGCCTCTGAGCAGTGTGGCCGCAATCGGCTGATGCAAATTTCACCCCCGCAAACGCTCGAAGAAGCCTTGGGCGCTCGTGCAATCGGAGAGCGTCTGTTGTGTGACCCCAACGCCCGCGAAGACCTAGAAACAAAACTTTTAAATCCTTTGTGTCAGGCCAAAACTGAACGTGCGCTCACCTTTCTGGTGGGTCCTGAAGGCGGCTGGAGTCCCGAGGAAGTTCAAAGCTGCGAGCGCAACCATACTCAATCGATTCGCTTTGGCGCGCGCGTCCTGCGCACAGAGACCGCAGGCCTTGCCCTGGTCGCCGCAGCGACTGCCTTGTTACGCTGGTAACGTATGAACAATGAGCCAGGCTCTCTAATCAGGCCGGCGCATCACTCCAGGCGTTCACAACGCCGGGCATCGCATCGGGATGCTTGCCCGCATGATGAATGCCAAATATAAAAACTCGGCCATTCTCACGCGCGAACTCTACCGCGTCATTCAAAATCTGCAAAAACTGCTCTCCATCCGAGACAATCGCCGGATCAGCGGAGTGAAGATTATTTAAAACCAGGACGAAACCGCCTTCTTTTTGATCAAGCAGCGTGTCGCACAGGCAGTCATACAACCCATCAAAATTAGCGCCAAAAAATTGCGGATAATCAACGGCCTTGACGATGGCGCGAAATACAGCCGAACGGCTGCGCGCTTTATCGCAATCAGCCGCGAACCATGCAAGCCCTGCCTCTTTGGCTGCGGCAGCGACCACATCCTGTCCACTCTGAGGGTCAAAGTCTCCGCCGCGCTTTATGAGCTGCCGCAGTTTTGGCTCAAGTGTTTTACCCATACTAATGGCTCCTTCAAGCAGGCCACTCTATTGGATGACTCCATCACAGCAAAATAACTGAATGAATCTATTTTTATGATCGTAAAGTTTTTATACTGGAAATATCACAAACAGTCACGAAAATAAAACAATTCTTTACGGCAAAATGATGCGGCGCAAGAGGAAATTTACAGCAATTTCTTTTGTAGGTCCTCATAACGTGGATCATTGGCCTCCACCACCGTGAGCGCAGTCATATTCACGATACGGCGCACTGTCGCGCTCGTTGTCAGAATATGCACAGGCGCATTGGCTCCCAACAAAAACGGCCCAACAGCGACATTACCACCTGCTGCGGTTTTGAGAAGATTGTAGGCAATATTACCGGAGTCTACATTTGGACAAACCAGCAAGTTAGCCGCGCCTTTGAGTGTAGACGAGGGGAGTATTTTCAAACGCAACGCTTCGTTCAACGCACAATCACCGTGCATCTCACCATCAATTTCAAGGTCAGGCTGCTGCGCACGAATTAATTCGAGCGCCTTTTGCATCTTACTGCCAGACTCAGAACTACCAGAACCAAAATTAGAACGCGACAGCAAGGCAACTTTGGGAATCACATTGAGACGACGCATTTGATCAGCCGCCGCAATCGTGAACTCTGCAATTTGTTCGGCGGTAGGATCATCGTTGACATGTGTATCAACTAAAGCCAAGGTTTGCTCTGGCAACAATAAAATATTCATTGCAGCATACGTTGCCGCTCCAGGACGCTTGCCGATGACCTGATCGACATAACGCAAATGATCTGCATAGCCACTGACCGTTCCGCAAATCATGCCGTCCGCGTCACCCAAGCGCAACATGGTCGCACCGATCAACGTCAAACGACGACGCATTTCGATACGGGCCATTTCTTTGGTCACACCGTGACGACACATTTTTTCCCAGTACGCAGTCCAATATTGATGAAAGCGCTCATCAAACTCTGGGTTGGTGACTTCGACATCTTCGCCTAGGCGTAAACGCAAACCAAATTTTGTAATGCGATCAGCCAGCACCGAAGGGCGGCCCACCAAAATAGGCTTAGCGAGTTTTTCGTCAACGATCACCTGCACAGCGCGCAGCACACGCTCATCTTCGCCTTCAGTGAAAACAATCCGCGCCTTGGCGCCGGAGCGCACGAGCGCTTTCGCCGCGGAGAACAACGGGCGCATGAACGCGCCAGAGCGGTATACGAACTGCTCGAGTTGTTCGACGTAGGCATCGAGATCGGCGATCGGTCTTTTCGCCACACCACACTCCATCGCCGCCTTGGCGACCGCAGGAGCGATGCGCACAATCAAGCGTGGATCGAAAGGCTTGGGAATAAAAGATTTAGGACCGAACGAAACGTCATAAGCGCCATAAGCGGCCGCGACCACTTCGCTTTGCTCTTCTTGGGCCAGATCGCAGATCGCAATCACCGCGGCCTTTTCCATTTCACGCGTGATCGTGGTGGCGCCCACATCCAAGGCACCACGGAAAATATAGGGAAAACACAAAACGTTGTTGACCTGATTTGGATAATCGGAACGTCCGGTGGCCATCACAATGTCATCACGCACCGCATGCGCCTCGGCTGGGAGGATTTCTGGATTGGGATTGGCCAGCGCCAAAATCAGCGGGCGCTTGGCCATCACCTTGACCATCTCCGGCTTGAGCACACCACCCGCGGACAAACCAAGAAACACATCTGCCTCAGCAATAATGTCGGCCAATATACGCGCGTCGGTTTTTTGGGCAAAACGCGCCTTATCAGGGTCCATCAGAGCCGTGCGTCCTTCGTAAACCACACCTTCGATATCGGAGACCCAAATATTTTTAAGTGGCAACCCGAGATCGACCATCAAATCCAGACACGCGAGGGCCGCAGCTCCTGCCCCCGACACCACAACTTTGACTTCGGCGATCTCCTTGCCGACAACTTTCAAGCCATTGATAAAGGCCGCCGACACGCAAATCGCCGTGCCATGCTGATCATCATGAAAAACCGGGATGCGCATGCGCTCACGTAACTTACGCTCGACCGTAAAGCACTCGGGCGCCTTGATGTCTTCGAGATTGATGCCCCCAAACGTCGGCTCTAGGCTCGCGATGATCTCGACAAGCTTGTCGGGATCCTGTTCATTAATTTCAATATCGAACACATCGATACCGGCAAACTTTTTAAACAATACCGCCTTGCCTTCCATCACAGGCTTGGAGGCCAGCGCACCGATATTGCCCAGACCCAGCACCGCCGTGCCGTTTGTGATCACACCGACCAAGTTGCCACGCGCGGTGTAACGAAACGCATTGGCAGGGTCCGTCACAATCTCTTCGCATGCTGCCGCCACGCCTGGCGAATACGCCAAGGCAAGATCCCGCTGATTAGAGAGCATCTTGGTCGGCGCAATCGAGATTTTGCCGGGACGACCCTGCTCATGGTAATCAAGAGCGGCTTGGCGAAAAGTCTTTTCCATATCTGTAATGGCCCTTTATCAGGTCAAGTGAGTGGGTTGGATTCTAGCCCTTTTGCGGGAAGAGCCCGACCAAATACCCCCGTTGGATCCAGGGTCTGTTTGATGGATTGATCAAGTTCAAGTGCAGACTGCCTGACCGTGGCAGGATCGACCGCGTCTTGTAAAGATGGCAAGGTATCGTTCACCATCGAAGCGGGCGTAGGTATTTGCAACCATAAGGCCTGCAACCATGCAAGACTACCACCATGGCCTTGAAACAACCAAGCCAAATTCAGCGAATCGCCAGATTGCGGCATCAAGCCATCCAGACGATAACGCAAAGGCCAATTTTCATATTGCGCACATAACGCGGCCTGGGGAGATTGCGCCAGCTCGAATAGGCTAGGAATTTTCTTTTGTAACGACAAGCTTTTAAGGGGTCTGATTCCCGAGGCGCCAAAGGGTCCGAGCATTTCAAGCGTGCCATCCGCAAGCAACACCTCGGCCTGCGCAATCCCACTGTGCATGAGACGGCCCTCGAAGGGACTGGCAAACCACTGCGCAACAGTTTGATGCGCATGCGTGACATCGAAAGTATCAGAAAAAATACCCACACCCTGTTGGTGTAACGACCAGAGTGTCACCCCGGCATCCGCTCGCCATAACCCGGCAGCGGCATCGACAAGCTCCAACTGAGCCCATTCGGCACGAGAATCGACCCACAAGATCGGACGCCCTGGGTCCGGGTTGGCGTCAGCGTTCAACAGGATGAGTTGGACCCCAAACTCACGGCATAAGGCCTGCGCATGTATCACATCAACCGGCCGAGCAGGCTTAAGCCATGCCTGAGTGCTCTGATCCTCTTGATCCCAGCTCACCGAACCCACGCACGTACGCGAAAGCCTGGCACAAAATTGCCCCCAAGGCGTCGCAGACGTTCTGCGTCCAGTCAGAAAAGCCCTTCGAGAAGGTTGAGTAACCACTACAATTCTGCTCCTAGAGGGAGAATGGCACGATGACGGCACTTGCAGCACGCACCCACGATACAGTCACATTTCACGCGGTCGAACTTCTAAAAGAAGCCTCGGCGCTTACACGTTCCGGTATCGACGTGATCAGCCTTGGTGTTGGAGAACCAGACTTTACCGCAGCGCCGGCCGTTGTGACAGCCATGACACAAGCCGCACGCAGCGGCAAAAGTGGCTATTGTCCTCCAGCCGGTCTAACAGAGTTGCGTGAAGCGATTGCTCGATTCTACGCCACTCAACTCGGTGCGTCCGTCGATCCGAGCCGAGTGATCGTCACCTCCGGAGCAAGTGGCGCACTTTTGCTTGCAGCCATGGCGCTTGTCAATCCAGGCGACGAAGTCCTCATGCCCGACCCTTGCTATCCGCCCAACCGTAATTTTGTTGGCTCTGCGGGTGGCACAACCAAACTCATTCCCACCACGGCTGCATCGCGCTTTCAACTCTCCGCCCGGGATATTGCGCACCATTGGGGTCCAAAGACCCGCGGGGTCCTGATTGCCTCACCGAGCAATCCGACGGGCACGTCAATCGAAAGAGACGAACTCGCCCGTATTTTTAAAGAAGTGCGCGCGCGTCAAGGTTTTGTCATGATGGATGAAATCTATCTCAGCCTGTCTTACGATGGCCTACGACAGTCTGCGTTGAGCTTGGATGACGACGTGATCATCCTCAATAGCTTTTCCAAATATTTCAACATGACGGGTTGGCGTCTTGGCTGGATGATCGTGCCACCTCACCTTGTTGCACCCATTGAAAAAATGGCGGCCAGTCTAGCCATTTGTGCGCCCACTCTCGCGCAACACGGTGCGCTCGCATGTTTTGAGCCTGAAACACTCGTTTTATACGAAGAACGCCGCGAAGCGTTTCGCACCAGACGGGACTTTATTGTGCCTGCGCTCGAAGCACTCAATATCAGCGTGCCTGTCAAACCCGATGGCGCGTTTTACGTCTATGCTGATATTTCAGCGCATTCGCAAGACAGCAGCGCATTTTCACAAGCGCTTTTGCACAGTGCGCGCGTCGCCGCTGTTCCCGGACTTGATTTCGGTCCAGCCCATGCTGCGAACACTATGCGTTTTGCCTACACCACCAACCTTGAACGACTGCAAGAAGCCATGCATCGAATCAAAACCTATCTCGGTTAACCAAGAAGCAAACCAGGAAGCACACCTTGAAATACAAAGACCTGAGAGACTTCATCTCACAACTTGAGAAAAATAACGACCTCAAGCGCATTGACACGCCCGTATCAAGTTTTCTTGAAATGACCGAAATCTCAGATCGCGTCCTTAAAGCTGAAGGACCAGCCCTGATTTTTCAACACGCCATGCACGACGGTAAAAAAAGTGACATGCCGGTTCTCACCAACTTGTTTGGCACTCCCACGCGGGTCGCTCAAGGCATGGGGGCGGCAGACACCACGGCGCTGCGTGACATTGGAGAGCTGTTAGCAAGCCTGCGCGAGCCCGAGGCTCCCAAAGGCTTTAAAGACGCACTTGCCAAAGTATCGATGCTCAAGGCCGCCCTCTGGGATATGAGCCCAAAGAACGTTCGCGGAGCGCCCTGTCAGGAAATCGTCTGGGAAGGCAACGATGTCGACTTGGCCAAACTCCCGATTCAAACCTGCTGGCCAGGCGATGTGGCCCCCTTGTTGACCTGGGGTCTTGTCATCACACGCGGGCCCAACGCGCGTCGGCAAAACTTGGGTATTTATCGTCAACAAGTCCTCGGCCGTAATAAGCTCATCATGCGTTGGCTCTCCCATCGCGGCGGCGCACTCGACTTTCGAGACCACGCGCTCGCGCACCCCGGTACACCCTTTCCGATCGCCGTGGCCCTGGGCGCCGACCCTGCCACCACCTTAGGTGCGGTGACTCCAGTCCCTGACTCGCTATCCGAATATCAGTTTGCAGGCTTGCTCAGAGGCGGACGTACAGAAGTCACCTCCGCGATCGGTAGCGACATCTCCGTACCCGCTACCGCGGAGATCATCCTAGAAGGCCATCTACTCCCGAGTAGTGATCCACGCGCGATCAAACCCGTCGTGCCTGAAGGCGTCAATCCACCCCCTTCTTCCGGCTACGAATTAGCCCTGGAAGGGCCCTATGGCGACCACACCGGTTATTACAACGAACAAGACTGGTTTCCCGTCTTTACCGTCGATCGCATCACCATGCGACGCAATCCTATTTATCACTCCACCTATACCGGCAAGCCACCTGATGAGCCTGCCGTCCTCGGCGTCGCGTTGAACGAGGTCTTTGTGCCTATCTTGCGTCGCCAACTTCCCGAGATCGTCGATTTTTATCTGCCACCCGAGGGTTGCAGCTATCGACTCGCCGTCGTGTCGATTCGCAAACAATATCCGGGACATGCCAAGCGCGTCATGTTTGGGTTATGGAGTTTGCTCAGGCAATTCATGTATACCAAATTCATCGTGGTGGTCGATCTAGACATCAATCCGCGCGACTGGAAAGAAGTCGTTTGGGCGATGACGACGCGGATGGATCCCGTCAGAGATACTTTGCTGGTTGAAAACACACCCATCGACTATCTGGACTTTGCCTCTCCTGTTTCAGGACTGGGCGGAAAAATGGGGATGGATGCGACCAATAAATGGCCAGGCGAAACGCAGCGAGAATGGGGCAAACCGATTGCCATGGATGCCGCGACCAAGGCGCGTGTCGATGCGATTTGGGGCTCTCTGGGTCTTTAATGCTCTAGATTTTCACCGCGCATGACTGCGACGACCCAGTAATAGCCACAGAAAAAATGGTCCCCCCACAAGGCTCGTGATGATACCCACCGGTATTTCGGCGGGCATCACGACGATGCGTGCCAACCCATCGGCAAGCAGTAAGGCAGCGGCGCCACTGATCCATGACATCGGCAACAATAAGCGATGATCGGCACCTAGCCACAAACGTACAACGTGAGGCATCACAAGCCCGATGAACGCAATGCCGCCCGTGACAGCAACCAACGGTCCAACCAAGAGACAAATGGTGACAATGAGTTCGAGACGCACACGTTTTAAATCAAAGCCAAGGTGCTGCGCCTCTCGTTCGCCAAGCAACAGCGCATTCAACACGCGCCAGCGCAGCACGAGCCAAAGCGACAGCAACACGGACCAAGGTAATAACCAAACTAAACTCGACCAACTTGCACGCGTTAAGCTTCCTAGAGACCAGAACGCAAAACTACGAAATTGCGTATCCGACGCAAAGGTGATGAGTAAACTCACCAAACTCAACGCAAACGCATTGATCGCAATCCCCGCGAGCAACAAACCCGCAACCCCAGGAGTCCTGCGCCCGACCACATAAGCCGCGACAGTCGCAAGCGTCGCCCCCGTAAAGCCTGCAAGGCCCGTCGCGAGCACACTCCCAAACCCAAAAAGCAGTGCAGTCACGGCGCCTAGCGAGGCTCCTGCCGAAATACCGATCAGCGTCGGCTCTGCAAGAGGATTGCGAAACAGCGCCTGCATCACGGCACCGCTCAATGCAAGCGCTCCTCCCACAATGATCGCGAACAACACGCGTGGTAGACGTAACTCAAACAACACCGTTTGCAATAACGGATCACCCGCTTCACGCCCCAATATGAGCGCAAAAAAGTCAGGCCATGACACATCCACGGCCCCCGCACGAAGCGAGAGCAAAGCCAGACAAAACAGTACAAACATTCCGCCCGACAAGAGCGCAACGCGTCTGCCCGCAATGCGTACCGTCATCGCCATTAGCGAATCGATTTGACTTCGATCACGGAGCGCTGCCCAGACTGCATAATCTCCTGTTTCATGACGAGATTCAGACTTGGACAAAACCAATCCGTTACTTGCGATTGAATGGGCGGTAAAGGAATCATTGCGCCTCGAAGCTGCACGAGCGTTGGATCGGTACCCCGTGAATAGCGCACCGGCCAGCAAGATTGCTGACCTGCCGCGGTTTCAATACGCTGCTGCTCACCCACCGTCTTTTCGCCCATCCGCACCGTCAGAGGTGTCGTGGGGCCTTTGCGCGGATCACCGATTGCCAGACGAAATGATTGCGGTGCAAACCGTTGACCAGCGGCGCTGATCGGCGCGCCATAACCAAACAGACTCAGCATCTGTACGTCAATGTCAGGATCACCTGCTTTATTAACCTCGCCCGGCTTAGCCAGACTGGTTTTAACGCCCTTCACACGCATCACGTGATCCACAGCGGTTTCGCCAGACAACATACCCAATAAAGCGTAATTCACATTTCCCTTTATAAGCGCCTGGCACTGCTTGACAGATGACTTTTGTACCTGACTAAAATTGAGTTTGGCAGAAACTTGAATGAGACCCGAACCGACGATTTCTATTTCGCCGCCATTATGAAAAAATTTCGCTTGGCACACATCGGCGACTGCAACATTCATCACGCCTAACAAGGCCAAAGTCGGCCAGAGATATTTCAACTTCATGGTGATCTCTCCCTATTACTTGGCGATGAGCCAAGCAATCAATGCGTTTTCAAAAGAACGAGCTTCGTGCGCACGCTCATGATTCACCATACTGACCACGACATAACGTTTGCCGCTGGTCGACCAGACATAGCCTGCGACCGAACGGACATCACGCAACGCGCCTGTTTTTAAATGCGCCAGCGACTTTGTCGCGGGATCACGCAAACGATAGCGCGTCGTCCCATCCACGCCCAAGATCGCAAGAGAAGACACAAACTCGGGCATGACCGGTGAGATCCACGCACGGTTGAGCATGTGCGTCAGGCTATCTGCCGAGACCACGCCATTTCTTGAAAGTCCTGAGCCGTTATCCAGCACCATACCCGTCATCGGCAAGCCTTGTCGAGCGAGTACCTCTTGCGCGACCTGCGCACTACCCGTTACGGTAGCGGGTTTACGTCCGGCCTCAGCTCCGAGTGTCAGCAATAACACGCGTGTCATCACGTTGTTGCTACGCTTATTGATCAAGCGAATCACCTCGGACAAAGGCGGCGACTGATGCGAAGCGACCGCTACGGCTTTGCTTGGAATCGTTCCCGAACGCACTTGTCCTGTCATCGTGCCGCCGACCTCGCGCCAAATTTCACGCAAAATACGCGCACCGAACTCCTGCTGTGACAAGGCCAGGCGGAACACATCAAACTCGCCACAGGAACCTGCGCCACGTCCGGAGACACGAATGCGCACCTTATCCCCACTCACCGTGGTGTCCGTGGTGACAGAGGGCGACCCTGGACACTGCCCCTCCACCCAAGCCACATTGGCATCGAGCTCGACGCCTGGGATAGGAGGATCCACGAAATGCCTCCAGGTTTTAGTCGCGGGGTCCGGTGAGAAAACGAGACGCATCGCACCAAAGCCCACCATAAACGCGTCTGGGCTCGCGTTATAGGGTCGATCTGCCGAACCGTCAAACGTGGAAGGATCAATCGTCACATCACCAAAGATTGAACGATCAATCACAATATCGGAGATCTCCTTGATCCCGCGCAAACGCAAATCGCGCATCAACCGCCAGACATCAGGCAACATCAAAACGGGATCGCCGCCCGCTCGCAAATACAGTGGGCCACTTAAGACGCCTTTTTCGTTGACACGCGATTGGGCATCCAACATGAAATTGGTATGCCAGACATAATTGGGACCCAAGCGAGAGAGCGCGGCATAGGTAGTCACGAGCTTCATGACCGAAGCTGGATTGCGCGGGGTTTCAGACGCGACTGCCATTAAACGCGGCCCACCCACCTCTTGAACAACCAAGGACAAGGCCGATTCAGGCAATTTGGTCTGGGCCCAAGCGCGGGCAAGCTCGGGGGGCATAGAGATCGCCACAGCAGCTTGAGACGCCACAGGAGATTTTGCTTGGGCTTTGGCTTGCGCTTGAGCAACGCTCGGGGAAAACACAAGTCCAATACCTAAGAATAAATTCGCAGCAATCAAGCACTGTCCAATACGTTTGTGCCAAGCCCGCTCATTCACACCATTCATGCCATCACCTATTTATGGGTTTAAGCCGACAGCATACAAAAAAAGGGTGCGGACAGGCTTAAAATAAACGGTTTGTCTATCGAACTGTCTTTCAAGCTTTCCTTAAAACATCTCCAGTCTGCCCAAAGGTTGCAAGCGTGCCCACCCCTCTTTCACTGTCTGATTTTGATTATGAGCTCCCGGTCGAACTCATCGCTCAGACCCCAGCCGCGACGCGCGCTGCCAGCCGCCTGCTCCATGTCGACGCCGCAGGGGGCTTGCACGACAGTCAATTTGCGTGCTTGACACAATTGCTCAAGCCCAACGATTTGCTCGTTTTTAACGATACACGGGTGATACAGGCGCGCCTTTTTGGTCAAAAAGCGACGGGTGGGAAGGTTGAAGTCTTAATTGAACGCGTCACCGCGCTCAACGAGGCGCTTGCCCATATCAAAGCGAGCAAATCACCCGGTCCAGGTTCTGCGCTGCGTCTCGCCGACGCAGTGGATGTGACCGTCTTGGGACGCGCGGACGACCTGTTCATCCTAAAATTCGACGCGCCTGTTTTAGATATCCTTGAGCAGCATGGCACAGTCCCTTTACCCCCCTACATTCAGCATCAACCGGATGCGCAAGACCTGCAGCGCTATCAAACTGTGTATGCGCGAGCGCCTGGCGCCGTTGCGGCACCTACAGCGGGACTCCACTTTGACCAAGCCATGTTCGAACAACTTGAACAGCTTGGCGTTCAGCGGGCCTTTGTCACCCTCCATGTCGGCGCTGGCACGTTTCAACCCGTCCGGGATGGTGATCTTGCCAAGCATGTGATGCATGCCGAGTGGTATACCGTGCCAGACTCGACGATTCAAGCCATCGCACGCGCAAGAGCACTTGGCGGACGTGTGATCGCGGTCGGCACAACCAGCGTCAGAGCGCTTGAGTCTGTCGCCAAGCTCGATCCCGCAATGACTCAATCCCAGTCGGGTGACACTCGACTCTTTATTCAGCCCGGGTTTGAATACAAAATCATCGATGCGATGATCACTAACTTTCATCTCCCGCAATCGACACTTTTAATGCTGGTTTCAGCCTTCATCGGCCTCGAACCGATGAAACGCGCCTACCAGCATGCTATCCAGGAACGCTATCGCTTTTTCAGCTATGGTGACGCCATGTTTTTAGAACGGACGACCTCCAATTGACGCAACCGCACACTGACGCCCCTGTTGACTCGACGGCTGCTCACGAAAAAAAATCAGGCTTGAGCTTTGAGCTCTTGGCCACCGACGGCCAGGCCCGCCGTGGTCGCATGACCCTCAATCACGGCGTGGTGGAAACGCCTATCTTTATGCCGGTCGGCACCTATGGCACCGTCAAAGCCATGCTGCCCCACGAACTACTGGAGGTCGGTGCTCAAATCGTACTCGGCAACACGTTTCACCTCTGGCTGCGACCAGGCACCGAGGTGATCGCCAAGCACGACGGCCTGCATGGTTTTATGCAATGGTCAAAACCCTTGCTCACAGACTCCGGTGGCTTTCAAGTCTTTAGTCTGCAAGGAATGCGCAAAATTTCCGAAGAAGGCGTGAAATTTGCGTCCCCCATTGATGGTGCAAAGCTTTTCCTAACACCCGAAGAGTCGATGCGGATTCAGACTGAACTGAACTCTGACATCGTTATGGTGTTCGATGAATGCACGCCTTATATGATGAATGATCGACCCGCGACAACCGAAGAGGCCGCAAGCTCGATGCGCATGTCCTTGCGTTGGGCGCGGCGCTCTCGCGAGTCTTTCGATACCCTTGAAAATCCGAATGCCTTGTTTGGTATTGTTCAGGGCGGCATGTTCGAAGCGCTGCGAGACGAATCACTCGAAGGGCTCAAAGACATCGGTTTTCATGGTTATGCGATCGGCGGCCTGTCCGTTGGCGAACCCAAAGAAGACATGTTGCGCATCCTCAATCATGTCGCACCTCGTCTGCCCGAACAATCCCCACGCTACCTGATGGGGGTCGGCACGCCCGAGGATTTAGTCGAAGGTGTCGCCCAAGGGATTGACATGTTTGACTGCGTGATGCCCACGCGCAACGCCCGAAATGGCTGGTTATTTACCCGTTTTGGCGACATTAAGATCCGAAACGCAAAATACCGCGACGACACTCGACCCCTTGATCCGAGCTGCAGCTGCCATACCTGTCAGCATTTTTCCCTGTCTTATTTACATCATTTGCAAAGAGCTAACGAAATTTCAGGCGCAAGACTCAACACGCTGCACAACCTGCATTTCTACCTCACCATCATGGCGGAAATGCGAGAAGCCATCGCAAACGGTACATTTAATGCTTGGAGAACACAGTTTGCGAGTGATCGTGCCTCCAAGTCGGTACAATAGCCACCACCTTACTTTTTCTAAAGGAGACCTTAATGTCTGCTCAAGCAATATCCGGCCTCGTGCTGGCACAGGCTGCTGATACAGTTAGCTCACTCATGGGAATGGCCCCCATTCTCCTGATGTTCGTTGTGCTTTATTTCCTGATGATTCGTCCCCAGATGAAGCGTCAAAAAGAGCACAAAGCACTGTTGGCCGCCTTAGCCAAGGGTGACGAAGTCATCAGCGCTGGTGGTTTGCTTGGCAAAGTCACCAAAGTCAGCGACAACTACGTCACCATCGAAGTCGCTGAACTAGCGGACAAGCCGATTGAAATCATGATGCAAAAAGCATCTGTTTCCGCCGTGCTGCCAAAAGGCACGATCAAAGATCTGTAAAACAGTGCGAGTATCGCCCCGCTGCGCGTTGCGCGGGGCGCAATCCCTTTTAAATTCCCGTCGGCAATGAACCGCTATCCTCTTTGGAAATACCTGACGGTGCTGATCGCGGTTGTGATCGGCCTGCTCTATACCTTGCCTAACTTTTTTGGCGAGTCTCCTGCTGTGCAGGTCTCGAGCGCCAAGGCAACGTTAAAAATCGATCCTGCCACACTTGATCGCGTACAAACCATCCTGCAACAGGCTGGCATCCCTAATACTGGCGCATCCTTCGAACTCAACGGCACTGTGGGTACTGTTCGCGTCCGCTTTCCGAGCACAGATATCCAACTTAAAGCGCGAGATTTAATTGAAAAAACACTCAATCCAAATCCAGCCGAACCCTCATATACCGTCGCACTCAACCTATTGCCCGCCTCGCCTGCTTGGCTGAGCGCAATTGGTGCCAACCCAATGTATCTGGGTCTGGATCTTCGTGGTGGCGTGCACTTTCTCTTGCAAGTCGATATGCAGGGTGCCCTGACCTCCCGCTACGACGCCTTAGTGACAGATTTACGCGGAGCGTTGCGTGACCAACGCATCGAATCTTCCGGAATTGAACGCGAAGGCATGTCAGTGGTTCTGTCTTTTAATAACGCAGCAGCTCGCGACCGTGCTGTGTCGGCAATACGCACACGCAACCCCGATCTCCAGATACTCGAGCGCACCGAAGGCGTGCGGCTTCAAATTGTCGGTCGCCTCAGCCAAGCTGCCATCACGACTGTGCAGTCGAGCGCACTCAAGCAAAACATCACCACGCTGCACAATCGGATTAACGAACTCGGTGTCGCCGAACCCATCATCCAACAGCAGGGTGCCGACCGCATCGTCGTTCAGCTTCCTGGTGTGCAGGATGTGGCTAAAGCCAAAGATATCTTGGGGCGCACCGCTACACTCGAAATTCGCATGGTTGACGACTCGCCCGCCGCCAATAGCGCGTTAGCTGCCGGGACCGTCCCTTTTGGCCTTGAGCGCTACCTCGATCGCGATGGTCGCCCCATCCTTGTGCGCCGTCAGGTCGTCTTGACGGGAGAAAACCTTCAAGATGCACAAGCGGGTCGTGATAGCCAAAATCAACAGCCTGCCGTCCATCTAACCTTGGACTCAAAAGGCGCCCGAATTTTCCGTGACGTGACGCGCGACAACGTTAACAAACGCATGGCGATCTTGTTGTTTGAAAAAGGCCGTGGCGAGGTTGTCACCGCTCCCGTTATTCGCGCTGAAATTCCGGGTGGCCAAGTGCAAATTTCAGGCAGCATGACCGCCGAAGAGGCTGCGGACACCGCCTTGCTCTTGCGTGCAGGCTCGTTAGCTGCCCCGATGGAAATCATCGAAGAACGCACCATTGGACCAAGTCTCGGTGCTGAAAATATCGAAAAGGGCTTTAACTCCACGCTCTATGGTTTTATTGGCATCGCAATTTTCATGGTGATTTATTACCACCTGTTTGGTGCCTTCTCCACCGTTGGTCTGGCCCTCAACGTCGTACTGCTGCTTGCTTTGCTATCCATGCTGCAGGCCACCCTAACCTTGCCAGGCATTGCCGCGATTGCGCTGACCCTAGGGATGGCGATTGACTCCAACGTGCTGATCAATGAGCGAATACGAGAGGAGTTACGTAACGGAGAATCGCCGCAAAACGCGATCAATCTCGGTTTTGATCGCGCCTGGGGCACGATTATTGACTCCAACTTAACCACACTGATCGTCGGCGTTGCCCTGTTGGTGTTTGGTTCGGGTCCGGTACGAGGCTTTGCAGTCGTTCACTGCTTGGGTATTCTCACTTCTATGTTCTCGGCTGTCGTAGGCGTCCGAGCGCTTGCCAACCTCTGGTACGGACACAAGAAAAAACTCCAGTCGATCTCGATCGGCACCGTCTGGAATGCCAAGGACTGATCATGGAACTCTTTCGAATCAAACGCACCATCCCTTTTATGCGGCATTCGCTGGTGCTTAACATCATCAGTGTGCTTTTCTTTGTCGCTGCCGTATTTTTCATCATTACACGCGGCTTTCACTTGTCTATCGAATTCACAGGTGGCACGGTCATGGAGGTGAGCTTTACACAGGCTGCACCCGTTGACCAGATCCGAAGCTCAATCTCTGGTCTAGGCTACACAGACTTTCAAGTCCAAAACTTCGGCACTTCGCGTGATGTGATGATTCGCTTGCCCTTGGCCGCAGGACAAAGTTCTAGCGTTCAAAGCGAAGCCGTGATGACTGCCCTGAAACTAAAAGATGCAAACGTCGAACTTCGTCGCGTCGAGTTTGTCGGCCCGCAAGTCGGTCGTGAGCTTGTGGAAAACGGCTTGCTCGCCTTACTATTTGTCGTCATAGGCATTACGCTCTATCTCGCCATACGCTTTGAATGGAAGTTCGCTATTGCTGGTGTGTTGGCCAACTTGCATGACGTGGTGATTATTCTCGGTTTCTTTGCTTTTTTTGGCTGGGAGTTTTCGCTCGCTGTACTGGCTGGCGTATTGGCAGTCCTTGGCTACTCGGTCAACGAATCGGTCGTGATCATGGATCGTATCCGTGAAAACTTCCGCAAACATCGTGATGCCTCGGTCGTTGAAGTCATTAACAGTGCCATCACAGATACGATTTCTCGTACCATCATTACCCATGGTTCAACCCAAATGATGGTGCTGACTATGCTGATTTTCGGTGGTCCGACATTGCATTATTTTGCGCTAGCACTGACCATCGGCATCTGGTTCGGTATCTACTCTTCCGTGTTTGTCGGCGCATCGATTGCGATGTGGCTCGGTATCAAGCGCGAGGACATGATCAAACCAATCAAAAAGCAAGATGAGATCGAAGAGACTTATCAGGAATAAAGACTGAGCATCAATAATCAAACGGGCGCATAAGCGCCCGTTTTTTTGTCAGCGCGGTAAACTACGCCTTTACTTTCAACTTTGCCCACGGGATCAACACCCGCTCCGGCGCCATCATGCAAAAAACAGACAATCCCAAAAAAGTATTCATCCGCACCTTTGGCTGTCAGATGAATGAGTACGACTCCGACAAAATGCTTGATGTTCTGGGACAAGAACGTGGCGTTGTCGTCACACAAAACCCCGAAGACGCTGACATCATTTTGTTCAACACCTGTTCCGTGCGAGAAAAAGCGCAGGAGAAAGTTTTTTCCGATCTGGGTCGTATTAAACACCTCAAAGCACTCAATCCCGATCTCGTGATCGGTGTGGGCGGTTGCGTTGCCAGCCAAGAGGGCTCGGCCATCGTCGATCGCGCGCCCTATGTCGATGTCGTATTTGGTCCGCAGACTCTTCATCGTCTCCCTGAACTCATCGCTCGCCGACGCTCCGAAGGTCGCTCACAAGTCGATATCAGTTTTCCTGAGATCGAAAAATTCGATGCGATGCCTCCTGCGCGTGTCGAGGGCGCGACTGCCTTCGTCTCCATCATGGAAGGCTGCAGTAAATATTGCAGTTTCTGTGTCGTGCCCTATACGCGGGGTGAAGAAATCTCACGTCCGTTTGAAGATGTGTTGACCGAAGTCGCCGACTTGGCTGATCAAGGCGTCAAAGAAGTCACTCTGCTTGGACAAAACGTCAACGCGTATCGCGGCCGCATGAGCGCAGACGCCAATGCCGAGATTGCTGACTTTGCCACACTCCTCGAATATGTACATGAGATCCCAGGTATCGAACGCATTCGCTACACCACCTCACACCCAAAAGAAATGACGACACGCATGACCGAGGTCTATGCGCGCTTACCGAAACTGGTGTCTTTTCTGCATTTGCCGGTTCAAGCAGGCAGCGATCGCATCCTCGCCTCCATGAAACGCGGCTACACCGCGATCGAATTCAAATCCGTTGTGCGTAAATTGCGTGCCGCGCGTCCCGGTCTGACACTGTCCTCCGACTTCATCGTCGGCTTCCCTGGTGAAACCGAAGAGGACTTCGAAAAAACCATGAAGCTGATTGAGGAAGTCGGTTTCGACACCTCCTTTTCGTTTGTGTACTCACGTCGTCCAGGCACACCTGCCGCCGATCTCACCGACGATACCCCGCCGACAGTCAAGCTACAGCGCCTGCAACGCCTGCAAGCACGCATCAATGAGCAAGCGCATGCGATTGCCCGCAGCATGGTCGGCTCGACCCAACGTATCCTCGTTGAGGGCACTTCCACGCGCGATCCCAACGAGCTCTGTGGTCGTACCGAAAACAACCGTATCGTTAATTTTCCCGGGCATCCTCGATTGATTGGCCAGATGATCGATGTTGTGATCACGGATGCGATGACCAATACATTCAGAGGTCGCGTAGCGATTCAAGACGAGGTCACGCAATGAGTCGCCCCCCCGTCAAGACTTCCTCGCGTGCGCGTCCCCTACCCGTCAAAATGACGCTTGAGGGCAGCAACCAACAACTAGCCAACCTTTGCGGTCCCCTGGATATCAATTTGCGTCAAATCGCCGACGGTCTCGACCTCGAGCTGACCCGGCAAGGTAACAAACTCACGATTCGTGGCGCGCATGCCGAGGCCGCGAGCAAAATGCTGTTCGCGTTTCATGACCGTGCTGCGCAACGAGCCTTGTCTGTCGATGACATTCAGCTTGGCTTAGTCGAGATTGGCGTGGGTCGCTCCATCAACCCCACCATGTCCGCTTTCGATCCAAGCGAATTTCCACCGCTCGATGACGAGAGCGGCACCATCGCCTTGCGCACGCGTCGTAGTGATTTGCGTCCTCGCACGCCTAGACAGCGGGACTATCTCAACAACATCCTCAAGCACGACATCACCTTTGGCGTGGGTCCAGCCGGCACAGGTAAAACCTGGCTGGCTGTGGCGTGTGCGATCGATGCGATGGAGCGCGATACCGTTCAGCGCATCGTGCTGACACGTCCAGCCGTCGAGGCTGGAGAACGTCTGGGTTTCCTCCCTGGTGATCTCGCTCAGAAAGTCGATCCCTATCTACGTCCACTTTACGATGCGCTCTACGACTTGATGGGTTTTGAGCGCGTGCAACGTTTATTTGAAAAGCAATCCATCGAAATAGCACCATTAGCTTATATGCGAGGTCGGACGCTGAGCCATGCCTTCGTAATTTTGGACGAAGCGCAAAATACGACTCCCGAACAGATGAAAATGTTTTTGACGCGCATCGGGTTTGGTAGCAAAGCCGTCATCACAGGCGACCCCTCGCAGGTTGATTTACCCAAAGGCCATAAAAGCGGCCTTGCGCATGCGGTGAAAGTGCTCGAGGACGTCAAAGGTATCGCCGTGACCAAATTCACCAGTCGCGATGTCGTGCGGCATCCTTTGGTGGCCCGCATCGTCGACGCATATGAACAAGCCGAACAAAACGCCAGCTGAGCTGTCGCTCACGATCCATTACGCGGTCAAGGCGCCAACGCTGCCGCGTTGGAAAATACGTCGCTGGGTTGAGCGTGCGATGCTCGCAGCCCAACTAGATGGCAATATTTCTTTTAACCGTATGCAAGTTGGCCTACGCTTGGTCGGAGCAAAAGAAGCGCAACAACTCAATGCCAGCTACCGTCACAAAGACTACGCCACCAACGTGTTGACCTTTGAGTACGGTGTTCAGCCTGATGGCACCGCCGCGGGTGATATTGTTATTTGTGTTCCTGTTCTCAAACGCGAGGCTAAAGAGCAGGGTAAAGATTTTCTTTGTCACGCCGCGCATTTAATGATTCACGGTACCTTGCATGCGCTTGGCTACGATCACGTCAAGCCGAGAGAAGCTAAACACATGGAATCCTTAGAAACACTTATTCTCGCGTCGATGGGGATCGATAACCCTTACTTGATTCAAGAGAAATGACACGACTTTCAGGTTATCCTTATCTTTCCTAAACTCTGTCCTTGGACGATGTCAGATCCCTATCCTGCTGCCGACGCTTCTACTGCGTCGGCCAAGCCACACCGCCCCCGCCTGCTTGATCGCATTCTCTCGCTAGTTCGCCGCGAGCCCGAAGACCGCGAAGGCATCGTAGCCGTACTCGATGCCGCCCGCGAACGCGAGCTCATTGACGCCGACGCCTACTCCATGCTCAAAGGCGCTTTGGCCGTTTCTGAACAAACCGCCGTCGACATCATGGTGCCGCGCGTACGCATGGATTTACTGGACGTGTCGCAACCAATCGCGACCCTCATGCCAGAGATCATCGAGACTGCGCACTCACGTTTTCCAGTATTCGAGGGCGCTCGGGACAACATCATTGGCGTGGTGATGACCAAGGACCTTTTACGTCATCTGCTCAATACCGAGTTGACACTGCGCGACCTCGTGCGACCTGCTGTTTTTATCCCCGAATCCAAACGCCTGAACGTCTTGTTGCAAGAATTCCGTCGCAATCGCAACCACATTGCAATCGTCATCGATGAACATGGTGGCATCACTGGTCTCGTCACACTCGAAGACGTACTTGAGCAAATCGTCGGAGCAATTGAGGACGAGTACGACGTAGATGGTGCAAAAACGATTTTCCCTGACGGCGTGCACGCCTGGCGTCTTTTGGCCACGACCGAAATCGAAGCCTTTAACAAAACCCTGGATGCTGACTTGCCAGCAGGTGAGTACGACACTGTGGGTGGCTGGCTTGCGCATGAGCTCGGCCATATCCCCAAACGCGGTGATGCCTGTCAACATGGCGACCTGCGTATCGAGGTCATGCGCGCTGATGCGCGACGTGCACTTTGGCTTCGTGCCAAAGCCCGCCGCAAGGCCGAACCCATGCGAGTCACACCTTTAGCGTGAAGACGCTCTGGCTCAAAGGACGACTCGCACTCGGATTGCTCATAGGCGGCGCACTCCAAGCGCTGAGCTTTGCGCCTGATCCACTGCCACAATGGGCGCTGAGTCCCTTACAACTTTGCACGATGGCATGGCTCGTCACATGCGTATGGCGCGCGCCCAATGGCCTGTTCGCTGCTCGCAGAGCCTGGCTTTTCGCATTAGGTCATTTTGTTGTCGGTTTGTACTGGTTGACCATCAGTATGCATGTGTATGGGTATATGCCCATGCCACTCGCGATGATGGCTCTGTTCGCGCTGAGTGCTTATTTGGCGTTATTTGCCAGTCTGGCCGCATGTCTCGTCCATCAAATAAAAGCCGTGTCGCAATCCTCACTCTCTGCAACACTGTGGTCAAGCTTCGCTTGGGCGAGCGCGTGGACCATTTCCGAATGGCTGCGTGCCACACTTTTTACAGGCTTTCCCTGGCTCAACATCGGTTATGCACACGTCGATAGCTGGTTCGCCGGTTGGTCCAGTGTTTTAGGCTTGTATGGCGTGACTTTTGTGACAGCCTTTAGCGCAGCGGCGATCGCTGCGCTGGTTGGACTCCGACCAAGAATCCAAGTTCAAACCCATCGCGATACAGCCACGCGCGCCAAAACAGCCCTGCACGGTGTAGCAGGCGTTCTCGCACTCGCGTTTGCGTTCATCGGCCTGGCCCTTGGACATATCCAATGGTCGACCCCTGCCGGTTCACCGCTCGTGGTAAGACTCATTCAAGGCAATGTCGATCAAGGCGTAAAATTCACACCTGATCATCTTTATAAAATCATTCAAGAACATCTGCGCCTAGCCGCTATCCCCGTGCCAGCCGGTAACCCACAACCTCAGGTTGTACTGCTGCCCGAAACGGTGATGGCCGTGTTTCAACATCAAATCGCACCCGCTGCTTGGCAGGCCTGGATAGATATTGCGAAAGCTCAACAAAGCACGATCCTGATCGGTTCTGCGCTGTATGACACCAAGACCGGTGCTTACACCAACAGTGTCATTGGCATCGATGCTGCCACAACAGCGCAACAACTTTCTGAAGCCAACATGGTGCAACGTTACGACAAAAGTCATCTGGTGCCTTTTGGTGAGTTTGTTCCCTTTGGTTTTCGATGGTTCGTTAACTTAATGTCCATTCCGCTCGGTGACTTTACGCGCGGGACGTCTAATCAAAAACCATTTGCTATCGATGGTCAACGGATTGCGCCCAATATTTGTTATGAGGACGTCTTTGGCGAAGAGTTGCTGCCCGCCGTGCGCGGGACTGCCGGCACTCAGGATGGTGCGACCATGTTGGCAAACTTCAGCAACCTCGCATGGTTTGGCGACTCGTGGGCGTTGAGGCAACACTGGCAGATGTCACGCCTACGCGCCATCGAAACATCCCGCCCCATGTTGCGCACGACCAATACCGGCGCGACCGGTGCCATCGACCATCGCGGCCACGGCATCGCACAACTACCTCCCAATCGCGTGGGCGTGCTTGACACCACCATCCAAGGACAGCAAGGACTTACACCTTACGTGCGCGTAGGTAACGGACTGATCCTCGGGCTCTGCGTACTGATCCTTTTTGCAGCGTGGTGGAGACGTAAAGACCACCTCGACCGCAGCGCATGAGCGCGCTCCGTCTCCAAGCGATCGAACACATCGCCGACGTTGAGCCTACGCAATGGGATGCACTTGTCGCAGCGAGCGGGGGCTCTGTATTGAGCCAACACGCCTTTCTTCAGGCCTTTGAAACCTCAGGGAGCGTCGCCCCTGACACCGGTTGGCAACCCAGGCATCTTTTATTGCGGGAAGACGAGCAACTGGTGGCTGCGATTCCCCTGTATGCCAAGAGCCACTCCTACGGCGAGTTTGTGTTCGACTGGGCTTGGGCTGAAGCCTACCAGCGTAACGGCTTGGAGTATTACCCCAAATGGCTCTCCGCCATTCCCTTTACACCCGTGCCTGGTTCTAGGCTCCTGACAACAGAAGCCTACCGTGCGTTAGCTGCAGCCGCCTTATTACAATGGGCTAAAAAGAGCGGTCTCTCCTCTCTCCATGTGCTTTACACCACGCCCGAGGACACCGAGGCGCTCCTTAACGCCGGCTGTATACGTCGAACCCACACACAGTTTCATTGGTACAACCGCGACTGGCCTGATTTTGATACCTTTCTAGTGAGCCTGACACAGCCCAAGCGTAAAAAAATCAGGGCCGAACGCCGTAAAGTCCGCGAAGCCGGCGTGACAACTTGCGTACGTTCAGGTGCGCAAATCACCGCAGAGGACTGGGCGTTCTTTTATCGCTGCTATGCCAACACCTATCTTGTACGAAGAAATACGCCCTATCTCACGCCGGAATTTTTTCTGTCGGTCGGGAAAACACTGTCTGAGCATTGCGTCATGGCAATCGCCACCCGTCGCGATCAGCCAATCGCCGCTTCGTTGCTGTGGCTCGATACTGTCAACGGTCAACGCAAGCTGTATGGCCGCTACTGGGGCGCACTTGAGCACGTCGATTGCCTGCACTTTGAACTGGCCTATTACACGCCACTGGAATGGGCGCTCGCGAATAATATCACCGTGATCGAGGGCGGCGCTCAAGGCGAACACAAACTCGCCCGCGGCTTTGAGCCCGTGCAGACCCAATCCGTCCACTGGCTCGCGCACCCCGGTTTTGCGGATGCCGTAGAAAAGTTTCTAGAACGTGAGCGCGCTGGGATGGATAACTATTTGGGGAGCTTGAGCTCGCCCTTTCGGGGGGAGATTGGGGACTGAGTTTCGGGCCTTTTCACGGGTGCGACTTGCGCGAAACCCAAAATTTGTGCATAATCCCGTTTCTTCGCTGTCGACACATCCAACAGGAATGTTGGGTGCCATTATCGAAGTCAGCACCTCCAAAGTTCTCTCAGTTCGGTTCTTTTGCGGTCTGTACTGAAATTTTTGGGGGTATAGCTCAGCTGGGAGAGCGCTTGCATGGCATGCAAGAGGTCAGCGGTTCGATCCCGCTTACCTCCACCAGTCTAAGCGAGGAGTTGTTGTTAGTCCTGTCCCCTTCGTCTAGAGGCCTAGGACATCACCCTTTCACGGTGAGTACAGGGGTTCGAATCCCCTAGGGGACGCCAGTTCTTTGGGCATCAAGCAGTTTAGTTTTTATCGCTGCGGAGCGGTAGTTCAGTTGGTTAGAATACCGGCCTGTCACGCCGGGGGTCGCGGGTTCGAGTCCCGTCCGCTCCGCCAAGCACGTAAAGTATGCACCAAATACATCAAGCGCCTATCCAGACGCTTTTTTATTGTCCGTCTCAAACATACTGCGAAAGATGTAGACTAGTACTATGAACTGGTATGTCGTCCACACAAAACCCCGCCAAGAATCTCGCGCGCTCTTAAATCTAGAGCGTCAGGGCTACGAGTGCTTTTTACCCACGATCGCAAAAAAGAAAGTCGGTCACACTGCACTTGAGCTCGTCACCGAGCCGCTGTTTCACAGATACTTGTTTATCTCACTCAATACGGATCTCAACAGCAAAAGTTGGTCACCCATTCGCTCAACACTTGGCGTGAGTAAGCTTGTGACATTTGGTAGCGAGCCGGCAAAGGTTCACCAACACCTGATCACACAGCTCAAAGATAATGAAACTAACCTCAGCAGTCAGCCTAAGTCGCCCTTTCAAGCAGGCGACATTGTCACCATTCGTGACGGTGCGTTTGCGGGGATTGAAGCCGTCTATCAGATGGATGACGGAGAGGCACGTGCCATGGTGCTGATTGAACTACTTCATCGACCGACACGCATGGCTATTCCGATTACTAATTTGCAACGGGCGAGTTAACTTTGCTGAATTTCCTGGGTATTGGCGCACAAAAATGCGGCACGACTTGGCTGTTCGAGACGCTTAGCGCTCATCCAAAGATTTGCTTTCCTGCCGGCTCTGAATAAAAACGCTACAGAACTTTTGATTTTATAAAAAAGTTTCTCAACCTGCTCAAGAATGTTGGCTGAGATATCAGTGCGATCCCTGGCAAACAATGCGTATGGCGCTCAACCTTCCAGCTTGAGGGCAGTTGATCAAGAAACCATTGAACGCCTGTCTCTTCCTTCCACTCAGGGATTTCATACAAGATCACATTATCGACAACGAGCTTTCCACCCTTGGCCAAACGCGCCAACAGCGGTTGCTGTCGCGCATACCAATCTTCGGGAGTATTGCCATGAAGATCAACAACAATCAGGTCAAAAAATTCTGTGCTCTGCACTATAAAATTAATCACATCCTGTTGAATCACCTTTGCATCTAAGCCGTTAAGGTTTTGTAATGCGCCTCGATCCTGATGATCTACTGTTGTCACGTGACAACCAAGCGAGGCAAGCATTGCAGCGAGTCTTCCCCTCGAAGTGCCCAGTTCTAACACGTTCTTTCCAACAAATGCTTGAGCTGTACGGCAGACTATTTCAGTGCAACCGTCTGGCATTTGTGAGTTGATCAAAATGAGGATTATGCATTCGAAAGGCATTGCCGAAGTGGTAGCCCCAAACATGTCCCACATTTCCCATTTTTCCATAATCAATATGCTCTTCAAAAGCACGGGCAAAAGGAAACTCATTTAATGGGATCGGCTCCGCGTTCAAGCTCTGAAAAGCCGCGGCAACCACCCCTTGCTCACACATATCACGGCGACCATCATGACCTAACTTTAAGGGTTGCGAGGTCAAAACCGCTACGAACTCATTCATGTAGGTCAATGTAGGAGGTAGTGAAATCAGCCCCGAATAAAGTTTGTAGTCAGCCCGCACATGCGCTGCATAGTTTCCATATATTTTCTCTGTCTCTGACAAATCATCCTGAGAGACTCTCAGCACATCCACGCCTTTGAACCAGTCATCAAACCATAGGGGCACATCTGTGATTACCATATCCCCATCCAGAATCCACTCCGGCGCATTGTGACGCACCCGTTCTGGAAACCACTCAACAGGTTGGTTAGCCCATTCGAGGATGCTACGCACACGCTTTGCATCGATGCCGTTTGTACAGAGACAGCAATCAACCTTATCTCCAAATAGCCGTGTCGCTTGGGCAATCGCAGCACGGGTTACATGGTCATCTAAACCATCTCCTTTGATCCAACGAATGACGGGGCGTGTGCCTTGAGAAAAACGTCGTCCCACAACCGTTTGGCCCTCTCGCTTGTCAGCATCGGCAATCAGCTTAGATAAAGGAACATTAGAATCGTGACTGTTCATTAAAGATGAACCCGAAAAATTAAGTAGTGGACGAATAAGGCGTGATATTTCACACCACGATTTGCTGACGCCATCAATTAAATCAATTGCAAAGCCCTTAAATCGTCGCTGGTCAAATAATGTCTTAGGATTTGCTCATCTTTAAAAGGAAGTGGTTTAATTTAATAAGCTTTATCGTATCGCTCTGCGACTGATTTACATAAATAGAGATAGATTGCCAAAAAAATAATGAATATGACCTATCCTACGCTTTTAAATCCGTATTTAAAAAGTAAAATTTATGAATGATTTTGAATCTTGGATGCGAAGCCATCAGGCGTCCATTGCTAATTTTCTACACCCGACAAGTCCAATCTATTTACTCACCGAAATGCAGGGAAACGTTGGCGACCAACTTATTTGGGCGGGTACTGAGCGAATGCTTTCTATGTCGGGCTTGACATTCAATAGGCTCACTGTTCAGCAGTTAAAAGAGAAAATCCATAAGGCGCCAGGAACTTTAGTTGTTCCAGGGAGTGGCGCGTTCGTAGCTCGATGGCATGAATGGCTGCCTGATTTGATCATTTTTGCTTCACCGCTTTTTGATCGCGTCGTTATCCTTCCCTCCCAGTATGATCCTAACGTACCAATCGTTAGGAAAGCTTTACAACTAGAAAATGTTTATCCCTTCGCACGTGAAGCACACTCTTACAGCAAAATTAAAATTTTTGGAAAAGCATCGTTATCCCTTGATCCTGCTTTGTGGGCCATTGATTTCGTCCCAACCAAAGGCGATAAAAAAGAGTGGGATATAAATTCTACTCAAGCAAAAACAATTCTTGCGCTACGTACTGATAAAGGGAGTATGTTGGCCGTCCATGGATTGCAACCTGCCATACACAACAACGATATCAGCCTAACCTGCATTGATTTAGTTGAGTTTCTAAATATGATTCAGCAATCACAAATTGTGATTACCGATCGACTTCATGTTGTTGTTGCTGCAATGATGCTTGGAAATCAAGTACATTTTGTAGATCCTTATGATGAAAAAATTTCGCGATACATTCGCTACAACTTTGGCGATTATTTTTCAACTCAATTAACGCAACACACTATGGACTGGTTACTCACAAATAATCATGCTGAATTAATGAAAACTTCTCTATGACTATCCGCGTATTAGGCTATGTGATGGCCAAAAATGAGTGGCCTTTATTGGGACTCGCGATTACTCATGCATTGAGTTGTGATATTGATCATATCGTTGTTGTTAATCATGCAAGTTCTGATGAAACTTACAATGGATTACTGCGCCTAAAGTTAAAGTGGCCGAAACGAATTACCATTATTAACCTAAAAATAAAGTCCTACTTTCAAGAAGTATCTTTGGCCATTATTCTGTCTAGCATCAATGCACATGAGTATGATTGGGTATACGTATTTGATGCTGATGAATTTCTTTTATATCCAAAGAAAACCTCTTTCATTCAATTGCTGGAGTCTATTCCAAAGAATGTAGGCGCCATAAGATATGAATTAGATCAGTGGGTCACGCCACATGATATGAACGACTTAGAAATTCGTTCATATAAGAATATTAAGAAACGATCAGTCCCTTGCATTTTTATTAATCATCCTGGAGAAATTCTAGCTAAATTGATCGAAAAGGGGCATGTCAACTATTTTGACGTACCCTTTCCTCAAAAGATTATTGTTCGTGGTGAGTACGCCCATTTATTAACGGCAGGTGCGCACGGTGTCAACGCAGAGCTAAAGTTAGTAGAACAAAAAATAGATCCTTCAGTACTTCGTGTAGGACATGTCCCTTTATTAAGCAAGCGCAGACTCAAGCTCAAAGCGGAGCATGGGAGATTAGTGATAGAGGAGGGTTACCCTCCGAATCACGGCTGGCAGAATCAAGCTCTTTATCAGTTGGAATTGGCTGGCGGTCTCGAAACTTACTGGCGTAACCATTCATTTGGGGCATTACCAGAAGGCGAGCAAGTCGACTGCTTGCCAAACACTGTGGATGATCACTCCTTAACCGCCGCACTCGAAATGGCAGTTGATTCATTTATCGAGGTCAATGAACCGACTACAAATGAAATTGATACAAAAAATCTTGTCGATTTTTCTGGTCTGGAGAATGTATTAAAGATGACGCATCATCTCCAAGCAAAATATCATTCTTTATTGTTTGAGCCAGGTGAGCTAGCCACAAAAGTATCGTTGTTGGAAATAACCGCTCTAGAAAAGGATGCCTTAATTCACGACTTGCGTACAAGATTAGAGTCTATTGAGTGTTCAACAAGCTGGCGTATGACAGCGCCGGCTCGGTATATTGCAAAAAAGCTTCGTTTTTGGGGGAAATCTTCAAGGACATGAGCAACCGATCCATGACAGCACCAAAAGTTCTTTTTCTCGGAGGACGAGATCCAACTGAGGAGATTGGCGGCGGTCACTCCAGCTATGTCCGTGCTACGGCTCGGGCAGCCACTGCGTTGGGCTGTGACGTACAGATTTATTGTGTAAGCAGCATGAGTGGAAACCAAGTATGCGACTTTGGGCTGGTGCGGCGGGTGCCTCACGAGGGGCGCCCATGCCGCCAAACTGAGGTTGCTTTTCACGCTCCGGCGCTGATTGCGGCGGCCACTGGCGACAAGGACCCGGGGGCGCCACCGACACTGATTCATAGTTTCGGTGTTTGGGGCTATGTTGGTGATCTGCTACGCGCCCAATGGCTAGAAAGTGGATTTTTTGTCCCTCATCTGATGTCCATGTACACCGTCTACGAGGAAGAGGCGCTGGCCCAACTTCGTGCTACAAGCGCCTATCAGCCGCTAAAATGTCTTGCGCAGTGGCTCGAATGGCGGCGTATCCGTAAACATATTACTCCTCTCGAATATAGAGCCCTTCTTGGCGCGGATGCCGTGGCGGTCAATTACGAAAGCGTGCGTCAACTATTGGCACACCATCATGACTTGGGACATAAGGCCGAGCGGATCGAATACTCGCCGGAGTCGGCCTTCATACTTGATTCGGTAAATAAGTTACCCGCCACTCAATGCCTGACAATGCCAAAACCAGCCCCCCCGCTGATGATCGCGATCACTCTCCAGAAGCCAAAGAAGGGCATAGATAAGCTTCTATACGCCCTTGCGTTCCTGCATCAAAAGGGCGTTGACTTTCACGCCTGCATATTGGGAGGCGGGCCTCTGCTCGCAGCGAATCGGAGGTTGGCTCACCAGCTGAAACTAACGGATAAAGTTGTCTTTGCGGGTCTCGTACCCGAGGTCATGCCATACCTCAACGCAGCTGATATTTTTGTATTACCGTCGCTCAGAGAAGAGAGTGGCTCGCTCGCATTGCTGGAGGCGATGCAAGCAGGATGTGCGATCGTCGCATCTGGCGTCGACGGAGTACCGGAAGACATCTGTCACGGTGTAGACGGTCTTCTTGTAGAACCTGGGAATAGCGCTGGGCTAGCTGATGCCATTGAATCGCTTCTAAAAGATCCGGCCCATCGCAGGAACATTGGATCAGCGGCACGCCGCACTTTTGAGCGCCGCTTTTCTGCTGATGCTCACGTGCAGAGCCTCGGCAAACTCTACCATCGTCTCGGTGTACCAATTGGAAGTAGAATCAACTCAACCACCCCTCTCAATATGCCAATATGAATGTGCCTCACCTCGAGAGAATCGAACACGACGGGCAATTGCTGGCGCTGATATTGCGACGGCATTTTCGTGAAGAAGGCACCCATTTCTTTACACCTGATGTATGCACTCAGCAACTCGGCTATATGCGATTGCCCAAAGACCATATCATCAAACCTCATCTTCACAACACGACGGCCAGAACTGTTCATCACACCCACGAAGTACTCGTCATTCTTCGTGGTCAACTTCGGGTGGACTTCTACACCCTGTCACAGGAATATTGCGAAAGCCGAGTATTGCTTCCCTTCGACGTTGTACTCTTGATTTCCGGCGGGCATGGATTTCAGGTGTTAGAGGCGACTGAGATGCTTGAGATCAAGCAGGGCCCATACCTCGGCGCTGCAGATAAGACGACTTTCGCGGTGCCCGATCCTGCATTGATCACGATCCGAGGTGATGGCACATGATCCCCGTTAACACACCGCTACTCGATGGTGCTGAATCACGCTACCTCAAGGAATGTATCGACACAGGCTGGCTTTCAGCAGAAGGGAAGTTTGTCGAGCAGTTCGAGCGCGACTTTTCCGCCCGTATCGGGCGAGCGCATTGCGTAGCCGTCAGCAGTGGCTCGGCGGCACTTGAGGTAGCAGTCGCTGCGCTTGGGCTAGGTCCTGGAGACGAGGTGATCATGCCCACGTTCACCATCATCTCCTGCGCAGCAGCTGTCCTAAGAGCAGGAGCAACTCCGATATTTGTCGACAGCGACCCAAGCACTTGGAATATGGCCGTCGATCAGATCAAGTCACTCGTAAATCATCGCACCAAGGCCATCATGGCAGTCCATACCTATGGTCTACCCGTAGATATGGAACCCTTGATGATGCTCGCCAATCAATACGGCTTACATGTCATAGAGGATGCGGCCGAGGCCCATGGTTTGAAATATCGAGGGCAACCATGCGGTAGCTTCGGCGACGTCTCAACTTTTAGTTTTTACGCTAACAAACTGATCACCACTGGTGAGGGCGGCATGGTTGTTACTGACGATCCTGCCATCGCTGAAAGATGCCGCAGCCTGCGTAATCTCTGCTTTGCGGAAGGCAGACGGTTCGTACATGAAAGTCTCGGCTGGAACTACCGAATGAGTAACCTCCAGGCAGCAGTTGGCGTAGCGCAACTTGCCCAGTGGGATCGTTTCATCGGCATTAAGCAGGCCATGGGTCAGCATTACTCAGAGCGTCTGGGCCGCTTCGGCGCAATCACCCAACAACCGGCCCACACAGAATATGCTGAGAACATCTATTGGGTATATGGCCTCACACTTAACGATGATGCACCGTTAGATGCGACCGAAGCGATGAACCGTCTAGCCAAACGCGGCATCGGCACACGGCCCTTCTTTTGGCCAATGCATGAGCAACCCGTACTGAAAAAACTAGGTGTAGTAGACGGAAAATCGCGGCCCGTGGCTGAAAGGCTTGCACGTCGGGGCTTTTACCTTCCGAGTGGGCTGGGGTTAACCCAAGCGAATATTGAGACGGTTTGTGACGAGGTGTGTGAGATGCTGGCCGACTTTGGGATCATGACGTGATGCGCTCACAACCCTTGGAAATTGAACTTTATCCACCCAAGCTCATCGGGCAGCGGGCTGAATTCAGTTGGATTGAATCACAGCCCTCAGGGCTCTACCAGAAAAACAATTTTTATCTTGAGTTTCCCGCATCAATTCCATTAGAGCGGGTACCGATGCGTTTATGGTGGACCGTATTTCTATTATGTGTTCACTCACACTGGGCGCTTTTACGTCCTTGCCGCATTCGACTTCCGCTGCGCTTGAATGACGGAGAGGCAGAAGTCTGGAGGCGTCTTCTCAAAAGTTATGCAATGACGCTCGATGCGTTGAATCCAGACAAAACACCTCGACCAGATGTCGAGCTCATCATGGGCACCGAATCTCAACAGCCTCAGTCCCTCCCTGCCACAGATCTTTGCGCCACAGCCTTTAGCGGCGGAAAGGATAGTCTTGCACAGGTCGGACTACTCTGCGAGATGGGGTACCGTCCCATGTTGGTTAGCACCACATCACTCATGCCACCGCTGCTCGACCATCACTCAGCTTTTCGTCGCCGGGCGATGGCCGAAGTGCAGCATCGACGCAACGTCGAACTGATTGAAGTATTCTCGGATTTACGGGCGACGTGGAATAATGGCGCTGCAGGTGAACTCGGTTACCCCCTTTCTATCAATGAACTAACCGACACTTTCCTCTACACTGCAACACTTGTGATCTCCTGCTACGCCCGAGGTATTACAAATCTCTTTCTGGCTTCGGAAAACGAAGTAGCTGCCAATAGCGTTGAACAAGGACGGTATCTTCAACACTCGCACTTCATGTATTCAGCACTCACACAGGCAGGAATCGCGACGTTACTCCGGCCTTATGGCTTGAACTACGGGTCATTGACGGTCGCGCTGCAGAGTAGTCAGGTGCAGGAACTCGTGACAAGTCGCTATCGAGATCTCAGTGACCTGCAGTGCTCCTGCTGGCGAATCACAGAAACCCTAAAGGCATGCAGCGAGTGTTCAGAGTGCAAACGCTTGGCTTGGGTGAGTCTTTCGCTAGGTGGATCACCGGCAGACCAGGGTGTTGATTTCGTGTGGATGCTAAACCACTATGACGTCCACGCTTCGCGAAGTAGCAAAGAGCGCCCTCACTTGCCGAATCACTTCGTTCATACGGGCTTCAAAATTCAACTCGAGCGAGCGATCCTTAGCACGCCATCTGCCAAAATTTTTAGGTATATTCTGAAGCAACATCCGCTGTCTTTGCTTGATCTTTCGGGCTGGAGAGCGCTGAGACAGTCCCGACTGATCCGTGAGGATACGAGACGCGAACATCCAGGCCCGCTACCATTGATTGGCTATCGCCCTGGATATCTCCAACTCCTTCAAGAGCCGATTCGCGAACGGCTCGGGATGATTCTTGCTGATCAGTTTAAGCCAGAGGCCGAGTCATTGCATGCCGTTCCTTTAGTCAACCTTTTGACAGCCATTAAATGGGTGACAGAGCCCATGGTGAAATCAGAGGAAGATTAACGCGTAGATTTCTCTTTTTAAGCAACAAAGCGAAAATACTCCGCTCTACACGATCAAACTGAAAAGCTCCTAATTAAAAAATTTATGATGAATATTCTCGTTGTTGGTGGTGCGGGCTACATTGGCTCACATATGGTGAAACTCCTAAGCAAGGAGTCTTGCAAAGTCACCGCCCTTGATAACCTGTCGACGGGTTATCGCGATGCGGTCAAATATGGCGAGTTTATCCATGCCGACCTTGCGGACAAACAGCAACTAGAAAAAATCTTCTCTGCCAATCAATACGATGCCGTCATGCACTTCGCATCGTTTATTCAAGTCGGCGAGTCCGTGACAGCGCCGAGCAAGTACTACGAAAACAATGTAGTCAACACACTGAATCTGCTCAATGCAATGCTCAAGGCAGATGTTAAAAAGTTTATCTTCTCATCCACAGCTGCAACGTTTGGTGAGCCATTGCAAGCCACCATTGATGAAAGCCATCCTCAACGACCGATTAATCCCTATGGTCATACCAAATTGATGGTTGAGCAAGTCCTAAAAGACTATGACGTTGCCTATGGATTAAAGTCAGTGTCATTACGCTACTTTAATGCAGCGGGCGCAGATCCAGAGGGAGAGTTGGGAGAGCGGCACGAGCCAGAAACGCATCTGATCCCATTGGTCCTCCAAGCTGCCTCGGGTCGCCGCAAAAGTATTTCAGTATTCGGGCGAGACTATGACACTCCCGACGGCACCTGTGTTCGGGACTACATTCATGTCACGGATCTCTGCCAAGCTCACTGGCTCGCATTGCGCAGCCTATCTTCAGGCGCTGACACACAGGCTTACAACCTTGGGAATGGCGCAGGATTTTCTGTGCAAGAAGTCATCGATACGGCCAAGCAAGTCACAGGGCAAAACATATCAGTCCTCGATGGTCCGCGCCGCGCCGGCGATCCCGCTAGACTCGTCGCCGACTCCAAAAAAATACGCGAAGCTCTAGGATGGTCACCGCAATACCCGTCCCTGCATACCATCGTGACACATGCTTGGAATTGGGAGCGCTCACGCGCCACTCCGTAGTTCCTTAAAATCGATTGAGGCAGCAATGAAACTCGGATTGAGGACGTCCGGCTTACCGTAAAGTAATCGGGCGCCCGAGGTGTCATACACATAGCCTCCTGCCCCTTCTAAGACTGCCTGCGCCGCAGCGGTGTCCCACTCGCAAGTCGGGGCAAGACGGGGATATACGTCAGCACTCCCTTCGGCGATCTTGCAAAACTTCAAAGAGCTACCCGCCTGAACCAAGACCGTCGCTCCCAGCTTTTCAATGAAAGAAGTGGTTTCCTGATTGAGGTGGCTCTTACTCGCCACTACCCGATACGCACTGTCCGATAAAACCCGGGGAGCAACACGGATTGGTTCAGCGACCTCCCCAGTCAATCGGTGACTGCCGTAGGCACGCCCTCCCCAAAACATTTGATGCAAAGCCGGTGCGTATACAACACCCCAGATCGGCTCGCCGTCCAAAATCAAGGCGATGTTGACCGTGAATTCATCGTTACGGGCCAAGAACTCTTTGGTTCCGTCCAAGGGATCAATCAACCAAAAACAGCCCTTTGGAGTGCGATGGACGAGTGAAAGATCGTCCTCCTCAGACACCACCGGGATCTCCGGCGTGAGGTCGGCCAAACGATCAATAATCAAGTGATGCGCAGCAAGATCAGCCATCGTCAAGGGACTCGCATCCGATTTATCGGCTAATTGAGCCGCAGTCGGACTGTATTCTTGGTAAATCCGCATTACTGCATCACCCGCATCCGCAGCGATCTTGCGAAGGGAAACTGAGAGTGAAAGCACATCGATTTGTCGCATATTGTATTTTATGAAAATAATTTCATTATTTTGATGCTAGCATGAAATAAATTCTTATTTTATTTAAACAAAATGCAAATTGCGACAAAAAAAGGCTCTGAGTCACTTTATGGCCTCGACGCTCAAAAGGTGTGGGACACCAGCAGTGCCTTTCAACACCTTCGGTCACTCGGTCAAGCAGATACCAAGCGCACCGCTGAGCGTCGACTTCAAGAGCTCGCATTCTTCCCAAGCGAGCTCAACGAAGCGTTACTCGGGGACGAGCTGAGCCGTCCCGCCAATAAAGTAGTGTTGGAATGGGCTGTTGAAAAAGCGCGCAGTCAACGCAAACTTGTCCTTTTTATTCAGCTCTCCCCTTTACCCACGGGTCAAACTTGCCTCCACGCTAACGACGCGCGGGGAGGTCGTTACTGGTTACCGTTGAGCATCAGCGGGCGGACCCTTACAACAGAGGAGATACTGGAGGGACTCGTCAAGTTGCAGCGGCACGTGGACAAAGACATCGCCGTCTTCCCCCATGGCAGCCTGGTCGGTTTACTGCGCAAGACACGATCGATTGAGCACGTCACTCTCGTTCCCTCTAGCTATCTACCGATACTTAATCTGCCCACACCGAATCTACAGCGCGGCGCCACCACACCTCATCTCAGACACCTCGAAGCTGAAAGCATCCACATCATTCGCGAAGCAGTCGCCGAGGCTGAAAACCCTGTCATGCTTTACTCCGTGGGCAAAGACAGCTCTGTTATGTTGCATTTAGCTCGCAAGGCTTTTTATCCTGCGCCACCACCCTTTGCGCTGCTGCATGTTGATACGCGCTGGAAATTTCAGGAGATGTATCTCTTTCGCGATCACATGGCCAAAGTCAGCGGCATGGATTTGCGGGTGCATATCAATCCAGACGCCATCGCCAAAGACATCAATCCCTTTGATCATGGCTCAGCCATGCACACCGACATCACCAAGACAGAGGGGCTCAAGCAAGCCCTTGATGAAAAAAAATATGATGTGGTCTTTGGGGGTGCACGTCGAGACGAGGAAAAGTCCCGCGCCAAAGAGCGCATTTTTTCCTTTCGAAGCCAGACCCACCGATGGGATCCCAAACAGCAGCGCCCCGAGCTGTGGAATCTGTTCAACACAAAAAAGAACCCCGGAGAAAGCATCCGAGTCTTTCCAATCTCCAACTGGACGGAGCTCGACATCTGGCAATACATCCATCAAGAACACATTCCAGTCGTGCCCCTGTATTTTGCAAAAGAGCGCCCAGTAGTCGTTCGTAACGGAATGATCTTAATGGTCGACGATAGTCGTTTTCGACTCCTACCCGGAGAGAAGATTCTCGAAAAAGTCGTCCGATTCAGAACGCTTGGCTGCTACCCGCTTAGCGGTGCCATCGAATCAAGCGCCTCCAACCTCCCAGAAATTATCCTTGAGCTCATCAACGCCCGAAGCTCTGAGCGCCAAGGTCGCGCGATCGATAGTGACGTATCGGCCAGTATGGAAAAAAAGAAACAAGAGGGGTACTTCTGATGAAGCACACTGACCAACCCGCCACCATTGAAGCTTTTTTAGAGCAACAGCAAGGCCAGGATCTACTGCGCTTTATCACCTGCGGTAGCGTAGATGATGGCAAAAGTACCCTCATTGGCCGATTGCTCTGGGAAGCGCAACAGCTCTTTGACGATCAATTAGCCGCATTGCAAGCGGACTCAAAAAAATACGGGACTCAAGGCGAAAATATCGACTTTGCGCTGCTCGTGGACGGACTCGCAGCCGAACGCGAGCAAGGTATCACAATTGATGTCGCATACAGATTTTTTGCAACGTCTAAGCGCAAGTTTATCGTCGCTGATACACCCGGACATGAGCAATACACTAGAAATATGGTCACGGGTGCCTCAACAGCAGACGTTGCCATATTGCTGGTTGATGCCCGCGCAGGGCTCCTCACACAAACGCGCAGACACGCTTTTTTGACTGCGCTCATGGGGATTAAACACGTCGCCTTAGCGATCAATAAAATGGACCTCGTTGATTACAGCCAACAGACCTTTGAACAGATCAAAGAGGCCTTTGAAACCTTTGCCGCAACCCTTGGCTTTGAGTCGATCACCGCGATTCCCATCAGCGCACTCAAAGGCGACAACATGACTAAACGCTCTTCAAACACGTATTGGTATAAAGGCCCAACACTCATGGGATACCTAGATACGGTTGAAGTTGACACCATTGAACATGCAAAAGCAGTTTTTCCAGTGCAGTGGGTCAACCGCCCGGACTCCAATTTTCGGGGCTTTAGCGGTACCCTCGCACAAGGACATATCAACAAGGGAGACGAGATCCGCGTGACGGCCTCCGGACAGACCGCCATCGTCTCTGATATCGTCACCATGGATGGGTCGCTAAACTCAGCGCATGCTGGAGACGCTATCACTCTCTGCCTTGACCGCGAGATCGACGCTTCACGCGGAGACGTATTGTCCTTGGCGCAGGCGCCACTCGAGATGACCGATCAATTTGAAGCCACGATCGTGTGGATGCATCAAGACGAAGGGATGATGGGTCGCAATTATGACCTCAAGCTCTCCAGTCAATGGGCTACAGCGTCCATCACCAATATCAAATATCGGATTGATATCAACACGCTCGCACATTTAGCGAGTAAGAGCTTAAAACTCAATGACATCTCAGTCTGCAACATCACGACAGCCAAACCGATTGTGTTTGAACCCTACAACACGTCACGCACTCTAGGTGGATTTATTCTTGTTGATCGTTTCACACACGCAACTGTCGCTGCAGGGATGATCAGACACAGCCTACGCCGAGCACAAAACGTTCATCAACAAGCGTTGTCAATTGCTCGAACTGATCGCGAAAGACTCAACGGCCATAAGGGTAAAGTCATCTGGTTTACAGGATTGTCCGGCTCAGGCAAATCAACACTTGCCAATGCGCTCGAGATAGAGCTTCATCGCCGAGGGTTGAGGACTTATATTCTTGATGGAGACAATATCCGTCAAGGACTCAACAAAGATTTAGGCTTTACAGATGCTGATCGTGTTGAGAATATTCGGCGTATCGCAGAGGTCGCAAAATTGATGGTGGATGCCGGCATGATTGTCATGACTGCGTTTATTTCACCATTCAGACGTGAACGTGAAATGGCACGAGAGCTCATTGGTGCAGATAGTTTTATTGAGGTCTATGTCAGCACTTCGTTAGAAGTGTGTGAAGAACGAGATGTCAAAGGACTTTATAAACAGGCGCGATCTGGCAAGATTCCTAATATGACTGGTATTAATAGTCCGTATGAAGCACCCGTCGAACCCGAATACGAGGTCAACACACACTTACAACCAATACATTCAATCACACACAAATTAGTTGATTTGATTATCGATTCTGAATAAACGATATTTTTAAATGGATGCAGTCACCGCATCAAACTTTAGTCGCTTGGTTGTACTTGCTCAGGTGATGTTCGCACATCAACGCGCGTGCGCGCAATCAAATAGCCGTGCTTGCCTATTTTATGGATGACGATATCCCAGACACCACAGCCAGTCGTGGGTTGCCCCTGAAATACCGCTTTAAACTCGCCCCCCAACAAATTACCACCCCAACAGATCGATACCGCGTGTTCTATCACGCCACCGCTTCCCATCGCGCAGAGATCGAATGGCTTTATCCCGTCATAGCGACTGTGCTGGAGAAAGAGCCGAGGATTGATTTTGAAATCATTGGCGACCACCAGACTCACAAGCTCTATAGAAAACTACCCAGAACAACAGTCTCTAGGCTTGGGTGGATGAAACCTTTAGACAAGCAAGAGTCTGCCTTAGTTAATATTTGATCGTCGCAATTACTCCCGCAGCAAACACTTAGACTTTTGCAACATGTTTTGCAACTGCTTTACACCTTCTCTGTGAACGCTGACATAGACTCAGCATCAACCGCCAAGCCTCTGTCTCGAGCGCAATCTGGCGGTTTTTTATTTTTACAACAAATAAAGGATCGTCAGCGATGGAAGTATTCACTCAATACGAATTGAATATGCTAAATTCTGACTATTATAGTCAGAATTTAGCAGGGGCATTAAAAATGCACTCATGGCAGATACAAGAAGCTAAAGCGAAGCTTTCCGAGGTCATTAAATGCGCTGAAAGCGAAGGCCCTCAAGGAATCACTTTGCATGGGCAGCCCGTTGCTGTTGTGATGACGCGCGCACTCTACGACCAGCTTACTGGCAATGGACAATCATTTGTTGAATTTATGCGTCAATCACCACTCTTTGGGCTAGAGGAGGTCAGCCTTGAGCGAGATCACAGCTTGACTCGCGAGGTCTCAATTTGAGTTACCTCTTAGATACGAACGTTATATCCGAACTCCGGCGCAAGACACCCGAGCCTTCTGTCATAGAGTGGTTTTCTAAGAGACCGGCATCCACTCTCTATTTGAGTGTGCTGACCTTGGGAGAGCTTCGAAAAGGTATCGAAAGCGTAAAAGATTTAGAGAGACGCATGGCGCTCACTGATTGGCTTGAAACCGACCTGCCAGCTTTTTTTACAGGACGCATCCTGCCGATAGACGTAAAGGTGGCTGACCGATGGGGTAGATTATTGGCCGCTGCAGGCCGACCTTTACCCGCAATTGATAGTCTATTGGGCGCTACAGCTGCTCACTATGGTTTGAGCGTAGTCACACGTAACAGTCGAGACTTTGATAACCTCGGACTGAGCATCATTAACCCTTGGACGACAAGCTTCATTCAACACACCAATCTCGACCAGTTGGTTTAGATAAATTGAAGCTGTTTGACACTTGGCAATTCCCGCGTCGGTCACCCTCGCGATGCGGTAGTAGGGCAAGTCAAAGATCGGCTTTACCAACTCATAGCTGTCAACCTTTGGTAACTTGGCGCGAATGTAGTCCGTTGTGTGCTCAAACAAAGATCTAGTCGCCGCGATCTTAGCGATGGTCTAGTTCGCAAGCTTTCCTGTCTAATCGTTCTGCAGAGGCGTGACTGGATTTCAACAGCGTATCGTATGACGAGCAAGATGCTATCCAAACAATTGATCAGGATTTTGAGCAGATTGTGCGGCGATACCCCGAGCGCTGGCTACAGATTTACCATGCGCGGCTTGGTTGAGACAAAATGGACCGCTGACGCATCCGTTGCTTTGCACTCAATCAAATGCGTCAAAGCACGAGCCTGATTTACCCCATCACTCCTGCCCAAACATTCCCAAGCCCGCCTCGGGCACCTTTGCCATCAAGATGCTACCTGTGTCCGATTCGGTCATAAACAGTGTCTTGTTCTCAGCACCACCATAGGCAATATTCGTGGTCGATAGCCCGGCACAAGACCGCAGGCGATAAAGTGGCTCGCCCAACTTGCTGAAAATCCATACTGAGCCAAGACCACAGTGTGCCACGGCAAGACCACCGGTGACATCCGCAGCGATGCCGTCCGGACCGGCAGAGCCTCCCGATAACTGAATATACGCACCAACCTTTGACGTTGTTCCATCGGGGTGCAGAGGCATGCGCCAAATCTGATTAGCACGCGTCGCGGCGACATACAAAACCTGTTGATTGGGACTCAAGGCCAATCCGTTCGGACTTGGGACATTTGAGATCAACAGATCCACCTGACCATCCGGGCGCAGACGATACACGCGACCGCTCGGATCCTGCATGCCGGTCTGACCTTGATCGGTAAAATACAAATCCCCATTACTCGCAAAAATCAGATCGTTGGTTCCCTTAAGACCCTCGCGCCGAACATGGTCTAGAACAGGTGTGACCTTGCCGCTTGCCGGATCTAGCTGCATGATCCCGTAGCGATGATCTGCAATAAAAAACCGCCCATCCTTGTGAATCTTGAGCCCGTTTGGCCAGCCATCGTATTCAGTGACGACCGACCACTCTTTGTCGGGCGTGATCTTCAGCACTCGTCCGTACGGAATATCTGTCACATAGAGATTACCTTCTCGATCAAACGATGGTCCCTCAATAAACGAATGTAAGTGGTCGCTTCCCTTACCAAAGCTCCACCCAGATTTACGATTTTTCATCCGCAAGTGGTCGGGAATACTTGAAAAGACTGTGGTCTCAATTTCTTTGGGGGGTGCAAACATGATCTCATCTCCGTCTAATGATTGATATTTTTATTGATTCACCGGCTTTCGCAAATCCGGTCCCAGCACATATTCAGTCTCGATATCACCACGAAATAACGACTTTCCACAGATCATGATCTGACCCTTTGGGTCCAGAAAAATATTATCTCGCACGATCAACGCACTACCTTTGGGCACCTCGAGTCGGCTTGCCAGCGAGGCATCCGCAACGATTGCTGACACCTGGACCACGATGGTCGGCACACGGTAACCCACAATTTCACTCACAAATGCGTGCACAGATTGCGTCAACAACATTTCACCAGTGACCGCCTGACCGAGCTCAATCGGTAAATAACGAATTTCCAGACAAACCGGGTTGTCATGGATCATCCTTAAACGTTCGAGCTTGAACACCTGTGTGCCCTTGGGCAAGGAGAGTTGAGCCAAGACCGAAGGAGGTGCCTGCACAAGTTCATAGTTTGGCGAGCGGTAACTCACGCGGAGCCCCTCGAGTGCAACCTGATCCTCAAAAGGTAAACAATGGCGGGAATCGATCGGAAAAGTCCCCATCATGACTGGCGCGACAAAACTGCCACGACCCGCATGGCGCGTCACCATGCCTTCAAACACCAGTCGCGATAACGCTTGTCGTACCGTTGCACGTGTCGTTTTAAACCGAGTCGCGAGCTCAGACTCAGAAGGTAACTGGGCGCCTGGCGCATACGCCCCCGAAGCAATCCCCTCTCGGACACATTGCTCAATACGTTCAAAAATAGGCGTGCTTTTTATTTTGGTCATGCGCAATTAATGGCAATTAATGGTTGACTCTAGCTATAACAACCTTTACATTTTAAATGACTATACAACTAAAAAAAACGTACTACGTTTAAATTTCGTCGTCTAAAGCGCGGGAGATAGCTGCACATGAGTGATATGAATGAGTTTCGGATGCTTTCCACCAGTGGAATTCTGGGTTACGGGTTTCCAGAGGCTTCACTCGAAGCAGGCATGGCCCTAAAGCCACACGTGATTGGTGTCGATGGTGGCTCGGTGGATCCGGGACCGCACTATCTGGGCTCCGGAAAACCATTCTGTTCACCGATGGCAATTCGGCGAGACTTGCGTCTGATGCTAAATGCTGCGATCAAGCATGGCTGCAAACTGATCATCGGCACTTGCGGCGGAGCGGGCGGCGAGCCTCATCTTGATTTGGTCGTAAAAATGGCCCGAGAGATCGCCGCAGAGGATAAATTACATTTCAAGATGGCCGTGATCCACGCCGAGCTCAAGCCCGACTTCGTCAAAGCACAGCTTCAGCAAAAAAAGATTCGTCCCCTGGGCAGACACCCCGAGCTTGACCCCGCCACCGTTGACCGTGCGATCCGCATCGTAGGCATGATGGGGCCAGAGCCCTTTGCTCAAGCTCTCAATTCCGGCGCGCAAGTGATATTGGCTGGGCGATCAAGCGATCCTTCACCCTGGGCTGCAGCAGCCATCAACGCAGGCTTTCCCCCCGCCGCAGCCTGGTATGCCGGCAAAATGCTCGAGTGTGGCGCGACCCCTGCCATTCCAAAAGGCCACGACTGCCTGATGGTCAAGATTAGAAAAAATGGCGATGTCGAATGCGAGGCAATGAACCCCATTCGCCGTTGCACCAGTGTCTCGATCGCAAACCATAGCCTACATGAAAACGCGAGTCCGATTCACCACGTCGAGCCTGGTGGACTCCTCGATACCTCCGCCTGTACTTTTGAAGAAGTGACCGATCGTGCCGTGATTATTCGTGGCATGACCTGGACGACCAATCCTTATACGGTCAAGCTTGAGGCAGCCGAGTTGGCCGGCTATCGCGCCTTTACTATTTGTGGCACACACGATCCGTTGCTGATCAGCACGGTTAAGACCTTTTTGGCCAATATCCGTGAACTGACTGCCACCAAAGCGGCTGACCTCGGCGTCAAACCCACCGAGTACACCCTGGTCATCCGCACCTACGGACTGAACGGTGTCATGGCAGAAAGAGAACCAGTACAAGACGCCACTGCCCACGAGCTTGGTTTTCTGGTGGAAGTCGTCGCCAAAGATCAAACAACGGCCAATAGCGTCCTTGCGCTTGCACGCACGCAAATGCTGCATATGGACTTTCCGGGACGCATGTGTCGCGAAGGTAATATGGCCTTTCCGTTTTCACCCTCAGATCAAGAAGGCGGGCCTATGTACCAGTTTTCCATGCACCACGTGCTCGAAGTCAACGATCCCTGCGAGCTCTTTCCGATCGATTACGAAAACCTCTAAAGGGAACGCTCAATGCCACTCATCAAAGATCTCGCCATCGTATGCAAAAGCAAAAATGCTGGCCCGTTCGAGCTCACGATTGATGTCGTGTTTGATAATGCCGAGGCCTACAATCGGGTCAAACGCTCAGGCGTGCTGTGCCCAAAACTGTTTGCAACACTTTATAACGTCAACGAACAAGACGTCCTCTTTACACCCTATGATGCCGCCTTTGCCTTTAAAGCGACCCTCCCTAGGCTCGTTCCATCTGGTGGCATCGGTGACACAGACGTCTACGGTGCTCAACAACACGCACCGGTGCTTAACGTTCACATCCCGTGAATAGCCCCCTCACCAAACTAAAGGCACTGGGATTCGGTGCACTGTCGATTGTGATCGGGCTATTTGTTTGGGAACTTTGTGCGACACAGTTTTCTGACTTTATCCTGCCCTCACCGCTCAGCGTTTTTGCGCAGTTTTTCGATCCCGTCTTTGCGCCCAGACTCTTCAAGGCTGTCACCGGCTCGTTGGTGCAGCTCGGGCTAGGCTTTTCGTTGGCGCTTTTGATCGCCGTGCCACTTGGCACCCTGCTCGGCCGCTCCGACACCCTGTATCGGATGTTCAATCCGGTGATCAACGCCATCTACGCCATTCCACCTGTAGCGATGGTGCCCTTTCTGATTATCTGGTTTGGCTTATTCCTCGAGTCACGCGTTGCACTCGTGTTTCTGATGTGCTTTTTCGACATCCTTGTGGTCATTATCGCGGGTTCACGAGATGTCAGAACCTCATGGATTGATGTCGGCCGATCGTTTGGTGGCAGCCGCTACTACTGCCTGCGGCACATCGTCTTTCCCGCCTTGACACCTTTTCTGTTTGCCTCACTCCGCGTCGGTTCGGCACGAGCGATCAACGGTATGATCACCGCAGAACTATTCTTTGCCGCCGTCAATTTAGGACAACTCCTTAAGCGCTCGACCCAAGCTTTTGACGCCTCTGCAGCCCTAGCGGTCGTGATGACCGTATGCCTGATGGGACTCCTCGCACAAAGCATCATTCATATGCTCGAGCGACGCCTGTTGCACTGGCACTTGAGGCGCTGACCTATGAAAACACTTAAAAATGCGCTCCTACCTCTGATCGGCTTTGGCCTCGTGCTTGGCTTATGGGAAATCGTTGGACTTAAGCTCGGCAGCAGTCTGTTCGCCCCCGCATCCTCCGTTTTTGTGCAATATGTGGCCATGCTGCGCGAAGGCACAATGCTCCAGGAGCTTTTTATCTCCTTGCGTCAAATGTTGTTGGGATTTTCACTCGCGTGCGTGATCGGGATGCCAATGGGCATCGCGATGGGACGCTCCACGATCTCAGACGCCATGCTCAGACCGTGGGTCAGCATCTTTGTCGTGACCTCGACAGCCGCCCTGATCCCAATTCTGATCATGATTTTAGGGACCGGGCTCACCCTGCGCTCGACCGTCGTGTTTTTAGCAGCCGTCTGGTACATCGTGCTGACCACCTACAACGGCGCCAAAGGCATCAGCCCCGAGCTCCTCGCCGTCGGTCGATCCTTTTCCGCCAACCGCACACAAATTTTTTGGAAAATCATCCTGCCAGCGCTTTATCCTTACCTCATTACCGGCGCACGCATCGGACTAATACACGCTATCCGCGCCATGGTGATGGCAGAAATGTTTGTCATCGTCGGCTACGGCGCCCTGATCAATCAGTCCGGGATGGAGATCAACACCGGCTCACTACTCAGTCTGCTACTCACCCTGGCGTTTGTCAGTCTGATCGCAAACGCCCTTCTTTCGCAGTGGGGGAAACATCTGGCACCCTGGTATGAACAACAACGCCAGAGACTTTAAGTAAAAACTTTCATAGGCTCATTAAGAGCCACAAGGAGAAGACCATGACAATCACTCGCAGAGATCTACTGAAGCATGCCGGAATGGGATTGGGCTCGGCCGCCCTACTGTCCTACGCACCGTTAAGCCTCGCGCAAAAAAATCGCGCCCTGAAAGCACAGATTTTGGGCTTTACGCTATCGATTCACGTGCCCGCCATCATGGCACTCAACGAAGGCATGCAAGCCCTTGGCTACAGCGCCTCCGACATGAAACGCATCGAGTCCATGCAGGTTTTGACTCAATCGATCGTCGCCGGCTCCGCCGAAGTCGGCGAGTCCGACATCGTCTCAGCCCTTCGCGCAGGCTCGGTCGGTGCAGACGTCAAAATGGTCGGTATGGTCTACAACAACACCAGCCAAGTGCTGGTCGTCAACGCCGACAAAGTCAAAAGCTATGCAGATTTTAAAAATAAAGATAACGCCATCGCCCTGAACTCAACTGGCGACTTTATCTACGTCATGTTGAGCGGTATTTTTGAACGTAATGGCGTCAATATCGAAGACGCCACCGTGGTGGACGTCGGCGGCTCAGGCTCACGCATGCGTGCGCTACTAGGCGGTCGCGTGGCAGCCGTGCCCGTGCACTTTGACCAAGCGGCCGACATCCTCAAACAGGGTAATTACAAAGTTATGGTCGAGCCCTGGAAAATCTACAACCCCTGGCTCTCGGAGGCATGGCTGGTGCAGGGCTCTTGGCTCAAAAATGCCGATAACGCCCGCGCCATTACTGACCTGCTCAAAGCCACCGTGACATCGTTTCGCAAGACCAACCAAAGCCTGTCCTACTTTGCCGAGGGCTATCGTAAATACGCCACCGTCAAAAACGCCAAGACTGCAACCGAAGAGCAACTCAGACCTATCTGGGAAACCCTCTCCAAGCAAATCAAAGCCTGGCCTGACGATGGCGGCTTTCGGGTCAAGTATTTTGAAGAGCTCATGCCCGTCTATGTCAAGGCCGGCACTGTCAAACGCGGTACCAATATCGCCAAAACGATCGACACTCAGTACATGGAAAAAGCCCTCAAGGAGCTCGGCTAATTGGCACATTTCAAGCTCGAGATCGAAGGGATCACCAAGATCTACCGGCAGGGCATAAGCGGCCTGCCGGTCCTGGAAAACTTTTCACTCCAAGTCAAAGATCTGGAGTTTCTCGTGTTGCTGGGTCCCTCAGGATGTGGCAAGTCCACACTCCTGAGAATCATCAACGGCATCGAGACCAGCGACGGCGGACGCATCCTGATCGATGGCCAAGACGTGACCGGCACCACCGGACACGGCCGCGGCATGGTGTTCCAAAGCTTTGAACTTTTCCCTTGGCGCACCGTGCTCGACAATGTCGCCTTTGGTCTCGAAGTGGCTGGTGTTGAAAAGCAGCAACGCCTCGCGCAAGCACGTGAGTGTGTTGAGCTCGTAGGCCTCACCGCCTTTGAAAACGCCTACCCCCACCAACTCTCAGGCGGCATGCAACAACGGGTAGGCATCGCCCGGGCACTGGCGATCAAGCCTAGTATTCTGCTGATGGATGAGCCCTACGGTGCCCTCGACGTTCAGACCCGCGATCTGCTTCAAGACGAATTACTCAATATCTGGGAGCGTGAGCGTAAAACAGTCGTTTTTGTCACCCATTCCATCGAGGAGGCGCTTTATCTTGCTGACCGGATTGTGGTGATGTCACCCAGGCCAGGCCGGATAGCACAAATCATTGACGTCCCTTTTGCTCGCCCCCGTCGTGACGAGATTAAAACCGACCCTGAATTTTTAAAGCTCAGGCGTCATATCTGGGAGAGCTTAAAAAAGATGAGCTGAGCGCAGGCAGCGGAATGTTGAACCAAACACCTCCCGGACATTTTTCAACTACAACTTGAGCTGTCTCAAGCCGACAACTCCGCAAGCCAGGTTGCGGCATCTGTCACAAGCACACCCTGCCTCGATTGAGCTTGCCTCAACTGTCCCACCAGCTGGACCGCAGTCGCGTCTGGAAACTCCCCAGCAAACCTTGCCAGTGCCGGATGCACACGATCATCCGTTGCTTTGCACTCAATCAAATGCGTCAACGCACGATCCTCGCTGATCGCAAAGTCCACCTCTGCTCCGTCCTTAGTGCGAACATAATGCAGCTCTACTTCACGTCCGGAGCTATCCTGTAAAAAGTGGACGTGCTTTTGAAGCATCGTCGCCATCGCGTTTTCAAGGCGCACTCCAGAGTCACCTCTGACAAGCCCCGTGTCATAAAAATAAACCTTCGGCGTCTTGAGCAACCCTCTGGTGATATTTTTATGCCAAGGACGAATCGTAAAAACGATGAAAAGCGCCTGCAAAATTTCCAGATAAGTCGCCACTGTCATGGGCGAAATCGCGAGGTCACGTGCGATCGATGCCAATGACAATGGTGAGCCCACTCGATCGCGTAAAAGCTCGACAAAAAGCCGCATGGCGCCGACCTCTCGCAAGCGCGAAAACTCAAGCACATCATCGCGAATCAAGCCTGTTAAATATTGAGATCGCCAACGATTCGCGTCCTCTGTCGACTCAACCATGCACGGCTCAGGAAATCCACCACGTTCAATCAGATGGGAGAGTGCCACTGCAGGCTCTACACCCATCGTCGAGCACCACTCCTTGACCGAAAATGGATGTAAGCGATACGAATAAAAACGCCCTGCCAGCGACTCCCCAGCATGTCGGAAAGTGTCCATCCTCGCACTGCCCGTCACGAGTAAAGCTTGCGACGCTGGTCGACCATCCACGACGCCCTTGAGCCAGTTTTTCCAAAGATTCATCTTGTGAATCTCATCGAGGACCAATAGCCCAGCGTCCTCTCGCCAAGCTTGATCGACCAACACGCGGCGATCTTGGGCGACATCCCAATTCAAGTACTGAGCCCGCTCGAACTTTGGCATCAGTTGTTTGGAAAGTGTGGTCTTACCGACCTGACGTGGTCCGGTCACGATCACCATCTTGCGATGGAGATCTTTAAGGACGAGGTCATCGAGATAACGTTTCATGCGACTATTTTATAACAAATTATAATAAAGTCGCGACTATTTAATAAATGACTTTATAAAAGTCGTAAAATTAAACAACCAGTCTCTACCCTCTCACCGCATTCCGCGGTAACGTCATCGACATCAACCCCGCCGCAATCAACAACCCGCCTGACATCCCGAACGCCACCCAGTGTGTGCCAAACGTCTCATAGCCCCAGCCACCAATCCAGGAGCTAAAGGTCGCACCAAACTGGTGTCCGAGATACGCTAGGCCATACAACACACCGACCAATCTGACACCATAGGTATCGGCCAAAATCGCAGAGGACATCGCGATGCTCCCCGCCCAGACTAGGCCACCAACAAAAGAGGCCGCGAACAGCTCAACGTGCGTACCCACCATCACCAAGGCAAAGAACCCTAACCCGCGTACAAAATAAATCACGGCCAAAATACTGCGGCGCTCGAGCTTGTCCGCCAGGCGTCCAAGGATTAACGTTCCAAAAATCGCCACGATACCGATGACACTAATTCCCATCGCACTCGTCGCCGAATCAAAACCATGATCCATCAGCATCGGCATGCCGTGCGTCCCCAACAGATTCATACTAAAGCCGCAGACAAATAATCCAAGGCAGATCTTCCAGAACACCACCGTACGCACTGCATCAGAAAAAGTCATTGCAGAGGCCGCAGCGGCTCTTTGTTTATTTTCCGCATTGATCTGCGAAGGCAAGAGGTCCGTGTTTTCGGGTGCCTCATCATTGATGATGAAAAATGCCGAAGGAATAGTCAACAGCGCAAATACAATCGCAAAACTAAGCAAGGTCGTCTGCCAGCTATAGGTCTCAATCGCCCAGGTCATCAAGGGCGTCATTACCGCAATCCCTGCCATCGAACCTGTAGACAAATAAAACAGCGCCATGCCGCGCTGGCGTGTAAACCAGCGACTGATCACTGGCGTCAACGCCACGGGACTGGTAAAGGCCAGGCCGACCGACATCAATACACCAAAGGACAGCATGAACGACCACGGCTCGCGCGCCACGATGGCCCAGAGCACCGAACCCATCACAATCGCCGTTCCCACTAACAACACAAAGCGGGTGCCATAACGAGCCACCAACATCCCGGCGATAGGCATACCGATACCGTAAAAAAGCATCCCAACGGCCACGATTGTCGCAAGCAAGGTTCGGCTAAAGCCCAGGTCCTCGGCCATAGGGATAAAAAATGGACCGATGCCCAGCCTCATCCCGACTGTTAGCAAAGTAATAAATGTCGCGACCGCGACAATGTTCCAACCAAAATACCACTTACCGGGTCTTGCCTGCACCTGAGTCAATCTCGTCCCCTTTATTTTTATTGGGTACCACAACGTTCTAACTGTAGCGCGTGAATGGATCGACCAGTATGGTCGGCGGCAGGCAGCGGCACATCCTGTCCCTTGATTCGCGCCCAAAGCCAGGGCAAGGCACTTGCGACATCGGGTCTCTGTCCCACGGCGCGCGACACAATCTCACGACTTGCACCACCCTCCAAAGGACCCACGTCAAAGCGGAAAAAATAGTACGGCTCCTGCCCCATGCGCAGATCCATCACAGTCAAGCGTCCGTCTTGTTGACCCAGGCTATAAAAGCCGTGACTAAACTTTGCGATCGCCGCGGCACCCGCATTGTTTGCAGCGACAGGCGCCAAGGCATCGCAACGGGGATACTGTCTCCAAGTAATCTGAGGCTTCTCATCGAGTAGAGACCGGAAACCCTCGTAATAAGAGTCGGGGGTCATCGCGACCAAGCGCCAAAGAATTGAATTGAACGCGGTGGGGTTCACTAACAAACGTTCGGCTTGGATTCCAGACTTTTTTAAGGAAGCTTCCGCAAGCTGGGTCATATGCGCTTGAACAGCAACGCCCCACGCCAGATACAGGGTACTAAAGGCGAGTCCGACCGCGTTCCATTTCAAGCCACGCGCAGACTTCAAGATCAACGCCGCACCTAAACCGATTAAAAGCGGAACGGTATACAGAGGATCAATAATAAAAATACTTCCCACACCATACGGGTGATCCGTAAACGGGAGCAATAATCGCGTGCCATACACCGTCATCACATCGAGCAGTGGATGAGTAAAGAGCGCCAACCAAAACGCCAAGGTCCATCTGCGCCAGAGCGTGGTGTGACCCTGCCCCTGTCGCCTGGCTAAGCCCCAGCCCAGGATTGGTGCCAACAGGCTCAAGTACAACAAGGAGTGACTCTCAGCGCGATGGCGGATCATATTTAAAATGGGGTCGCCGTGATTGATAACCGCATCCAGATCTGGCAGAGTCCCCGCGACACCACCCCAGAGCGCAGCTTTCCATACCGCAGTGCGACGCCCCATCACCGCGACCGTGATCGCCGCACCCAGCGCGATCTGGCTTACCGAGTCCATTTAGGCTGCCACATCAACAACACCAGAATCAAGGCGCACACCGAACTAAACACATAGAGCATATTGGGGCCACCGGCACGCATCAGGGCACCCGCGATCATCGGTCCGATCGTGGCACCCAAGCCATAGGTCATCATCACCACAGCAGCCAAGCCCACCCGCTTCTCAGCAGTGACGCGGTCATTGGCAAGGTTAGAGGCCAGGGTATAAAAGGTGAACTGAATCACCCCAAAGCCCGCGGCAAAAATCAGCATCACCCAATACGGCCAACTCATCCAACCCCACATCAACACAGCAATGACAGTAAAGATCACAGCATTATTGCGGATCAACTTCGCGCGGTCCGTTCGATCAGACAGCCAACCCATCGGCCACTGTGCCATCAAGCCCGCAATCACACTCGTCGCTGTGTAGAGCGCAATCTGCGGCGTACTCAAGCCTTGTCCATAGGCAAACACTGCAGCCAAACCATAAAACGATGCAGAAATATTTCCCGCTAAAAATACGGTAAAAAGCGCCTGCGGAGCCGCTTTGAAAAAATAAGGAAAATCGATCGGCGCGGGAGGCTGTGGGATAGGCAGCTTGCGTTGCGTCAACACGATCGGCAGCAAGCTCAGCGCCTGACAAAGCGCCACAAAAATAAGTGGACGCAAATCCAATGTTGGGTAAAGCGTAATCGCGAGTTGACCAAGCGCGGTGCCCGTGCCAGACATCACCATATAGACAGACATCACACGACCGCGATGACTATTTTCTGTTTGCTCGTTGAGCCAGCTTTCCACCACGATGTATTGCACCGACATCGCCACGCCAACGATCAAGCGCAAGCCGATCCAGATCGGTAAAGAGTCAAACAAACTTTGAGACAGTACTGCACAAATCGACAAGATCGCGGCGGTCGCGCAAGCGCGGACATGTCCCACTCGAATGATCAACCGATGTCCGATCCGCGCACCAAACACCAGACCCAAGTAGTAAGCAGAAATCAGTGTCCCGATCCAAAAGGCGCTCACCGACTCGGCGGACAATTTCAATGCGATGTAGGTGTTGAATAGTCCCGTACTGACCAGCATCAACAGCGTGGCCAAATACAGCGAGGGAAAGGAACTTAGGGTTGAGATCATCTGAATATGAAAACATCCCGCCTAGAAAGGGCAGAGGCCCTCATGAGACGGGATGAAATGAAACGTGAGTGTGACGAAACTAGTCCGTCAGACTCAGCCTACAAAAAAACGAATCGCTTAGATCGCTTTGAGCATCGAAGCAGCGTCGCTGATCTCGTACTTGCCAGGACCTTCGACATGTAAAACTTTGACGACACCGTCATCGATATAGGCTGCGTAACGCGTTGAGCGAGTACCCATGCCGCGCGCATTGAGGTCGAGTTCCAAACCGAGTGCTTTAGTCCACTCAGCAGAACCATCGCCCATCATGCGAACCTTGCCAGCGGCTTTCTGCTCGCGGCCCCAGGCACCCATGACAAAGGCGTCATTGACGGCAACGCACCACACTTCGTCAACGCCCTTGGCTTTGATCGCGTCAAAATGCTCAACATAGCTAGGCACGTGTTTGGCTGAGCAAGTTGGCGTAAAGGCGCCAGGCAGCGCAAACATCAAAATCTTTTTGCCCTTGACCAAGTCGGAAACTTTAAACGCATTTGGGCCAACGGTGCAGCCTGCTGTTTCAGTTTCTATGAATTCTGTGAGTGTGGCATCGGGAACCCGATCGCCGACTTTGATAGTCATATGCGCTCTCCTGAGGCTTCACGGGCAGCGACGGCTGCCACACTTGAGCCTAGCGTGACCTCTATCATATGCCAGCTAAGGATCAAGTGCGAGGGCAAATCACAAACAAACATACGCCCCCGAGCAATCTCCACAATGAGTGTGTGGTCTTGCTTCACCTCGTGCTTCACCTCGATTACTTCGCCTCGTCTTTGACCCGATACACCAACACGGAAGTATGGGTCAACGCAAGCACCTTGGTCGTCACGCTACCCAGCAGCAAACGTGACAAACCGCTGCGCCCATGGCTAGAAATAAAAATCAATTCGCACTGATAATCCGTCGCGGCTTGAACAATACCGTCTGCGATATTGAAGTTCGACACAGCGTGCGCAGTGGCCTTAACGCCTGCGGTTTCGGCGCGATCCACCACAGCTTTGAGGTGCTTTTTAGCTTGCTCTGCATTCGCTTTGTCATAGTCCTCATCGGTGATGGCATAGGCCGCTGACATACCGTCAAAACCCATCGTCGCCGCAAAAGGCTGTGAAACGTGGAGTGCCACGATCTCAGCACCCGTAGAGCGTGCAAAAGAAATACCCGCATTTGCAGATTGCGCTGACAATGCAGAGCCGTCGGTCGGGATTAATATTTTTTGGAACATCATGGACTTTCCTCCAAAGAAAACTGCACGACTACATACTAGCCCCTAAACCGTAACAACCCAATAGGGAAAATGCGGACAATTGATCCAAATCAAGCATTTCCAGTCGCGGCCCGATACAGGACTGTGCAACGGGTACCCGAGCGGCAATACGCCAAAATCGGTTTAGGCAGCGTTCCTAAAAGCTCTGTAAAGCGCTCGACATCTTGCGCAGTCATCCCGCCGCTCACCACCGGCTGATACTCAACGGCTAGACCGGCAGCTTTGGCCGCAGCACTCACTGCAGCCGCCGTTGGTTGATCCGGACCCGATTCGTAATCAGGGCGATTGATAATGACGCTTTTAAAACCCGCCGCGGCAACCGCAGCCATATCACCCGGCTGCAACTGAGGCGCGACGGCAAAATCGGGATTTAAAGCGCTGATAGGCGTAGACACAGGGATCTCCTAAAATAAAAACAAACGATGTTAAAGCTTAGTATACGCAGCGAAAGCCGATATAGACCACATACACATCGTCTGGCTTGTATTGCATGCCTTCAACACGCATTTGCGAAGGCCCATACCACCAGGAACCCCCTGCGGTCAGGTGCGTCTTACCTTGGGCGTCCAACAACCATTCCCAAGCGTTCGCCCCCATGTCATACAGACCATTCACACCGGCGCGCGTGCGACCGACCGGAGCATGACGCTCCCAGCCATCCGCGCCGCCCTTCACATTGGCACCCTGGCCGGTATCTCCCGTAGGATATTCGTAGGTTTTACCCTTGATAAAGGGTGCGGGAGGGTTGTCACGCTGTTCGATGTAAGCCGCCCGTTGCCACTGCGCTTTGGTGGGCAGATCTCCACCCGCATCCTGACAAAAAGCACGTGCCTCCGCCCACTTGATCTGAACTGCGGGCTCATCGACTTGAGCCGGGATGCCAAAGGGTGTGCGCCAGTTCCAGCCTGGGCGCTTTTGCCAGCCCATCACATACTCGAAACCTCCCCCGCTTCGCTCAGCCTCGGTCACGAGACCTTTGCGTTGGGCATACTCGGCAAAACGACCGATACTGACCTCAGTCAGGTCAATCTTAAAGTCTCCCAAATCAACCCTTGGGCTCTGAGTACTGGTTTGAGCCAAGGCGCTTGAGGAAATGGCCAGGGCAATCACCCAGGCAACACCGTTTATAAAAGTGCTTTTAAAGGGCATATTTCGAGTCATCTTCAGGATCTCTTGGTACAAGGACAAATTTGAGCGATACTCAACTGTAAATCAATACAACACCGCCATACACAACACCCACACAAACTGGAGATAAAAATGATTTTGGTTGGCCGCTATGTTTCACCCTTTGTTCGTCGCGTCGGCGTCGTTTTGCAAACGCTCGGCATCCCCTACGAGCATAAAAGCCTGTCGACCGCCAAAGACGTCGAAGCCATCAAGTCGTTTAACCCTATCGCCAAGGTACCTGTTCTCGTGCTGGACAATGGCGAGCACCTGGTCGAAAGCTCGGCCATCATCGATACCCTGCTTGAAATGAGCCCCGGCCAGAAACTGCTGCCAGCCAGCGGCGCCGATCGCCGTCACATTCTCCAGCATTGCGCCGTAATGACCAGCGGCCTCGACAAGGCGATTCAGATTTTGTACGAACCCCTCAAGCGTCCCGCTGAAAAAGTTCATCAGCCCTTCATCGACGGTCTTAGTGCACAAGTGCGCGCTAGCCTAGTCATGCTCGAGGAACTCGCCGCCAAAAATACGTTTCCGGGTGGCGACAAGGCCCGCCTTGATTGCCTGACCGTTGCCGTCGGTTGGTTCTTTCTCAACAAAATGATCCCCAAGGTTGCCGTTGCCGCCGACTTCCCTCACCTCGTGGCCCTGACGGCACGTTGCGAAGCGTTACCATCGTTCAAAGCCTGCCAACTCGAAGCCTAAACCCATGCAGTGGGCGCCACCAGCCATGAAATCAAAAATTTTTCATGGCTGGTGGATGGTCGCGGGCTGCATGGCGGTCGCGACCGTCGCCTGGTCCTTCGGTCTCTACGGACCGAGCGTTTATCTGCACACCATCAGTCAGATGCACGACTGGTCGATTGGCTTGGTGTCGTCGGCCTTGACACTCGCCTTTCTGGTCAACGCCTCAGTATTGAGTTTTGTCGGAAGCGCCATTTCCAAATACGGTCCGCAACGCGTCATGGCGCTTGGTGCCGCCGTGATGGCAAGTGGCTTTATCGCGATGAGCGCCATCACCCAAATCTGGCATGTCTATGCTAGCTTTGCCCTGATGGGGCTAGGTTGGGCCTGCTTGTCGACCACCGCCATCACCTCCTCCCTGGCTCCCTGGTTTGATCGTCATCAGGGACGCGCTGTCTCCACAGCCATGTTGGGGGCAAGCATAGGCGGTATGGTCGGAGTACCTGTTTTGCTCGCGCTGATTGGCACCTTTGGCTTTTCCATTGCCATGCTTGTGGTCGCCTTGATCGTTTTAACAACGGTATGGCCCATCAGTTTTTTTATTATGCGTCGACACCCGCAAGATTTGGGGCTCTATCCCGATGGCATCGCACCAATGGACAGCACTCAATCTTCAGCACCTCGGACCTGGACGCGGTCTGCAGCACTGAGTACAACAGCCTTACGAACCGTCACCCTGTCCTTTGGTTTCGCACTAATGGTGCAAATCGGCTTTCTGACCCACCAAGTGTCGTTATTGCTTCCTGCGATCGGCACCTCGGGTACTGCGCTGTGTGTCACGCTCGCAGCGGTTCTCGCGTTTCTCGGACGCATGCTGCTGGCGCGCTTTTCAGATCATCTGGATGTTCGGTTAATCGCGTGCGGGGTATTGCTCAACGCGGCCGTGAGTCTGAGCCTGGGTGCTTTTTTCAACGACCATACCTGGGCACTCATCATCGCGGTCTTGGGCTTTGGGCTGTCTGCAGGGAGTATCACCACATTACCGCCACTCATTGTGCGCCGTGAGTTTGGTGCCGCATCGTTTGGTGCGATCTTTGGTGTTGCGGCGATGCTCATGCAGCTGATGTCTTCCTTAGGACCCGCCTTTTTTGGTGTGCTGTTTGACTTGAGTGGTGGCTATCAGCTCCCGCTTGGCCTCGCAGCAGGCCTAAACTTTTTTGCCGCTGCGGTTGTGTTGCGCGGTCGTCAAACCTCTACCCGGACGACCTCATGAGTCGCCTTTCTCATAAAAGAAGCCTATGAATACGCAACCCTCTCTCGAGCAACGCCTAACGGATCTAGAGATTAAAACCGGACTTGCTGACGATATGCTTGATCAGCTGAATCAAACCATTTTTCGTCAACAACAACTCATTGATGCCCTTGCGAGAGAGGTGAACGCGCTGCGCCAGCAACTCCCTCAGGATCGCAATACAGGCTTACAAAATTTGCGCGACGAACTCCCGCCACATTATTGAGCCGACGGCTTAGCCATGATCTTTTTGAACAGCGCGCTCTCGACCCAGCCGAGTAACCACTGTCGCGTCGCAGAATAAGGACTTGAATCAAACCAATTCGCATCAACCGCAGCGAACTGTCTCACAAAAGGAAATAGCGCGACATCACTGAGGTCCGCAGTCTCGCCGCCTAAAAAAGCAGTTTGAGACAAGCGTTGCTCCAGCACCTCGAGCTGGCAGCTCAGTGCCTGCTGACGATAATAGGTCTGATCAAACTGTGGATACCGCTCAGCATATTTGTAGCGATCCAACCAATACTTGAACGTCGTATCGTTACACTGAATCAACGATTCTTGCCGCGCGAAAGCCTCAGAGTCTTCCTCCCAGCGCAGCCACCCGAGTGGATCGTACTGTTGAAGTGCCCAGCGCATGATCTCTAGGCTCTGCTCAAACACCTGTCCATCGGCACAGTGCAACACAGGCACTGTTCCCTTAGGAGAAATCGCTAGCATCTCAGGTGGCTTGTCGCGCAAACTGATCTCGCGCAGATCCACCGCAATCTCGGCGCACCACAGCGCCATCCGCGCGCGCATGGCGTAAGGGCAACGACGGTACGTGTACAAAACAACAGACAACATCAGCCTCGCGTGACACGAAAGGATGGAACCGATACAAACTCTTCGTCGCCCGACGTCTTATCGCGCCACATAAAAATATTAAATTTCCCCGGCGCATCGAAGACAGTCAAACCGTGATGCCACGTATTCGGCTTGTAGGTGATGCCCTGTGTGTCGTCCGCGAGAAAAGCCTGAACGCGCTCTAAGTCTGGCTTACCTTGTGCATCATGAGGTGCGACCACAATCATCCAGCACTTGACCTCTGCAGGCATAAAACTCTGTGAGGAAAACTCGTGGCGCTCTAAGAGACTCACTTCAAAAGGCAAACCAGGACTCGGCTCTTTACGTGTCGTCGAGAGCGATGCAGACGCATGCGGACGTAGATTCCCCAAGGATTCTTGAAAGTACACCCGCCCCGGTTCTTTGGGGATCTCCAACACATCTCCAAACGGCGCGAAATCTTTTGCATTCAAAGGCTTGGCAATAATCGTTTTCAAGTCGCGTCTCCTGAGAAAAAGTTCATCAACTCTTTTGAGGGCGTATAAATCGGCACATACCCCCTCATAAATACTTGTGTGTTGCGTGCATACGCCGCCCAAGGAATCGATGCGCCCTCGTCTGATAACGCACCGCGAACACGGGCACGTAAAATACCCGCAGGATTTTCCATATCCACGACGATTTCGCGCTCTTCGTTTGAAAACTCTGCCAAATTAACAGCAACATCATGCGCGACTGTTCCTGGCAATAAACACGCTGTCGCCAGACAACATCCACCTGTTACTGCCAGCGAATTGTGTGCAGATTGGGGCGTAAAGTATCTGACAGTGATGTGTCCCGCAGCTTTTGGGGCTGAAACCATACAAATTTTTGGTACTGTTTCGCTGTTTTCCAACTCGGTGCGCGTCATCAACTCACCATTGCGTTTCTTCAGTCCCATTTTTAGGCCTGCTTCGACCCAGATTTCACGCAGTTTCGCTTTGAGTCCATGATCTTGATTCAGCGCATCAACCGCCTCATCGCCTTGCTGACCCAGCTCAGCTGCATTGACAATCACCATGGGTACCGCGACATCCAGACAACTGACCGTCACGCCCGCAAATACATCCTTGCGATTGCCCGTCGGAAAGAGCTTTCCCGTCTTGGCGCCAATCGGCTGTCGAAGACTGAGCTCCACACCTGGAAAAGCGCCCATCACACCGGGGATCTCAGTGTCAGCTGGCACCATGGCATTGCCCTCGGGCGTACTCACGCGCGCATCGGTAATAACTTTGGTATTGGTATTAAAAATCCGAATCTGCGTCAAAGGCATTTGCGCTTGGATCAAGCCCGTCTCTAGGGCGTACAGCGGTAACGCTGAAGACATATTGCCGCAATTCACGCTCCAGTCAATCGCGGACTTATCCGCAGCGAGCTGAGCCAGTGTGCTGCTCAAGTCCGCCTCGGGACCTGAGTGCATATTCAATATGAATACTTTATTGCTTGTCGCGGGGCCGCGCCCAAGACCATTGATTTGCTTATTTCCTTTGGTATCGCCTTCGACAGGCACGCCCATAATGCGGCGGATGAGCTCTTCTTTGAGCTCAAGGGACTCAGGCAAATGTGGTTCCCAAATCACCACGCCCGTCGAGGTTCCTCCGCGCATGTAATAAAGAGGAAAGTGCGCAACACCGTTAAACATGCGTGGTGAAAAGCTCTCGACACCAGGTGGCTTGGGCGCGAGCGAGGACTTTGGCTGAGACATTTTCTGCACTCTTGATGGGGCGTTATAAAAAAATATTGTGCCACATCTTAGCTGCAGAATTACCTCAGAATCATGGCCTTGATTTCTTCGATCGTCACGAAACCGTCGTTATTCGCATCGATTTTTTTAAAATTAGAGGCAATTCGTGGCATCCCGGCTTGTGCTTCTGCGAGCGTCAGCTTGCCATCGGCATTTTTGTCCGCAGCAGCAAAACGCTCCTCAGCCTCCTTGATTTGCTTTTGCTGATTGGCGGTGGGTGTTTGTGCGACGGCTACAGCAGCAGCAGCCATCAGGGATACGGCAAAAAAACTTGAAAAAAGCTTGCGAGCGATCATGATAGAAATCCCAGTGAGTGGTGCGATAAAAACAAGTAATTGACTTTAGCACCCACAACTCACGACAGCGACCGACATGCTCGCAAATCCTGACGACTGTCTAGGATGATCGTGGCTGCCCGAGCTCTTTTAAAAGCCAGCTCAGCACCACATTGGCAAGCTGTTTAGGCTCTTCCATCGGCATCATATGTCCACAATGTTCAAGTACCACGAGCGGAGCGTTGGCGGCCTCAGCCATTTCAGTGGCCTCCTCCATCGTGCGTAACCGATCCTGATCTGCCGTCACTACCAAGACAGGGCATTGGATCGTTCGCATCATTACAAGATCAGATTTCCGCTCAAGCGCCGATAAGCGCCCAAACACCTCCGCACCTAAGCGCTCTCCCATATCTTTCAATCTGTCGATCAGCGCCTCGTCATTCTCACGATCCTCATGCACGGCACGCCTAAGGGCACTGCGACTCATGCCGCGAAACATCTTCACGGCCGGACCGTCAGTCATGGGCGGTGCAGTGGGTCTGGTGGAAGTTCCAATTAAGACCAGCGCCTCCACACGCTCTGGTGCCTGGTACAACATATGGCGACAAATATAGCCACCTAAAGAAAATCCAATCAAAATAATCCGCTCCGGACAGCGGCGTAAATTACTCGCGGCCAACTCTTGCAACGTAGCCCCTTCGCTAAAGTCGGCATACATGACGTTGTAATCCTTTAAAAAAGGAACAAAGTCACTCCACATGTCATAGTCGGTCATAAAACCAGGAGCAAGAACAATCGTTGGTTTGTTGTTGGTGTTGGTGTTCATGGTGGTATTTACTGTCATGCTTCGTCCAATACTTTTCTAATCGTCTCAATCATCAGGGTCGCCAGCAATGGAATCGCCGTCACGCCATGAGAGCCAAGCAAGCCCACATTGGGTTCGGTCAAATAGGCACACCCAAAACTAATCGCTTCGGTCGCCTTTTCTGAGTCACTAAATAAAACAAGTGCGGATTCTTTCGGTTGAAACAGCCATTTGTGCGAGGACACCGCGACTGAATCAGCGCGAGCGATACCTTCGAGTCGATCCGCAAAACGGGTTAAGCGCAAGGGACTACCCCAGGCCGCATCCACATGGGTCCAGGCCGCCCTGCCAACCAGTGAAGACACCCTACGATCACAGATCGTCTTTAGAAACCTTTTGCCATGAGGCATCAGGATTAAAAGTCGAAATTTGTTTCGCTAAACGCTCGGTCGCAGCGCCCAGATTCTTTTGATATACCTGACCTGCATGATTGATTATGAACGTCATCACGCCTGTTTCACCATAACTCACGGGCCACGCCAACAGAGCATACCCGCCAATCATACGTCCATTTATGATGAAGTCGAGTGCTCCGCCTTGAGCGGCGCGACCTTGAGAGGTTAAGATTTTGAATAAATATCCATGAAAGCCGCGCTCATCAATCCCATCAATCGATTTTGATTCAGCGAAATATTCACCGATCGGGCTACGTGGTTCATCGGCGTTGGTCGGCCAATACAAACCATCCTTGGTGCCGGGTGTGCTTTGCAAACGTTGTGCGTATTGCAACACGCCATCATTCATGCGATCTTTTTCTGCGTATTCCATCTGCGCATCGCCATAAGCGAGCATCGCCCTAATGACAGCGATTTCATTTGCGCCGATGGTGCGTTGTTTCATTTCTTGCGCAGCCAAATCCAAATCAAAGCGCCAGTCCGTTCCCTGCTTCACCAACGGAATCGGCAGTGTCCAACCTTTTTCACCGACGCCAATGTGGGCTAACTGAGGGTTGTCCATCACAATCTTGTGTGTTTTATCCCAAGCGGCGATAAAGCGTTGATAGTCTTCCTTGGTCGGCGCTGGAATAAACGTTTTGTAGTCATCCCCAAGCATCAGTCTAAATAAAAGATCGTCTTTGTTTTTCACGGCATAACCGAACTCTTCCATCGCGGCTTGCGGCGTTTTAAAAACCTGCTGGATACGTTGAGCCTGTGCCGTTGCCGATGTCAGCAACAAGCCCATCGTCAACATCAATACTGAACCGATACGTGCAATCATGGTGATCTCGATAAAAGTCTAGATTAATTTTTTATGTTGTCACTTGCGTGTTTAACCGCGACCGTGCATACGTCCGCCGCCACCACCGCCACCGCCTCCACCAGGACGTCCACCACCTTGACCGACATTAGGACGAGAGGCTGCTGCTGCGCTTGCCCGTCCACGATCAATGGATTGCCTACCCGCATCTACACCCCTAAAGGCATCGGCGCGTGCGGCTGGCTGAGCCTGTGCCGCTCTTTGTTGCACCGCCTCCCTCTGAGGCGCGGGACGATTTTGTTCTAGTTGACGCGCCGGTGCTGGAGCAGCAGGACGCGCGGGGGCATTGTTGGCATTGGCCGCATTGCGCACAGGCGCGCGGTCTCCGGTCAGTGCGCCGCCACCTTGGGCCGGACCGTGGCCACGTAACTCATTGCGTGCATTGACCGCGCTCACATCTCGAGTTGAATATTTCTGACGTGAGCCATTGTCGCGATAGGCGACTGCTCCGCGATGCTGAGGATTGTGTCTCCAGTTACTGTTGCCCTGGCCGGAATAAAAGTTGTTGCGACTAATGCGATTGAAATTATTGACATTGATATTAACGTCGCGGTTGTTCCAGTTAAAACCGCCGAATATCGCGCCTGCCGCAGCAATTCCCGCTCCCCACATCAAGCCATTGACCAATGCTTGACCAGGATACCAACTCATCACGCCTGGATAATAAACAGGCGGATATGATGGATAAGGCCAGGTGCCATACACAACGGTCGGATTGTAGGCAGGCACATAAATCACATTAGGTTGTGCGGGCTCGATGATGATTGTCTGACCTTGCGTAGAAACATTCTGTTGGGTGTTAGAGCTCAGGTTGCCGGCTTTTTGCGCCTGCTGGCGCAAGCGCTGAATCGAATCCATCACATCGCCCTGCTGCGCCAGAAATGCATCTCCAAGCTTTTGCGTCCAGTCCAACTGATCACTCATCATGGCCAACAGTTTTGGAAACGCCACCAATGACTGGACACTCGGATCCCAAGTCTGATCACTCACTTTGCTCAGCGCAGCTTCACCTCCGGCGTTACCCGTTGATTTTGACCAACGCGCAGCCTGAACAATCTCAAGTGGATAAGTCGCCGCCATCAGCACTTGAGAAAGCAAAGCATCTGGATACAAAGCGATCGGTGCAACCATCGCGTCCACTTCTTGCGCTGAGAAAACAGGCGCATGAGCGTTTTGCGCTTGGGGCGCTGCAGATCCGGCTTGACCCACGGACTGTCCAATCGTTGGCGCAGTCCAAGCAAAGGAGAGCGCAAGCACAATCATCGATAAGCGGTGTGGAGTCTGCATACATATTCCTGAAGAGATGTAGTCTTGCGAAGAAGGTCACCATCAGATTTTGATCGCGCCTGCGAGTTCTAAATATTACAATTGTTATGGAACAATGGGATGAATGCTAGCCTTGCTCAATGGAGCACCCAAAAAAAATCAAAGGCGTACTCCAGTTAGGGCATAAAAATTGCTCGCGCTCTAGTTTTAACCACCTTATGTATAGACATTTTCTCACTTACGTATTTTTTATCCTGATTTTCGCTCTGTCAGGGATGCCATTCAGCGCCCCTCATGCGCAGGGGCTAGGCCTGTTGCCAGCCGCCAAAATCAAAGAAAGTGCGGACGAAGTCCTCGCCATGATGTCCTATGCCGTGGTACCAGATTTAACAAGTAGCTTTTTATCCATCCGCGACGATCAAGTCGGACAAAATCGCTTTTTCATGACGCAGTTCGCGGGTGGAGAAACCATCAGCAAAAATGTCCCTGTCTATCTTGAGGGCTCGGCAGCCGTTATGCGCTTCGATCCTGTTTTTGTGAGCGAGCGAGGACAAGATTTTCGCACCGTACCCGCCCGATGGAATTCAATCGCGTTATCCGGCGGCGTTGGCTACGACTTCCCTGTTGCCCCCAATCTCGTGCTACGACCCATTTTTAACTTTTCTCTGGCGCATCTCGAATCGGATGCCTCCTTAGCCGGGAGATTTATTGATGATCGCTTCGATCCTTCGTTAGACTTTTTAAAAAGAGGGAGACTGAATGCCTACGGTTTAGGCGGCTCACTCATGCTCGACTACACCCTTGTCAAACCAGAGCACGAAATCGATGTCGAGTTGCGTTACACCAACATCCGACTTCGCACCTTTGATTCCTCCGCTTCGGTCAGTGGATCATCCTCTGCGGAGGCGGCCAGCCTGTATATGCGCTATCGCGCCCCCACAGGCCTAGTCGTAATGGATAAACCTCTTCGCTATGTCCTAGAGGCTGCGAATACAGTTTATCTAGGAGATCAGCGCGGTCTGCTGGGTTTTAATAACTTAACTTCCGTGGGCGCAGGGATCGAGTTTGACTCGAGCAAGTACAAAGCATTCGTCACGAGAACCAGAGTCGTTGCACGCTATGCTTTTGGTGACAATGTTCGAGGTTTTGCGATTGGTCTAGCTGTCAGTTTCTGAACGCCTTACAAGCCTAGGCCTTGCTAACCATCGTTTTAATTTGATAATAAAATCGCCCGAGCAGTTCACGCACCAATACATCTGTCATACGCAATGCACGCGGATCGGGCAAGAAATCCATAGGCGTTAATTTTCTAGCTACGACCTTAAAATCTACCGGAAACGCCTCGACCTCAAACCCCTGACGCTCAAATAACCGTTGAGCGCGAGGCATATGAAATGCGGATGTGACGAGCAAAATTTTGGGTGCGTGAGGGGCTTGAGGGGCGTGAGAGGCGTCAGATACCTTTGACACAAATAAATCCCATACAGCTTGAGCCTCCTGTTCCGTATTTTGAACTTCTCTCGATACGGTGATACTAGCTTCGGGCACACCCATTCTTTCCGCAAAGGTCTTTAGGATCACACCTTCGTTATGAGAGCTTTTTTCCCAAGGTAAAGCACCTCCTGTAAAAATCAATCTAGGTGCTTTACCCGCCTGATACAAATCAATCCCTGCGAAAAATCGATCCGCATCATCCCACTCAGGAAGTGGACCCGCAACACTTCCTACCCGAACCATCATTCCGCTCAACACAACGATTCCATCCGCTGGTTTTGCATCTTTAGCGAAATGTTTAAGCTCTTTACCTTCAATTTTTTCAAATAAAAAATCTGCAACGATAAAAGTGCTTGAGAGATATAAAAGTACTAAGCCCATGAGGCTGTATATTTTTTTATTTTTAAAAATACCAAACGCCACAACCACAATAATCAATACGAGCGGTGATATCGCGTAGGGCAAAATTTTATGTAGATAAATCATATAAACGTCTCCGCTCCCTCAACTGAAAGAGTCATATCACAAACTAATTGCGCCACGATCCCATCCTTCCCAACCTTGGGTCGAAACGCGAACCGCGCGGCAAGACATGCATTCTGATACCGGAAGCACCCACAGCATCCTCGTCCTGATTGACGATATAGGCACGTCTGGCATCATATATTTTGACATGTCCATTTCCTAAAACTTCCCAACGACCGTCAGGACGCACGATCAACGCAGTCTCCTCATCAATCCCCACACCGAGTAAGTGCGGATGATCCAACACTGCACTGACCAAACGATTGTCTCTCGAACGTCTACTAAAGTGCTGATCCACAATCGCGCCTGGTAACAGGCCAAATCCAAAAGCGACTTCTGTGCTTCGCTGGGCGACGGCGTTTGGATCTTCGTTGATCCTGCCGGTGGCCGCCCTTCGCTGTCCAGTCAACATCGTTGCTGTCATGACGGATGCGCCTGCAGAGGTACCACCCACGACAGCACCTCGCTCATAACGATACTCAATCCTCCTAAGGGCACGCGTTCCTAGTAAAGAAGCCACGAGTAGATTTTGATCTCCACCCAAAAACCAATATCCCGTAAAACCTGATAGCAATACATCCATTGCTTCAGACTCGGCCTGCTTACGATCAAAGTTGAGAATCACGGATTCCGCGCCTAACAATTTAAATTCAGCAAGCACCTCCACTGCCTCTTCGTCATCCCCTGTTGATGCCATTTGAAAAATAGCGATCCTCGCCTTTCCTGTTCCACCTGCAAGCTCGACAAAACGTTTTTGAATCGTATAGGGCGTATCCCCTCCGCCAACAATAATCAATGTCCCGCGCTTATTCGGTTCCACGTGTATTTCAGCCCCTGCAGCATGAGAAAAAATTGCCAAGAGGATCGTCATCGCAAACAGCCATACTCTGGAAATACTCATTCGTGATAACCCATTTCTTTGCGCATATGAAGCTTGAAAGCGGTGGCAACTGGCGATAGCCGCTTGGTTGCGGGGTGCACGATATGCCAATTGGATTGAATGGGGAAACCCTTGACATCGACAACTGCCACGCCATGCTCTTTTTGCTGACCATGTAAGGCATGGCGAGAAACGATGCCGATACCAAGCCCTCCCGCCACCGCCTCTTTGACCGCTTCGTTGCTCCCAAGCTCCATTCTGATGTCAGGTCGAAATTTGTGTTTCTTAAAAAACTGATCAACGCCCATTCTTGTACCTGATCCTTTTTCTCTGAGAATAAATCGCTGCTCAGCCAGGCTTGCGAGGCTCACTCCACTTGTTTTCACTAACGGCGAACGTGTTGCGGCAACAAGCACGAGTGGATTCGCCATGAATATTTCATCATTGAGGTTCAGATCAACGGGGGGTTGCGACATGATGTAGAGATCATCAAGATTGTCACGCATGCGTTGCACCACGCCATCGCGATTCAAGATCTCAAGCGACACATCGATCTCTGGATAGTTTTTGCAAAAAGTCCCGATCAGACGCGGCATAAAGTATTTAGCTGTACTCACCACCGCAACCCTGAGTTTGCCCCGCGCAAACCCCTTGATACCATCGACGCCCTGCTCAAAGGCAGCCCATGTTTGCACCATATCGCGTGCGGTGTGCGCCAGTTCACGCCCAACGTCCGTGAGGTGTATTTTTTTTGATATCACCTCATAGAGAGGCACGCCAATCGCTTGGGTCACCTCTTTGAGCTGCATAGAGGCCGTCGGTTGTGTCACGTGCATGACCCGTGCTGCAGCACTCACGCTTCCCGTCTCAGATAATGCAAGAAAAAGTTTTAACTGACGAAAAGTGATATTCATAGATTTTTATCTATATATAAATGCATTAAAATCGATTTTACAATGTATTCAATCTCAAACTACGATTGCATGAAAGGACCTTCATGCAAAATCTTCTCGATCCCGCCATTCTCTTTTTCATTTTCGGTGTCCTCGCCGGTTTTGCCCGCTCCAATCTAGAAATCCCACCCGCCATCTCGCGATTTTTATCGCTTTACCTTTTGATGGCCTTAGGACTCAAAGGCGGTTTTGCGCTTGCGCAGTCTGGACTCACTACCGAAGTCGCAACGAGTTTGGGTGCTGCGATTCTGTTGGCCATCCTTGTTCCTGCTTTGGGCTACTGGATACTCAAACGCTTTATTTCAAGTTTCGATGCAGCGGCCATTGCTGCCACCTATGGCTCTGTCAGTGCAGTCACCTTTGTCACCGCCATTCAGTTTTTAGAAAATCAGGAAATCGCTTACGGTGGTCACATGGCGGCAGCCATGGCACTGATGGAGTCGCCCGCGATTATTTTGGCCGTCATCCTTGCCAATTCCTTGCGTCTGCAAAAATCCATCCCGATTGGGAAAATTTTGCATGAATCTTTTACCGACGGTGCACAACTCCTTTTGCTGGGTGCCATGGTGGTCGGCCTGATGACCGGCGAGTCGGGTCAAACCGCCATGCAACCCTTCTCTGGCGATCTGTTTAAAGGCATGTTGGCATTTTTCTTGTTAGATATGGGATTGATGACCGCGCGCAACTTGCATCAATTTAAAAGTATCTCACCCGCACTGATTCTTTATGCCGTGATCGGGCCTCTGCTGCATGCCTCAATTGCGCTCGGTCTGGCACTACTACTCAATCTATCGCCCGGCAACGCCACGCTGCTGATGGTGCTCGCAGCTAGTGCGTCCTATATTGCTGTGCCGGCCGTACTGCGATACGCCGTGCCTGAAGCCAATCCAAGTCTATATTTTGGCTTGTCGCTCGGGCTGACATTTCCGTTTAATTTAATTATCGGGATTCCGCTTTACGCGAAAGTTGCTGAGCACTTTTTAGGCTGATATCTTTCCCTGTTAACATCTTTCCTCTCATCACTCGCGGCTGCGCCAATCACCGGCCCAGACCTCCATGGAATCCCTTCTTGTCTCAACGGGCGTTGTCGCACTCGCCGAAATCGGCGATAAAACGCAGCTCTTAGCGTTCATCCTCGCCGCCCGTTTTAAAAAACCCGTACCCATCATTCTCGGTATCTTGGTGGCGACTTTGATTAACCACGGTCTGGCAGGTGCCCTCGGTGCCTGGATCACCTCCGCCGTGACACCTGAAGTCCTGCGCTGGGTGTTGGGCATTTCCTTCATCGGCATGGCAATCTGGACCATGATTCCCGACAAGATCGAAGAAGAGGAAACCAAAGTCGCACAAAAGTTGGGTGTCTTTAGTGCCACACTCATTACCTTTTTCCTCGCTGAAATGGGCGACAAAACACAGATCGCGACGGTTGCCATGGCCGCGCATTACGCCGCGCCTCTCTTAGTGGTCATTGGCACCACGCTCGGCATGTTGATTGCAGACGTCCCGGCGGTCTTTCTTGGGGATAAATTAGCCAACAAAATCCCAATGAAACTTGTCCACTCCATCGCCGCTGCGATCTTTGCCATCCTAGGCATTGCGACTTTGTTTGGAGCGGGTGCGGGATTTGGGTTTTAGAAAAATCATTTAAATCAAGCATCTAAATCATTTTTACCCTATAATTTACAAATCTAAAGTTGAAACTTGGATTTGCAAATGATCCCTCGTGATGCAGCACATACCCTGACCCGCCTCGCCAAGGGATTTCCCGTGATTGCGATTACCGGACCTCGTCAGGCGGGGAAAACCACGCTTGCACGCAATCTTTTCAAAGACAAACCTTATATCTCCTTGGAAAACCCAGATGAGCGAGAGTTTGCGCTCACGGATCCAAAGCGGTTTTTAGCGCGTTTTCCACAGGGCGCAATTTTGGATGAGGTTCAGCGCTGCCCTCAATTACTGTCCTGGCTACAAGGTTTAGTCGATGAACGGCAACGCATGGGTGATTTTGTCCTGACAGGTTCAGCTCAATTTAGTTTGATTGAAAGCATCACGCAAACCCTTGCAGGTCGCGTCGCGCGCATTGAATTACTCCCCTTGAGCGCTTCCGAACTCGAAGATGTCAACAAACTCCCAGACACGCTCACTCAGATGCTTTTCCAAGGAGGATATCCAACACTGTATGACCGTCCTGTCAGCCCGCAAGACTGGTTCAGCAATTACGTCGCGACCTATGTCGAGCGCGACGTGCGTCAGTTGATCGCGGTGCGTGATTTAGGTCAGTTTCAAACCTTCGTCAAAATGTGTGCGGCCCGGACGGGACAACTCCTTAACCTCACTGCACTCGGCGCAGACTGCGGAATTAGTGCCGTCACGGCCAAACAATGGCTGACCGTACTCGAAACCAGCTATATCGTCACCTTGCTGCGGCCGCACTTTCGCAACTATGGAAAACGACTGGTCAAAACGCCAAAACTTTATTTCTTAGACTCAGGTTTAGCAGCATGGCTCATGGGGATACGCGATGCCCAAACCCTAGAGACACACGCCGCACGAGGCGCACTATTTGAAACGTGGATTGTCAGCGAGCTATACAAACAGCGTCTGAATGCGGGCCTGACACCCGATCTCTATTTTTGGCGAGATAGCGCTGGTCAGGAAATTGATATCTTGTGCGAAACAACGCAAGGACTTCAAGCCATTGAAATTAAATCTGGTAGCACTTACGCCTCCGATTGGGCTCAGGGTCTTAAAAAGTGGCAATCACTTGCAGGCGCTGAATACCTAGACTCCACCATCATATATGGCGGAACAAACAACTTCGAACGCGAGGGCATCAACGTATGGAGCTGGAAAGATGTTGTCCAAGCCTCACCGCTTCCAAGGATCTACTAAACGCTCATCCTTCAAAAATCCCTCATCTGTGAGGGCATGCAAAAAAGCGATCAGGTCTTGTACCTCTTGTTCGCTCACCTGAAACCCTACTAACAATTCGCTGCGCATTGGATTCGGCCCTGAGGCGTATCCACCCGCCCGACCCGCACGTGCATAGTGATTGCGAATCACTGCCGCAAGCGTCGGTACTGAACCATCATGCATATAGGGCGCTGTTTTGGCAATATTTCGCAAAGTCGGCGTGCGGAACTTACCCATATCCGAGGCTGCACCGGTCAATTCTTCGATGCCCGTCTGACCTTTTGGATATGCGCCTTTTCCATCGATGTTGTAGAGGCCTGTGTTGTGAAAACCTAGCTCCGGAAAAGGCAAGCGTGTATGTTTAATATTATCGGTAAAGTTCAAGCCACCGTGACAGTGATAGCACTCCATTTTTTCACCAAAAAATAAAGCCTCCCCTCGCTTTGCCTTTGGACTCAAGGCGGCCTGATCACCACCATAGCGAAATCGATCGTAAGGGCTATCAAAGGACAACAAACGTCGTTGAAAACTTGCAAGCGCCTTGGTCACCGTCGAAAGGGAATACAACGCGGCCTCCCCGCTTTGTGCCTCCACTGGAAATGCCTCTCGAAATAGGCCTTGATAGACCGGCTCCTTCTTTAGGCGCTCAAATAACAACGCTTCCTTGCCGGCCATTCCCATTTCAACCGGATGTTCCCCAAACAAAGGGATCAGCGCCTGCACCTCCAAAGAGCTTAGAGAGGGATTGGACCATGTCAAGACGGGCAAATACGCGACATTCGCCAGCGACATCGTATTACGCATGGCAGGTTGACCGGTCATCCCTTTCGAAAACACACGACCATCCGTAAACGCTTTTTCTTGGTGATGACAGGTCGCGCACGACATCGTTTGATCTGCCGATAAGCGTTTATCGTAAAAAAGATGACGCCCTAATTCGACTTTTTTATCCGACATAGGATTGTCGTCTGGCACGACAGGCACAGGGACCCAAGCAGGAATGTCCCACTTGTAAGTCTGCGCCGTGACATCAAACAGTACGGTACTTGCCATGATGCCCACAAAGGACACCATGGCGAGGCGTAGTAAACGCAAGTTCATCGGCTTAACGTTTAAAGATGAACTGTTGAGGATCCGAGGGCGCCTTGCCATCGTAAGGCAGACCCAGCGCATTCATAATAGGCGGACAATCTGGATCCTTTGGAAAGCTCATGCAACCCGGTGATGTGTTGGGTGCATTGACATCGACATTTGCGCCCGCCAATACTTTTCCGATATCCACCACGACTTGATTCTTTTTGATATCAAAATCAGTCAATGTCACATCAATCAGGTTGGGATTCTGACAGGCGGATGGAGCTTGTGTCCGCGCTGGAGCAGCACACAGCGTGCTCCCTAAGTGCACTGAAAAACCAGACGCATTGGCACTCCCATGCGCCGCTGACTGCGCCGCGTGCACGGGACGACCTGAAGTCGCTGCATCAAACTTAATGAACTTGTACCCAGCTTGCCAGGTCCAGAACATAGCAGTCGAACTCAAAGGCGCAGGCGCCACAGTCGGATCCCCATGGTTACGCTCAAAGGGCACACCCACCTTAAATTTGACACCGGTATATTGCGCTGCAGGCACTGTGGCACGGACCACCGTATTCATCGCTGACGTACCATTACCGCAAGGGCCCTGCGCATTTTCAAAATCCAACAAGGCAATCGCATCCAACTGCCACGCTTTATCTTGGACCAACTGTACCTGCACTGCTTTTCCCTCTACCGTCAGCAACTGCACCTGACTGACAAACATCCGGAAATCGGTAGGTGTCATCGTTGAACGTGTCGTGCCAATATTTTTATATGACTGACCGCATTCAAACGCCTGACCGTTGACCTCCGCCACAAAGCGCAACTCAACGGGCTGAGTGGCCGTCTGCTGCGAAGGCACGGTCGAACATGCGACCAACAGTGACGTTCCAACTAAAGCTAAATAGTTTTTCATTTTTATTCCTTAATGTTTGTGATCGTGCTGAGGCGCTTGTGCCCCTCTGGGTGTCTGCACCCAGACCATGACTTTCATTTCCCCTGCATGACGAAACGTCAGCCAAAGCGGGAAGCGATCGCCGTTTTTCAAGGGCGCTTTGAGATTGACCAATAACAAGTGATAGCCATTTTTGGCGTCGTGCCGGAAAGAGGGTCCTTTACCGCTTGGCAGACTCACTTCCTTGACGACCCGATCCTCCGCAACGCCATCCACCACATCTGAGCGCCGGATCTCAACGCGTTCAGCAATATCTACTCGCGCGCCAATCAGTTCATCGGCAGTTTTTCCAACGTTATCAAACGCGCGAAAATACACGGCGCTGACTTGTTCCCCAGCGGGAGTGGGCGTCGCGTAGGGGTGATCGACTTTTAAACTTGCGGCTTTATAGGTGTGACCATGGACCACACCCATCGCAAAAGGCAAGGTCGTGATGCAGAACAACAATGCACGACGCACGAATTGAATTCGGCTCATCATTTCTCCAAATACATAAATGCAGTTCCCCACGCCCAAAGACGAGAGGATCTCTAGATTTAGAATTTAGGAGAGGACGGGCGGCGCGCGAGCGCGTTGAGGTGCCCAGGCAAACTGGGATTTAGGTGCTTGATAAAAAAGCGAAGGAAAAAACGCAAGGACAGAGACGCTTAGAAACGTCAACGCCGCAGGGGGAACAGCTTGGGTGGACTGAAGCCGGCAATAGGGACACTCCTCAGCATGCGCATCATGTTCACCTGTCGGCTGTTGCGCGCTCAATGCCGCATCCGAAAAGCTGATACGTTTAACACCCTCAGCCGTACAAATCTCAATCAATGCAGACTGTGACGTATCCATCACGATCACTTTGGAAATCGTGGGCGCAGAAACGGCCAGCAACATCACCGCGAGGAGCGCTGAAGCAAGGCGTTTAAGTTGAGTGAGCGTAAACATAAGGGATAATTTTACTGCAATTGAACACTCATGATTTTCCCTTGAATGGCTTGCCTGGCAGCCCAAAGTCATCCCCATGCTGTATAAAAGCATTTCTTACAAAAATACCGGAGATTGACATGCGCATTATTTCGACCATGACCCGTGCCCTCGTTGCAGGTGCCGCCCTCATCGCCTTGGCGCATGGCACCGCCACAGCCCAAGCCGACTACCCAACGCGACCTATAAACGTGATCGTGCCTCAAGCCACAGGCGGCGCCAATGACACCATCGCGCGGATTATTTCCGCCAAGCTGAGCGAAATCCTCGGCCAACAATTTGTGGTTGAAAACCGTACGGGTGCAGGTGGCAACATCGGCACCGCCGCCGCGGCAAAAGCTAAACCAGATGGCTACACACTGATGCTGACGACCAATGGTGCACAGGTGATCAACCCCTGGCTCTACAAAACCACAGGTTTTGACCCCATCAAAGACTTTACGCCTGTGGGCCTCGTGGCCAGTGCAGGTTACGTACTCGTTGCCAATGCGGCCTTTCCAGCCAATAATGTCAACGAACTGATTGCTCAGCTCAAAGCCAACCCAGGCAAATACAACTATGCCTCGGCAGGAAATGGCACGCTCAATCACCTGATCATGGAAATGTTCAAACAACAGCTCGGCCTAAACATACAGCACGTGCCCTATAAAAGCGCATCAGCCGCTGCAACAGACGTCGCAGGTGGAACAGTTCCCATCTCGGTACAAAGTGCACCTTCCTCGCTTGGCCTGCTCAAGGCCGGGAAGATCAAAGCTTTAGCTGTGACGAACGAAAAGCGTATCGGTGCGCTGCCTAACGTCCCTTCCATCAGCGAGACGATTCCGGGCTTTGGTTCGACGCCCTGGTATGGCATTTTGGCCCCTACAGGCACACCTGTCGCCATCGTCAACAAGCTTAACGCCGCCATCAAAACAGCCTTGGCTGACAAAGGTGTCCAAGAGCGTCTGCTTAAGCAAGGTTGCGAACCTCTTGAAAGCACCCCCCAGCAATTCGCCACACTTATCAAAGACGACTTAGCTAACTGGCAGAAAATCGTCAAAAGTTCGGGTGCAAGCGTAGACTAAACGACGCATCAATGCTGTTGATCACAACTTGATCAAGCAATAAAAACGAGGCTGCTACCCAAAAGGATTGCAGCCTCATTTGTATTTAAAACCATTTCAACAGCACTCAAATTTTCAAGCAGACATTTCCACAACCGGCGAGTCAATTTGCTCGCCGTATTTCAAAAAGTTTTCTCGATGTCTTCTGTAAAATAGCAGGCCTTCTTTTAAACTCGCAACCGTCGCGCCCTGTTCCAGCATTTTGTCCCAGAGATTCCAGTCCTCTTGCGGATGTCCAATATGCTCAAATCTCCTCTGGTACCCCACACGTTGACCGAAATCAGTGCGATACATCATCGAACCGTGGTGCTGCGCTTGGCGATCCCAATACAAATCACCCAAATATGGACGCGTCTCGCCAGGCACGCGCGTCAAGATTTCTTCTTTGAGCTCACCGGTCACCACGATGTCATAGGTCACGATATCTGTTGTGGCTGTTGACAAGAGCTCGACTGAGTCAGACCTGAGCCAATTATCCGCGCCAATAAAGAGCACATACTCAGTCTTGACACGAGAAAGCATGTCTTGGAAATTATTGACCGTACCTAAGTTCTGAGGCCTAAGGATGTATTCAATATCTGGATACAAGCTTGGGAGATGGGCGCAATCCATCCCGCCATCATCCACAAATAAAATTCTCGAAGGGGGGCTGGTTTGGGATAACAGAGACTCGATGCAATGTGCAGCGAGGTGCCCGTAGCGATACGAAGCAATCACGACAGTAATCATATTGGTTCGCAGTAGAGCATGAAAATATTCCTTAACATCTGAAGACCACACCAATTATGTGTGTGGGCGGGCAGTATGTATTGACGCCAGCGCCTTTTGCGTCAATGATTCATAGATAACATTCAAAAAACTAAAAGGAACGAGACAATGAAAGAAACCATTCGCATCGGTTCGGGTGCAGCGTGGTGGGGAGATCGCGTTGAACCCGCTGCCCAAAACGCAGAACAAGGCGATCTCGACTACCTATGCTTTGAAACCATGGCTGAGGCCACCGTTTCCGCCGCACAAGTCAGAGCCAGACGCGACAAGTCTTTCCCGGGCTACGACACCTATCTCGATGACCGCATGAAGGCCGTCCTCCCCGCCTGCATGAAACGCGGCACCAAAATCATCACCAATCAGGGATGGATCAATCCAGACGCTGCAGCTCGGCGTGTTGCAGAACTTTTACAAGAATTAGGTTACAGCGGCGTGAAAATCGCCTCGGTCAACGGCAGTCTCATCACTGAGCATGTCCTGGAAATGACCGAAACGATTATGGAAACAGGTGAAAAGACCTCCACGCTTAAGTCCACCCTGATCTCTGCTGAGGCCTATCTCGGCGCAGAACCCATCGTCGAAGCACTTAAAGCTGGCGCTCAAATCGTCATCACCGGACGTGTGGCGGACCCGTCTATCTTTATGGCGCCCATGATGTTCGAGTTTGGCTGGGAGCCCCTAGATCATGTCAAACTTGGCCAAGGGACAGGCATCGGCCACCTGATGGAGTGCGGCGCACAAGTTACCGGTGGTTACTTTATGGATCCTGGCTTTAAAGACGTCCCTGAACCATGGAAATTCGGCTTCCCAATCGCAATCGTGAGCCGTGACGGCAGCGCCATCATCACCAAAGTCGCTGGCACAGGCGGTGCCGTCACATTGCAGACCGTTAAAGAACAACTCCTGTACGAAGTCCACGACCCCGCCAACTACCTCACACCCGATGTCGTCGTGGATTTCACCACAGTCAAACTCGAACAAGTGGGTCCAGATCGTGTGCACGTGAGCCACATCAGCGGCAAACCTCGTACACCCACTCTTAAAGTTTCTATCGGCTGCACCGAAGGTCATATTGGCGAAGACATGTTTTTTTATGCCGGCCCAGGCGCCCTGCGACGCGCGCAGATCGCCAAAAAAGTGCTCGAGGAACGCTTCAAAATCGTCAAGCTTCAAGCCGAAGACCTTCGCATCGACTTTCTGGGTCTCAATGCCATTCACGGCGCAGCCACACCAGCGGATGCCCCTGAGCCCTATGAAATTGCCGTACGTGTTGCCGCACGTACCAAAACCAAAGAGGAAGCAGCCAAAGTTGGACGCGAAATCGATGGCATGGCGGTCTCTGGTATCGCGCATACCGGCAAACGCGTCCCGCATCAGGATCGCACGCGAGAAGTGATCGGCGTCTGGTCCTCGCTCGTACCACGTGAAAAAGTCCCAGCGTCTGTTACCTACATTGAGAGCTAAGCCATGAAAGTCAAACTACAACACGTTGCGCACACGCGCTCAGGCGACAAAGGCAACACTTCAAACATTGCAGTTTTTGCTTATGCACAAGAGCTCTACCCCCTGCTCAAAGAACAACTCACCGAAGAACGTTTCAAAAAGTTTTATGGCGGCGCGATTACAGGCACCGTGACACGCTACGACGTAGACAATATTCATGCGATGAACTTTGTCTGTCAGGGCGCACTCGGCGGTGGCGTCTCCAGAAGTCTATGCCTGGACAACTATGGCAAGGCGCTTTCCGCTGCAGTGCTGGGTTTTGAAATCGATGTGCCCGAGCATTTAAAAGTATTTTTAAAGGCTCCAGAACTCATCGCCTAAGAGTCGATGCAAACCAGACTGACAGACACTATCTGTTGTTACTTAATTGATCATGCAACAAAAACTTCACAATAAACAGGAGACACCATGAATCATCCGCACCGCGCTTCAACACGTCGTACAACCCTCAAGGGTATTGCTCTCGGCACGCTCCTCGCTTGGTCTGCCATCGCTTCCGCACAAGGCGCGGATAAAACGCTACGTATCGTCGTGCCCTATCCACCCGGAGGCACGACTGACCTCTTGGCGCGTAATCTTGCACCTGGTCTTCAACAGCGCACGGGAATGACCGTTGTCATTGAAAACAAAGCCGGCGCGGGTGGCGTCATCGGCTCACAGCAAGTCTCTAAGGCCGCCCCCGACGGTCGCACACTCGTGATGGGCACCATCGCCTCACACGGCATTATTACTGCGCTTCAATCACCTCCTCCCTACGACCCGACCAAAGATTTTGTCCCTGTTACGCTTGTTGCCAGCACGCCTAATGTTCTGTTAGCCAGCCCCAATTTTCCAGCCAAAGACATCAAAGAACTCATTGCCCTGGCCAAAGCAAAACCCGGGACGATCAACTTTGGCTCTACCAGCCACGGCGGTTCACCGCATATGAGTGGAGAGCTTCTCAAGCAACTCTCTAAGATTGAAATCACGCATATCCCATACAAAGGCGGCGCGCCCATGCTGACCGATCTGATGGGTGGACAAGTGCAAATCGGTTTTGACAACCTGCCCTCATCGATGGCTTTGATTAAAGCAGGTAAGGTGCGCGCACTGGCCGTCACCACCACGACGCGTTGGCCTGCCGCGCCTGAGATTCCAACCTTGGCAGAAGCGGGCGTTCCTGGCTATGACATGTCGGCCTGGTTTGGCTTGTTTGCGCCTGGTGGCACGCCAAAGCCACTCGTTGATGATTTGAACAAACATATCGTTGCAATTTTAAAAACGCCCGAGATGCAAAAGAAAATGCTTGAACTTGGTGCACAACCTGTCGGGGATTCACCGGAGCAATTTGCAAACTTTGTCCGCGCTGACAACAAAAAATGGCAAGAGGTCGGCAAAGCCAACAACATTTCGCTGAAATAGTGTCGGCACTTGAACGAGCGCGCCTCATCGCTAGAAAGTATGAGGAGCGCTTGCTCATCTTTTACATGCTGAACGGCGCACTATTTGCGCGGCTGAGCGACTCCCGAGCCCGCGAGGAATGGGTAGCGTGCGAAGATCGAGGACACGATGTTCTCGATCATGGCCTCAGAAGCCGCTTGCTGAGCATTACCCAAGAGCGTTGTACCGATGCCCTCCCACACCATTTGCTTGCGTCTGGCATCGATAAGATCCACCTTGAGCGTGCCCTCGTTGTACTGGATCACATCGGGTCCAAAAGCATAGCCAGGCCATCCGCCATAAAAACCAAAGCCGTACCCAACGCCCCACATCATGGGCGGAGGCGGGACGTATTCGGTTTTGCTCTGCACTTGTGATTGAAAATTAATCCATACATCAGGATTTTTTACTTGATAAATATACCCTCTCGACTCCATCTGCAGTGCCACCGCGCGCTTGAGTCGCTCGGTCAACAAGGTCGCGTAGCCCGCTCGATCAGTGCCTAAGGGCTCCATAAAGGCAAAAGAACGATAAGCAGAAAAATCAGCCCGCGGATCGTAATCACTTCGCACGATAGGTGCGTTACTACAAGCCGCCAACAGACCAAACAGCAAAAAAGCGCATAATAAACGCACTAGTGTGATCATCAAGATTCCATATATATTGATAGTCTATAAACTGAGTATATCCGTGCATTAAACGATTAGTTCAATACTCTTCCATTATCAGCAAAGGAAACATCATGCACATTGCGTTTATAGGATTAGGTCGTATGGGCTGGCATATGGCGGGGCATTTAGCGCGCCAAAAGCATACGCTCAAGGTTTTGGACTCCAATCCCACAGCCGTTTCCACATGGCTAGCCGCACATCAAGGCCAAAGTGCGGGTTCTGTTCAAGATGCTGTTCGTGACGCAGAGCTTGTCATTACCTCATTACCCGCCGACGCAGCGTTGCAATCGGTTTGGAATGAAGCTGTCACCTCACTTGCATCTGGTTGCATCTGGATTGATCACTCAACCACTTCTGCTGAGATTGCACGACAACTCGCAGCGGCTGCAAGTACTCGCGGCAATTTCTTTATCGATGCACCGGTATCAGGCGGCACCATCGGCGCCGAGAAAGGTACCCTCGCGATCATGGCTGGCGCTGATGAGACTGCGTGGGAAAAAGTGACATCAGTACTTCAAGCATACGCGCAACAAATCTCGTACATTGGGCCTCCGGGGTCTGGTCAACTCACAAAAATGTCAAATCAAATTTGTGTGGCTGGCATTGGTCAAGCGCTTGCGGAAGGCTTGGCTTTCGCTGAAAAAAATGGCTTGGATCTCGAGAAGGTACTCGCCGTGATGCTCAAAGGCTCTTCGACCTCTTGGATGATGGAAAACCGCTCGATGCCAATGATCAAGGGTGAGTTTAATTTTGGCTTTTCTACAACTCTCATGCGTAAAGACCTTGCGCTCGTCATGGATGAAGCCAGACGCTCAGACGTTTCTCTCCCTGTCACGGGACTGGTGTCACAGCTACTTTCTGATGTGTCCGCGATGGGGCATGCACAAAGCGACTGGTGCAGCCTCATGCAAAGGCAGCGGCGCTTGATAGCACCTCGTAAACCCTAAAAACACCATCAAAGTGCAAACGTTGAACATAAATTTCTAGTAACAAACTGCCAAGACTGATAATCTATCCAACGGCTCAGATGACTGAGACAGACTTCGCACATTGGAGAGATTATGCGCACTTCTTATAAAAACCTATTAGTAGCGGCAGCGACTGTCACCATTTCGTTTGGTGCCTTTGCACAGAGCAAGTGGAATATGGCAACGCCCTACCCACAGTCCGAGTTTCACACCCGCAATATTCAGGAGTTTGCCACTGATGTAGACAAACTGTCCGGTGGCGAACTCAAGATTACTATTCACTCAGCCCAGTCTCTCTTTAAGCACCCAGAAATCCCACGCGCCGTGCGTACAGGACAAGTGGAAATGGGCGAGACAATTATGTCAAACCTGGCCAACCAAAGCCCTATTTTTCAAGTCGACTCAATCCCATTCTTGGTGACCAACTACGCGGACGCCAGAAAACTATGGCAAGGTCAGCGCCCCTTTGTTGAAGACTATATGAAAAGTCAGGGCATGCGCTTCATTTACGCCGTGCCATGGCCAGGTCAGGGATTCTTTACCAAGAAAGAAATCAAAACCATCGCTGATATGTCAGGTGTGAAGTTCCGTACCTACAATTCCACGACTGAAAAAATGGCCACGCTGATGAAGGCCGTTCCCACTACTGTAGAAGCAGTGGAAATCCCCCAGGCCTTTAGCGCTGGAATCGTCGATGCCATGGTGACCTCTGCCGCCACAGGTGCGCGTACAGAAGCTTGGACTTTTTCAACCTACTACTACGACACGCAAGCCTGGATGCCGAAAAATATGGTCTATGTGAACGAGGCCGCTTTTAGACGTCTGAGCCCAAAAGCACAGCAAGCCATTATCGAGGCAGGCAAAACAGCAGAAACACGCGGCTGGAAGATGAGCGAAGAAGTTTTCAAAACAAGCACAGATGCAATCAAAGCCAAAATGCAATACCGCGCACCTAACGCGGCGTTGACAAAAGAATTGGCCAAGATCGGTGACTTGATGTCAGTGGACTGGGCCAAGGCCATGGGTCCAAATGCCGAAAAGGTCCTCGCTCCCTTGCGTTAAACAGCACTTTGCATTGACAAATCCGGCCTTATCCGCCGGGTTTGTTTTTTATGGAATAGGATTGCCATGTTCGGTAAATTTCTTGATCGCCTGTTTACGTGGAGCGGCTATCTGGCGGGTGTCTTTTTAGTCACCATTGCCATATTGGTCGTTGCACAGATCGTGGCACGTATGCTTAACACGCAAATACCCTCTGCCGATGAGTTTGCAGGCTACAGCCTAGCCGCCAGCAGCTTTTTAGGACTCGCGTATTCGTTTCGCTCGGGGTCGCATATCCGCGTGACCTTATTGACGGATCGCTTGTCCACCAAAATGCAACGTATCGCGATGTTGTTAGTGTTGACGTTCACACTCGTCATGATTGCCGTCTGGGCATACAACTCCCTGGCCATGGTTTTTGAGAGCTGGAAATTCAAAGACATGTCGACAGGTATTCTTAAATACCCCATCTGGATTCCTCAATTAAGCATGGGTATTGGCGTCACGCTCTTTTGTTTGGCGATTCTCGAAGACTTGGTCAACGTGATGCTTGGCAAAGAGCCGAACTTTGAGAAAAACAAAGAACAGGTAATGGACTAAACCATGGATGTTTCAACAATTGGTTTGATCGTAGCGGTCCTCATGCTAGTGCTGTTGGCCTCAGGCGTTTGGGTCGCCGTCACCTTAATGTCTGTGGGTTTGCTCAGCATGCTGCTGTTTTCGCATGCACCTGCCTCCACGATCCAGGCAACAGTCATTTGGGGTCAGAGTTCAAGCTGGGCGCTCACGGCGCTCCCCTTGTTTATCTGGATGGGTGAGATTCTCTATCGAACGCGCTTGGCCAAGGATATGTTCGAGGGTCTTTCGCCTTGGTTGGCCGGATTTCCTGGCAGACTGATTCATATCAACGTGGTCAGTTGCGGTATTTTTGCAGCCGTGTCCGGCTCGTCCGCCGCTACAACAGCGACAATCGGTCGAATCACGGTGCCTGAGTTGCTCAAGCGTGGCTATGATGAAAAAACGACGATCGGTAGCTTGGCGGGCTCCTCGACACTAGGCTTTTTAATCCCGCCGTCAATCATCATGATTGTGTATGGCGTCGCTGCAGACGTCTCCATCACACGGCTATTTATCGCAGGTATCATGCCGGGCCTTATGCTCATGGTCCTGTTTATGGGGTATCTGGCTATTTGGTCGGCACTCAACCCCTCAAAAGTACCGCCGCGCGAACCACGCATTCCCTTTTTAAAACGCATTCGCGAAACAGCCAAACTGTTCCCCATCATCTTGCTGATGATCGCCGTCATTGGCTCCATCTACTTGGGGATTGCAACGGCGACCGAAGCGGCTGCGGTGGGTGTTGTCGGTGCTCTGCTCATTGCGCTTTTTACTGGCTCGATGACCAAACAGAATTTTATTGATAGCGTGCTCGGCGCGACTCGCACAAGCGTCATGGTGTCGTTTATTTTGGCAGGTGCTGCCTTTTTATCAACCGCCATGGGGTTTACTGGTATCCCGCGCGAGCTTTCGGCTTGGGTCGGGACACTGAACCTGGACAAGTTCGAATTGCTCTTGGCCCTCACCGTCCTGTTCATCATCCTAGGCTGTTTTTTAGATGGCATTTCGATTGTGGTGCTCACTGCTGCGGTCATCATGCCGATCGTCCTGCAAGCAGGCATTGACCCAATCTGGTTTGGTATCTTTATTGTGGTGCTGATTGAGATGTCACAGATCACACCACCGGTCGGGATCAATCTCTTCATTCTCCAATCCATCACAGGTAAAAATCTGTGGGAAGTCTCCGTGGCGGCATTCCCCTTCTTTTTATTGCTGATCGTTGCGACCCTATTATTAATTTTATTCCCGGAAATCGCCACCTGGCTACCGGATACGATTAGGAAATAAAGATGAGCAATCCCCGCGTCCCTTATCGTTTCTCCAACAATGGTCCTGCTTTAACTCCGCACGACGACGGTCCGATCCTCGTGCATATCGTGGTCAACGTTGAAAACTGGAGTTTTGATGCGGCCATGCCGCGCACAATCATCACCCCGCCGCATGGCAAAGAAACGATTCCGGATATCCCCAACTTTTCCTGGGCCGATTACGGTATGCGCGCAGGCTTACCACGCATGATCGAAGCGATCCAACAGCGAGGGCTACCTGCCTCGACCAGTATTAATGCCAGCGTGATTGATGCCTATCCCGGTGCGGCCGAAGCCATGCTAGAAGCTGGCTGGGAGTTTATTGGTCACGGCATGCACCAAAAATCGATTCAACAAGCCGGCACCGAAGAAGAGGTCGTTGCTCAATCTCTGGTCAAACTGAGGGGTTTTACTGGCCAAGCCGTGACCGGCTGGCTGAGTCCCGGTTTACGCGAGACCGAGCGCAGTCCCGATATCCTCAAGGCACAAGGCGTGCGCTATGTGCTGGACTGGTGCATGGATGATCTGCCCAATTGGATGCGGACCGATCACGGACCTCTCCTGAGCATGCCCTACAACCTTGAGCTCAATGACTCGATTATTTACGCTATCGAAAAACACGCGACAGGACAGTTTCTCGACCGCACGCAACGGACTTTGAGTGTGTTCGAAAAAGAATCCGCCCGACGACCTAGAGTCTTAGCCCTTGGGCTACACCCTCATCTCATGGGCGTACCCCATCGTTTTGGCGAGTTTGAAAATATGCTCGACAGCCTGATTGCCAGTCCGAAAACGACCTTTATGCGGCCGGAACAAATCGCAGACTGGTTCGAAGCTCAAGTTCCAGCAGCATAAAACTAAGGATATGAGCTTCCAGAAGAGCGGGCAAGCTCTCGGTACACATTGGGCAACACAAATCCTCTTTGATTCAATATGGATGCGCGCATCGCCACATCGAAATCAATTGGTTTTTCTACAGGCGGAGGGGGAAGATCCAAACCACTCTCCAGCCACTTCAAGGACATTTCAATGGCGCGTCGTCCAAAAACGGAACCCGGCATTGCAACGGCAAGTCCACCACCATAACGCACATAACTCAGGCGGACACCGATAGAGAACGTCTTTGCATTCTCCTGCGTCCAAGCCACAAGTTCTTTTTCGGGAACATAATCATCACTGCCATCCTTTTTCAAAAGATCAGTCGTCAGTACGATCAACACATCCGCTGTACTCGCCAGTCCATTAACAAAAATCTGCCAATCTGAGTAATTGTCGACTAACGACAGCGGTCCTAAAACATGGGGTCCCCAATCGGCTTCTTGGATCAGTTGCATTTCACTTCGACCCGTCACGTCGTCTATACCTATCACAGCAACTTTTAATGAGGCCTGCGGCTTGAGCACATTTAATATTTCAATGATTCCGCTCGTTGGCATACTCTCTACAACGCCAGTGACACGCTTGGCAGGTGAATATCCATAATACGATGGAGACTGCAACATTGAGGTAAAGACGATAGGAGGTCTTTGTTTCGCATTGATTTTGCTTGTCACTAAGCCATTACTTTCATCATCAACAGAAATTAAAATATCAGGTTTTTCTTTTTTAATCGCTCGATGCGCGGAAGCCACTGCGACCCGTAATTGCTGCTCAGAGTGTTGATGGTCCATGTTCATGTAGTAATACGTCATTGTGACAGGGCGACGATTGTTAACAAGTCCCTGCTTGATTCCCGTCTCGACGCGGTTCGTCCAATCCGCAGACTGACTCAGCGGCAACAGCACGAAGATCCTAGTTTTATTTAGGTTCGCTAAAAAAACCCAGCCAAAAAAAGCAAAAACAGTCAGACCTACTAAAACCCGCAAATGAGACTTTTTCATATCATCGACATCCACGACCAGAATGGAATCGCCACACACACACACGCGACACGCGCAAAATTCATGACCATGTTGTGACGCATGAATAGTTGCTGGTCAAAGTCACCGACAGACTCAGAGTTCCAAATGATGAGGTAAATTGAATTTTGGTAACGAAAAAACCAGATATCACTAAAAATTGCGGTCATGAATACACAAACCCACGGACTGTAACCCTGAGATAACGTAACAGGTAGCATGATGAGGAAACTCAATAACATTCCAGCTGCGACTGGAAATGCGAACCGTAACACTAGGGTGACAACTAAGGTTGCCAACATATACAGAAAAAAACTACCGTCTACAAATGCAAATAAAGAGCCCATTGCAGTAGAGAGCTGTTGATCTAATCCCAAGTGCGCCATGGTGCGCATCATGCTATCCATACATAACATGAAAAAAATCATCGGCCAGTCCATCGACCTTTGAAAATCGACTTTACTGAAAGCCCCCATCACCAACAATAAGAGGATTGTCATACCGGCAATATTGGCAGTGCTAATGTGATGTAAGCCACTTGTTAGCGAACCAAAAAAGAAAAATATAAAGGCCACACTTGCAGTGCGCTCTTTCGCACTCAGTGATCCGAGCTCTTTAAGATGCGCAGCAAGAATTTCCTTTGAGAGCGCTTTGGGCTCTTCATTTGAAAACATCATGCGCACCGATATGAAATGTATCAGTAGCAATACAATCATCGGCACACTTGCCGCCATGATCCAGAATAAACCCAAATACTGGTCTTGCAAGTAAAGAGGAAGCATGCTCAAAGCAGCAATACTCGCGGACTTGCTGTTAGACAAGGCCGTAGAAAATAACATTGCGCCGCCATACGTTGAAGCCATCAAAGAAGTGATCGCCTTACCGCGCTTCGGCAGACTCATCGCATCACTAATTTCTTTAAATAGTGGCAGCATTAATGTCACGCGACTATTACCCGATGGTGAAACGACAGAAAGTAAAAGTCCACAACAAACCAAAATGTTTTCTTGTAAAAAAAACCGATTGGGGACTTTATTGAGCATACTCAACACAAATCTGCGGCCCAAGCCAGAATTCGTAATCACAGAAGCTAACGCAAACACTCCCATTAAGGTAATTAAACTAGGAGAGGACAAACCAGAAAGTGCAACAGATGCGGGGGCGAGTCCAAAAAGAAGTGATGCAACCATCCCGAGAAGGGGTGGGATGTAGTCATCCACCAAATTGAATAACCACATCAAAATCACGACAGTCAAAATAGAAACAAACAGCGCCGCTTGAACGGTCAACCCGTAAGTCACTCCTAAAAAATAAAACGCTGGAGGAAAAACTAATAGCGATGACCATCCCAGAATTTCTCGGATAGATGCATTTTCATTTTTTTTTAACATCAGGGGCATCAGATTAATAACGTAAGACTCATATACTTAAAAGAAAATCTTCTGTAATGATTTTTACACCTGTTCTCAGTAAAATCTAGTAATAATTTATACATTTTGAAATATTTTTCCAGTACCGCTGGTCTTGTTTCATCACTAGTTTTCTCCTTTTTCTGGGCAAGTTGCAATGCACATCACGAAACTCTCAGTTTGGATACTGTTCTTTGCGCTCTCTGGTGTGAGTGATTTTTCTCGAGCAGAAGACCTTACAAAAAAAGATGCTGAAAAACTATTACCCACCCTCGAATGCGATATCAGTATTGTTGGAGGCGGACCCGCAGGCCTGTATATGGCATACCAACTAGGTCCTCTCTACAAAAACAAAATCTGCGTGTTTGAAAAGGAAAATCGTCTGGGTGGGCGTCTTTACGATATCAGCAAAGACCCTCAGCAACCCCAAGGCCCCCTGATTGCCGTGGGAGGTCGTCGCGTCATGGAGGGGCAGAATGTTTTGTTTAAACTCGCTCAGGATCTCGGCATCGAGCTAGAAAAACCCAATCTTGAGAAAGAGCTTATTTTCGCCCGCGGCATGTACTCAACTAATCCTGATGATTTTGTCGCTTTATATCCTGGGATCGAGTTTGACCAAGCGAAAGGGGATGCACCGACTCAACTACTACGGCGCTTACTTGTTAGTGAACAGCGCAAACAGATCGATCAATTTCCTAGTTTCAAATCCTATGTAACGAGTGTACTCGGGAATAATGGCTTTGAATATCTACGGGATATGAGCCGTTTTCGTAGCGATTTTGAATATTCGTTATCCGCCAAAGGCTATCTTGATTTTCTTGAAGAAGACATCGATGTCTGCTGTGAGGCGTCCTACCCCGTAGGCGGAATGTCTGCCTATGTGCGAGGATTGGCTCTTAAAGCACAAGAAAGCGGTGTGCGCATTTACCTAGAAGAACCCATTAAAAGCATTGATAAAGAATCAAAACACTACTCTCTTATCACGCCCAAGCATCGGGTCCACACTTCACATGTGGTGATTACTGTTCCACCCAAGGCCTTTGATCATATTCAAGGAAATATCGCTCGAGCGATTCAATTACAGGAGCATTACAAGTCCTTGATAGGGGTCAATGTCGTGACAATCGCTCAGTGGTACGACAACCCTTGGTGGCTCAATATCCGCGGGATCAAGGACAACAAAAAAGTATGGCGTGCTTGGACAACAGATAGTTGTATTAACTCTATTGAAATCCCGCAAGAGCAATATGCCGCCAAACAAAATGTGATTCGCTCTGTTTATAGCGATAGTCTTGAGTGTGTACAAAAATGGCGAGCACTCGCTTCAGAGGGTCCTCAGTCAATTGAACGTGAAGTTAAAAAAGGTCTCGAACATTTATTTTCAAATAATGGCGTGACACAACCGGTTGAAATTGGTGCAGCAAGCAAAACCTTCTACTGGGAATGGCCAGATGGCTGGTATTACATTCGAGCAGGATTTCCCTTTTCTACACGAGATATTTTTAATTGGGCTGTCCAGCCACTCGGCGATGAAAATATCGCCCTCGCGGGTGAGAGCTATAACCCGCAGCGCGCAACTTGGTCTGATGGTGCTTATAAGTCAGCGATTCATTTATTAAATAAAAGGTATGGGTTTTCAATCGCCCATTAATTTTTAGCTTGATAACCTATCCTACGGCTCGCATGACTGGGACAGCTTTGGCACGCTGGAAAATGATGCGTACCTCATACAAACACTTATTAGTCGCGCTAGCCTGAGTTAATGAACAAATCAAATTCTGATCACGTCGCGCAATACTACGACTCCAACACGCGACAGTTCTTGGCTAATAGTGACACCGGCGAAGCGGTTGCGATTCACCGCAAGCTTTGGGCGCCCGGCATGGAGACGCCTGAAGCGGCAGCCGCTCATATCAATGATCTGGTGGCTCAAGCAGCGGTCAACGCGCTGGGGCACGCACCCGCCTCAGTGACAGACCTCGGCTGTGGTGTGGGTGGCAGCCTGTTTCATTTAGCGCGGTGCTGGCCACACTCGAAGTTAACGGGTTACACCTTGAGCCATGCTCAAGTGCAAATCGCTCAAGCTTTGGCCTCGCAACGACAGCTTCAAGATCAATGTGAAATCAAGCATGGGGATTTCACAGCCGTCGATTCTGCGCCTTGCAGCGAACTCGTGATCGCCATCGAAAGCCACACCCATCTGCCCAGCCTAGCCGATTTTTTTCAAGCTGCCCGCCAGCATGTCTTGCCTGGTGGTATCGTCATTTTGGTGGATGACATGCTCGCCGGAGATGGTTCCAATCTGACGCACAAGGATATGAGGCTGCTGGATGCCTTTAAACGCGGCTGGCGCATGGGACATGTACCGACTGTAAGCCAAGTATTAGACCAAGCGGATACATCCGATTTTGAGGTCGTGGAGCATCGAGACTTGGGAGAGTTTCTGCGGCTTTACCAACCCTGGGACTTTACGCTCAACTTTATAGCACCGCCACTCGATTGGCTCGGGTTGGCGCGTATTCCAAGGCTTGCCAACATGATCGGCGGCAATGCTTTGACCGTATGTCATCGCAGCGGGGTCATGCGTTATATGATGATGGTGATGCGATTTAGGCCTAAAAAAAATGAACAATTCTCCTCTTGACAACCCAGCTAGCCAGGTCTGTATTGCTGTAGGCGCCTATGATCGGACTGCGGCTCTGTTGGACGGTTCCGTGCAAGTTGAGGGCTTCAACACGCATTTCATGACGGGCAATTTGGAAGAAATGTTCGCCCAAGCGTTCACTTCCGCGCCCTTCGAGGTCACCGAACTCTCCTTCAGTAATTTTTTAATCTCTAGCGCGCGTGGCACTTGCCCCTATATCGCGCTGCCCATCTTTCCTTCTAGATCTTTTCGTCACTCGGCCATCTATGTTCGATCGGACGCTGGCATCACATCGCCCGCCGATTTGCGAGGGAAACGCATTGGCACGCGTGAGTATTCCAACACGCTGTCCTTGGTCGTTCGGGGAATACTGACCGACGAATATGGCTTCTCACCAGAAGCAAATGATTGGCTGATCGGCGATATCGATCACGTAGAGCGGCAAACGATCGACAGCAAAAACTGGCCAGCCAACGCGGTATCGATTCAGGCAGTCGTAGGACGCCCACTCTCTAGTCTGATGATGGCTGGCGATTTGGACGTACTGATCTCCTACTCACCCCCTGAGCATTTCGGCAGAGATGATTCGATGCAGCGGCTTTTTCCTGAGTGGAGGACAGTCGAACAAAACTACTTCCAGCGGACAAAGCTATTTCCAATTATGCACATCATGGGCATCCGCCGAGATGTCCTGGCGGCTCAACCTAAACTTGCGAGCGCTCTTGTTAAGGCCTTCGATCAGGCGAAACAACTGGCACAAGCACAGTTAGATGTGCATCACGCACTGCCTGTGATGCTGCCTTGGATGACTGCAGAATTACATGCGACACAAGCCCTGATGGGGCAGGATTTTTGGAAGCATGGCCTGGACGCAAACCGGGATATGCTTGAAACGCAGATTCGCTGGTCGTTTGAGCAGGGACTCATCCCTCGCAGACTTGCCTTAGAAGAACTCTTTGTTGATTGTTGACCCTAAACAGCGAGTACCCGCTCAACATACACGCCACGGCAATCCATCTCGTACTCGAGTGCGACGACCGGAGGACGATTTAAATGCCACGTCAACCCACCTCGCATCGCTCCGCGCCGGTCAATCTCCTCAGACATGAGCGAGTAGATGTCGTGCACGGTATAAAGCTGCGTGACAGTGACGTCTGACCAGCTAAAGCCGAGTACACGCATCCGATTTTCCATTTCATCCAGCACCCAACGCGCTTTGTTTCTCAATCCTTCAGGCGATATATCTCCAAGACTGATAATGTGGTCTTTGTAGTTGCCCTGACCTTCCGGGGCTTCGCCGCTTCCGGCAATGACAAAAGAGGGTGCGGCAGAATTGTCTGGAACCGTGTAAGAAAATGCGTAAAATCCGGGCTCTTGGGGGGGATCCATTGCCGGACAAACGTTACTGCGTGCGACAGGATTGCTTTTTCCATCAAACAACCCCCAACGCTCGAGCGTACCGACGTATTCCTTGTTGAACGTCACGAAACCGGCCTCATCGAACGGTCGCGGCGAACGCAATTCGCACGCGCAAAAGGCAGAAAGAGGCCGTCCAGCCGCTTTAAGGGTCGTTTCAATCAGGCGGAATCCCTCAGCTAAAGGGACAACCTTCATCAAGCGGACGCGTTCGATCCGAAACCCAGGCTCAGCAGCAACGCCTGCCGAGTACTGAAACACACCGGGAACAAAACGATAATTACCTGGTTCGTAGACTTGAGCTTTTGTCATGATGGATGTTCCGGTAGATGTTCGGAATATTGGCGGGGCTTAACATACCCTATCATAAACCGCATGTGGTGCTGAAATCTCAGGTTTTTTGCTTCACAGTCTCGGGTCAGTGTCAAATAGAAACCGACCAGAATACGACGTCCGCGTGTTGGTAAGCTCTAGAAAATAAGTCCCAGCAACAATACTGCTGATTAAGTCGGCTTGCGCATAGTCATTAATGGCATATCGCACCATCTTGACTGCCGTCAAATATAAAGAGCAAGAATGCAAGCAATTTTGAACAGAGTTTCGCTATTACTCATTATTCCGTTTCTGCTTTCTTGCGGCGACGGAAATAACACCAATACCAGCACAGAAAACCAGCCTGTAGCATCCCAAACATTTCAGTGTCAAAGCATTAACAGTGAAAGTCAAAACCCTGATCAAAATCACTGGTATTCGCCATCATCAAGCAATATAGATGATCAAGTTATCAATCAATGCAACAGCTGCTTAGATCCATTAAATATCACCCACAAATCCTGTCGTGTCGATTCATTTCTTCGGAGCAATATATGTGCCGGTACAAGCTGCGGTGACACTCAAGGTCTTTTTAAGATTTATAACTCGGACGGTCATCGATTAGCATTGCAGCATGATTTACGTTTCCAAAATCCAGACCTCTATCCAAGAGCACAAGATGAGGGCTGTCGATTTATTCTATGGGCACTTGATCCCGTCATTGGTGTCGAAGATAAAAATCGAAGATCAACCGTTAATTATTGGCGAGAGGCCTACCTTGCATCGCAATCTACTATGCAACCACCCTACCCTAGAGAAACTTTGGGGCTGCTTATCCAATCTGCGCTAACCAGAGGCCAACATCAGTTGCATATCCACATGGGGACCTTGACGCAGGAATACCAGCAAGCCATGCTAATGCTAAATACAAACCCTGAAATAACCCAGCATGTAAGCATTAACGGATATGATTTTTTAGTCCGCTATGTACCTAATAGTTCAGTCGATGATCCTTATCTCAATATTGACCTTTTTGAAAAAGCCTCTCAAATGCTGCCAAATGGAGAGGCAGATATGCCAAGATATGGATTAATGACGGCTCTAAGCGGAGACCTAAGAGGGGTTTATCTTATGGCGGCTCTTGGACTTGATCGTGCAGAATTGAACTATCGTCAGCAATACCAATGTAGTTTTAGGTGACCTGATGAAATCAGCTACAAACAGCACTAATAGTGTGACTTGAAGTGTCTTTTTATGTTTATATTTTTATATTTCATTCCACTAGTGTCCAGCATTGTATAAATTTATCTAATGCTGGATCTTTCGCTGGGGTACGGGCGGCAAGAACAGTATCGGACTGGGTCCACTAAAAGACGTGTCCCTTGCTGAGGCGCGAGATCAAGCTTCTGAGTATCGGCGTCAGGCGCGCAAAGGAGTTGATCCACGCACTGAGCGTGACAATCTCAAAGCACTACACGTTGTGGAAATACTAAAGCCAATCTGGTCAACAAAAAATGAAACTGCGCCTCGGATTCGGGGGCGAATCGAAAACGTAATGGACTAGGCTAGCGTGATGGGGTATAGCTCAGGCGAGAATCCCGCTAGATGGAAAGGTAAGCTACAAGTGCTACTGCCGACTATCAGCAAACGGAGAAGAGTAAAGCATCACCCGGCAATGCCATATATAGAAGTGCCCGCGCTTTTTAAGACTATCGGAGCGAATCCGATCTTGTCAGCGCAAACACTCATATTTTGTATTTTGACTGCGACCATAACCAGCGAAGTCATTGAGGCAAAGTGGAGTGAGTTTGATTTTGAGAAAGAGCTTTGGGTCATTACTGAAGACAGAATAAAAAGAGAGAAAGAGCATCGTGTACCGCTATCGCCGCAAGCAATTGACTTGCTGAAATCACTCACCCGTATCGATGGATCACCTTATGTCTTTAACGGTCGCAGCAGGCGGAAAGATCAAGTCCGCGTCCCTCAACCATTATCTAACGCTGCGATGATGGCTTTTCTTCAAGGCACACTTGGCCATACTAGTCTGACCGTCAGCGGGTTTCGCTCTTCGTTTAGAGACTGGGCGGGTGAAACAACTGATCTAAAGAGAGAAGTTATCGAGCAAGCACTCTCTCACTCAATTGTTCATCAGGCTGAAGCCGCCTATCAGCGTAGCGAAAATTTGGACAAACAAAAACTGCTGATGAGTGACTGGGCTAATTATTGCCACAACGATTATCCAGGTTAAATATTATCGGCGGTTGGCTCGAGTAGTCGCAGTAAATGGGCAGAGTCTTCTAGGGTATCGAGATTCTGCAGTGTGACAGCTAGACGCAACGACTGTTCATCTGACAGAACATAACGCGCAAGCACCATAAATTTTTCTATTAAGGCGTCTTGAGTTAAGGGGTTTGTCGGAGCGCCTAATGCAACACTGGTTGACTCCTTCAGTATTCTATGATCGGTCGTCACAATCGATACCTCGCTGCTAAAACTGGCCTGAACAGAATCATCAATATCAATGATCACTCGGTCGATCATTGCTCGTAGCTGCTCGGATTGACGATTCTCATCCGAGTAGGATTGAAGACTCGCCTGACCCAGACAGAGACGGGCTGACACGGCGTATGGCAAGCTCATTTGCGCTGCAGGTAGGGTTGAAACATCACGCCCACCCACCATACCAGCTAGAAAAGTATTGAGACGAATATGAATCTCTTTTACCTCCTGAGGCGAAATCTGGTGTGCTCTGACTAAGCGATCAATGGCATCGATGGCCGCATGTGTATCGCGACACGAGGCATATGGCTTGATCGCACAGTTCATCATCCTCCAGTCTTGACCGAGCGCTTGAACTAAAGCGTGTCGGTCGATGGCTTCACGGCCGTAGGTATTGAAGAATCCTCCCCATACATCTTCGAACACCTTTCGGGGGCCAGTCATGCCACCTCGGGCTAAAAGTGCGGCAAGCACGCCGCCCTCTGCAGCGCGACCGGCATGAACTTTTTTTGCCATCGTGCCATCGTGCACGAAACCCCAGAGGCCGCTCGAAAAACTACCCGCTAAGCCCAGGCAAGATATTGTTTGTTCAGTTGTAAGTTGTAACAGATTGGCCGCGGCAGCCGCAGCGCCAAACACACCGCAGGTACCGGTTGAATGCCAGCCAGCTTCGTTATGCGGCCGATAGCCACCAAACGACTCGAGCACTCGGCGCCCAACATCGTAGCCGACCGTGATCGCCGTCAAAAGTTCTTTGCCAGTGACTTGGCGCTCAAGTGTCGGTATTAAGGCCATCAATGCTGGCAATACTACCGCCCCCGAGTGATCGCAACCTCCGGTGTCATCAAGCTCGAAAGCGTGTGCGGCGATTCCGTTGACAAGCGCAGCACTGCGCGCAGAGAGGCGTTGCGAAGTTCCCCAGCACAGCGACGCGCCAGTCTCTTGCGCAGCGCAAAAGGTCGTGCGCGCTAACTTTGCCTCGCTTGAAGTGCTGCCCGCCAGTGCTGCACCAAAGGTATCTAATGTGTGAACGAGTGCTTTATGACTGACAGTCTGACTGAGATCAAGGTAGCGAGTACGGGTAATAAATTTTGCGAGCTGCTTTGCATAAAGATCGTCAGACATAGCAATGACTCCGTTTAATACGCGGATGAACGCCTTTCAAGACTAGGTACAGCCGAAAGAAGCTTAATAGTATAGGGATGGCTCGGTTGTTCGATGATCGTTCGCGTATCACCAATCTCAACGATCTGGCCGTTTTTCATCACAGCAATGCGATCGGCCAAGTGAGCGACGACAGAGATATCATGGGAGATAAATAAATAGGCGACTTGCAAACGATCCCGCAGATCGCTCAAGAGGTTGACGATCGCAGCCTGTACAGAGACGTCGAGCGCTGATACAGGCTCGTCACAAACAATAAAACGCGGTTCGGTGGCAAGCGCGCACGCTATGCTGACACGTTGCTTTTCGCCACCACTCATTTGATGAGGGTAACGATCAGCATAGTGATGCGGCAGGCGAACCAGATCAAGCAAATTATGAATTCTGGCTGGAATCTTATCGTGGGAGACGAGTTGAAATCTTTCGATCGGTCGAGTCAATAGCTGTCTGACCGTTTTTCGAGGATTTAACGACGAATCCGGATTTTGAAAAACAATTTGCGCGCATCTTCTCATGTCTGTGAGTTGAGACTGCGCAGTTTGACTGATATTTTTTCCGTCAATATTGATTTCACCGCTCGTGGGCTCTAGCAACCGCAGAATGGTGCGCCCTAAAGTTGTTTTTCCAGAGCCAGACTCGCCGACTAAGCCAAGAACTTCACCAGCCCTAATTTTTAAAGAGACTTGGTCAACAGCGTGGTGTTCGTCATATTTTATTTTAGGCAAGAAGTTTTTAAAATATATTTTCCCTGTGGATTGTCGGAATGTCTTTTGCAAATTTTTTGCTTCAACAATAGTTTTCGAGCTCTGCGTGATGCCCGCTTGCTGGGTGGGCGCAGCACTGACCGGCCACGGTTGATGTCGCAATGATGCACTGGCGTGACAGCGAACTGAGTGATGTTGTTCAAGTCGTGTTAGTGTTTGAAGGCTGTCGCAACCCGAAGTGACAAACGGACAACGAGGAGCAAAGCGACAACCCGTCGGAAGCACTCTCAGGTCCGGAAGTCGTCCTGCGATTGAAGCGAGTGGGCCAATCTTTGGGTTTCGCAGCGATGGAACAGCTGCGATGAGACCTTTTGTGTAAGGGTGTCGAGACTCGAAAAGTACCTCGGTCGTCGCGCCTTGCTCAATAATTTCGCCTGCATACAGAACGGCAACCTCATCGGCAACGCGTTTGACAACACCAAGATTATGGCTGATGAATAACATCGTTAAGCTACGTTGAGCTTGAAGCGATTGAAGCAGATCGAGAATCTGTGCTTCGATCGTCACATCTAGTGCAGTGGTTGGTTCATCTAAGATCAGAAACTGTGGTTCTGCAGCCAAGGCGCCAGCGATCAAAGCGCGCTGTCGCATCCCTCCTGACAGCTCATGTGGATAGGCTTTGGCGACAATCGCAGGTCGAGCAATACCCACTTCATCCAAAAGCTCTATCGCACGCGCTAACGCTTGAGTTTTACTTAGACCGAGATGATAAATGAGACCTTCGCTGACTTGATCGCCAACTGTTAGCGAAGGGTTCAAGACTGCAAAAGGGTCTTGAAAAACTAGCCCGATTTGAGCACCACGAACGTGGCGGCGTTGCTCAGGTGTCATCATTAAGATATTTTGACCGTCAAACAAAATCGATCCGTTCGATATCTGCGCTTCATGAGGTAATAAACCCATCGCGGCGAGCGCGATCGTACTTTTCCCAGAACCTGATTCGCCAACAATAGCAAGAGTTGAGCCTTTTCGTACCTTTATCGACACGTTAGATAAAGCCTGCACTAGGCCAGAGTGGCTACGATATTGAAGGCTTAAGTTGTCGATGTTTAGCATGCTAGGCTTTGCCAACACCCGCTTTGAGCCGCGGATCAAGGTATTCGCGCGCACCGTCTCCGATCAGATTGACACCGATCACCAGAGCACACATGGCCAAACCTGGCGCTAAGGCAATCCAAGGAGCGCGATCAATAAAGGATCGGGCTTCGGAAATCATGAGCCCCCAATCTGAGCTAGGCGGCTGTGCACCGAGACCAAGAAAACTCAGAGCAGAGCCAAGAAGAATCGCATAAGTGACGCGCAGACTTGCTTCAACAATCAGGGGTGGCCAGGCGTTAGGTAGCAGCTCGCGAAATAAAATATAAGTGTTTGTTTCGGCGCGCGCTTTTGCTGCCTGAATAAAATCTTCATGCGCTAAAGAGAGTGTCACGCTGCGTGTGACACGCGCAATCGGAGGAATATAGACAAACCCGACGGTGAGCGCAGTTTTCCAAAGACTGGGCGGGGTGACTGCGAGTACCAATAGGCCCAACATAATTGGTGGCACAGCCATCAGTACGTCCGCAAAGCGCATCAAGACTTCATCGGTACGTCCTTGAAAATACCCTGCTGCTAAGCCAATTGGGATGCCGATTGCCAGACTGACCAGGGTGGCGCTCACCCCCATTGCGATTGACAGCCCGGTGCCCATCAGGACTCGACTTAAAACATCTCGACCAAACTCGTCTGTTCCAAGCCAATAGGTTGAATTCGGAGGCAAGAATCTAGACTTGATCGAGATGGTATCCCAGGGATGGGGCGCGATCCACGGGGCAAGCAAACCAAGCATAACAATCGTCAGGGTTAACAGCAGACCAATCTTTAATTGTAAAGACATAGGCTTACGGCCTAGGCTGCGCGCTGAGCGGTCGGGGACGTTGGTGGTGTCAGGAGACATTTCTGCCATAACGAATCTTTGGGTTTAACCGCGCGTACAACAAGTCTGCCGTTAAATTAGCAAGAGCATAGATTGCGGCAACAACTAAGATTGCAGCCTGCAAAGTGGGCAGATCTCGATTTTGAATCGAGAAGACAATGAGTCGACCGAGCCCTGGGTAGCCAAACACGGTTTCTACGACGACGATGCCACCCATTAGTCGACCAAAATCCAACGCTAATACGGTGATGGTTGGCAGCAGTGCGTTACGCAATGCGTGATGTCTGACGATGATGCGCTCTGGTAGTCCCTTGGCCCGCGCAGCAATAATGTAAGGACTCTGCATGATTTCGATCATGCTTGAGCGCGTCAATCTTGATACGTGAGCCAAGTGAGCAAAGACAAGCGTTAAGGTCGGCGCGATAAGGTGCTGCGCCCAAACCCAGAAGCCACTCGCAAGCGGTTCATAACCGGAAGAGGGAAGCCAGCCGAGCCAGCCCGCAAATACCATGATCACAACAATCGCCCAGAAGAACTCTGGCACCGCCACACCGAGGTAAGTAATGATAGATACGCCGTGATCCAAGGGTTTGCCGTGATGCAGCGCAGCGACGATGCCCAAGGTGACACCAATCGCGGCGATTAAGACGAAGGAACTCAGTGTGAGAATGAGTGAATGGCCAATAGCCTCTGCTAAAAGAGGAGCAATTGGGCGATTCATCAACATCGATTGGCCTAGGTCGCCAGAGAGAAACCCGCTCACCCAACGCCAATATTGCTGCCAGATCGGGTCAGTCAGACCTAAGCGTAATTCAAGAACACGTACCTGTTCGGGCGGGGCGAACGGACCAAGAATAAGATAGGCGACGTTTGCAGGCAAGAGCGATGAAATCGCAAATACCAACACAGATACCGCAAGCAAGACACCCAACACTGCGAGCAGTCGTCGAAAAATATAAGAACCCATCACGCTTGGCCTGTAACCTATTTACTTAAATTGACCTCTTTGAGTTCCAACCACTGCATCGGAGTCGACTTGAAGTTCTCAACGCTCTTTCGCACACCGTTCACGTGCGCAGCAGAGTAGGCGATGACCCCAGGTACTGAGTCGTTGACAATCGTTTGAAACTGTTCAAACAAGACCTTGCGGCTGGCTTCGTCGGTAGTTTTGCGGGCATCGTCCAAAATTTTATCCGCGCGTTCGTCTTTAAAACGCCAAAGTTGACGATTCCAACTACCCGCAGAATGAAAAAATGGGTAAAGTGCCGCGTCGATTGTGGGTCGGGCAAAATAGCCATCGATGTAGATTTGCGCCTTTCCCGATACATTGGCTGCGTATGAAGCGAACGGAACCCGTTCGACGTTGATACGAATGCCGGCAGCACGAGCCATATCTCTGACTGCAACGCCCAAGCGAACGCGTTGCTCACGTTCTAGTGGCACAGGCAATGAAACGTCAAAGCCATTGGGGTAGCCTGCTTCTGTTAGTAATTTTTTGGCTGCAGCAATATCTGGGCCCTTAAAGCCGATGTTTTTATTGAAGTAAGGATGGCTTGGAGGAATCGGACTATGCGTGGGTGCGCCTTGGCCAAATAATGCAAGTTCGACGAGCGCCTCTTTATCAATGGTCAGGGCGAGTGCGCGGCGTACACGCACGTCGTTAAAAGGTGGACGTTCGTTGTTGATAATAATGCCATCCCAAGTAGCCGTCGATACGCTATCCACGCGAACCGTCGGATTTTTTTTAAGTTTCTCAACTGATTCGTAGGGTAAGTTCCAGACGATATCGATTGCACCCGACTCGAGCGCTGCAATACGCGCGGCGGCTTCAGGAATCACCCTGATGGTTACTGCGCTTAACTTGGGCAAACTCGTTTCAAAGTAATTCGCATTTTTAGTCAACTCCATACGATCGCCAGGCGCCCAAGATTTAAAAACAAACGGACCCGTGCCGATTGGTTGGGTCGATAGGCTTGCGATCTGGTCTTTTGCGATAATTCTTAGTTGCCGATCAGCAAAAATGTCGGCAAAGCCAGCGTAAGAGAGTTTGAGTGTGAAACTCACAGTTAACGGGTCGATTGCATTAACCGACTCAATCATGTCTAAATTAGACCGCGCACGCGATCCGGTTTTTGGATCGAGAATACGGGTAATGGTGGCGACAACGTCGTCGGCGTCTAGCGTACGGCCATGATGAAACTTAACATTTGGCTTGAGTTTGAAGGTCCACTTTTTTAGATCTTCTGACACGGTCCAGCTTTCAGCAAGGTCAGGCTTCACGTTCAGACTGTGATCAATACGGGTCAAGCCATTGAAGACGAGATGTACATAAACATACTCATCGCCTATTGTTGTTAAGGCTGGATCGAGTTGATTAAATGATGTGCCAACGGCGACGCGGATTGCGCCCTGTGCTCGTGCAGTTGTGGCGATTGCGCTTAACACTATGGTCAAGAGCGTAATGTAAAGTAGGCGTTTCATTATTTTTTCTCCGATAGTTGCGAAGTATTGCCATTTTGGATATTACAGTGAATCTGGATCAATAGCCCGGGTGACGTATAAATCTGCCATCGACTGATATTCTTGCCAAAGCGCGCGAAGTCGCGCGATAGGCTGAGGGTCGCTGTCGACACGTAAATCGACGTAAGGAAATGCGTGTTCGTGCGACACCAAAAGCGCTGCAGAGACCAAGGGAACAAACTCGCTGCCAGCTCGCTCGCCAGCCTCGAGTGCGTCTAGTAGACGTACCGGCAAGGGGGCTGATTGATCGTTCTCAAACGCTCGCACCATCGCTGCAGGCACCTCAGATGACCGAACAATATTCGCAATTGAGACGCAGTTCAATCCATGCACCTCGTTGTGCTCAGGCTTGACACTCGCACCCGTAAAGGCAGCCGTCTCGCCCTGACGATCAATACAGGCCAGCTGTCGCCAGCGATGATAAGGTGTGGCGGCAACAATTGCTGCAATAACTTGTTTAGCCGTATATTCTCGTTTGAGTAGATCGATCGCTAAAGGTCCTAGGCGCGGATCGGTTCGATTTTGTGTCAACGCAGCCCCAACACCCGCTGCAACATATCCGCAGCGCGAACCAACGGCGGGCGACGATGTCGTGACCACCAATCCGAACATGCCGGTACGCGCGCAGCGTCCCAAAATAGAAAAAGTCATTTGACGGCTCCTGTATCTTGATAAAGAGTGACTGGCCTTGTGTTAACGAACATCTAAGTAAGCCGCAGCTGCCAGCACGTGTGTGCGCACGATGTGCAAGTACTCTTCAATCTCGACTTGCTCGTCCGCTTTAGCCATATTGGTTGGGCGGCAGCCATAGACGTAGGCGGGTACACCGTATTGTCGCCAGTGCTTAGAATCAGTCGCACCAAGGCTCACTGCTGCAGCGGGCTCAGGCAGACCTAAGCCCGTGACAGTCGTTTTTAGAATTTGCATCATCTCGTGATCTGGTGGACTGTAGGTCGGTTCACAAGAATGCGTCCATATTGGAAAATACTTCGCTAGTGGATAGCGCGTCATAATCCGTTCGATGTGTTCGATGAGCATCGAATGCGTAGCCCCAACGGGCATTCTGATGTCGACCTCCATACGGCAGTGTCCGGGCATGATGTTGATTTTTATGCCACCCTGAATGACCCCAACGCACACTGTAATACGGTTTAGTATGTCGGATGCACCCTGGCCTAGGCCGGCGTTGATCGCTGCGGCACCGTTCAAAATGGCACGCCTGACTTCAGGCGCTTGTTCGATCTCGAGTTTTTCGAGGCTATACAAATCGTGAATGAGTGCGGTTGTCACTCTAATGGCGTTATCGCTTAAATGGGTGTAGGCGGCGTGTGCTCCGGGGGTATTAACTTCAAAGGCGACGCGCAGAGTCCCTTTTTCTCCGAACCTAACCATATTGGGAACACTTGGCTCGCCATTGAGCATGCAATCGCCCGCGAATTCAGTTGGAAACGTTTCGATAAGCCATTTTGCGCCCCAGGTTCCGCCTGTTTCTTCATCCGATACACAGGTGAGCGCAAGCTTCCCGGCTAAGCGTTCGCGTATGCGATAAAGGTAAATATAGGTCCAGATCGACGCGGCTGTTCCGCACTTCATATCCACGACACCTCGGCCATGAATTTTTCCGTCTTCGATCGCACCACTCCAGGGGTCTCGAGACCAAGTTTTAGAATCACCAGCAGGAAACACGTCAATATGGCCGTTTAAAACTAAGTGTCGACCTGGTCGGGCAGCTTCGAAGCTGCCCACAATATTCGGCAACCAGTCTTTGGCCGCACGCACTTCTGCTGGCACTTGATGTTTTTGAAGATGCTGCAAAATAAACTGCGCCGCAGCCGTGGTGTCACCCGGTGGATTAGGGCTAGGCGTCGAAACAAACTCCGATAGGAATTGAATAATCTCTTCTCGGTCTTGTTCAATCCACGCGAGCAGTTGCTGCTTAATATCCATGTGGTTCTCTAAGTGGCTCTGCTTCTGTTGGAAAGTGGCCGCGACGGCGAGCTTCATCCCAGACCTTTTGCGCAGCTGCAGCTCCTTGGCGAATAATGAGTGCCTCGTCGAGCCCAAGCGCTTTGCCCTTGCGAACGATGACCTGACCATCAATCATAACGGTATCGATATCTGAGCCGCTGGTGTACCAAACAAGTGTACGGATCGGGTCATTAATGGGTTGCAGGTGTGCCTTGTTTGCATCAATAATAATAAGATCAGCAGCGGCGCCCACTTCAAGCCGACCCAGATCGGGACGTCGAAGTGCATTAGCGCCATGAACCGTTGCGGCATGCAGTAACTCGGCAGCGGTTGCACCTTGGCTTGCGCTCGTCGCTTGTTTAGACGCAAAACCACTTGCACGCATTTGCGCAAAAATATCCATTCTCTCTGCGTCGGTACCAATACCTACTTTTAAACCTTGTCGCGAGAAGTGCGCATAGTGAGGTGACTTGCCTCCGCGTAAAAAAACCGTCGGACAGTGCGCTAAGCTCGCTCCCGATTGAGCAACACGTTGCAGTTCGTCGTCAGTGAGATGTACGCCATGCGCAAAGATTACGCCCTCTCTGAGCAAACCGACAGAGTCCATGTAATCAATGGTTCCCATTCCTCTTTCTGCCTTGACGCGATCGACTTCGCCCTGACTTTGGGCAAGATGAATGGTGACCAATAGTTCGCGTTCAAGTGCGATTTGATTAACGGATTTAAGTAACTCCGGAGCGCATGAGTCGGCGGCATGAGGCCCTAAAATGACACGGGTGCCGCCCTGAGCCCCCTGGTCATATTGAGAAAATAGTTGATTAAACGTTGCGATACCACTGTCACCTTCGAAGCTGCCTTGCGCTGCACGCGCGACGTTTGCGTCACTTACCGCAGCGGTAGGTGAAAAGAGGTAGGGTGCACCATAGAGCCTGAGCCCCCATCGTTTGGCGAGCTCTAAAATGCAGGCTTGTACAGGTCGAAATTGATCGAGCAGCGTGGTGGTACCACTCTTTATAATTTCAAGAAGACCGAGCGCCACAAGCGACTCTAGTTCGTCAGGTTCTAGGTAACTAACGGCCAGACCACCGATTGGCATAAGCATTGAGTAAACCTTGCTTTCGCCAATCGCGCTGCGTGGTAGATCGTCGACGATGCCACGAAAGAGTGGTGCATTGATGGTGTGGTTGTGCAAATTAATAAAACCAGGCAAGGAAATGCCGCCTTTAAGTTCTATTGTCTGCGCGTCTGCGGGAGGCGAAGTCGTGATCGCCGCAATACGCTTATTTTCAATCACCAGAGCAACATCGCGCACGGGGACATGGCGACCAGCAATGTAAAGAACCGTCCATTCGGTTTTGATGACAAGCAGGGCCACGACTTTTTCCTTGCAGTTGGTTCGGATGAAGCGCGTTTTGCCGAATTTAAAGCAAAACAGAAGATGCCGCTAGTACTTTAACCAGAGCTTGTGAACTAAGCGACCGAAAAACGATCGCTTTGCAAAAGTGCCATACTTTGAACAACCCATGTCTCCCTGAGCGATCAATAGCGAAATTCGTCGGTATGTTGCCCCACGCTTGTTGCCGCCTTGCGTTCTAGCTTTAGAGAATCCCTGGCATGGAGGCCCCCATACCCACTCAGGTTTTTTGTTTTTGGTCTACGGCAGGGATACTAACCACTTAGCATAGTGGATCGGTTTTTTAAGACAGTTTTAGCGATTGTTTTAAGCTATGTTCCATCAGCGGTTCATAGATTGCGATTTTCTTGTTCATCAAATTACCCGTTCAGAAAGTTGGTTCGGTAATGTGGACGGTATAGGTGTTGGACTGGATGGCAAACAAGTATTCACTCTCGAGTACTGAGAGAAAATGCGTAGATTAGAAAGTTCAGATTTGAAAACCAAAACATGTGGTGAAAACATGTGGTGAAATGACAAACTTACTTATTCGTAAAGTGTTGATTTTAGGCTCTACATTGTTGGCGATCGCCAAGAGTCGTCATCGCCGATGAGCCCGCTGCACCCCAACAACTGGCAGACCCTCTTCGTTGGAGTGACCTATCAGTTGAGCAAACACGACGAGGTTTATGGGCGGTTCACCAAGGAAACAAACTACAATTTATTTGCCAACAATATCGCCACCCTCGGCTTTGCTCGAAACTTCTCATGAGGATGTTCTCATTTTGAAATCTATCTCCTTGTTAATCGTTTCTGTGCTGTGTCTTGGTTTGGGCGGGTGTGGCGGCGACGACCTGCCTTCGACCGTCGCTCCGCAATTCGACAACGGCGTGACAGCCGGCAGCTCTTCGCTCGCCATTCCGTATAGTCCCGGGGGCTACGTGACGTCGGCGGACTGGTACTTCCCGCCCCAGGCTGACGGCAAGGTCTCGGCCAAAGGCGTCGTCTGGCTCCAGGGCGGCGACACGGCGTCCTTGTCCGAGCTAGCGGCCAAGATCGCAGGTCAGACCAACAGCATCGTCGTGGTTCCTGTGATCAGTTCCTTCGAGATTCCTACCCAGCCGGGGCGATATCTCGGTAGCCCGGAGATGCAGAAGGCGGTCGCCGACATGATGCTGGGTGACCGCGTGGCGCTCTCCACGAGCGCGACCGCCGCAGGCTATCAGCGGGTGCTACCCCAGAAGTTCCTGTTTGCCGGAGAGCGTCTGGGCGGCGGGTTCGCCGCCGAGGTGGCCGCTCGCACCGTCGACAACGGCGCCGCCGTAAATCTGCTGGGCGTGGTGATGTTCGACGGCCTGGCTAACCCGGACCAGTTCCCCACTTCGCTCACCAAGCTCGATGACCTGAACATCCCGCTCTACCAGATCGCCTCGCCGCCGCAGGCCGGGAATAATTGGGGCAGCACCACGGAGCAACTCGTGACCTTCCACCCCTACCAGTTCGTCGGCGTTCAGCTCGATAACGGCAGCGCCATGAGCGCAGCCGCGATCACGCTCGCAACCGGCTGGATCAACGACTTCTACATAGACAAAGGCCCGTTCGATCCCTATAACGGCATCTACGGCGATCCCAACGACGGCACCTATTTCCCAAACCAGCCGATCATGATTGGTGAGACGGGGGGCACCGTGCTACCCGCACCGCCGCCGGTTGATATCAATCAGTATGCAGGCACCTGGTACGAACAGGGCAGCGTGAAACAAGGCCCGTCCGTCGTGCTCGTAAACGTCAAAACGGTCTACACACCCCAGCCCGACGGCAGCATCAATGTGCAGAGTTCCAGCAAATTCGTCGGACCCAGCGGCCCGGAGTGGAGCATCACAGGATCGGCCGTGCCGGTCAACGCGTTCAACACCCGCCTCAACGTGAGCTTCGCCGGCGAGCCCAACCGGAACGAACCGGGCAACTACTGGATCCTCGACTACGCCCCGGACTACAGCTGGATGATCGTCGGGGACGCAAACGGAACGTCGGGCACCATCCTAACCCGTGAGCAGTTCCCCTCTGAGGCCGAGTACAACGCGCTTCTGGCCAGGGCGTATCAGTTGGGTGTTCAGGGCACCATCACCCCGACTGCGCAGTACCCCTGATCTTCCCGCCGGCGGGCTGACTCCCGGGATCTACCTGAGCGCTAACTAGGGGCCAACATCATTAATGGGGTAGAGCCGGGGTAGAGCCTAGAGCAAGCCTGACTGGCGGAAATAGAGGGACACTCACCCTATTATTCTTGAGTCATAGCAAACTCTCGAATCCAGGGTTCAAGGTGTGCGATATCAAAAGTGCCAGCCTCGAACAGCTGGAGCATCTCTTTATAGATGACCATAGATGGCCTCTTTAGGCACCAGCCGTTGATACGCAGAAACACGTCTGCGGCAGCAAAAGCGATACGCTTGTTGCCATCTACAAAGGGATGATTAATTGCAAGGCTTTCTAGCAGTGCTGCGGCCTCAGCGATGATATCGTCGTAGTAACCCGTTTGTGGTCGAAACAGGGCAGCCTCTAGGGCGCCTGGATCACGAACACCACCTGCGCCACCATACCTTTGCATTAATACCGTGTGCATTCCGAGCACATCGGCCACAGTGAGGTAATCGCGAATCACAGCTTATTTAGCGAGTTCGCGGTACAAATGATCAAACTCATCAAGACTAGACGCAAATGACGCCATTACGTGGCGGCGGGGTCGGATCTTTTGCTGGCGGTCGATGTAATCACGCAGAGCCTCATCCAGTACAGCCTGAAATTGCCGGCCTTGCCCCTCAGCAATTTGACGTAATGCAGTCAACACTTCAGGCGATGCCTGAGAAGAAAACTTTTCGCGTGCAACTGTAGCCATTCATGCAACCGTCTTGATTGATCTTGATTCATCATGATACAACAAGTTTTTGCAACTGACCACCATTAATTGTTATGGTCCATGGGGCAGAGCCTAGAGCCAGACTTACTGGCGGGGTAGAACATACGTCATCGCAAACCGCCTAAGTTTTCCAAGGGCAAGTAGATCAAGCTCTTGGTGTCCGGTTCATCTTTCTAAATGTTGAGACATCTTCTTGTACCGAGAGTTTTCAGACCCTCCGTGCTGAGTGCTCCGGAATTAGAACCTGATAGGTTGCACAACTGTGCCCTTTCGACCCAAAGCGAACGGTCGCGACGCTGCCTTGGGCGGCGGTGATGCAGCGATAGCAGACATCGGCTCACAGCAAGGGGGCCTGCTACCGGCCATAAGCGGACGGGATGTATCGTGGCCTTGAAAAAGACCTTGTCATTCCCATCGATCAAATGAGTTTCTCGACGCTCCGTGAGCAGGTCACCTTACCTTTGCTGAAGGCCTCATGCTGTTGCTCGACCTTATCGAGTTCGTAAAGGTAGTTGACCATCAGCCCGGCTGACTGGTGAAGCCCTTTCTTTGAAAGATCTGCGGCCCAATTGAGTTGGTGAAAAGTGGCGCCATTGCTTAGATGGAAATTGGCCACAGCATCGCCTTGACGCGACGTTGTGTAGTGCATCAGGTAAGCCGCGCACAAACCCAAAAGTGATTTTTTCTCTCGGTCAGAACAAAGTTCTGGGCGCCACCCCTCCTTGATGCGCTCAGGCCAAGATTTGCCAGGCAGCCCAAGCACGCGGCGAGCCTCTTCAATCTTGCGTTTAAACGGCGCAGTTGCTTGGGCGGCATCAAGTGGTGCACCAGCTTCTAGCCATCGAGTCAGGCCAGGAATCGGCGACAGGGTGGAGTACACCTTCAGGGTTGGAACTTCCTCGGCCAGTTTTTGGGCCACACGCTTGATCAGGAAGTTTCCGAGGGACACCCCGCGCAAGCCAGGCTGGCAGTTACTGATGGAGTAGAAGATGGCAGTCTTAAACGTCTTGGGTTCTGCCACCGGAGAGTTCTTGTCGATTAAGGCACCCACGTCGCGTGAAATGCTTGGCACGAGGGCGACTTCCACGAAGATCAGTGGCTCTTTGGGAAGTTGGCGATGGAAGAACGCGAAGCAGCGCCTGTCGGGTTGCAGGCGGCGTCGAAGGTCATCCCATCCGTCGATTGCGTGCACCGATTCATGCTGAATGATCTTCTCCAGGATTTCAGCAGATGAGTCCCATGTGATCTGGTGAAGCTCAAGAAATCCGGGGTTGAACCACGAACTCAAAAGGTGATGCATGTCCGCATCAATCACTCGCCAGGGATCGTGATCTTTCAACATCGGTAGCAGAGACTTTCGCATCTGCACGATGGCCTGCGTACCTCCGGGCGCACGATTAATCCTGCGCAGTAGCTCCTGACGCCGTGGCTCGGTGTGTCGGCATAAGGCAATCAGGTTGGATGCACTGGGGTCTGATGCATAGGCTTCGGCCATTGCTTTGACTTTTACCGGGTCGGGGTTGAAATCGCCCGATAGAAAGTCAAAAAAGACTTGGCGTTGCCGTGCGTCCAGCCGCTCGTACTGGTCCACCAACTTAATGGCAATGCTTTGGGCGTTGGATTCCCCATGAGCACTGATCAAGCGTTTGGCGGTCTCTTGAACTTGCTCGAGCGGGCGGTTTTTGCTGAATTTCTCAAACATGGTCAGTAACCTCTGCAGCTAAAAAAATTACGCGGGGGATTAGTGTCAAGTCAGCGCAAACAGACTTTTAAACTGTTCGCGCAAAACGTTCTTCTGTACCTTGCCCATGTTGTTGCGCGGAAGCTCACTGACGATGAAACAGCGCTTGGGGATTTTGAAGTTGGCCAGTCGGGCCTTGAGTGTCGCGATGACTGCATCGCTCGTGAGGCTTGCACCGGACTTCAGCGTCACCAGTGCGACGCCTACCTCACCAAAGTCGGGGTGCGGTACGCCCAACAGGGCACTTTCACAGACGCCAGGCATTTCGTTGATGTAGCCTTCGATCTCGGCCGGATAGACGTTGTAGCCGCCACTGATGATGAGGTCTTTGCTGCGCCCGGCGATGGCGACGTAACCTCTCTCGTCGATTCGTCCCACATCACCAGTCCTAAACCAGCCGTCAGAGGTGAACTCTTCCTTGGTTTTCTCGGGCATGCGCCAGTAGCCCTTGAAAACGTTCGGGCCCTTGACTTCGATACCGCCGATCTTGCCCACTTGCAGATCCTCACCGGCATCACCCCTAACTCGCAGGCTCACGCCAGGCAAGGGAAAGCCGACGGTGCCTCCGCGCCGCTCCGACTGACCGCCAAAGCGTAAATCGGGCTGGTAGGGATTGGAGGTCAGCATCACGGTCTCACTCATGCCGTAGCGCTCTACGATAGTGTGACCGGTGCGGTCAGCCCATTCATTAAAGGTCTCGATTTGAAGGGGGGCAGAGCCGGCGACGAATAAACGCATTTGGCTGCATATATCCCGCGTGAGCGAAGGCTCTGCCAGCATACGAACGTAGAGCGTGGGAACCCCCATGAACACTGTGGCCTGAGGCATCCATGCTACGGCCCGCTTGGCGTCGAATTTGGACATCCACAGCATCTTGCTGCCGCTGATGAGCGCACCATTTATGGCAACGAACAAGCCATGCACATGAAAAATCGGTAGGGCGTGGATCAGCAAATCGCGACCAGCCTGCCATTGCCAATAGTCCTTGAGCACTAGCGCATTTGAGCGAAGGTTTCCGTGAGTGAGCATGGCGCCTTTGCTGCGCCCCGTGGTGCCGCTGGTGTAGAGAATACAAGCAAGATCATCGGCCTGGCGCGCCGCAGGTGTGTGCTGGTCGCTGTGGTGCGCGGCGCGCTCGAGCAAGCTGCCCGTGCGGTCATCGCCCAGCGTGAACACATGCTGCGTGCCCGCCTTGAAGGCGAGTTTGCTGACCCAGCCAAAATTGGCCGGACTGCACACCACCACGGCAGGCTCGGCGTTGCCAATGAAGTACTCAATCTCGGCGCTTTGGTAAGCGGTGTTGAGCGGCAAGAACACGCAGCCAGCGCGCAAGCATGCCAAATACAACACCATCGCTTCGACCGATTTTTCGACCTGCACCGCCACCCGGCTGCCTTCAGGCAAATCGAGTGACTGAAGCAAATTGGCCATCATGGCCGTGGCGCGGTCGAGGTCTTGCCAGCTGTAGAGCAGGCCTTCATCGGTCTCGACCGCCACCGCAGTCAAGTCGGCAGGGAAAGCAGCCCGCAGGGCAGAAAACAAATTGTTGGAGCTCATGGATTCAAAGTGCAAATTAGAAAAAAAGGCCCGTCACACCGCAGATGCAAGGGCACCAAGTCGCGTTCCAGGTCATAGTCGAGGCGGGGGTACATGCTGGGCGCAATCGTGTGGTGATGGCGCTTGCGGGTCTGGTCAGCGGTTAGGGACGAGTCGCCCTAAATTTCGGAACAGGCTTGCTCAAAGCTCAAGCGGGGGTTACGCGTGTAGGTCTTGGTGGCGTCGATGTAGCCCAGATTGATCAAAAAGTTGGCTTGCAGGCGACCGTCAGGAAAAAATTCTGCATTGATTTTTTCGAGATCCACGCCACTCATCGGGCCGCAATCCAACCCTAGCGCGCGTGCCGCCATCATGAAGTAGGCACCCCCCAAGGTGCTGTTGCGTGTGGCGGTGTCCTGTGCGAGCTTGGTGTTGGCTGCAAACATGTCGCGCGCTTCCGGTACATGCCAGATGGAGGGCATGTTTTCGTAGAACTGCGTGTCGGTGGCCACGATCACCGTGACCGGCGCGGACTTCGCTTTGTCCACATTGCCGGGTTTGAGTGCGGGCAAGACCCGCGCTCGTGCTTGCGGGCTGGTCAAAAAAACATACCTCGCCGGTTGTGTGTTCATCGACGTGGGCCCCATCTTGGCGATCTCATAGACATCTTGCAGGAGCGACAAGGGAACCGGCATGTCCAAAAATCCGTTGGCAGAACGCGCGTTGAAGAAGAGCTGATCAATCGATTTTTGTTCAATTTTCATCATGTTCAAGCCTCCTGGGTTGCCAAAGCAATGGGGCAGTCGAATACAAAGTAGGGGGTTTTTAGTTGGTAGCGTTCCATCACGCTGGCATCGGCTTCAGGTTGAAACTTGCGAATCAGCGATTCGCGCACCCCGAACACGGCACACTGGCTGATGTAGGTGTCGTCAGCGTCAAACACCTCGGTGATCAAGCTGGTATAGCCCGGCGCTTCGACAATGATGTGGTAGTGCGCCGGCCGCCAGGCGTCGCGGTGGGATGCGGTGAGCAACTCCCCGACAGGACCGTCGGTGGGCACCCGGTAGGGTTTGGGTCGGATGGTGAGCAACTCAAAGGTGCCATCGGGCAGCACCTGCATCTGGCAGCGCAGGTTGTCTGTCGCCTGGGCCTCGTCCATTTGCCAATACAGGCCGTTGTCAGCGTTTTGCCAGAAATCAACTTTGGCCTCGGGGATGGGTTGGCCATGGATGTCGGTGACCTTGCCTCGCAGCAGCACGGGTTCGCCCGCGTTGTTGCCCATGAGGTTGGTACCACTCTCCATCCAGGGCGAACCACGCGTGTGAAAAGGGCCCAAGACACTGCCTTGGGTCGCGCCGGGCTTGGATGCCATCAGGTCGACCAGCGACGACAGCCCCAGCACATCAGACAACAGAGTGAACTCGCTGCGCGAGTCGCTGCTGATGTCGGCTGCGCGGTGCAGGAACGCTAGGCCCTCGCGCCACTCGGCGTGGGTCAGCTTCGTCTCGGTAGCAAAGCTGTGCACGTGTTTGACGAATTCGGCCACCAAGAATTTCATTCGGGGGTCGTCAATCTTGTCAAAAGTCTGGACGACAGTGGCTGTGATGTTTTGTTGGGTGACGTTTCTCATGTTTACGCCTTAAAATAGGGTTAATCGATTAATTTAAAAAATGTCCAGAAAACCAGCACTCTCAGATCAGTCCGCCGACGCATCCGGCACCACCCGCGCCAGCGCGGTCTATGACGCACTGCGCGCAGATATCCTGCACGGCGTCTTCAAGCCAGAAGACAAGTTGCGAGTCGATGCGGTAGGTCAACGCTACGCTGTCGGCGCCAGTCCGGTGCGCGAAGCATTGAACCGGCTGTCGTCTGAAGGCCTGGTGGTGCGCACGGATCAACGTGGCTTTTGCGTGGCCCCGTTGCACTGGGAAGAGCTTGATGTTCTCACCTCCACCCGGTGCGATGTCGAGGGTCTGTGTTTGCGCCAGTCGATTGAAAATCGCACGCCATCCTGGGAAGACGCCCTGGTGTTGCTGGTGCATAAGCTGTCCCGCACGTCGCGTTCGCTCGCCAGTGACCACTACGTGCCCAATCCCGAGTGGGAAACGCTGCATCGGGAATTTCACGCCCGACTTCTGGACAACTGTCCCTCGCGCTGGCTGCGTGACTTTTGTGCCACCTTGTCCAATGAGGCCTACCGTTACCGGCAGTTGGCTGCCAGCAAAAACTTCACGAGCCGCCATACCCACGAGGAGCATGTGGCCCTGTTCCATGCCGCGATTGAGGGGAAGGCTGACGATGCGGTGAAGATCTTGGTGGCGCATTACCGTCAGACTTCCGCGTCAATTTCAGAGGGTGTGAAGTTGCTTGAAATAGCTTGAGTCAGGTGGTAGGGCCGGGTCATCCTTGTGCGCCGACCGGGTTGCGCAAGGTGCCGATGCCTTCAATTTCAACCTCGATCACATCGCCTGCGCACATAAACACCGGTGGCGTACGCGCGTAACCCACACCAGCGGGTGTGCCCATCAACACCACATCACCTGGCTCCAGGGTCAAGCACTGCGACAGTAGCTCCAAAGTTTGTGCCACGGGGTAGATCAAGGCATCCATGTTGGCGCTTTGCATGACCTTGCCATTGAGGCGTGACTCAATGTGCAAACCCTGGCAGCCCGGTGGCAATTCATCCGCGGTGACCAGATGGGGTCCAAAGCCTCCGGTCTGGTCAAAATTTTTGCCGATGGTCCATTGGGTAGTTCTCTTCTGGTAGTCCCGGTACGTGGCGTCGTTGAAGCAGGTGTAGCCAAATACGTGCTGCAGGGCATCGACCGCCTTGACATTTTTGGTCACACGGCCGATGACGACCGCCAGTTCGGCTTCATAGTCCAGGGCCGTTGATATGGGGGACAACTGAATCGGCGCGCCATGCGCCACAAGTGAGGTGGCGCAACGCAGAAAAATAGTGGGGTAGTCGTACACCTTGTTGCCGCCTTCTTTGGCATGGTCCAGGTAATTGACCCCCAGGCACACAACTTTCCCTGGGCGCGGCACACTGGGCAGCAATGTAACGTCGGTCAGAGGAGTGGCCTGGCACGAGCCGACACGGGCTTGGATGTCGTCGAGCAAACTCGGGCGAGCGTTACTCAGGGCGATGAATTCATTCACGCCAGTCGGTGCATCGGGCAGGCACTTGGCAATATCGATCACGCCATCGTCTTGCAGCACACCATAGCGGACGCTGTCTTGGTAAAGGTAACTGATGAGTTTCATGCATTCGAGTTCAAGGGTTGTTAATCGACTTTGGCGCCGGTTTGCTGGACAACTTTGCCCCATTTCACAACTTCGCTGTCGACGTAGGTCGCCAGTTCGGGGAGGCTCATGCGCGAGACTTCGAGTGAAAGTCCTACAAAATTGTCATTCAAGGTTTTATAAAGCAGAACCTTATTGACTTCCTTGTTCAGAAATTCGAGCACTTCTTTCGGTATTCCAGCCGGGGCAAACAGGGCAAACCAGGTGTTGGCCTCAAACCCGGCGTAGCCCAGTTCCGCGACAGTGGGCACCTCTGGCAAAGCCGGGCTGCGCTTGAGACTGGTGACGGCAATCGGACGCACTTTTCCGGCCTTGGCCAGTTGGACGACGGGGGGCATGGACGTGGAGCCGACCGGAACCTGGCCACTCACAACGGCCGTGGCTGCTGCTGCGGGCTGAAACGGGACATGCAATACATCCACCTGCAGCAGGTTGCGGAACAACAACTCCGCGCCCAGATGGGTGGTTGTGCCGTTACCGGACGAGGCGTAACTGAGCTTTTCTTTTTTGGCCAGGGCCACCAGCTCCTTGAGGTTGTTGGCCTTGACATCGGGATGAACATAAATAATGTTCGGTGACACCGCCGCCATGGCGACCCCTACCAGGTCCTTTTTGGGGTCATAGCCTGCTTTGCTGAAAAGAGATGGGTTGACCGAATAAGCCACACTGTGCATGAGCAGTGTGTAGCCATCCGCAGCCGATTTGGCGACTTGGACTGTACTGATGTTGCCCCCGGCTCCCGGCTTGTTTTCAATCACCACCGGTTGGCCCAATGCCACCGACAGGTTCTGGCCAATTGACCGCGCCACGATGTCTGTGGCACTGCCAGGCGCAAACGCCACGACGATTTTGATGGGCTTGTCCGGGAATGCGGCGCTTGCCGCGCCAGCGCCTAACGCGAGCGCAAGTACAAATGAGAAATTTCGCAATTTCATGGTGTCTCCTCTGTGGGTCTTTGATGAATGACTTGATCCGATGTCCTCAGCGCATTCAGTCAAGTGAGTGATGAATTCGCCGAAACTTAAGTATATATAGATTTGCATGTGTTTTCGATATTATATCGATAAATTTTTATAATTAAATTATAATCGATTATTTTGCATGTCGTTTCAACGAGGCAGTCAATGGCGGTTGGCGATAATGCAAAAATCTTGAAAGAACGCACCCACTCCCTCCCTGAAGTCAATTTCTCCGACGAAGGCCCGCTTCGTCACCTCCATCTGGGCACTGAAAGGATCCAGGGCTCCATGCTGATGGATGTGCCCACCGTTTTGTTGGTTTTGTCGCAATAGTGGAGTCTGGCCGAAAAGAGTTGCGTCGCTGACCTGGTGATCAAACAGCGAGGCTGTAGAACTGCTGTGCTACGGACATGGCTGAGCCTTCGGGGCAGTTCATCTGCCCCTTGCGAATCATGTGCATGGTTTCGATCCCGGCGATGATAATTCGCGCGCTTCAAAACGACTTGAACCCCAGCATCGGTCGGGTTATCCGTTTGATCGCCCGGTGGTCCTGCTCGACGATGTTATTGAGGTATTTGCATTGGCGCAACATCCGTAGGAATCGTGATTAACATCATACAAAGCGATTTGCGCGTGGCATGCACCAACCCACCCTACTGAGAAAAATTGTCAGACTATCCGGTATGAACCTATATGAAACCACTGCATATAGGCATCAAGGAGCAAGCCCATGGCTACCAACTACACCTCGTCTTCGAACCCGCGGGCTGAAAAAATGAGTGACGTGCTGGACGCCTTGTCCAGTGGCATCGCCAAAACCGCAGCAAACGAACCCAAGTTCGAGTCCCAACACCTGGCTCCAGAGGTCCCGGCCGAACCTACCCGTCAGCTCCTGACCGAAATAATGCTCGCCGATCGTTGGGTTTGTTCAGTCGCACGCCTTCAGCGCTGGCGCACCGTCGGCGAGGGCCCGCAGTACTTGAAGATCGTGGGGAAAGTTTTGTACCGGCTCAAAGACATTGAGGCTTATGAAGAAGCCTGTCTGATCCGGAAAGTGCTCTAGGAGCGCACCCAAATAGGCTCCGAACGGGTTGTAAATTGTTCGAATGACTTGGAATCAGTTCGAAATAGTCTTGGCGGGCCAGAAGATACCAGATCGCAAACCGCCTAAGTTTTCCAAGGGCATGTAGATCAAGCTCTTGGGGTTCAATGCATCATTCTAAATGTTGAGACTTCTTCTTGTTAAAGGAGTTTTCAGAACAGCTGTGTTGAAGTTATCCAGAGTTTGAAGCTGATAGGTCGCTCCACTGTGCCCTTTCGACCCAGAGCGAACGGTCGCTTCGCTGACTTGGGCGGCGGTGATGCAGTGTAAGCAGTCGTACGCACAAAACAGTTGACCGTCTGCAATCGGCCAAAAGCGGACGATGCTGTTGTTGTATCAATCTGTGATTTAGGCTGGTTGTAGTCACTCGCGGTAAGTGGACGTCATAGTTGCGGCGATTACTACCGGTCATTTAAGCGGGAGGAGCTACGAGGACCGTTGTAATTGAAATACCGGTCACTCGACATGCCGCGTATGCGATCCGTGCTTATGCGAACATGATCGGGCGGTCTGGTGCTGGCTTTACAGACACCCCGCTGTCTTGGAGTCAGTCGCCATCACTATCTTTTACAGTCCCGTCTCACCAAATCCGTAACCGCTGCTCCTCCCACAGCGCAGGCGGGTCCACCGCAAGATCAAACAGCGTCAGGTGATCCGGCAGCGTATCCTCCAAAATCGCCTCGACGATGTCCGGTGCCAGCGTAGTCAAATTCACCATCCGGCTGACGTAGCTGTTGTCGACTCCCTCCAGCGCTACAATTTCAGTCAGGTTTTTCAACTTGCCGTACTCCAGCATTGCCAACCACCTGTGGCCCCTGGCCAGCGCCAGTTCCAGCGGTGTGGCCGCCACGTCCCACGGCCGCAGCAGTTTCCCCGGTCGCCTTGATTGCTCATTGGGCAGTCTCATTTGTTTGCGCCCGCTGCGGCGGTTGTTATGAATCGGTACAGCGCGATCCGGCCCTCTCTTGTTCACGCAAAAGGCGTTATTCAGGGC